>PKTH01000008.1 GCA_002869265.1 Candidatus Parcubacteria bacterium
TGGTTCAGCGACCTCTGGTGTTGGTTCAGCGACCTCTGGTGTTGGTTCAGCGACCTCTGGTGTTGGTTCAGCAAGATCAACTTCTCCAATATCTCCAGATTTCTGAATTGAGTTGCCGGCGCCCTCCAGTGCTTCTTGATTTCTCAATAAATATTGTTCAACTGTTTCACCTTCTTTAGGGGGTCCAATGAGATTCTTAACTTTTTGAAGTTCTGAACTCAATTCTTTTCTATTGGTTAATTCTGCGATATCAAGTCTATCTCCCAAAAAAGTATCACGTTTATCTGCTGGGTTAGCCAAAAATTCTTCTTTTAATATTTCGTTCATCTCCTCAGTTTTACTATAATCATATTGGTATTGAGGAGGACCTTCATTTTCAAGTCTTCCTGGGTACCTAAACTTTCCTTCCAAAACATCGCTCGCTTTTAAGTCTTTATTATACTGCCATTCTTCTGATTGATCTCTAAAAAAACTACCCTTGTTATAAATTTTATCCTCAATACTTTTTTTCAATGCCTCCTTGGCGTCTAGATCATTATGAGGATTCTCTAAATCTTCTTTATCCAAAACTTTTTCAGCTGGCCCAGAGGATGGATTATGTTTATATTCATATTTTTCTAAATTGCCTTTATCAGCACCTTCAAATTTATTATTACTATTAATATAATGCCCCTCTTCACTTACCACTCCTCCATCTTTGTACACCTCATGAACATAAGCCCCTCTCTGAGGGTCTGTGTCGATAACATAAGAAACTTTGCCTATGCCAGCTGAACCAACTCTCACCTCCTGTCCGGTATCTAGGTCAACATAGCCAGCCTTTATTGCTAACCTATGAGCCTCTCGGCCAGACCACTCCTTAACAGCCTCCGCATCACCGAGATCACCCTTGTAACCAAAAACTTTTGGATTGTCAACCAATTGTCTTTTTAGGGCATGTTCTATTCCTTCCCCTTTTCGAATCATTGCTTTCTCAAGTAATTCATTTGAAATCTCTACCTTAGACTCAGCCTCAGTGACCACCTTACTAGCATCAATGCCATCTCTATCATTTTCGAAGCCTCTATCACCAGCACTGTCAACTGCGTCTATCTCAGCCTCTCTAGCAAAAACTGAATCATAGGGTTCTTCAGGAATATTTTTTGTAACTTCTTCAGCAGTCTTTACTGCTTCTTCACCAAATGCTGTGTATGGAGGAGTGTTTGTTTGCTCTGCAACATTAGGATTAAAGCCTTCTGGATAAACAAATTCTCCATTTTCCACTAAAGGGGTCCCCCCTCTCATTGGAACCTTAAATCCAGATTTATCTGAGGAAACACCATCAGCAAGCTCTTCTCTACTCCCTGAAAAATTTCCCTGCAACTCTCTTATACCGGCACCGACAACAGCAAAACCAGCACTCCAGATCACACCATTACGAACCTTTTTAAAAATAAATTTTCTTCTTTCAGAGCTTATTTTTTGCTCTTTGAGATTCAAGAAATTCTCAAGTCTCTGCTCTAGCTCTTCCTTTACCGCAGGACTGTTTTCAGAGACTAAAACTTTTGCTTTTGCTACAGCACTAACAAGAGAATATTCAGAAGACACTCTATTGTCGATCTCTCCATAATTAACTAATCCATCAGCAATTTTTTCCTGTGTGAAATCTAGCCTAGTCATTATCCTAGATAATAATTCATCAATTTTTTCTTGATTTGTTTCAGCATCCTGCTGAAGTGTCTCCAGGTCGTCAAACATTCTATTTAATTTTTGAGAAAGTCCATCTCCGCTAACTATATTTTTGGCTTGCTCAGACTTATCAAGAACACCCTCTCTAGCCAACCTATCATTTTCGCTCAACTCCCCCTTTCCTCTTTGATAGGCTCGCAAACCACCAATTGAAGCTGCCACTAGGGGTGCGGCTGCAAAACCCAATACTGCCCCAGTTGCCCCTCTCGCTATATAACCACCTCCAGAAAACAAAAGCCTTTCTGTCACAACGCCTTTGAGTGCTTCTTTGTACCATTTACCATCCTTTATGTTTTTTATTTGATCTTCCACATCTGGATTTGCATTAAAATACTGAGTCATTCTAACGCTCTTATCTATTTCACTAATTCTCTGCATAGCTTCTACTTCAGAACCTTTAGAAGCCATCAAAGTAAGCATCTCCTGCAAGGCCTTTTCAAACCTAGCTTGTCTCATGCTATACACTTCTCTGTCATGCTTACTGCCAAAAGACTTGTCTTGTGATGTTTTTGAAAAATTAGAGGCTATTATATTAAACTGCTTAATAGCTTCCTTCTCTTCTTCGGTCATGCCCTCTTGTTCTCCAATAAAATTCATTCTTGTCTTTCCGTCAACCAATTCCACTTCAGGACCACTAGACCTCATTACATCTACAATTTGCTTCAACAAATTCTCATAATCCTTTTCCCTATCACCCTCCATAAGGTTCTTATTTCTCATTTCAGATAATTTGTCTTTTTTAATATCTGCAACTTTTTTATGCTTGCTAAATGCCCCCCAAACTTTTTTTAGAAAACCCCTATTCTTTTGGTCTTCTTTATATTGTGCATCCGACTCAGAAATAACCTTACCAAGTAACAGCTGTTTCATGTTCTCCATCGCTAAAATCTGTTGCCCTTCTGACAATTCACCAAAACCCTCTATCTTCTTTAAATCTTCCATCTTAATGCCCAAATTTTCTTCTATAAGAGCAATATCTTCTGGACTTAACTTAATTTCACCTGAAGATGTTTCACTTATATTTTCAGTTTTATGTTCATTTTCTTCATCATTTTTATTTAATTCTTCCAACTCTTCGGCAGAAATAATCTTGTACAAAGGGTCTTCTTTAGTCTCGGAGTATTTTACAACAAGAGCCTGCCCTCTCACATAGCCCATGATAAACCAATCATCTTCTATATCCCCTGAACTTCTCTTAACTTTAATCAATCTATTTTTTCCATCTTCCATTGCAGCTAAAACATCTTCTTTTGAAAATGAAAAATCTTCTTTTTTTACTTTCTTAATCTCATGCTCAACACTAGAGTTTTCTGCATTGTCAATCGAGCTGTTAGGATTAGACATTCTTATTTCGTCCCCCTCATTCAGTTCCTGAAAATCAGAGATACTAATTCCCTTAACAAGATTACCCTCACCATCAGGATTTTTTTTCCAAACTGAAATAATATTTCCACGAACCTGTGACACAATCCAATCATCTTCAATATCACCACTGGTCCTTCTCACTTTAATTACCTGATTAATTCTAGGCTCAAGTCCAACTATTTCTTTTTTATCTTCTGACTGGATGCTTTCATGTTCTCTAAAATCAATATTTTCTGTATCATCTTCTTTTGCATCAACATCTTCAGAGCTGACTCCATCTTTCACTTCGAGACTTTTCTGTCTTATTAATTTCACTACATCTCTTAGAGAGCTAATTCTTGGAAGGCTATTTAAGTTTTTATTTTCAAGCACAACCTCATGAATCCTATTGACCAGGTCTTCCGGATCATAGGTCTTACCACCCTGCTCCACAGGACCAATTTGTCTTATTAACTCATATAACTCATGGGGTCCTTGAACATTCTCAAGTCCTTTCTTAAATAGCTCTTCATTCTCATTTACTTTCACAGATTCCTCAACACTACCTACAGAAGAAACTTTGCTCTCTACAATTTGTTCATCACTCGGATAATCACCCTCATGAAGCTTCTCCTCATCAAGACCTGGAATATCCATATATTTATCACCATCTCTCTCATTCTCATAAACCCTTTTAACTTCGTTGTATTTTTGATTTACTTTATCTTGCTCAGTCTGTAATTCATTAATCAACGCTTTGCAGGCATTAATATGATTCTCTAACTCCAAACCGCCCCCAAGAGCACCGGTCTCAGACAACTTAGCGTAAGTATTTTTTACTTCGGCATTAAGCGCTTGCATTGCTTCTTGGCTTGCTTGATTAAAAACTTTATAGGCATTTTCCTCAAAGTACTTAAAAATTTTCAAAGCATCTCCAAAAAAGTTTGTTTCAGAAATAGCCCGCAATTTGTCCTTTGAATTTGCCAGCTCCTGACGAGCAGAGGAAACAGTTTTTTCAAAACTATTTTTTATCTGCTCTATTTTTTCCTTTGAAGCATTAAGACTAAAATTTTCCCGAGACTCTACCTCACTTTCTTCTTCGGGAGATTTTAATAATTCTTCAGGCTTTTTGTCGTCTGTCATATATAGCTTATAAATTTATATCTTTTTTTAATTTTTCTACATATTCATTTTCTGCTCGCTCTAAAAGACTTGCCATTTCCTGATCTTTCAGGTCCTTAGCCTTTTGGATATCACTCTTATACTTCTCGTATATTTCTGATATTTTTTTATTTATATCCCCTACCATTTTCTTCAATAGATATTAAAAACTGATTTTTACTTTGAAAAATCATTTAGTTTATATTTATATTATACAACATTTTCATAAAACAAAAAACCCTGCTAAGCAGGATTATTTTTTGTGAAAAATTTTTTAAGCTAGGCCAATATTATCAACTATTACTATCTTATCGCCTTCTAAAACATTATAGAGAAAAACGTCTGTCATATCACGTCTAAATAAATATTCTTTTTGATCCATGATAGTATAATTTAGCTCTCTCCCCATTTCACGCTCTAGATCATTTATTATTTTTGCTAATTTAGATTTATTTAGTTTCCCTATAATAAATAAATCCACTGGAGAATTATCGGAATTTACAAAAAAACCAGTTAAATAAAAAAGTTGTGGATTGCCAAGTTCTTGAATTTTTTTAACAAAGTTTCTCTCATAGAGCATTTGAGACTTTACTATCAGGTCTTTTATCTCTTCATAGAGAACAAATTCTTTATTCACTTGAAAATACTTTTTTTCTTGTCCGGTTGCCGCATCAAGTTTTTTTTCTTTCTTTCTGGTAGTGGTAGAATTCCTGGTTTTAACTGTGTCGTACTCTTCGGCAACAGCTGAGTCTTTAGCTGAGAAAGATTTAAGCAAGCCAAATTGTTCAAGATTTTCAAGTTCTCTTCGAACTGAGTTAATCTGCAAGCTCAAATCCCTTGAAATTTGTCTAATATAATACTTTTCTTCTGGATGTAAAAGAAACAATTTTAAAATTTTTATTCTTGCATTAGATCCAAAAAGCTTGCCTAACATAATTTATCACTTAATTTTAGCCTTTTTATTTTTCTTAACGTTTGTATTTTTTTATAGTATAATAATAACATAAAATAGTCAAAAAAAATAACTCTATATGGGACACAGGATTGGACAACTTATTTTAACACCTGCAAGCAAGAACAGTACAATCAGTGAAGTTTTTGTTGCTGAACCTGATTCGGAGAAAGAAGCATTGGCTGGTAAAATTTTTATATTACTAGAGATAGAAACAAAAAGGTCAGACGGCTTAAAGCTTTCTAATTTCCTTATTAATTTTATCAACAATTCTTATTATCAAAACGAAAAGTTAATCTTGAAGGAAAAAATTCCATCCCTAAGGATTGAACACATATTTGAATCAGTTATTTCAAAAGCAAATAAAAAGATTCTTGAGTTTATAAAAGAAGAAAAAATCAAAATATCTACCAAATCTCTTAATTCAACGATTGGTCTTATTTACAATGACGAAATTCACTTCAGCACTGCTGGTAAAAACAGGTCTCTTTTGATATACAAAAAAGCACAAAGTCAAAACAATAGCTATAAAACAATTGATTTAAATAATTCATCCACTGAAGAAGATGCTTCAAGAGACAAAATATTTACAAACGTTATCAGTGGGACCATACCGGAAGGAAGTACTTTTGTTTTTTCCAACGAACCGCTTCCAGAATACCTGTCGCCTAACCAGCTTTCTGATATTGTAACCAAACTACCACCAACAAGCGCCGTTGAACAAATGAAAAATACTCTCGCTCAAATTAATGAGTACATTTCATTTATTGGTATTATTATAAAAAGCTCGAATCTGCTAAGTGCGGAAGCAAATACTACGCCGATCTCTAACAATAATGAATCTTCTATTAACAAATTAAATAACACCGAACAAGAAACAGAGGAAATTTTAAGTCCCACTGGAGCTTCGAAAGTAAAAAAATATGCTAAAGCACCGGTAGAGCTTTTATCTAAAATGGCAAAAGGGAGCCAAAAACAGGACGATCTCTTCACCAGAACTAAATCAAAAATAAATCCCAGGGTATTTAAATTTTATTCAAAGAAACTCTTAAACGCCACAAAATCATTGTTGATTCTTATTCTTAACTCTATTTTCTTTCTGTTTAAATATCTAAGTGACAAAGAAAAATTAAATGCTACAAAAAACTCCACTCTTCAGTACTCAACTAGCGCTTTCACTAAAATGAAATCTATTTTTTCCCTAATGCGTGGAAGATATAAATATATAATAATTATATTTATTTTTTCGGTCTTCGGAATATTTTACAATATAAACAAATCAAACCAAGAAAAGCTAGCGGCAGAGAAACTTGCTCAATACAATGAATTAAAGTCATCGATTGAACAAAAGCAAAATCAAGCCGAAGCAAATCTCCTATACAACAACGATGATGGAGCTAAAGAATTATTTATTGAAATTCGCGACCTTCTCGACACACTCCCTCAAGAAACAGAAGAACAAAAAACACAATATGATGATTTTTATACAAAACTTAACGAACAAATTGACAAAGTAAGAAAAGTGGTCGAAATACCTCTGAGCGAATCCATGGTAAACTTTAGCAGTGTAAACAAAAATGCCAAAGTAAGCTCTATAGTTCTTCTTGACAACAACATATACGCTAGTGACCCTGACCAAGATTCTATCTATATTTATGATATAAACTCAAAACTAGCTACAACAATTACTGACATCAATAAATCTTTTAATAACTTGTCTTCTCCTATTGTTTCAGATGACGGCTCTATCTATTGGTACAACAATGAAAGCATAATAAAACTAGACTCGGGTTCTGAAGAAATATTCCAAGTAGACTTAGCCAAAGAAGATAATTCTGATATTAAAGATATGAAAATTTTTAACAATCGACCATATATGCTTGATTCAAACAACTCTCAAATCTATAGATACGAAACTGGTGATAGCGGTTTTGCTCAATATTCCACATGGCTTAACGAAGATATCGACCTTTCAAAATCAGTTGCCCTAAGTATTGACGGAAATATTTTCACCCTTGACACATCAGGTCAAATAAATAAGTTTTTAAAAGGAGATCAAGAAAATTTTATCCAAGATCTAGTAGAGCCAGAAGTTGAAAACGCTAACAAATTAATTGTCTCCCAAAACGAAGATTTATTATATATTCTTGAAGGACAAAAATCAAGAATCATCTCATTCCGAAAAGACGGAAAATTTATTGAACAATACCAGTCAAAAAATCTAAACTCCATAGACGATATTATTCTAGATGAAGAAAATAAAACCTTCTATATATTATCAAACAATTCTATTTATTCATTTGCCTTTTAATAAAATAAAAAAAAGAACCTTTCTAGGTTCTTTTTTTTATTTGTGAAATTGGTTTATTTCAATGTTACTTTTGCACCTGCTTCTTCTAGTTGTCCTTTGATTTCTTCTGCCTCTTCCTTCTTAACTCCCTCCTTAACAACCTTTGGAGCTGCATCAACAAGGTCTTTTGCTTCTTTTAGACCCATCTCTGTAATAGCTCTAACTGCTTTAATGACAGCAATTTTGTTTCCACCAGCTTCGGTGATTTCAATATCAAAGCTATCTTTTTCTTCAGCTTCTGCTTCACCGCCTGCGGCAGGACCACCTGCTACCATCATTGCTGGAGCAGCTGCAGAAACACCAAATTTGTCTTCTAGAATTTTAACTAGCTCAGCTAAATCTAGAACTGACATTTTTTCGATTTCAGAAACTAGTGATTGAAATTTTTCAGGAACTACAACCTCGCTTGTTTCTTGTGTTTTTTCTTCTGACATATTTTTTATTTTACCGTAAAAACGGATTAATTATTATTAATAAATTATTATTTTTTTTCTTCAAATGCTTTCAAGACTGTAACTAGTCCTCTTAGGTTTCCTGCTAATACGTTTACAAAACCTGAAACTGGAGCGTTGATTGAACCAACAATCTTAGCATAAAGTTCTTGTTTGCTTGGAAGACCTGCTAGCTGTTTCACACTATCGGGCCCCATAAACTTATTTTCTAGGATACCACCAACAAACTCAACCTTTCCTTCGTGGCTAGAAATAAATTTATCAACTACTTTAGCTGGTGAAACCTCGTCATCATATCCAAACACAGCGGCAACCCTACCATCAAAACTCTTAACATCCAGGCCATCGACTTTTGAATCCTTGAATGCAATATCTAATAAAGTTTTCTTGGCAACGAAATATTCATTATTTTCATTTCCAAGTTCACCTCTTAACTCTTCATTTTCTTTAACACCCAAACCATCAAATTTTGTAAAAATGACAGATTTCGATCTGCTAATTTTGTCTTTTAGAGCCTGAAGGATTTCTTGCTTTTGTTCCTTTGTTTTAGGCATATTTTTATATTATTTAATTACTAATTATAAAATAAAAAAATCTGTGTTTCCACAGACATTAAAAAAGCTAATATTCGCCTTAGTTTCCTAGGTGGGTCTTATTTTTTGCCCACTGTCTGCGGTAACTTTATATATACTATCAATTTTTTGATAAAAGGTCAAGCTCTACCTTCTAGACTCTTGATAATTAAATACTGGGCCCATAATTATTACTTTACTTTCGTCAAATTTTTTAATCGCGCTAAGCATATTCACACCATCTATTCTTTCTTTGATTGCTCCTGAATTTTCAACTTTAATAATATGTTCTTCTTCACCATAGTCTACAACAATGTAATTACTTGCGAATTCTTCGATAAATTCACAATCCCCCTTTTCCAGTACCTCGTTATTTAATTCCTTCTGAATTATTTCCGATAGGGTCATCAAATTTCTATTTAATTCCTTGAATTCACCAGTAACAAGATTTGTTTTCTTGGTTAACCCAAGCGCAACAAGCATATCACTTAACATGTTTGTTTTTGCGATCAGCTCTTGGACTAAAGCTTGATTTGGCTCAATATAGTTGTACTCATTACATTCTCCAGTAGCATCAAACCCGCTTGTAGTTCTTACGTCGTTAATTTGTAATATATCTGAATCAAGGTGAAGGTTTGTCCAGATACCTAGGGCGGTGTTTGTGGTCTTTTCTCTCCAGGCTTCTGTGTCCATAAAAACCAAAGAATTCTCTTTCGGCACATTTAGAAATACAGAAATTGTATCAAGAGTTGACCAATACATATTACTTTGCCAACTATTTAGATTAAATTTAGAAATTTCATTACTTAAAAGATCTCTTCGCACTGTAAAATTACTATACAAAGTATTTTCAATATATTTATCATTTTCAGACATGGGATAAACTATGTTTAGAACATCCAAGCCGTTTGCGACACATCGAAATACTCTAGCCCCCCGCTTTTCTGAACAAGCAGTTAAAGGCAACTTAATATCATCAGATTTTTCACTGTATTGTAAATCGCTTCCCGATAAACTAGAAAAAATATAGTCATTTGGCCAATAATTCTCCTGCAGAATCCTCATGCCAATTTTATTCTTGAGCTCAGACTCGTTTCTATCAAGAGAACCTTCAAGGTAAGAAAATTTATATTCGACAATCTTTTCTTGAAGTTTTAAATGGTCTTCATCCCAGGTCTCATTATCTCGAGAAAAAACATCTTCGATAGTTCTGTCGCCAAAAACTCCTCTAAAAGCTTCATCAAAATGAAGATAGGTTAACTCTTGCCTAAGGCCACTAAAAAAAGAAATTATTTTATAAATAGCGGCCCATTCATTTTTTACGTCTTGATTTTCTTGAAAATCTCGAGCTATTATATTCGCCGCTGTAATATTTATCCGCCAATCCTCTTTGTCGAGAGCACATTCAAGGCATGTTTCATTTCTATAATAAAGCGGGAAAAGATGATTCAGCATCTTTGTGGCCAAGTAAAAATTGTTAAGTTTTGAATTTTTCTGATAACTCTCTGGTATCTTATAGTAAGAATAATCTATATCTTGAAGAAAAATGTGTGATTTTGAAATTCCAGAGGCTTTTCTTATTAACTCAACCTCACGCAAAACATCATCTCGTATATATTCTAAAAGCATATACTCATAATCCTGAGCTTCTTGTTCAGTAAATTTAGTATCATCGTTTAAGGCTGTGCCTCTATTGATTTGATTTTCCATCGGCTTTAAAAGCTCAAGGATGGTTGCAAAGTATGAAGCCGTCAGTCTCTCTCCTTCTAATACCGGATCATTCGTGATGCCTTTTTCTGCATAATGTGTTCTATATCTTGTGCTTGAAATCTCATACATTTTTTCAGAAATATTCCAGAGATTTTCATAAAAAACACTCTTTTCTATTTCTTTGAAAGATTGTTTCAGAATATTTTGTTGATAATATGAAATAAAGTCACTAGTAATAAAAACCGGGATACCTAGTTCTCTTAATTTCCTATATGAAGAATAAAAATCATCTGCTTCTTTTTTAAATGGATTGTCTATAATCACCACACCGTCTGAATTAAGTTGATAAATATATGGTTCCAACTCTAACTGTTTAGAAACATGTGGGTAGTTTTTTATGTCAGCTTTAACATTTACTGGTAATTCATAGGTGTTTAATTTATAATTATAATCAACAGAAGGTACTGTATAAAAATCTGCGAAGAATAAAGATTCCGCATTTGCTTCTAAAAAATTTCCTTTATCACTTGTGTCCTTACCATCTTCCAGTCCACCAAACTCAGGCAGTTTGCCAGTTCCAGTGGCCGTGTCTTCAATCAAGCTTGGATCATCAATAATAACGGGATCACTTTTCTTAGGAGCTTTAGAAAAAATTAAAATGACGACAAAGGCAATTATCAATAAAACAACAATTATCGCGGCGGCGATAATTATTAGTTTTTTTAGAAAATTACTTGAATTGCTACTCAATTCAGTTTGTGAGTAATCATCAAAATTGTCTTCGTAATCCTTGGA
This sequence comes from Candidatus Parcubacteria bacterium, assembly GCA_002869265.1. Taxonomy (GTDB): domain Bacteria; phylum Patescibacteriota; class Patescibacteriia; order Patescibacteriales; family BM507; genus BM507. Next base: position 11,065 of record PKTH01000008.1, read on the forward strand.
CATAGACCTCCTTATTTTGAGTATACTTAGATTATACCATTTTTTGAACTATCTGATAATGCCTAATTTAAATATTTTGCCTTATTTCTAAGATGCTCATCGTAGTTCTTACTAAATATTGTCTCAAAAGTATCTTGCCGATTTAAATAAAACAAAAAATCACTTTCTTTAGGATAGACTGCTGCCTTAATTGCTTCTATCCCGGGGTTGCAAATTGGCCCTGGGGGTAGACCATAGTTTTTATAAGTATTATATGGTGAATCAATTTCTAAATCTTTATACGATGCTCCGGGGTCATTTTTCCCTGTAATATAGTTAATAGTGGAATCGACCTCTAGCCTCATTCCAATATTCATCCTTTTTATGAGAATCCCTGACACTGTTTTCATATCATCTTTATTCCTTACTTCTTTTTCGATAATAGAAGCTAGAGTCATAACTTCATGGAAAGTCATTCCGGATTTTTCTATATCACCCAAGAGTTTAGAATCAGCTTTGTTTTTTAAATTATTCAAAGCTTTAAATACAATATCGGAAACACTTGCATTATTATATACCCTGTAGGTGTCTGGATAAATATAGCCTTCCAAATCGTGACCTCTGGGAACTGAGTCAAGGAAGGAGGGTTTTTAAAACTCAAAAACCCAACTACTGACTGGCGCTTCTGTCAAAGAAAGAAAGTCTTTAGAGCTTGAAATGTTATTTTTTTCAAAATTTTCTGCTATATCCAAAAGATTCCACCCTTCAATAATTTTTACATTTTTCTCATTTTCGATAACATCACCTCGAACAAAAATTGCAATTATCTCTGCGGGAGACAAGTTTTTACTAAGCTGGTATTTGCCTGATTGGATCTTTTTGTCCAATTTTTTCTCCCAAAGATAATATCTCAAATAAAGCTTAGAGCTGATCAAGTTTTCTTCAAACAACCTATTAACGATCGAAGACACTCCTTCTCCTTTTGATATTGAGAATTCACTTATCGAGGTATTAATATCCGCCCCCTTGTAAATACTATTTCTGTAAAAAATATATACCAATAGAGAAAATACAAGCAAAAGAATAACTATAATTTTGAGTTTTTTTATCATATGTTTTTAATATTCTAATAATATCAGAATGAATTAGATAGAGCAATCTTATGATTTTAGCTAATATTACTTGCATTTTTTTAAGTATTGTGATATAATGATAATAGAGTTAAAAACTCCAAAAACAAAAACAAAAAAAACAAATGAATACTTTAAAAAATAAAAAATATTTTTTAATATTAGGCAAATTTAATACTTCAATAGCAATGCTTCTATTATTTGTAGGAGTTTTTTTATTCCCTAAAACTGCCTATCTGAGCTCAATTAGCCCAGAAAAAATTGTAGAATTAAGCAACAAAGAAAGAATAGAAAAGGACCTAGATCCCCTGTCGGTAAACCAACACCTCTCTAAAGCGGCCTATGATAAAGCAGAGGCAATATTTTCTGAACAAAGATTTGAGCACAATTTTGATGATAGAAAATTTTCAGCCTGGGTAAAAGATGTAGGTTATGAATATAGGTATGTTGGAGAAAATTTAGGCATTAACTTTGTAACCAGTGAAGGGCTTATGCAGGCATGGAAAGATTCTCCTACTCATTATAAAAACATTATTAACGAAAAGTTCTCAGAAATTGGAGTCGCAGTATTAGAAGACAGCTATGAGGGGAGGAACAGCATATTGGTAGTTCAGGTTTTTGCTAAACCTCTTTTAGTCGAACCATCTATTAGTGAAATATCTGTGCTTAACTTTAATCAAAATTTATCCCAAGATATAAACAACATATATTCCCTATCTCACACTCAAAATACAGTTTTAGAAAATAAATTCAACAATAATAACTATTACGTTCTTAATTCAACTGATAATATATTGCCAGTTGATAATAAAAAAGACCAAAAATATTTAGATCTTCTTTTTACTTTTTTTGGTTTTATCTATCTTTTTATATTTAAACTAGTAAGTATAAAAAATATAGGTTTCTAAGCAAGTAAATAAGTTAATACGATTAGAAGCGCGAGCAGGAATCGATAATAGGCAAAAACCACCAGACCATGCTTAGTGGCAAATTTTAGGAAATATTTTATTGCTAGAATTGCTGAAAAAAAGGCTGAAGCAAAAGAGATTGTCATAACTATTAATTCGTTTTTATCTACTCCCGAGCTCAAAAGCGCTCCCAAATTAAGCAACGAAGCCCCAGCAATAATTGGAATAGACATTAAAAAAGAAATTCTTATTGCCTCCTCTCTCTTTAGCTTCGTAAAAAGACCTGCTATAATTGTAATACCAGATCTTGAAGTTCCGGGGATTAGGGCCAAGGCTTGAGCGATCCCAATAAACAAAAAGTTTTTTGCATTTAGTTGGTTTAAGGTCTTTTCTTTTTTGGCAATTTTTTCTACCACAATAAAGAAAACCCCTACAAGAACTAACATAAAGGCAACAACCAAAACGCTTCTAAAAACATTTTCAATAAGATTCTCAAAGAAAAAACCAACTAACGCAGCAGGCATAGTTGCCAACAATATAAACCATGACAACTTTGTATAATCAGACCGATATCCAAAAAAACTTTTAAACCAAGCAATAACAATCTTTTTAATGTCATCCCAGAAAAAAACGATTACGGCTATCAAGGTAGCCAAGTGCAAAAGAACATCAAACATAACTTCATTCTGCACTGGTAGGCCTAGATATTTATGTAGTATAATTAAATGACCAGAACTTGAAACTGGCAAAAATTCAGTAGCTCCCTGGATAACTCCAAAAATAATTGATTTTAAATAAATAAATATCATTAATATGATTTATAGTATATTATTTTTCCCACTTTTTGCGGGGATTCTAGCCCAAATAATTAAATTTTTTATTCGATCAAATAAACAAAAGTTTAAACTGAGGAATATGATTGCCTATTCTGGTATGCCTTCCGGGCATAGCGCTATAACCATTTCCCTGGCTACTATAATTGGACTAGAAGAAGGTTGGCATTCCCCTCTTTTTGCCATTTCGGCTATCCTCGCCCTAATTGTTATTAGAGACGCTCTTGGAATAAGGAAATATCTCGGTCAGCATGGACGTGTTCTTAATATCTTAGTAAAAGATTTGGAAGAAGACAAGGTGATTGATGAACACTATCCTCATCTCCTAGAGAATATTGGTCATACCCCAATACAAGTAGTCGCTGGATCAATTCTAGGCTTCTTAGTTAGTATTCTTGGTTTCTACTTTTTATAAAATCAAACAAACAAAAAAAACACTTATTACAGTGTTTTTTTGTTATTGAAAATTACAAGGAAAGTTAAAATTAAAGTTACAGAAGGTAACACAATCTGAACATGTACCAGCCAATAATTCTACGGGGTCACAAAGACCATCTCCACAAGTGTAAGCGCAGGAGCTTGAAATAGTATTACAACCATCACCATCCGTTGTGTTACCATCGTCGCAGTCTTCTCCAGGATCAAGAGAACCATCTCCACAAGTATGAAGACAGTTGTTTGAATCTGTATTACAGCCATCCCCGTCTACTGTGTTTCCGTCATCACACTCTTCTGGGGCTATAACGGTTCCATCACCACAGGTGTAGGCACAAGAACTGGAAAAAGTATTGCAACCATCTCCATCGGTTGTATTACCATCATCACAATCTTCTGGAGCAGTGACAGTCCCATCACCACAAGCATGCAAACAATTACTATTACAACCATCTCCATCTATAGCATTGCCATCATCACAATCTTCCCCCATTTCCACAGCTCCATTACCACAAACTGCCGGCACCGGACAGTCTGCAAAACACAAACCTGCCTCTCCAGCGCTACAAAAACCATCCCCACAAGTAAACTGACAATTGTTTGAATCTGTATTACAACCATCCCCGTCTACTGTGTTTCCGTCATCACAGTCCTCCCCTGACTCCACTACTCCGTTTCCACAAACTGGTGGTAGAGTACAGTCACCTGGACAAGATCCAGAGGCCGATTCAGCCGCTGAACAACTCCCATCACCACAAACATAAGAACATGAGGCAGTAAGGGTGTTACAACCATCTCCATCAATTGAATTTCCGTCGTCACACTCTTCTCCACTATCTAGGGAGCCATCTCCACAAGTATGAAGACAATTATTTGAATCAGTATTACAGCCATCCCCATCCACAGAATTTGCATCATCACATTCTTCAGGGGGAGAAACAAACCCATCACCACATGTATACAAACACGAAATATTACAACCATCTCCATTTGAGGTATTACCATCATCACAATCCTCTCCTGGGTCTAGAACGCCGTTACCACAACCAGGAAGTGGAGTGCAATCAGAATCTAGAGCATCAATGTCTCCATCGCAGTCATCATCCAGGGAGTTTGTACAATCCGTTTCTGAAAGATTTCCTGGATTTACGCCAGCAAACCCAAGACCATCCATACAATCGCATGTTTGCGCTATGGTTAAGGGGCTCAAGGGGTTGGTTAGTGAACAAACTGGATATACAAAAGGATTCACAACTATACTAGGCAGAGCTGGTGGACAAGCACAATATCCATCTCCGTCAGCATCACAACCTTCATCAGAAAAACCAGAACAATTATTATCTAAGTTATCACATAATTCAGAGGCCCCTGGATTAATTGTAGTGTTCGATTCATCGCAATCACAAGTAGTCGCTCTGGAAGCGGCATTAGTATTATCAGTTTGAGTGCAGGTCAAAAGAAAAGCACCATCTACAAAAGTTTGACCGCAATCACAATAATTATCGTTATCAGCATCACAACCTTCATCAGGGGTAACACCAGAACAATTATCATCAATGCCATTACAAATCTCTGGATTGCCTGGGAATCTAGAAGCATCATTATCGTCACAGTCAGCTGGAACATCACATGTATCCACTCCATCTCCATCATTGTCTACGCAAGTTGCAGCACAGGGAGTATCTCCCCCAAAGCAGTCCTGGTCAATCCCATCACCACAAATATCAACAGCTCCCGGTTTTATATTGGGGTTTGTGTCATCACAATCAGCCAAAGGATTTGCACAAACAGAACCAACTGAGCCGAATGAATCTCCGTCAAAATCCAAGCAAGCTTGAGTGCAACCAGAAAAGGAAGCAAGGGGTGGTAAAACATTATAGGGGGTTTCAAATGTAGTACAAAGATCGTAGTTTGTTCCATTGCCGATAGAAAAATATCCGTACACTAAACTATTTGTTGGCAGATCGGGCAAGGTGTCTGAAAAAGTTTTAATAACATCATTCCAGCAAGTTTTTTCATCAAAACCAACTCCCCCACAAGGACCTAGGTCATTTACGGGATCAACGGGAACGCTAGCCCCTATTTCAGAAGAAAATGAAGAAGTCCAACTTGGCCAAACAGAAAGAGTCTTTCCTGGCAAGTATGACCCTGAAGAAAGAGAGGGATAAGACCCGTGTTCGTTATAGTAATTATCTAGGCGAATATTTAAGCTAGACAAATCTGAAAGTCTTTTTGTATCCCTAATCACTTTTGCTTTTAAGCTGCCACAAAAATCTCCTATAGAGCAATCATCATCATAGACGCAATATCTAGCTGTATCAAAATGACATAAACCAGTCCCAGAAATATTTGAATTAAATTTCCAATTTTCTAAAATATTACCAAAAATATCGCTTGTCTCATTATCAGCATTGATATTGTAAGTAATAAGATAAATGTTTGTATAAAGAGCATCAAGCACTCCATCCCCAGGAGGGGTATCCACTAAATTACTAACATTAACGTAAACTGAGTTTCCGTCTCGAACAGCCTCATATCCATCAACTAGCATTGACTGAGGTGACCCAGTGAATTCTTGTTTATTATACCAATCCCTTGCTGATAAATGGTCAAGGTTTGGAAAAACACGAATAGCAATAGCATCCGAACTAGCAAATCCTACAAGATTATTTGAAAAAAACAATAAAATGACAAATAAAAACAGACCAATAATAACATGGGTTAAACTATTGCTATTTTTGTTTTTTAGTAGTTTTTTAAACATTTTTATTATTATAACATATCCAATAATAGCAAACTATATCAAACTCTCTCCGCTCATTTCTTCCGGTTTTTCTAGACCTAAAAGCTTCAATATTGTGGGTGCAACATCTGCCAAGACCCCTTGAGGCGGGACTAGACTCAAATCATTACCTGGAACACTCTGCCAGCCGAATGTTTTTCCGTCAAAACTATTACCTATTATTAATAATGGAACAGGGTTGCTAGTGTGCTCTTTAAGCTTAACGCCTGCTTGCATGTCATACATAATATCAGCATTCCCATGGTCTGCGGTAATGAGCACAACCCCTTCCTTGTCATTAGTCGCTTTAACAATCTTATTCACAAGGACGTCAAGTGTTTCAACCGCCTCAATAGCAGCATCCATGTTTGCCGTATGCCCCACCATATCTGCATTGGCAAAATTAACAAGTATAAAATCATATTTCTCCTCTGATATAGCACTGAGAATTTTTTCGGTGACTTCAGGAGCAGACATTTCAGGTTTGGCATCATAGCTAGGAAGAGCAGGTGAAGGGACTAGAACATGATCCTCTCCAGGAAATGCCTCTTCAATACCTCCATTAAAAAAGTAAGTAACATGGGCATATTTTTCAGTCTCTGCGATCCTTAGCTGTTTTAACCCAGCACTTGAAATAATCTCTCCCAAAGAATTCTTCAAAACCACCGGTGGGAAAATAACATCAACTGGAAGTCCTTTTTCATATTCAGAAAAAGTAGCAAACTTCAAATTTTTAATTTTCTCTCCTCTATTGAAATTTTTAATTTCTGGAAGACAAAATGCTTTAGTTATTTGTCTTGCTCTATCTGGTCTATAATTAAAAAATATCACTGCATCGTTTTCCTTTATATTCCCTTTGGGGTCTCCATCCTTTGTAACAACGCTTGGAACAAATTCTTCATCAAAAATTTTATTTTTATAGCTTTTACTAATAATTTCCAAAGGATCATTACCTGCATTCCCTTTGCCCTGAGTCATTGCTAGATAGGCTTTTTCTGTCCTGTCCCAATTATTATTTCTATCCATTGTATAAAATCTACCGGCAACGGTAGCTATCTCACCAACTCCATTCTTATCAATAGCCGCCTGGATAGATTTTATATATGATTCTCCACCATTATAAACTGTATCTCTACCATCTAGAATTGCATGAATAAATACTTTTTTAATATTATTCTCTGCTGCAAACACTAAAAGAGCAAATAAATGATCAATAGAAGCATGAACTCCTCCGTCAGAACATAGGCCCATCAAATGCAGACTAGAATCATTCTTTTTTACATGATCGACTATATCCATAAAGGCCTTCTCCTTATAAAAAGAATGATCGCTAATTGCCTTATTGATTCTAGGCAAAAGCTGATAGACTATCCTGCCCATTCCAAGATTGAGGTGCCCAACTTCGCTGTTCCCCTCCTCTCCCCATGGCAGACCAACCGCATCCCCGGACGCTCTGATAGTCATAGATGGATATCTTGAAATATAGTCATCCATGTTGGGGGTTCTTGCCATGGCTATTGCATTCCCACTGAATGGTTGACCAGCACCATATCCATCCAAAATAATTAACACTACTGGTTTTGGAATTTTTTTACTTTCGTCGTTCATTTATTTTTTTGAAATCAATGTCCTCCCAGTCATTAATTTTGGTTTTTTTATTTCAAAAAAGTCTAAAACTGTCGGAGCCATGTCGCAAAGTGCGCCGCTTCTTTTTAGTTCTACTTTATTGTTTTTGCTAATAAAAATAAAAGGAACTTTATTTGTTGTGTGCTCTGTATAAATTTCTTTTGTTTTTGGATTTAACATTTTTTCTATATTTCCATGATCGGCTGTTACCATAACCGCTCCACCCTTTTTTAAATATGCAGGAACAATTCTTTTCAAGCTCCTATCTATAGCTTCACAACACTTTATGCCTGCGTTTAAATCGCCTGTATGACCGACCATGTCGGGCGCAGCAAAATTAACCATAGTGAATTCATACTTATTCTTTGCAATGGTTTTTAAAATATGCTTTGTTAGGCCCTCAGAACTCATTGCAGGAGTCTTGTTATACTTCTCAACATGTGGAGAGGGAATCATTTTCTGATCTTCTCCGTCTACTATGCCAGGATAGCCTCCATTAAAGAAATAAGTCACATGAGCATACTTCTCAGTCTCCGCTAAATAGAGTTGGCGATGTCCTTCAAGCACCATAGGTAGAGTCTCCTTTAAGTCAACACTAGGGTAGGCTGTAAAAATGTTTCCTAAATCAGGACCAAAATCAGTCATCGAAACAAAATGGATGTTTTTTAACTTTCTTTTTAGTTTAAAAGAATTTTCATTTTGTAAATGAAACTTGGACTGTACAAATGTTTTAGCCAGCTGTCTAGCTCTATCTGACCTTAAATTAAAAAATATAATTCCGTCATTATTAGAAATCCTTGAACCCTTATCATCCCCAACGATACTTGGTTTAATATACTCGTCTGATTCTCCCCTATTATAGGCCTGAGTAATTGCCTCTTTGGCGTTTTCTGTTTTTATCCCCTCTCCCAAAACTAGCATATTGTATGACTTTTCTGTTCTCTCCCAATCCTTTTTCCTATCCATCGCATAAAAACGTCCCATTATAGAAACAATTTTTTCGTTTTTCTTTAATTTCTTTTCAAGCTCATGAACAAGATTCAATGATGCATACCTAGGAGAATCCCTTCCATCGGTAAAAAGATGTAGATATATTTTCGAGACTTTCTTTTTTCTCGCTAGCTCAAGGAGTGCAAACAAATGACCAGGATCACTGTGAGGACTCATTCCATTTGAGATAAGTCCCATCAAGTGAAGACCAGATTTGTTCTTTTTTACATGATTAATAATTTCCAAGAATGCAGCATTTTTATAAAAAGTACCGTTATCAATTGATTTACTTATTTTTACAACGTCTTGCTCAACTAGTCTCCCCGCTCCAATATTCATGTGCCCAGCCTCACTATTACCGATTTGACCGTCTGGAAGGCCGACATGCTTACCGTGAGCAAATATAGAAGTATTTGGAAATTTTTTCAGCAAGCCATCATAGAAAGGTGTCTTTGCTAAAGAAATAGCATTCCCCTCTTTTTTATCACTTAGACCCCAACCGTCCAAAACTATCAAAATAAGAGGTGTTTTTTTCTTAGGCATATTTTATTAATTACAATTTATTATTAAGTATCATCTCTATTTCCATTAGCCTATTGTATTTAGCTAATCTTTCGCTTCTGGAGAGAGAGCCAGATTTTATATAGTCCGTTCCTAGTGCTACCGCCAAGTCAGCAATAAAGGTATCGCAAGTTTCGCCACTTCTGTGAGAAGCCATTGTTTTTAAGCCATGTTTTTGTGCCAGCTGAACGCACTCGACAGTTTCTGATATACTGCCTACCTGATTTGGTTTAACCAAGAGAGCATTCGCCGCCTTTTCTTCCAAGCCCTTCCTTAGCCTTTTTATGTTTGTAACAAAAAGGTCATCACCAATTAACAACATTTGATCCCCTAGTTCTTGATTTAATTCTCTCCACCCAGCCCAATCATCTTGTTCCAAACCATCTTCAATAGAAATTATAGGGAATTTTCTAAACCATTCATTATACAACCCAATAAGATCACTTCTAGTAAATTGAGATTGATCTAACTTGAAAATATATTTTTTGTCTCCGTCATTATAAAACTCGGAAGCACCAACATCCATACCAAGACCAATATCTTCACCTGGCTTATAACCAGCGTTAATAATAGCTGCCATTATTAGCTCAATAGCTTGGACTGATGAATGAATGTCTGGTGCATAACCACCCTCATTACCAACATCGGTGTCCATTCCAGCCTCTTTTAACACACGTCCCAGCTCGTGAAAAATCTCAGAACCCATTCTAACTTTTTCTGAAAAACTTATATCTTTAATGTGTAAAATCATAAATTCCTGAAAATCAAGATTTGTATCTGCGTGTGACCCACCATTAAAGATATTAAAAGATGGTGTGGGTAGGCTAACTTTTTTATTAAGATTAAAAACTTCTACCAAATGTTCATATAACTCAACACCCTTGTCTTGAGAAGCTGTTCTAGCTGCCGCCATAGAAACTGACAAAATTGCATTGGCGCCAAGATTCTTTTTATTCTCAGAGCCATCAAGCTTAATCATTATTTCATCAATCCTCTTTTGATCAGCCACATCCACCCCTACAAGGGCTTTATTAATCTTGGTATTTACATTTTTTACTGCTTTTAAGACTCCTTTACCTTCGTATCTTTTTTCATCTCCATCTCTAAGTTCCCAGGCCTCATGAATGCCAGTGGAAGCCCCCGAGGGCACACTCGCCTTAGCCATAACACCATTTTCTAATAAGATCCTTGATTCAACCGTAGGATTTCCTCTCGAATCCAGGATCTCCCTAGCAATAATTTTCTTTATTTTTGTCATATATTTGATTAATTTTTTAACATAACTATAATTACATCATCACAGCCGTAGGAGCCGGGGGTTGCTCCGCTCGGGACTCCAAGACCATCGGGGCCATATGAACCAACAACAACTGCATCTGAACAAGCAATACCAGTGCATGCACAAGGGTCACCATTGGCATCAATCTGGTAATCTGTATCAAAGAAATACTCATGTCCCCAAGGATCTAATGTGCTAATTTTTATATAGGGACCTGACCATCCAAAATATGTCCCATCATCAGAAGAAAGCCCTCCGAAATCACTAAACAGACTATTTAAACAATTGTTCGCATTCTCATCAGGACCGCACAGCTCATTTCCAGCGTCTGAATTTATTTGGTCATCCTCTTGATATCCTGGCCAAAGAGAAGTGTCGTTTGCAAATATATCAATGGCCTTTCGGATTTCTGAAATATCACTATACGCCTTTGTTCTTTTTGCTTTTATTCTTGCACCATTAAGACCAACAGTTGCCATAGATGATAGTATCCCTATGATAGCCAAGATGACTAAAAGTTCTATCAATGTAAAGCCTTTCTTATTTAGCATTTTTACTTGTTGATTATTTTTTTCAAGCCAGGCATCTTTTCACCACCCAAGTAGCTCAACATTGCCCCTCCTCCAGTTGAAACCCAATCAACATGGTCTTGCATTTTTGTCTTTTTCAGGGCCTCTACCGTTTCACCTCCACCAACCAAACCAAAGGCTTTTCCAGTTGACTTGGAAGCAATAACTTGGCCAATCGACATTGTCCCGGCCTTAAACCTGGGGCTTTCATACATCCCCATTGGTCCATTCCAAATAACCGTTGCCGCCCTTTTAATAAAACTAGAAAAAAGCCTAATAGTCTCAGGCCCTATGTCTAGGATTGCATCAACGCTTTCTATTTCTGACAACTTTCTAGAATTTATTTTACCGGTTAATTTATTTTTAACCACTACATCTATCGGAATAATTATTTTTTTTGATTTAAAAGACTTCGCAAACTTTATACTATCTCTATCTATTAACGATTCCCCTGTTTTATAGCCACGCGCCAGTAAAAAATTATTTGCTAGGGCTCCGCCGACTAATATTTTATTGGCATTTTTATGCAATTTTTTAACTAATTTTATCTTTGTTCCGATTTTAGAGCCCCCCATAACTAAAATTAAAGGGTGCTTAGGTTTTAATATTTTATTGAGATTAATCAATTCTTTTTCTAACAGAAGGCCTGAGTAGACCGGAAGATAATTGGTCATGGCTGATACAGAAGCATGTGCTCTATGTGAAACAGCAAAAGCGTTATTTACATAAATATCTGCTAATTTAGCCATGCGCCTTGCAAAAGTCTTCGAGTTTTTCTCTTCCCCTTTATTAAATCTTAAATTATCTAGAAGAATTATATCACCAGGCTTCATTTTCCCTACTGCTGTTTCAGCTTCAAGACCAATCTCCCCAGGAATAAAATTTACCCTCGCCCCCAAAAGTCGTGAAATTCTCGTAGCCACTGGTTTTAGACTGTACTCTGAATTATATTCTCCCCCTGGTTTACCAAGATGGCTAGCTAAAATGATTTTGGCTCCATATCTTCTTAAATGCCTTATAGTGGGCAAACTTGAAACTATTTTAAAATCATCTCTAACAATATTATTTTTTATAGGTACGTTAAAATCTGCTCTTAAAAAAACCTTTTTGCCTTTCAAATCTTTTATGTTTTTTATTGTTTTTACATTCATACTATCATTTTATTTCTTCTATATTATAGCATATTTTGGCAAATAAAAAAACCTCTTCAATGGAGGTTTTTTTGTTATTCTGGCTATTTTAATTCAGACAATAAAACACTTAGTTCGATCTCCTCAGTATCCCTAAGAAGACCTATTTGTATTTTATCTCCAGGAGAATAATCCATTATCAAAGAAACTAAAGAGTTTTCTGAAGAAAGTTCAACTCCATCAACATACCTTATTATATCTCCGACCTCTATTCCCGCATCAATCCATGGACTAAGTACGCTACTAGGCTGTGGATTAACCAGGGCGCCTCTCATGTCAAAATACTCATTAGCACTGTCTCCCACATAATAGGCAAGGTCTGAATAAACAAGTCCTAAGCTAGGTCTTGAAATAAACTCTTCTTCAAAAACACTTTCTATTGCTCTATTAAAAGCTCTCGCTGGTATTATTTCTCCATCCTTGTTTTCAGTTAAGACCAACTTACCTGATATATCAAAAATAAAAGACGATTTAAAGTTTTCACCCATCTCGTTTGCAAGGTTAATTTTATTATAAAAATAATCAGATGAAACAGAATAGAAGTCTCTAACATCATAAATTGATGAAACTGTGTTTAAAAATATATCACCTAGCTTGTTTACTGCAAAAGTTGTTTCTCCAAGATTTAGTTCGTTTTTACTTGATATTTCAAGAACTGGAAGATCTCTAGTGTTTATTTTCAAAAAAACATAGCCGCTCTTTTCATCTAGGGCAAATTTTTCTATTTCAAATATATTGTTTTTTGAATCGATAATCACATACTCTGAGAGTCCTTTTTCTGGGTCTGCTTGTGATAAACTCAATATATCAATCTCGTCAGTCATTAACCAACCATCACTTGTAACTATCAACCCCAAACCAACTGATTCGCCTCTCTTATAAAATGAATTAATATTAAAACCATCCTCTATTGGTTTCTCAATTTTATCATATATACCAACAAGGCTTTCCTCTACACTAGCTATAGTCTCGCTTAATTTTTCGTCCTGCTGGACAACAACCTTTTTGGCTCCACTAATAACTACTCTGGGTTTTTCCAAATTCCCCTCGACAAAATTCAACTCCCCCCAGAAGGTAGACCCTGTTCCAAAAAACGATTTAACTGCTATGCTCCCCACCCCTCCAGCAATTAGTCCAAAAATTGTTGAAAAAATCACTATAGCAATTATTCCATATTTATTATTTTCTTTCATAAATTTAAATCCACCTTGAAGTTAGTAATATTATTAAAATACTTAGAAACCCAAATCCAAAATACAATTTTACAGTTTTTGAATTAAGGGTCTCTGCTAAATGGTGTCTAGATAAACCCATAACCATGTAGTAACAAACAGCTAGCACCATTCCAGAAACTTTATAGGAAACTGGTAGGAAATAGACAGACCAAGCGAGCTCTATCATTATTAAACAGACTATTAGTACGTAGAATATTGACACTCTATTATCCACCTTGTTCACATACATCACAGAATACACAACCAGAGCTAGAAAAACCGAGAAAAAGGCCATTAAAACAAAGACTGGAAATCGCAAGAATGACTGGAGACCGTATACTGACGAAGCCATAAAAAACACTAAAATAAAGTTACCAAATATTGTAATATTATTCAAGGACACCCCTTTGTCGATGCCCGAGAAAAAAGAACGTAGGGTCCTGAAATAAAAATACAAAATAACAGAATTAACCAATATTAAATAATGAGGAGTCGGACTTATGGGTTCCATCACCAAGTATGTGGTAAAGCTAAGTTCCAATAAAACAGGAAAAATAAGAAAAATATACCACTTGATGTCGGTATCTTTTCTTGTTTTCACCCCCCACACTGAAAATATCACAAGAACTAAAGAAATAGATATTAAATAACTGATTCGTGACAAATCCTGAACTAAATATTCCATTAACAAAAATATCAATAGTGGAGAAATCTTTGAAATCAGCGGTAAATATCGTTTCATAAAGGTTATTTTAACCAATTGTTTTCATTCCCAATTTTATCTAGTTCTTCTGCTAAAGAACCAGTATCTTCAAGGTCGTTTTTGATTATATTATCCATAACCAAAACTAAACTAATATGAAAAGCTCTATACTCAGCCGGCACCGTAAGTCCCATTACTTTATTTTTCAGAGAAAGCATTTCTTCGTTTGTTTCATCTTTATTTTCAATCGACTCATCCAATTTATTTCTTAACTGAGAGTAAACCTCCTTCATGGTTTCCTTGTATTCGCTCTCAAGCGCTACTAAATCAACTGGAGCCACCTGCTCCTGATTTATTTGCTCACTTTGTTCACTAGGAACTTTTATTTCCCTAGACACAATCAAGAGATAAACTAACAAGAAAAAAGAAAGAGTTGCCAACGAGATTAATATTTTTTCTTTTTTGCTCATATTTTCATTTTTAATTAATTATTTCAAAATCACTGTCTTTTTCCATATCCAATTTAAGACTATTTAACTCATCCGCACTACTTAAAGAGTTCATCTTAATATATTTATCAGAAATAGTATAGAGCACATCATTTATATAAAGACTCCTCTTAACGCTAGAGTCATAATAGTTATATCCATTCCATCTGTATGTTTTATCACTTTCATTTTCGCTTCCTGAATAGTGGCTAATCTGACTCTTTAGATCTATGTTGTCTTTTGTTATCTCAAACCATAATGCCCCCCTAAAAGACACTTTACCATAACTGTTATTTTCAGACTCTCTTAAGGTTGCCGGAATTACCAAGAGGTTATTTTCTCGAGAGAATAAAAAAGCTTTATGGTCATTGAGCGCCAAGGAATCACTCCCAGCATCCCCTATGATAAAACTATCTGTTTCTCTTGGCTCCTCTACGTCTGACACATCAAAAAGGGAAACCTTTAAACCTTTTGTTATAACTCTTTCATATTCATTTAATTCTGTATCTTTCCCAATACCAATAAGTGTTTTCTCATCATATGGATGAAGATAGTTAGAAAACCCTGGTATTTTTAATTCGCCTAAAATTTTAGGCTCACTCGGACTACTTAAATCAATTACAAAAAGTGGATCCGTTTGTTTAAATGTTACCAGATAGGCTCTATCCTGCATGAAACGAACTGAGTATATTCTTTCTCCAGGAGCAATGTCCTCTACTGCTCCAATCTGCTTAAGGTTTTCATCTAAGACGTATAAATTCGAATAAGAATCTTTTGATTCTCCATATTGAGACCAAGTTCTATTTTTTGTTGTAGCTATTCTAAAATTTCCACCACTCTCATCCATAGAAAATTGATTTAAGACATGCCCCGTTACTTCACCAGATTTTAGATATTCAATATTTGTCCCATTTATAGAAATTTTATGGATTACTGTTTTTTCCAGTTCTTTTGAAATATCTTCATATTTTTTATTTATCTCTTTTTCAAGCTCTTCCTCGAGTTTTTTTCTTTCATCATTGTTAAAACTGTAAACATAGGACTCTAAGATACTCCCAATCTTTCTAGTCTTTTCATCTTCGCTTAAAACATAATTCTCAACCCCCTCGATATCAACTATTTTCATTCTGTCTTTTTCTGGTAGCCTTGGCATTAAAATTTCCTTAAGGATAGCCATCTCTAGGGTGCTTTCATTTATATATTTTGTATAGGTTATATAAATATTCTTTTGGGAAACATACATATTTTGACTGTTTGCAAGAATATACACCTCTCTTTCTATCTCGCTTTCTAGATTTGATAAATCAATGACATTAACACTGGTAAAATTATAAGAATAATAAGGGAAGTCAAAATAATAAACATCTGGCATTATACACCTGTCTTGAGTGCAAGAAATATCCTTGCCCCCCTCTAAGATTCTTGGCAGGAGCGGCTCGTTCTTGATATATGAACCATAAGAGTTTGTCACAAAGTATACATAGTCTCCGATAAGTCTAGAATTAGAATAAGATCCTTCGAAATCTATGTTTTTCAATTGTCTTGGTTCCTTTTTATTGCTAATGTCAAAAACTTTAAAATAAGTATATTGTGATCTTCTACGAAACTCTTTAACAAAGTCTTCCTCTAAAATTTTATTATCATATCCAAATACAACCAATTTATCATCTTTTATGTAAATATCTCTAGGACTTGAATCAAATTTAATCTTAGACATTATCTCTGCTTCTGAACTGGGATTCGCTTTTACGATATACAGATCGCTTCCACTTAACGAATATATGTACTCTCCATCAGTTTTCACAATATCTGCCTCATCCACTCCCTCTACTTGAATATTTGTCTTGGAAAATTCATTATCAGATTGAACCGCATCTTGACCAGAAACTGTCTTTGCGCCAAGACCGGTTGAATCCGCTGCTTCATTCATTATCATCTCAGCTCCCCACAGATCATCAGACAGGCTAGTTGGCATAGCCACTATATCTCTATATGCAAAATTGCTAACGCTAGGCTGACTATTGTTTTCAAGAAACTCTTTTAATTCCTCCGGATTACTAAATTTATTAATATTTAATTGTTTAGCTAGAATTTCTTCAATGCTTTCAGTCTCCAGGGGTTCTTTTTTAACAGGGGTTTCTGTTTGCTTTTCTGTATTTTTAACTGTCTCCTCTGATGACGGTTTTTTTGACACAGAAAATGAACATGCGCTTAAACTCAAAAGTAAAAATAAAACAAGGCTATAAAATTTAAATTGTTTTTTCATATATTTTATAAATCTATAATTATAGTTACGGGGCCATCATTTTTTAACTCCACATCCATTTTTGCACCAAACTCCCCTGTCTCTACTTTTAAACGTTTTTCTTTAAGTTTTGTAACAAACTCCTCATAATAAGGAATAGCTTTGTCAGGCCTAGCCGACTCCATAAAGCTTGGCCTATTTCCCTTTCTTGTATCTCCGTACAATGTGAACTGAGAAACAACCAAAATCTCCCCTCCCATATCAATTAAGCTATTATTCATTTTCCCCTCAGCATCTTCAAATATCCTTAGATTACATATCTTATCGGACATTTTTTCAATCATATTCTCCGTATCGTCTACATGCACCGCGAAAAAAACAAGTAACCCTTTCTTTATCTCCCCTACGGTTTTACCAAGAATACTAACCCGAGCATTGCTCACTCTTTGAATAACTGCCTTCATCTCTTAACTAAAAAGATTAGCAGCCTCTACTTCATCCCACTCGCCAGTGTCTTCATTTAATTTATAAACATCTAGCTGGCCTGTTTTCTCAGTGTCTGAATAAACGTATTCTACATTAGTCTCAGCCCCTATTCTCCTGGTGTAAGAGGTCTTCTTATCAAGAACAACTGGCCTACTAACATATTCTAATCTCATTTTCCCAAGAGGCCCCACAAATTCTATAAACTCTATATCCACTCCTCCTTCATCATCAATATGCTCAGACCCTTCGTCACTTACTTCGAAGGTGTCCTTGATGTGCCCAATTGTTTGTTTCCATTTTTCTTCTTGCATATAATTTTTTACCTAGCAAATAATCACTAAGCTGGATTTAATAATAAGTAGCATGAGTCTCTAAATCCCTCCTTCTATTTGTGGCTGTCACCTCACTGATTAACCCTCGACGCAATAAATCATCAACAGATTTGTTCATTGTAAACATACCGCTCTTAGCGCTAGTTTGAATCACTGAATCAATCTGCCCAACTTGATTATTTCTAATTAAATTAGATATTGCATTGTTGTTAATCATAATTTCACGCGCTGCCACAAGTCCTCCGCCTCTTCTTGGTAATAGTTGTTGTGATATAACTGCTCTCAGAACAGACGCCAACTGGTTTGTAATTTGGTTTTGGTAATCAGTCGGAAAAAAATCTATAATTCTTGAAACTGTCTCAGCAGCGGTTGAAGTGTGTAAGGTAGACAAAACCAAGTGACCGGTTTTTGCAGCTGTCAAAGCCGCTCTAACTGTCTCCCTGTCTCTCATTTCCCCTACCATTATAATATTTGGATCTTGTCTAAGCGCATATTTTAAGGCCGTAGAAAAATCCCTAGTATCTCTACCCAACTGTCTCTGTTCTATTATGCTTTGCCTGTCTTTAAAAGTGTACTCAATTGGGTCCTCAATTGTAACAATATGAGATCTTCTCTCTTTATTTATTATGTCCAACATCACAGCTAGCGTTGTTGACTTCCCTGCCCCAGAAGGACCTGTTACCAAAACTAAACCATCTTTCATATGAGTTAGTTCATATATTATGGGGCTTAGATCAATTTCATCAGGACTTGGGATACTGTTGCTCACGTGTCTAGCTGACAAGCCTAGATGCCCCTCTTGAAAATGAAGATTTACCCTAAAGCGATTATCATAAAACTCCAAAGACAGGTCTATATCCTTTTCTTCTTCAAACTTTTCTTTCGTCCCTTTGTCGATAGAAGAATACACAGCATATTTAAGCTCTCCGGCTGGTATTTCTTCATCCCCCAATGGGTATAATTCCCCAGATATTCTCAGGGAAGGAATACTCCCTTCCACTAAATGAAGGTCTGAAGCACCTTTATCTATTGCTTGTTTAAAATAATTTGGTAAATTCATATAAGCTATTCAATTTCTAGTTTATTATAACATTATTAGATATTATCGAGCAAATAAAAAAACCCTCCAGAAAGTTTCTAAAGGGCTTTGTTTTTTTAGGTAATGATTAATTTTTATTTTTGTTCTATTCAAGCATTGAGTCAAAATCAGTATTTGAAATACCCAAACCAAGATTTCTCATCACGGCAAATGCGTCGTCTGGTCTCCCAAGAAAATATCTCCTGCCATCATTAGGATTCACATACCAAGCCTCTCCTTTATTTTGAACTTGTAATAATATTTTACCTTTTTGTCTTTCACTAAAACCAAGGTCCGTGTTCTGTTTCCCAGAGCCTATTGGATTATATCCATTAGACAATTCTTCTTTGTCACTAAAGCCATCACCATCTGTATCAACATTACCCACATCAAGCCCCAAGACAGATTCAAGATAATCAGAAAGACCATCCCCATCCGTATCTACACCATTATTATTTATTCCAACTGGTATTTTATATAGATCTTCATTTGTAACACCAATACCCTGGTCTCGCATAACAGAAAAAGCATCATCAGGTCTGCCTAAATAATGAGCAATCTCTGTGACAGGATTCATATAGTATGCCTCACCCGATTCTTCAACTTTTAAAACAATTTTACCTTTCAATTTTTTATACATTTCTATATTAGAAAATTTTCTCTCAGTGATTATTTTTTCATCTTTAACGACTGGCTCAGTATTGTCTATAGAGTATTCTAACATTTCTTCTTCTTGTTTATCAAAAACAAATATACTTTTTTCAACTATATTATTTTCTTCACTCACTTCAGGAAAACTATTATCTTTGTCTATTTTAAAAATTAAAGGATACTCACCTGACAATGAAAAGTTTACTTTCCAAGTAACTTCTACTCTTTCTCCTGATAAAAATGGAGAATGGACAAATGGATAACTCTTTTCCACTCCCGCATCCAATATATTCAATGTAATCTCAGAACCGTAAATTGACTTGATTTGGAATTCAATATCAGTTAATGCTCTAACAGAATAAATATTACCCCCCTTATTCTCCAAATAAGCTCTTATCAAAATATCATCCCCTGTATATGCTTTATCAAAAAGAACATTATCTATTGCGATATCAACAATGTCCCCAAGCTCATCTCCCACTTCCGTGGTTGCGGGCAGGTCAGGATTATTTAACTGTGCTATTGGTTGATTTTCCTTGATCACTATCTCATCATCTGAGATACATACTATATCATAAGTATAGTCCGTTTTGGCTTTTAGATCAGGAATACTAACCGAATACTCATTTTTCCCGTCATAAGAGTTTTCTGCTGTTCTGTTGAGTGTTCCTTTGTAACTAATTCTTCCTTTCTCATCTCCTGGCTCAAACACGTCAATGTAACAATCAACCTCTTCATTAGTTGCCCAAAAAATCACAGTAGAGCCTTCTTGAACATGATGATTATATTTCTCATTTATAACTAGATCTGATGTTTCTTTTTTTAATTCTCTAACCATCGTGCTAACTTTAGCGCTACCTAACGTGCATTCCACTTTATAAAAAATTCTCCCTTCTAGATTACTCAAAACAGCACTGTACTCATAATAAGAATATTCTCTGTCTTCCACATGACTAACATTACCCCATACTCTTTTCAAATTAGAAAAATCATAATCATTAGAATATTCTACGCTACAGTCTGCTTCACCCATTAGTCTCCATTTTATTTCGGCACTTTTACCGTCCTCACTTAAATAATTATTTTCTAAACGAAAGCCATCAATAGATGCAACTTGAGCCAAAACCTCATGAGAAAGAAAAAGTGAAAAAACAAAAAAAATTATAAAGTAAAATTTTTTCATATTTATTTTATTAAATTTTATATTTTTCATAATATTATATCTTATTTACTCTCTCTTGCTTTCCTTCTCTTCTCTGCCTCAGCTAAAGAAAATTCGCAACCACAATAATCTTGCCTATATAATTGAAGCTCTCTAGATAGAGCAGCAGACTTCTTAAAACCATCATTTTTTTTGAAATCTCTATCCAGAAAACCAAGCTCATATTCTCGGCCAAGTTCTTGTCCAAACTTCATTATTGCCTTAGCGTTTTTATGAGGGCTGGTTGTGAGTGTCGTAGCAAAATAATGAAAATTATTTTTGTTGGCATATTTTGCCGTATTTTCTAACCTTTCCCTATAGCAAAGCATACATCTAGCACCCCTCTCTGGTTCTTTCTCGTAACCCCGGACCATCTCTCTCCATTTGTCATGATCATAGTCACCCAAAATTACTTTTAGTCTATACCTCCTAGCCACCTTCTTAATCTCCTCCAGTCTCTTTTCATACTCTCGTAAAGGGAAAATATTTGGATTATAAAAATACAGAGTAACTTTAAATTCTTTTTTTAATAGTTGACTTACATAAACCCCACAGCCAATACAACAAACATGCAACAAAAGACTTGGCTTTGGTGATTTATGAATGAAAAATGCATAAAACATTGCTAGGATGGCACCACCCACTCCGGCTAAAAGATCTAGTTCGTCTACCGTTCTTCCTGGGACATAGTTCTGTAGGAACTCTAAGGAAAAAGCATACAAAGAGCCAAATAATAAAGACAAAATTGCTGATTTAAAAAATTCGTCTTTCCTCTGAATGAGTACTCGAAATAACAAAAAAGAAAAAACACCAAACAAGATAAAATGCACCCCTTTATCATAATAAGTCTGTTCGTGGGTTTCGAACTCTTTCATTGGAAACGTTAACATGACAAAAATTAACAATGACCAAAGAGATAGATATATATATTTCAACTTATCTTTTTTCATTACTTTTCTTCTCAACCAAACTAAAAGAGAATACTATTAATAACATTAAAAATACTAAAATTGCTAAAGCGTAAAACTTGCCAAGACTTTGTAAAAAAACGGCGCTCATACCAAAGACAATAGAAAGAATATAAAATATCAATACGGTCTTCCTTTGGCCAATTCCTAGATCATACAGTCTAAAGTGGAGATGCTTTCTGTCGGCAAAGGCAAAAGGGTTCTTGCCAGAAAAAAATCTTCTTATTATTGTCCAAACTACATCCATTATTGGAACTCCCATAACCAAAAGAGCAATCGCAATCTTCCCACCAGATATAATAGCCAAAATTCCTAAGAGAAAACCGAGAATGAGAGAACCACCTTCTCCTAAAAATATTTTAGCGGGATGCCAATTAAAAATTAAAAAACCGAGGCAGGCAGCAAAAAGAATCAAAGAAGCTACTGCAATGTCTGGTTGATAATATTTTGAACTAAGTGTAAACACAAATATTATAAAAGCGCCAATTGCTGTTATCCCCGTAACAAGACCATCCATACCATCAAGAAGTTTTGTGGTATACATCATCCCTAAAAGCCATACAGAAATAAAAATATCAGACAAGACTGTAAAGGAAAAATCTACGCCCATCATTGAGAACAAGGGTATATCCCAAGTGTTAAAATAAAAATAACCACCAAAAGGGTTTGTTATTTTCTCGATCTCAACCCCCGCTAAAACAACTATTGCTATAGCCAGTAGAGGAAACAATATTTGTTTTCTCGCTTTAAGATTATGCCTATCGTCAAGATAGCCACCAATCATTAAAACAAGTGCTCCAAAAAAAACGCCTAACCAATGGACTAGATTTAAATCACCTACTAACAATTTGTCCTTAAAAATAAACGCTGCAATAAAAAAAGTAGCAAATATTCCCAAGCCCCCAAGGAGAGGGATTTCCCCTTTATGAATTTTTCTACCTTTGTCAGCCTTGTCAACAATTCGTAAAAATATTGCCAACTTTTTAACAAAAAAAGTAGCAAATATTGACAAAGAGAAAGTTATAAAAAATATTATTATATTAGTCATCATTGACACATAGATTATATTTAATTATACTACTTTGCAAGTGGGCACCTTAAAATACTCAAAACAAGAGGAGATTTAATGAAATCTTTTACGCCAGCAAGTCTTCACAAATTCTTAAAAACCGACCGCATCCCTAAAATCGAAAGCATTCTCATCATAACTGGGAAAGGGGTCAAGTTAAACCCGGAGGAAGCTCGCAAAATCAAAAGAAGGGTGGGACTCCTCGTCACTACTGACACCCCCAACAGGTCAACCAAAGAAAGGTCCTTCGACCTGGTGCTGGAATATAACGGCAGACAATTTACCTTAACCGAAGACTCTTCCGAAACAAAAACTGAACAAAAAATAGCAATATAATTCAATTACGCCCACTTACAAAGACGCATCACAAGGTGCGTCTTTTTTCTTATTCTTCTAAAACAACTGCCCAATATTTATCCTGATCCAAAAACCCCTGTATATTCCACCCACTATCATTTAAATTATTAACATTGTAAGACCAAACTATATCATGCTCTCCAACAATATTTAAGCTAGAACTGATTTTATCCCCTTCTGCTCCTGGTTGTTTTTGCAATAGAAGAGAATAAGGCCTCAAATTCTTCTTTTCTTCTTTAAAAAATCCTAGAAAGTTATCCCAAACATTATCTTCACTATCTAGCTCTGAAAAATCCACCTTAAAAGGAAGCTTATATTTCAGAGTCACAACAACACTCTCCCCAGGGTTCACCCAGGACCAATTAGCAAAAACTGTTCTACCAAGATCCTCATAAATTTTTGTCCAAGAATCTGTATCAATAAATGCTTCTCGCTCTGCTATTAAATCATCATCTATTAACCAATCTTCTCCAGGCTCCTCATAGAACTCCTCGTCTATTGGCCAGAAACCACTAGCCTCGATAAATTCACTCCCCAGAGGAACATAGAAACGCATCCACGAATTATTCCTCAGCCCAGTAAAAGGGTCTTCAGGATTACCTTTATGAATTCGCTCAACCCTAACTGTGTCAAATATTTCTCCACTTTCATTTATCTCCACATTATGTGAGATTTTTTGTTCTATAACCCTATCACTTTTCCCTCCTCCGATATTCGTGTTTACTAACATAAAATAGTCATAAGAAACGTCGTTAAGCTCCCCGCTCCAACCATATTCTCTAACTTTGTTTTGCAGCACCTCATCACTAAAATAAAACATAACATGTTTTTCATTTAGTGAATTTAAAAATACTCTAAATATTTTTGAAATATTATCAGAATTAATTCTCTCAGGGGCTACTGATATCATCTTATCCATGAGATCCCCAATAATCTTTTTGGGTTTATTGGTTTCTTCTTCTTTTCTTTCTGCCAAGGCCTGCGTCTCTACCCAGAAATTTTCATGATCAATCACGAGACCGTAGTCCTCACTCAAGTCAACTGAACCAAAAACTTCCAAAAGATCTTCAATCACACTAGGAGTTAAGCTAATAACGCCATCGACTGTCGGCCCATCGCTGTGCTCATAAAACCACATAAGCTTTTGGGCTGTTTTTTTGAAATCTGGCCACCAGTTCGCATCCCAAAATTGCCACCTAGGATTTAGAATGTGCAGAGGCTCAGGAGCTACGATAAATTCTCTCATACCTGCCTCAACATCATATGCTCCGCCACCCGGGACTTCAAGGTTTTCTAATTCTCCGTCAGAAAAATCAACAAGAGCATAGCTACCTATAAACCCTCCACTCGCTCTTAATTCTGAATTATTTTGAAAAACCAGCAAATATCTCTTATCTTCCTGGAACCCTAAAAATGTCAATAATTTTTCGGATAAATCAGACAACTCTTCAATACTGGGTTTTATCAATAAAATACTTTTTTTTGCCACCTCCACTTCCTCCCTATATTCTTCAGGGATGGAGCCCATATTGATGTCATTAAAAACAACTTCAATTTCTTCAATATTTTTTTTGACTAAATTAATGTTGTCATTAAAAAGAATAAGAGAATCGGAAATCTTTCTCTCGTCATTATCAAAAGAGGCTACAGCTGAAAGAAAATTATTAGCTATTTCCGTTCCTAAAACTCCTATTTTTATCAAATTCTTACCCTCAGATGCAAGACGAATTTTTTCACTAGGAATCAAAGATGCTAAAAAGAAAAAACTATCATTAACTTTTTCAAGCTCAATTTTAATACTAAGTAGGTCATCACCCGCTTTTAGAAAATTTGTTTCAGCACCCAAGACATCAAGAGAGCTCGCGGCCTGTGATCCTTCACGTAGATTTGAAAAAGCTTCTTCAGAAATACCTAAAACTTTTGCATCAAAGTTTTTTAGGTCTGATTTAGAATATACTTCAAAAATTTTAAATGGAGAGGCAAGAGCTAAAAGTAAGAATAAAAAAATAAAAGCTTTTTTAAGATTTATCTTAGAAAAAACTGGCAAACTGAATTCATAATTCAGAAAAGACTTAATAAAGCTTTGTTTACTTCTTTTTTCACTTGTGCTAGATCCTAGTATTCTATCCCCTGGAACAAAGGCGGCATCACCCCACTCTTCAATTTTTCTACTTAAATCATCTTTGCTCTTTTTCTTAAATACATTAAAGCTAGAAAAATATAAAATCATCTTCTGTGTAGAAAAATAAAAAAATCTTAAAAAGAAATGACCTACCCAAAAAATTATAGAAACAACCTTATAGGCTACTTTCAAAAAAGGATAAAAAGACACTCTCTCAATTGCCTTTTTTTGCTTATCGTTTATTTTAAAAACTTTCTTGTCTCCACTAAATAATGTGGAGAGATATGAAAAAACATTTTTTAATCGGTTAACAAAAGTAAAGTTTTTTTTCTCTTTCCTCTCTTCGTTTTCTTTATAGGTCAGTTGCTCAATTTCGGACTTTAACTCAACCAAAAAACGCGAAGGTTTATCGCTTTTTTTTGTTTGGGCTCTGTTTTTATTGACCTGTATTTTCATTCTTAAATATTTTTCTATTCTATATTTTAACATTTTTTACCCCATATTAAAAGAAAATGGCAAGTAAAAAAACGCCTTGGGAGCGTTTTGTATTTAAGGAGATCTTAGAAAGAATTTTCTAGAATTTCCTTCGTTTTTAGAGCACAAGTAGTCCAGGAATATTTATTTACTTGTTTTTGTCCTTTTAAAATCATACTATTCCTAAAATCATCGCTAAAGGCAATCTTTTCAATTGAGCTAAGCAGGTCTTCCTCGCTCTCTGGATCAAAATATAAAGCTGCCTCACCCAACACCTCGGGCATACTGGCCTTATTTGAACTGATAACTGGGCAATTATTTGCCATCGCCTCTAGTGGGGGAATACCAAATCCTTCGTACTTCGAGGGGAAAACATAAGATAAGGCGCTTTTGAAAAGAATTTGCAAATCTTCATCAGGAACATAACCAGGGAATATAACAGAAAACCCCCTTTTTTCTTTTTCAGCATTTTTTAGTTTTAAATCATTTAATCTTGCATAAAAGTAATCTTCTTTCCCAACTAAAACTAAATTTATCCCCTTATCAAGGATCTTTCTATAATAAACATCCATTAACCATTCAAGGTTCTTATGAGGATAGGCATTGCCAACATACAATATGAAGGGCTTATTTATTTTATATTTTTCTAAAACTTTTTCTGTATCAATATTTTGAACACTTAATAGATTTTTTGAAACCCCCTCAAGCGTCACATGAACCTTGCTAGCAGCTATCTTAAAATTATCTAAAATGTCTTTTATGGTGAACTCAGAAACTGCAATTATTTTTTTTGATCTAGCTACTGCGATGTTTAAAACCAATCTATATGCGATATTCTTGATCTTATAAAGCCAGGGTGATAACTTTGTGGCTCTTAAACTTGGAAATTTTATTAGAATTAAATCATGAATAGTTACAACAAACCTAGTCGGGCAAAAAATTGGTATATTAAAGTGGTGGAAATGCATTAAATCAATTTTCTCTCTCCATATATACAGAGGCATTAAAATTTGTTCTTTAAATGAATACCACCTAACATCAGCTAATACTTTTTTAACTTTTGGGTTCTCGGTTTTAAATGTATCAAAATTTTCCTTACATAAAAATATTACGTAGTTATTTTCGTGATCTACTTTAAGTAGATTATCAACCACCTCTTGAGTATATCTACCAAGACCCTTACCGACAGGGCCGTAAAATCGAGCATCTATTCCAATTGTTTTATTATTTTTGTTCATGTTTTAATTATAACACAAATACTGAATCAACTACTTGCCTTCTGGTTCTGATACTTCTTTTACTTTTTCAATTCTATATAATGTAAAATCTCCTGAAATTCTAGAAACCTCCTCTATGCTTAAATCAAACTCAGCCAGACGCCTTTTGTTTAGGTAATTTATATCTTTCTGAGGTAGCCTGAAGTTATAGTAATATAGTGGTACGTATGAGGCTATCCGATAGTATCTGGTAATCATCTCTTTGTCATCAAAAAGACCAACTACGACCTTTCTTTCAGGGAACAAAAGCTTGTCATGATACAGCGTTATAATTGCAGAATTTGGTTCTGTTAATTCCAACACTCTCTCGACTTCCCTATTAGCATTTGCTTGATTCTCTGCTGTATAGATAAGACCTTCTTCCGAACCATGCAAAACAAATCTAATAGAGACAATTGCTGTTATAGACAAAAAGAGAGACACTACTACCCACTTAACAAAAGAACTTCTTAAATATATATTCTTCCATTTGTTGTTTTCTAGTTTATGGGGAAACGGCAAAGAAAGAAGCTTTGCAACACTTAAAACGAACACTGCTGCCAAAGGGAAAGATCCCAAGTAGACTGGCAACCAATATCTTGTATATGAATTACCAATGGTAAAACTGTTTGGATCGGGGTTGTCTGTAAAACCCCAGGACCCATAGTATATAACCAAAATAGAAGAAATAATAATATATGAGAGCAGATATACGAAATACTTTTTTCTTCTGTTTCTAAGAGCCATCACAAAAAAAACAATACCGCCAAGAAAGGCTGTCCAAAAAATCCAAGGAAACATATTTACAAAATAATATTTAAAACGGAGTAAGCTCTGTTTAGGTTGCAAACCAAAATAAAATATACTTTTGCTTAGTTTTTCTATTGGGCCATCAACTCTACCCACCTCACCACTCAATGTGTTTTTAACAATTTCCGTCCCTGCGTCTTTTATGTTAAGTATTGACTGGTTCATTTCAGAATACCCTCCCAGAAATGGTGATGAATATAGAACCTGGTTATAAAAAAACATGGGCAGAAGCGCCAAAATAAAAAACGAGCTAAAAACTGCTAGTTTCAATGCCCCCACCCTCCTAAAGTTAAAAACCCATAAAACTAAAAACAATGGAGCAATCCACATTAATTCTGAGGTTCTAACTATCACTGCTAAGCCCACGAAAGCACCAGCCAAAGCTGAGAAGGCCAAATACGTAAAAGCCTTATATTTTGGAGCTCCAAAAAATATCTTCAAGGGACCCCTTTCTCTTCTTTCTTCAATAAAATCGTCTTTGTTTTTCTTTCTAAATATAGATTTTATAAATCTTCTAATACTTTTTCGCCTCTGAAGTTCAAAGCCCTCGGTCATCTTGTATGAATAAAACAAACCAACAACCAAAAAGACTGTAAAGAGGACGTTATGAAACATGCTTCTAGCACTATAGTATGTATATACCGGGAAAAAAACTAAAAGTACCGCAGAGACAAATGCTATATTTTTATTAAAAAGCTTTTTTATTAAGAGGTAATAATACACTATACCGATAGAGGCAAAGAGCGGAGTTAGGTACGGGATGATCTTATATGTGCTAAATTTAACCAAAGTTCCAAAAACCAAGATTATCCCCAGAAAAGAAACTGGCTTTATCTCACCACTGTCACTACGAAAACTCCTGGGTTTCATAATATCGTCGACATAAAGATTGTATTTTTCAAAAATCTCCATTCTCCCCTCTTGGCCGTAAAGTTTGGTCAAAACATAGTTTGCTGTCTCATCAGGAGATAACCATTTAACAAAATCTTTATCCTGAGTTACATAATTAAAACTACTAACCGAAACAAAAAAGAACACTGATAACCCAACTATGATGGCCAGGAATATAAAAGAGTTTGATTGAATAAATTTTTTCATTTAAAGCAAGTTTAACACCTTATTAGAATTTACTTATATTAGCAAAAACACATTTTTTTGTAAACAAAACATCTGGCCTGCTCTAAAAAGTCTCTTTCTATTGATAAATATAATAATATGTTACAATCTAGGCATGAAAATAGATATTAAAAAAATAGGTTTTTGGGACATTTTCCTAATAATAAACCTCATCTCTCTTTTTGGGGCTGTAATCTACAAGGTCTACGCCCTGAACACCATAGCCGTAATTCTGTCATTGCTTTTTTCGTATCTAGCCTTTACTTTTTTGCAAAAGCTAAAGACAGAAATAAAGGTATCAGTTTTTACAAAATTAAAATCTCTGCTTTCGGGATTATTGTTAATTAAAAAGCTCAACTTAAACAAAGACAATATCTCAAAAAAGATTTTTTCTTTCCTGTATTTATGTGTTTATTTAAATTTGTTGTACATATTGTTCACTAATACCAGTGTTAATTCGATTACAAGCCCATGGCAGGTTATTCCTTCCTATTTCTTTATTTTCTATCTACTTCTAACGACTTTATTGTTTTTTGTCATAAAAAATCAATCCAATTTATTTTCATTATTCTTTGTTTCTCTTCATTATTTTTTATCATTTTCAATCGCAATTATAGTTTACAAAATAGGATATGGTTTTGATCCCTTTGTTCATGAAGCAACCCTAGACATAATAAAAGAAAAGGGTTTTGTTGACCCTAAGCCCCTTTACTACCTTGGTCAATACAGTCTTATAATTATTTTAAACAAGCTTCTTTTTGTCCCAATATCATTTCTTAATAAATTTTTAGTACCTATTCTTGCCTCCGTTTTTCTGCCAAGAGCCATCCTAGACTACCTAAACAAACAATTCACTGAGTCTCAAATATCTCTAAGGATTCTTGTTTTACTGCTGATTCTACCTTTCTCCCTTTTTATAATGACAACTCCTCAAAACTTGGCTTATTTACTTCTACTTATCATAATAATAAAGTCAATTAAGC
The DNA here is from genome assembly GCA_002869265.1 of Candidatus Parcubacteria bacterium. Classification (GTDB taxonomy): domain Bacteria; phylum Patescibacteriota; class Patescibacteriia; order Patescibacteriales; family BM507; genus BM507. The sequence continues at coordinate 40,900 of PKTH01000008.1, forward strand.
TAGATAACCTATACGACTTAGCCTCTCTTTATGTTTTCTCTCTTGTAGCTCTTGTTACGCAACCAATTGCCGGAATCCCAGCACTTCTTTTTGTTCTTCTAATTAGCTTCTATTATTCAGAACATAAATTTAAGAAATTGTTCATTTCCATTGTTCTCTTTTTTATGGCCATATCTCTCCCTTTGTCTTTTTTCTTGTTTCAAAACACACCAGAAACCAAGGTAAAAATTTCAAACAATTTTTTTGCTAGCACAGTTGCCTCGGTTAGTAATTCAATGAATAACACACTCACCCCAGTAGTTCCAAATAATGAAAATGCTTTCCTAAATTTTATTTATTTCTACTCCTTTAATCTAAAATTTATTATCCTTTTGCTGGTTTTTTCTGGTATTTACTTGTCCATAAAAAACAAAAAAGAGTGTAAAATTTTTATACACTATCTTCTTGTTTTTTTAACTCTGTTTATTGCCTACCTCCTAACTTCTTCTCTCGATTTTTCATTTTTGGTTGATTACGAAAGAAGCGCTTATTCAGAAAGAATCCTTCTAACATCTTCGCTTTTTTTGCTGCCATTTATTCTTCTCTCCTTTTACTATTTCCTATTCAAGCTTCAATCAAATAAAAACAACATAAAGGTACCCGTTTATTTATTTATCGGAACATTAATTTTATCTTCTCTCTATACAAGCTATCCCCGCTTAGACAACTATCACAACTCTCATGGTATTTCTGTCGGCCAATATGATATAGAGGCTACAAAGTGGATTGAAGATAACAATAGGTGGCAATATATAGTACTGGCTAATCAGCAAGTAAGTGCTTCTGCTCTCAAAAATTTCGGCTTCAATAAATACTTTAGTAATAATATTTTCTACTACCCAATTCCAACTTCCAGTCCTCTTTATGAGCACTACCTAAACATGGTTTACGACAAACCCAGCAGAGAAAACGCTCTTAAAGCTTTAGACCTAGTGAATATTAACGAATTATATTTTGTTTTAAATAAATATTGGTGGGCATTCCCAAAACTACTAGAAGAAGCAAAGTTAGAAGCTGATTCATTTAAAGAATTTGGCGATGGAGATGTTTATGTCTTCAAATACATTAGATAAAAAGACCTACGCTATTTGAGCGTAGGTCTTTTTTTATCTAAATATAACTATTTTATTTCTGGTAAATCCGGTGCAATCTTATGTAATCTTTCAATTATCGGTGGAAGTATTTTTAATACTCTTTTCACTTCAGCCTCGGTGTTATCTTTTCCGAATGTAAACCGGATTGAAGAATGAGCTATTTCTTTTTTTATCCCCATAGCCAGAAGAACACTTGATGCTTTCAGTTGCATTGAGGCGCAAGCAGAACCAGTTGAGACCGCTACTCCTTCGAGATCCAAGGCTATCAAAATTGATTCGCCTTCAATCCCCGGAAAGATGAAGTGAGCATGAGATGGTACCGCCTCACCTCGGACTGTAGTTAACTTGGCTCCATGAACACTTTTTAAAACTCCATCAGCAAACATATCTCTTAGTTTTGAAACTTTTTTATTGTTTTTCTCAACGTTCTTTTTACTCAAAAGAGCAACCGCCTCCCCAAAACCAACTATTCCTGAAACGTTTAGGGTCCCGCTTCGCTTATCCATTTCCTGATGGCCTCCAAGCTGCACAGCTCTTAGGGGAATACCTGTTTTCACATACAAAGCACCCACGCCTTTTGGACCATAAATTTTGTGTGAAGAAAGGGAAAGCATGTCGACATAATTCCAAACAACATCAGAGTTCAAATAATTAATTGCTTGGGTAGCGTCTGTGTGGAAATAAATTTGTTGAGGTTTCTCTCCTCTTTCTGATACTCTAGTATTCTGCCAATCTTTCAGTCTTCGTTCGTTTATTTTTTTTATATTTTTACCGACCTCTCTTATGGGCTGAATTGCCCCCACTTCACTATTAACGTGCATTACTGAAACCAAGAGAGTGTTTTCTTTAATAGCCTCTTTTATGTCGCCGGCGCTTACTATCCCTTTTTTATTGGGCTTTATATAAGTGACCTCTACTAGACCATCTCGAACTAATCTCTCGACTGGCTCAAGAGTTGCTGGATGCTCAATCTCAGTTGTTATAATATGTGGATTTTTAAAACCTCTAGCAACAAAAGAATTCACCAAGCCAAAAATTGCTAAATTATTCGACTCGGTTGACCCTGAGGTAAAAAATATTTCAGAGAAATCACAGTTTAGATGGTCAGCAATTTGCTTTCGCGCTTTATCAACCGCCATAACAGATTCTCTACCAAAAGAGTGCAGAGAAGATGGATTTCCATAAACATCCGAAAAATACGGGAGCATTTTTTCTAACACTTTCTTATCTACTGGCGTAGTCGCACTATGATCAAGATAAATTGGCTTCATATGTTTAATCTATGCGTTCATAACTTCTTTAACCTCTGGGATAGCGGCTGTAATTGTCTGTTCTATTCCCTGTTTCAAGGTAATCTCTGACATCGGACAAGTTGCACACATCCCAACTAGACTTACTATGAGAACACCTGTCTTTTCGTTAAAATCTACGAACTCAACATCTCCACCGTCCATTTGTAGCTGTGGTCTTATTTTATCAAGTTCTTTTTGAATTTTTTCTTTCATGGCTTGCGTGTGAGCAAGTCTCCCGTTAGCTACGAAGTAGCACCAAACGGGGATAACCCGCTATATTAATATTAATAATTATTTTTTCTTATAGTTTTCAATTGCTTCCTGTAAGGCATCAATACCCAACATAGAGCAATGAATTTTTGATGGCGGTAAATCACCAAGTGATTTAACTACATCATCTTTTGTGATCGCCATCGCATCTTCTAGTTTTTGTGACTTAGCAAGATCTGTCATGGCCGAAGTAACAGCGATCGCAGCAGCACAACCAAAAGTTTCAAACTTGATATCGGCAATCTTGTCGTCCTTTATTTTTAAATATATTTTCATCAAGTCTCCACAACCAACATTACCCTTCTCGCCAATAGCATCAGCGTTTTTTATTACCCCCTGATTATGAGGATTTTTAAAGTGTTCAATCACTTTATCTGTATATATCATATTTGTTATATTATTTTTTAATAAATATTTACTTCTGTCCCCACTTCCGTGAGATTATATATTTTTTCAGCAGCCTCAGTACCAACTCTTACACATCCATGTGAAGCTGGAGCCCCAAGATGGTCCTCTCCTTCTCTATACCCACTGGGCCAAATAGGCAATTCATGTATACCATATCTTCCGTCGGGTGTTATTGCCATCCAATACGGCATCCACAATCCATAACTAGACCAAGCTTTGGGATGTTTATTCTGAATACTAAATTTCCCTCTAGGGGTTGTGTCAAACAAACCACTTGATACCGGATAGTCATACATCATTACTCCTCCCAAAAAATAAAATAGTTTCTGAGAATAGAGGCTTATATCAATTCTTTTTTGAAGTTTCGCTCCGCTATTTTGCAGGGGGTCAAAACCACCATAAACCTCTTGCCCATCATCATAACCATCTCCATCACTATCCTTGTTTTTTATTTTAGTCTTAAATTTCAATTCCAAACTATCAACTAGGCCATCCTGATCAAAATCACTTTCAGCTAGCTTTACTGGTCTCGCTTCTAGGGGCGAATATCCTGTGTTGAGCTCTAGCCAGTCACTATAACCGTCACCATCCGTGTCACCGCTATTAGGATTTGTTTCATAAACTTCTATCTCATCTCTATCCGGCACCCCATCCATATCTGAGTCAAGTAAGCCATTAGCAAAGACAAGTTCAGGCAAAAAGATAAAGAATAATAAAAATAGAGTTCTCATTATAATAATTCACTTAATTTAAAGTTCACCAAAGTGTCATTAACTGCCTTTTGCAAACGAGACAAAACTTTCAAGGCTCCACAAGAACCATTATCACAGCTAACAGCCCCAGTCTCATCTACACACCTGAAGTATGAAATACTCCCCTCGAGCGTTTTTACAATATCAAGAATGCTTATATCCTCAGGCTTTCTACTTAAGGTATAACCTCCGTTTACTCCTCTTTCAGATGTAACTAGACCAGCTTTTTTTAGCTTTGAAAAGAGCCTTTCAAGATAGCCAAGCGAGATTTTCTCTTCTTCGGCAATTTTCGCTAAAGACAGCGAGTCTCCACTATTTTTAGCTAAGCTAATCATAGCTCTTATTCCATATGTAGATTTGGTAGAAAATTTCATTAAGACAATATAATTCCTACCAGCGTGGTAGGTGTTTATACAATATCATTTTATCTATTTTTGTCAAGAAAAAAGACCGGGATTTGTTTCCCGGTCTTAATTAACTCAGTGCACTTAATATTACTCACTCACGATTCCCAATTTTTTCTCCAATTTTTCAAACCTCTTACTGTTCGAAATTGCAGTTAATGTATAAACAATAACCAATAATGCCACCATCACTATCAAAAATGTTATCTGAATTTGCAGAATGTTAATTTCTGAATCAGTGAAATGAAAAAGAACTGCTAAGAAAATAGTCAAATAAGATATCACCAAGGTCGCTCGATGTAACAAGCCAATCTTTTTCTTAACAACATTCATTGAAATCTCCTTTCTAACAGTCAATCAGTTTATCCTTTTAAATCCACTGGTTTTTTTCTTTAAAACACTCAGTACAAGACCTTCTATCCATATTGTGCTTGCATTTTGGCACTGGGTTGCATACCATGCAAAGATTTGGATTTCCCCCATGAGAGCAAGGTTCTTGAGCTCTACCCTTAGCTTTGCACCTATAGCAAAAAACCGGATCTGATCCATGTTCACAGCGACCAGCTCTATCATCTTGGCAAGTTCTGCATCCCCTTCTATCTTTTTGATGATCGCAGCGATATCTTCCCTCACCTAAACAATACAGGCAAGGACTTCCTCCTCCAGTGTGTGTACATCTCATAAGAACACCTCCATTTAAGTAAATTTTGAAAAATAGCCGTCGGAGTATTTCGACGGCTATTTATTTAACCTCTACAAACCCAAATATGTGACGACCCCGCTTCCCCGCGGGAGCTCTTCGAGGTCATTAGCCGACTTACCAAAAGTAAGATATGGGCCATCCATATGCACATTCTCATATTCTCTTATCAAGGCAAATGCCTCATCTGCACTTTCTGCATTAGCAACTGCCTCCCCGCCAGGCCCACAATCAAGCTTAAATGTTTTCATTTTTGTTATCCTTATAAAGAAGTCCATTCTAAAAAGATAAAACGACAACAAGCAAACTCCCGTCATAAAAAGTAGCCACTGATTTTCCTGAATACGGTAATACATTTCTGGATTTTCACCAAAGCAGAGCTTCCATGAAAATAAACCAAGACATAGCCAGGCAAAGAATAAAACCATCACTTCATAAGTTTTTTCTAAATAATAGAATTTCATTTCTATCCTCCCCTTTCTGTTTGGATGTTAAAATATTCACTAAAAGTAAAAAGAACAGTTTTTTACTTTATCACTTTTTTCATATTTTGTCAACTTCAGCCAAATAATCAATCTCTTGACATTATCCCCTACTTCCTGTAATATAGAAGTAGTTAAATAAACGAGCCCGAGAGGCCGTTTTTATTTACGTAAATTTCAAAATATATGATCAAAAAAACGATTAATTATGTTAAGGGCTCAATTCTTGAAATGAAAAAAGTTACTTGGCCTAGCAAAAAAGAGACTATCAACTACACTGTTTTGGTTGTGGGTGTTAGCGTAGCAATTGCCGCATTCTTAGGCGGACTAGACTTTATTTTTCAAAAAGGATTAGAGATGTTCTTCTTGAGCTAGAATTTAACAAATTAACACTTTTTAATATGGCAAAACAAACACTAAATCAGGGACGGAGATGGTATGTTATTCATACATATTCTGGTTATGAAGAAAACGTAGCCCAAAACCTAAGACAAAGAATAGAATCAATGGACATGGAAGACAAGATATTCAATATCTTAATCCCAATTGAGAAAAAAATTAAAATAAAGAACGGAAAAAGAAAAGTTACCGAAGAGAAGATTTTTCCAGGATATATCATGGTTGAGATGGTAGTAAACGATGACTCATGGTATGTTGTTAGAAACACTCCAAATGTAACAGGTTTTATTGGAACCGGGACAGTCCCAACACCAATTTCTGAAAAAGAGGTCAAAGATCTACAAAAGAGAATGGGCGTTGAAGAGCCAAAGTTCAAAATCGATATTTCAGAAAATACCCCTGTTTCAATTACTGACGGACCTTTCAAAAATCTTGAAGGTAAAGTCGTTAGCATTGACGAGGCTAAAGGTAAGGTTAAAGTACTTGTTTCAATGTTTGGACGTGAAACACCGGTTGAATTAGATTTCTTACAGATTAAAAAAATATAATAAATATTATAAATAACATTCTGTGCAATTTAATTGCTCGCTTCTCAGAATGAATGTTAAAAAAATGGCAAAAGAATTATTAACAAAAATTAAATTACAAATACCAGCTGGACAAGCAAACCCAGCTCCCCCAGTAGGGCCTGCTCTAGGTCAACATGGACTAAATATCCAAGAGTTCTGTACAAAGTTCAATGATGCCTCAAGAGACAGAATGGGAGACATCGTCCCTGTGGAAATTAGCGTTTATGCTGACAGGACTTTTGACTTCACCATGAAGACTTCTCCTGCTGCTGTAATGCTTAAAAAAATCGCTGGTCTAAAAAGTGGTTCTGGAAAACCAAATACAGAAAAAGTTGGTTCTATCACTACTGCTCAATTAAGAGAAGTGGCAGAAGCAAAACTACCAGATCTAAATACCAAAGACGTTGAACAGGCTATGAAAATTATTGCTGGATCAGCCAGACAAATGGGCTTAGAAATTAAAGACTAGATAATTATAAAATAATTGTGGGAGTTCCATAGGGACGATTACCACGAAACAAACAAATGGAATTAGACAAAATGAAACTGCACACAGTAGAAGAGGCAGTAAAATTAACAAAAGAACTATCAAAAACAAAATTTGATTCTTCTATAGAAGTACACTTAAGACTAGGAATAGATACACGTAAAGGTGATCAACAAATCAGAGGAGCTGTTAGCCTTCCACATGGAACAGGTAAATCAGTTAAGGTCGCTGCCTTTGTGTCAGCCGAGAAGGAAGAAGCTTGTAAAAAAGCGGGTGCCGATTTAGTTGGAAGCGAAGATCTAATCGAAGAGATCAAAAGAACAGAAAAGACAGACTTCCAGGTTGCTGTTACCGAGCCTGCTATGATGAAAAATCTGGCAAAAATTGCTAAAATTCTAGGAACAAGAGGATTAATGCCTTCTCCAAAGAATGAAACAGTAACACCAACTCCTGAAAAAGCTGTCGAAGAACTAAAGAAGGGTAAGGTTTCTTATAAGAATGATGACACTGGAAACGTTCATGTTTCAATCGGAAAAACATCATTTGATGATGCAAAAATTATCGAAAACTTTGAAACTCTCCTTGATGCTATTAGAAAAGCTAAACCAGCCTCATCTAAGGGTATATACATCAAAAACGCTTCTATGAGCTCAACAATGGGCCCTGGAATCAAAATCGCAGTTAGTTAAACTTGATATATAAAAAAACCAGCTACTGTATAGCTGGTTTTTTCTTTGTTAAAATCACTTTCACAGGCTACTAATTTAAAACTTTATTAATAAGAATTCGAAAATTATCAAATAACTTTAGCTTACCCGTCTCCTCCAGGCTAAAAAAACCAATTTCTTCTTTCGATTCAAATTTATTAAAATCACTCTTGTTTTTCAGTTTACACAAATATATTAAATCATTGTGATAGTGACCATTCACCCTTTCACATAAAACAGCATACGGAATATTTAGAGAGGTAACATCCTCTCCTATATTAGAAAGACTATCGTCCTTGTTCTCTATTATTTCTACATCGAGGCCCGTCTCCTCTTTCACTTCCCTTAAGAGGGCTTCGTCCGGGTGTTCATCCTCCTCAATATGCCCGCCGGGATAGAGCCAAACTCCAAGCTTCTTGTGAAAGATTAATAAAATTTTATTTTGCTCAACTATAATAGCTGATGATGTAAAATGTTTTTTCATTTTCTTGTTTTTGTTATACAATAGTATTATAGATAAATTTATTAATTAAAGCTAATGTATTCCAAAGAAGAAATAAGTTTGCACATCGCCAACTTTGTTATAAGTGTTTTTAGAACTTTTTTTATCAACATCTACATGATGATATACTTCATGCCTATAATTGCGGTAATTATTTTTATTCAGGAAGGCATAAGTACCAATCTAGCAGTAGGCATTCTACATACCCTCTTTTTAGGACAAGACTTGGTTGACGAGTCCGATCTTCCAAAAATATTTTCAATCTACCTTCTAGTTTTTTCTATAATCCTTAATATTCTCGGTAAAGTCAGAAAGAAAAAAATAAGATTCACTCTAAAACAAAAAAACAAATTTCTTCTTATATACTTAAGTGTCTTTTATAGCCTCTTTCTCGTTGTAGCCATTATTTATAATTTCCCTTTCTTTATTTTAGTGCCAATGTATTTAGCCAGTCTCTTTTTCGGTGCAATCGCCACCACCTTCGACCACATATTATCGTCAATGGAGCCTAAAAAACCCACGAATACCCAGGTATAACTATTAGGAGAAAGTCCTTAATAAATAAACGAAAATAAAAAAACCAACTATTATAATAGTTGGTTTTGCACTAGTCTTGAATGGTCAGCTTTGTCTCTGAGCTCGACCAAATAACTGATAGGATCACTAGCCATATCACAAGACACAAAAACTGCGTGCCAAGCAAAAACCAGACACCAATTCCGATAACAAAGAATTCTTGCAAGAATCCTTCAGGGTTTACAATTCCCCTGAATCCAAGCCACATCCAAAACGGGGTCAACAAAACTGCCAAACTAACGACCGACAAAATAATCCTCATAATCGTCTCCTCTCTCTTGTTGAATATTCAAGACTCTACTTATAAATGTTCAAAAAAATCCGAAAATACTTTTAATTAATTTTCATTGGCTTCATATTAAAGGTTTTTATTAAAAAAATCAAATAAAACAGGCTCCTTTCGATTTCTCGAAAGGAGCCCTTTGTCTTTGCTTTTATGCAGTTGCAGCTTCCGCTATTTTAAACTCGCGGAATTCAACAACGTGCCCGGTATTAAGGATCGGCAACGAGTAACCCAGAACATTCTCCTTGGGCGGAATCTTCAGTTGGGTCGTCGGTTCAACATAAGGAGTTGCAGTGATGTCCAACATGGTGAACTGCCTCCCTCCTTCAACCGTTTTAGTAATGACATTTACCGCTGCTACTACAGACCGACCCATCATTTCATGCGTCAGCCCGTAGTGACAAACATTCAAGATGACCCCCTTGAGAGGCTTTCCAGTCTGCCAATGAGGAAGAATGACATCACCCTTATCTGTGGTGAACTCCTCCACTCGCTTCATGTTCCTTGCCAACGGGATTTTCACTAAAACCCCCTCAAATGTCTCCAACAATTCATAGGTTGTCTTTTTCATCTGAATCTTCCTTTCGCTGGGGTTATGGAATATATGCACGCATTATGCGCTAAAAAGCTAAATTATTCAAAGAGCACTGATTTTGTATATTAGCATATTTTTTAATATTTGTCAATAGTGTTGGGTAATGTGCACACACATATTGCACTTTTTTGTTAATCTAGGGGCATATGAAAACTATGCCAAATAATACACAAGAAGAAAGGTATCGGTGGATTAAA
>PKTH01000044.1 GCA_002869265.1 Candidatus Parcubacteria bacterium
TGTATATTCAAAATTCAAAATCTACCTCCCCTTTCTAATTGCGCTGATAATAATATTTTAGCACAATTAAATTATAGAAATAATATATATTTTTACAAAAAATTCTTTTTTATATAAACTCCAATTCAAGTTTATAATCCATCAAAACAATCATTATAAACTTATTTTCTGAACCTTTTAAAATTCTCAGCCTGTTCAAATATCTCTTTAAACACTTCATCTTTTGTAATCGGTGGATAACCGTGTTTTGCCAACAGCATAATCAGATCAACTTTTAGTTCTGCTTTTATATCTTCTCTTATATTCCAATCGGTATATTTGCTTTTATCATCAACAGCTTTTTTTACCTCTTTGGCAAGCATAATGAGTTTGTCTTCAGGGTAATCAAAATCATATTTATGTGCTATCGCTTTCAATATATCGTAAAAAGCTTTCTCTTCAAAGTCTATTCCCATATCACCAAAAGACTCTTTCTCTTTTCGCAGTTCGTGATAAAGATCGATAATCTCATCAGTGAAATCATTTAAAACATTACTCACTAGTACATCTTCTTCTTTGCGTTCATTATACTTCTCAACAAGAGCAGTAAATTTTTTGGAAAACTCTACGCCTTTTACTTTGTTTACTCGGCTGAACTCCTCAAGTGCTTTTGCCAGAAGCTGCTGGAGTAGTTTTATTTTCGTATTTGGTAACTTTATCTTCTCTATCTTGTTGATATAATCTTCATCAAAAATATCTATTTGAGCTTCGTCTTCACTTCCTAGTTTAAATATCTCTTCTACCCCGTCACTTTTAAGAGCTTCACTAATCATCTGTGCCACTTTTGCATTCATTTGAGTAGTATCGGGAGCTTCACCCTTTGTCAGCTTTACAACAATAGAACGAACAGCCAAATAAAAGTGAATATGGTCTTTTTCATCCTCACTAAACGCTTCACTCCCACAACAAATATCGTAAGCCGATTTGAGTCTTTTGACTACATACATAAAACGAGTTTCTAACTCCTTTGTAAGCTGTACAAACTCACTGGCAAGATTTAAGCACTCTAGTTGCTGGGTAGGTGTCCCTTTAAAATAAAGGCTTTTATCAAATCTATAAAATAACTTCGCCAATAAATCAAGTTGGTCTTTTACTGCCACAATAGAAGCGTTTATATCTTCAAAGTTTTGGCTATCTATTTGTGAAAACTGTTTAAGTGCTTTGTTCATAGCGGTTTTAATACCGATATAATCAACTACAAGCCCCTTATCTTTACCTGCATATTTTCTATTAACCCTAGAAATTGTCTGGATAAGATTGTGTTGCTGTATGGGTTTGTCTATATAGATGGTATCTAAAAATGGCACATCGAACCCCGTAAGCCACATATCTACAACTATAGCAATTTTAAAATTTGATTTTTCATTTTTAAATTGTGTATCGAGCATTTTTCTATACTCTTTTGTTCCAAGTGCATCATACAACTCTTTTTCATCATCTGGATTTCGAGTCATAATCATTTTGAGTCGTTCTAACGGAAGTATCTCTTTTTTCTCTTTATCACTTAGCACAACAGTTTCATCACATACTCGTTGTTCATTCCACTCAGGTCGTAGGGTGATAAGCTCTTGAAAAAGTGCGTATGCAATATGTCTGCTGCTTGATACAAAAAGAGCTTTACCCTTAAGCGTTGCCCCTTCGCTCACTCTTTTTTCATAATGCTCTACAAAGTCTTTAGCCAAAGCTTTTATGCGGTCAGGATCTCCTAGAATAGCGTTCATATTCGCCATCGCTTTTTTGCTCTCATCTATTTGGTGTTCGTTTGCTCCAAGCTCTGCACACTCTTCATAGTACTCTTCTATCTCTTGAAGTTTTGCATTATCAAGTAAGACTTTTGCGGCTCTTCCCTCATAAACAATTCTTACGGTAATTTCATCTCGTACCGATTCGGTCATGGTATAGCTATCTACCACAGCACCAAAGACATCAAGCGTAGCATCAATAGGTGTTCCTGTAAAACCGACATAAGTAGCATTTGGAAGTGAATCGTGCAAGTACTTTGCAAAACCATAAGTTTTCTTTACACCCTCTTTTGTCACTTTTACTTTTTGATCTAGGTTTATCTGGCTTCTGTGTGCTTCATCAGATATGACTATGATGTTTGAACGCTGGCTAAGTATCTCTAAATCTTCGGTAAATTTATGGATGGTAGTCAAAAAGACTCCGCCACTTTCACGACCGCTTAGTCTTTGCCTTAAATCTTCACGACTCTCTACGCTTACTATGCCATCATCACCAATAAAACCTTTGGCATTTGAAAACTGGCTGCTTAATTGCACATCCAAGTCGGTTCTATCGGTAATAAGTATGATGGTAGGGCTAGAGAAATGTACGCTTTTCATAAGCATTCGCGTGAGGTAAAGCATGGTAAAACTCTTGCCGCACCCGGTAGCACCAAAGTATGTACCACCTTTACCGTCACCGTGAGGTCTTTGATGCTCTTTGATATTTTCATAGAGTTTTCTCGTAGCGTAGTACTGAGGGTAACGACAAACTATCTTTTCTTCTTTTTTTGATTTGTCGGGCATATAGATAAAGTTGTGGATAATATCTACAAGGCGTTCTTTGTTAAACATCCAAGCAATCATACTATGGAGCGATGCAATCCCATCCACTTCTACTTCATCACCCGTTATCTTTCTCCATGCATAAAAAAATTCATAGGGAGCAAAAAAGGAGCCTGCCTTGTTGTTTGCCCCATCACTTATGACACAAAAAGCGTTGTACTTAAAAAGCTCTGGAATGTCTCGGCGGTATCTTGTGGTGAGCTGCACAAAAGCATTGTGTGTAGTAGCATCTTCTCTTATGGCACTTTTAAACTCTAATACCACTAATGGCATACCGTTGATATACAGTATGCCATCAGGGATTCGTTTTTCGTAGCCTGTTATTTCAAGCTGATTTACTATTTTAAAATTGTTTTTCTCTACATCGTCGTAGTCTATAAACTCTACATAAATATCTTTTTGATTTGCATCTTCTCTTTTAAATATAAACCCATCAGAGACAAGTTTCATGATAGATTTGTTTGTATCGTAGAGATCACTTGCAGGGTATGATTCTAACTTGCGAATAATTTGAGTGATTTCACTTTGTGTGATATTGTCATTTTTGTACCTAGAAGCTAGATAGGCTTTTAAATCATCCACAAGAAGTACTTCACTCTCATCTCGCTCTATATCCTTACCATACTGATAGCTTATGCCTTGCTCACCAAGCAGCTCTATAAATGCTAGTTCTAGTTTCTCTTCTGTAAATTTACCCATGATTTATTTCCCAATGCCCCGATTTTAGACTTCCGACTCTTATAAGTCGATTTTGCTCTTTTAGTTTTGCTATATCTCTTTTGATTGTTTTGTCAGACACTTCTAACATATTTGCAAGTTCTGCTATTGTGATATCTCTATTTTCGATGACAAGTTCAATTATTTTATTCAGCCTTTTTATTGGGACATCTTTAGGGACATTTATAGGGACATCATTTTTTACTTTTTGCATGGATTGCAATATCATCTCAAGCATAAACTCTATAAATGGTGTGCTTTCTCCTAACTCAGTTGAGTTTTCTATAGCTTTATAGTACTCTTCTTGATGATCTCTTACTATACTCTCTGTCGGTAGAAGTGAAAAAATAGGATTAAAGCTGCTTAAGATAACACTTTGCCAAAGTCTTCCGATTCTACCGTTTCCATCTGAAAACGGATGTATAAACTCAAACTCATAGTGAAATATACACGACTTCAAAAGCATATGCTCATCACTGTTTTTTAGCCATGCAAAAAGATTTATCATCAAGTCATTTACCATGTTAGGCTGTGGGGCGATATGTTCACCCACTTGTACATTTACACTTCTAAAGCTTCCGGCAGATGTAAGTACTTCACCCATCAAGATCTTGTGTGCAAGAAGCAGATCGTCTAACTCATCGTATTTGTACTCATCAAGTCTCTCATAAGCTTTTATAGCCCCGTTTACTTCTGCAACTTCTTTTACTGTACCTAAAACTTTTTTACCGTCCAAAATAGCTGTGATCTTCTCTTCCCCTAAAAAGTTCCCCTCGATCTCCAAAGTACCTGCTAAGGTTTTGATGCGGTTCTTTTTTCTAAGCATCGGGTTTACTTTTGATGCTTTGTTGAATTGAAGCTTTGTCAACTCTTCGCTAATACGAGTCGAGAGTTTTAGTATTTTTGAAGTTATTGTGTATGGTGGAGTATTACTCATCGCTTACTGCCTTATAGTGCGTATTTCTTCCGCTTCCTAGCTTGCTTATGAGCTTTTTGTGGGTCATATTTTTAAGTAGTTCTCTTGTTCTACTCTCTTTTATACCAAGTAGTTCTTCTACTTGTTTTGACTTGATAGTTTGATTTTCAAGAAGATATTCAATTATTGCTTTTTCTTGCTCTGAGCAATCCGACGGTATCCGACGGTTTTCCGACGGTTTAAGGGCGGTACCCGACACTTTATCATCCATTTTAGTGTTTTGTGGTCGATAAAACTCTACATCCACAAAGTCGTTTTGCTCCTCTATTTTTGGTAAGCTCTCTTTAAACTCCAGGGTTTTGCTCTCGCCTTGGGTTATTAGTTCTATAATGCTATTCATTTTATTTTTCCATTCTTTTTACCGTTTTGATAACTTATAGCCTGCTTTTTAAGTATCTCTAGAGATGCTTGTTTTGGTTTTCCTTTTGTAAATTTATTCATTTTCTATGCCATTTCATACTTATTGTTTTAGTAATTTTACTTTGTTGCATTCATTGCTGATTTCAATAATCCCACATCTTTTATATTGTTTCTTTGTTTCAATCCGTGCAAAATTTTGTTTTCTGTTTCAGGTGACCAGTATATTGTTAAATCTTCTTTGGCTCTTGTTATTGCAGTATAAAAGATATTATGTGTTATCTGTTCCTCTACTTCATCAGTTATAACTATTTTTACAGAACTATACTCTAAACCTTGGGCTTTATGAATAGATACTGCATAAGCAACTTGAAATGGGACTATGGCATCCGATGAGTCATCATCTTCATCCGTTGTTTTAAATTGATTGACTCTAAAGCTAATAACTGACTTGCTACTGTCACTACTTACTAATTCAAAATCATGCAATAATGTATCTAACTCATTTATTACTTTATCTATTTCTATATTAAACTCTATTTGTTTATCTAAAATTTTGATATCAACGATTTTCCCTTTTAGATTATTATATATTGCATCACCAAATCTTTTTGTTTCATTAAACAAAACAGGGTCATTGATTTTATATATTAAACTTCCCCATTCAATGGTTTTATTTGAATTGTTAGCTTGTAAAAATCTATTAATATTATTTATTCCATAAAGTCCATCATAATTTAAACAAAGTATTATTTCATCATCTTTATGATTCTCAAAAATAGATTCATTTAAATTTGTAGAGTACCCATTTCTTTGAATATGCTCTGAAATATCATCTTTTATATTTCGAACTTTATCCCATAGTTCAAGTAAATCATCATTTTTACTTCTATAAGGTTTAGTAAGTTCAAAAATTGTATTTCTTGGTAAAAACTCTTTTGTTGTTTCAAACCAATTTCCAAATCTGATAGACTCAATCTGAAATATGTCACCAACCAATACTATAAGAGTAAATGACGCTTTATTTAAAATAGAAAGCATGTCAGAATTATTAACGGTACTACTTTCATCTACAAATAATATTGGATAGTTTGCATCAGCATTTCTTTTATATAAAAACTTTGTAATTGTCATAAATTCGCAATTTGGAGCATCTACTTTTCTTTCTAAGTTATCGGTGGCTGGGTTTGTTTGTGCTAAGTAGATTTTTTTATGATCTTTAAAGAGATTGGAAATATGATTTATCATTGTAGATTTTCCAGTTCCAGCTGCGCCATAAATCATAGCTACCTTTGAACTTTCAAACATCTTAATTAAAAACTTCTTTTTATCTTCGCAATCTATTTTATGGTCTGTTTCTTCAATCCAAGCTTTTACAAAATTAGAATAGTTTTCAATTCCTTCACTTGATAACTCTTGTAATTTTTTAACTATTTCAATAGTATCATCTTGATACCCCTTCATATATAAGAAACTGTCCTTATAAGTTTCAATCAGACGATTAGACTGTGTTGGTCTATAAATTAAATTGTTATACTTTTTAATAAGTCTATTTAGATTATCAAAATGTTCTACTTCTTTTAAGGGAGTAAATAACTCTCCCTTTATTTCTGTATTATTTTGAATAAATCTTGCCAGAAATTCATGCTCTCTTTTTTTGTAATCAATACATTCGAATAAATCATATATTCTTGGATTATGATTGATTAATGATGTAGTAAAAGGCATTTGGTCGAAAGGAATACATCCCCATTTAAGTAATAATTGAGATAATTTAAAGTTTGATTCATTATGCGTTTGTTTTTTTATAATTTTATTATTCATTATATACAAAAGATATCTAATAATATTTGAACCAGCTCTATTATTTAATAATAGCTCTCTGCAATTATCTAATACATCAAAAAATTGTATTTTACTACCTTCTGTTGATTTATTTTTAATAAAATCATAATATCCTTGTTCTTGAATAACATATTCATTAAGGCTAAAACCTGTCTGGGTTAAAAATTGCATTAATTCTTTGTACTCTTTATGACCTATTTGTATATTTACATGCATGCCGAATATTCTTGCAAAGTTATTAAGTTCACAAGGTCTTATAGAAACTTCCCAGTTTTGAATGATATTTACAGGCATTTTTTTGCCTAAAATTTCGATATATTCTTTTCCAATAAAAAGATTAACAGCATAGTTTTTAGTGATGTCTAATTTTGTAAAAGCAATTATCCTATCAAACTTACTTATTTTATCATGAGATTTTGTGAAAGTGACTTCATAATAAACACTATTATTAACAAAAAAAGGTTTTATCTTTTGAATATAGTATCTATCTTTTTGAGTTTTTCCAATCAATGGAACATCTACTCTCTTTGCAATTTTTTCATAATATTCTTGTGTTGTTTTATCTAGTTTGATAGGAAATTCATTGATATTTAAAAAAACTTCTAAATGATATTCTTTTACTAAAAATAATTTTATTTTTAAAAGATATTCATAGTATTTGAGCATTAATCTTTCTGAAGCATTTTCATCATATGTATAATGAGAAGCAGAAATTTGTAATAAATCATGAAATTTACCTAAAAATCTAAGTGTTCCAATTGATTTCACGAATTTTTCTGCAATCCTGAAATTTTCATATTTGGGTTCAAGAGATTTGTTTTCTCTTTGATTATATATTTTCAAAAAAATGTATTCAACTAAGTTTCTTAGTTGTGACAAAATATTTTGAGAAAGTAATCCTCTTTCACTATCATCAAATCTACTTATGTTTTTTTCAATTACTTTGTTTGTATCAAATATTTTTTTGTCAACATTATTCATTATTTAATCCTTAGCCATCAATAGTTGCCATTTTTGAAAGTAATGTATTAGATAATTCTATTAGATTCTTTGTAGATTTACTTTTTATATTTATTCCTATTTTCAAGCTCTCACTCATATTAGAAAAGACCTTTAAATGTTCTTCTGGTGGAATAACTATTGGATATTTTAAAATCCAATCTTTATCTCCTCTGGGCATTTTAGTGCCTTTGCTTCCAGCCATTACATAATCAAAAAAATTGTCCTGTTCCAAAATAAAATATAGAAACAATGGATTATTGTTTTTTGATTTTATACATAAAATATCATTTGAACATCCCCCTTCAAATTCTGCAAGCCATATTTTTTTAAAATAGGGTCTAATATTAGAAATCAAAATATTGTTTTTATTAAATTTGGAGACATTTGCGGCTGTTGGTAGTGAGCTTGCTGTAGTAACACCTCCGCGATTTTCAATCATATTTTCCGTTGATATATATGTGTCAAAACTCAACTCTGAAAGCAATACTCTTTCTTTGGAATATTCCATAACATCCGATAATGTACCAACTTCCCACCCCTCAGGTATCTCCATATCCAATTCTTCACAATAAACCATCTCACCACCGTTTGACTTATATGGTTTTATATTAGGTTCTGAATCAAGTTCAGAATGACTGAAGTTGTGTGGAAATTCAAAATTTACAAACCACTCTTTGTAGATAGTTTGGGCGGTGTCTTCTAGTTTTTGGTTGAGTTGTTCGTTTAGTTTGATTCTATCTACGATGGTGTGGTACTCTTTTACTATCTCTCGTTGTTTTTCTATAGATGGTATGGGTAGTTGCATTGCACAAAAGTCTTCCCACTCTAAGCTACCTCTTACGCCACCGACTGCATAAAAACAAGCCTCTCTATCAAATTCGCTTCTGCGCATCCACATCATAAGATATTGCGGTAAAAGTTCATCAATATCTACTATTTCAAAAACTGGATACGCCTGAGAGATAATTGCTTCTTCATCTTCAAAAAGTGCTACAGGAATTTTCCCATCTCTTCGTACCTGCATTAAGCTACAAGCAAATTGATTTTTTCTGATAAGTTTATAATTTGTCATATCGGAACCGATAATATTTGCAACCGATGGAATAAATTTTTTATTTATACTTACACCAACTAATGGAATATCTTTTAATTCATTATTTCGTATATCAACCAGTCTGATAAAATCCCCAATAGCTCTATAGTTTGATCTCATAACCCAACTCTTTAAATACTTCTAGTAGTTCTTTTTTCGACGCTTCTTCCTCTTTTAGTAGCTCTGCAAATTCACTTTGCAGTGTAGTCATTTTTGTATCAAAGTCTATGTTTTCATCTCTATTTATAAATTCTATATATTTACTCGGTACGAGAGAATAGTCTTTGGCTATCACTTCATCTTTTAATGCACTTTTACAGTATTCCGGTATATCTTTGTAGTCTTCTTTGTCACTTTGCCATATATGATAAGTGTTTGATACCTCTAAGATATTTGATTCATCAAACTGTATAAACTTTTTCTCAAAAGGTATTCCCTTTTGTCGTAAGTCCATAAAGAGTATCTCATTTGTTCTATCTCTGTGAATTTTCATTCTGCCATTTTGTTCAAACTCTCTTTGCTTTTTATTTGCATTAAGTATCCAGATTGTAACACTAATATTTGTTGTATAGAACATGTTTTGTGGAAGTATTAATATAGCCTCTACCAAATCATTTTCTATAAGTTTTTTTCGTATTTTGTACTCTTCACCGCCACCGCTAAGTGCTCCGTTTGCAAGGATGAAGCCAGCTACACCGTTTACAGAGAGTTTTGATGCCATGTTGAGTATCCAAGCATAGTTGGCGTTGGATGTTGGTGGAGTGTCGTATCCTGCCCATCGTGGATCATCGAGCAGTTCGTTTGTACCTCTCCAATCTTTTTGGTTAAATGGTGGATTCGCCATGATGAAGTCGGCTTTTAGGTCTTTGTGTTGGTCTTTGAAAAATGTATCGGCAGGAACATCGCCGAGGTTGGCAGAGATTCCTCTAATGGCTAAGTTCATCTTTGCTAGTTTGTAAGTAGTTGCCGTGTACTCTTGACCATAGACTGAAATGTCTTTTTTGTTTCCGTTGTGAGCATCTATAAACTTGACAGACTGCACAAACATACCACCACTTCCACATGCAGGGTCGTATATCTTGCCTTTGTATGGTTCTATCATATTTGCTATGAGGTTTACTATGGACTTTGGAGTGTAAAACTCTCCTTTGCCTTTGCCCTCCGCTATGGCAAACTTACTCAAAAAGTACTCATACACACGCCCGACTATATCGTGACCTTTGTCTGCTATGGTGTTGATGTTGTTTATGGTGTCTATGAGTGCGGAGAGCTTACTTGCATCAAGCCCAAGCCTTGAGAAGTAGTTGTCTGGCAATGCCCCTTTGAGCGATTTGTTGGTTTTTTCTATGTGAGAGAGTGCCGTGTCTATTTTAAGGGCTATGTCATCTTGTTTAGCATTTTGTTTTATGTAGCTCCAGCGTGATTCTTCGGGCAGGTAAAAGACATTCTCCATGGTGTAAAACTCCACCATATCGACAAATGCCTCTTTGCCTTCGGCTATGAGCTGTTCTCTGCGTTCTTCGTAAGTATCACTTACAAACTTTAAAAAAATAAGTCCTAAAACTATATGTTTGTATTCGCTTGACTCAACGCTTCCTCTGAGTTTATTCGCACTCTCCCAAAGAGTCTCTTCCATACTTTTTTGTTTCTTCTCTTTTGCCATTAATAAAAACACCTAAATTATAATATAGGGTTATTCTATCTAAATAGCACTAAATAGATATAAAATTTGTTATAAAATCACATAAATCTAAAATACAAATTTTAAAAATAAAGTATGATTTAAATTGTTGCACTTAGTTGTTGAATGGGCGGAAGCTTAAAATTATCTAAAGTAAGTGGTGGGTTCTATAGGACTTGAACCTATGACCACCCCGTTATGAGCGGGGGGCTCTAACCAACTGAGCTAAGAACCCACTGTTTCTAAAAAAGCAA
>PKTH01000038.1 GCA_002869265.1 Candidatus Parcubacteria bacterium
ATCACCAGTCACCCAAAGATTACCTCCAAGTATTAGCTGAGAATCTCCATCTAGATAAAGCCCAATTGGCTCACTACTTGTTCCAACTATTTTCGTTGTTTCTAAAACAGTGTCAGACATAATACAATGATAACCAGTATTATAACTCTCAGGACACTCACTAGAGTTTGCCCCCACCTCATCAACAATCTCACTCTTCCAATTCTCAATATCTTCATCCGTTATCGGGAAGTCCTCTGTGTCAAGCTCTGAGGCGCCAGGGTGTAAAGCGCCCGTAACTTCGGTATCTGTGTCAATAATATTATAATAAGCATCACCACCAATTAGTGAATCAATTATTTCATAAACATGGACATTTTCACTAACATCAGCACCCTCCAACATGTGATTTTCAGCTGCCCACACCTCCCCTTGAATATATGAATTATTTTCAGCTACTATATTACCATTTGAATAAACATCCCCCTCAATTACGCTATTATTCTCCATGGTGATTCCACCATCACCTCCTTGAACAGCATAGTCAAGGGCAACTCCAAATGAATCAGTATCTACAATAGCCTGGACCCTTCTAACTTTATTGTCAGGCGTGGTAGCCTTTACTCTTACTATTCTTTGATAACTTTCACCTGGATTTAAGAGAACCTCGACTGCTACCTCGACTCCATCAACATCTATAGTATATGAACCAGGTGATGGATCTGAAAATAAACGGTAGAGTGCTATATTTAGGCCGGACTCAGCAATATAAAATGTTTTTTCAACTGAAGCTACTCCATTCTTTGCCATCTTCATTTCACCCATTGCTAAAGATGCAACGCTTACCGATATTGTTAAAACCACAGCTGAAACAAACAACATCATTATCATTGAAATCATTCCTTTTTCATTAGGTTTTTTAACAAATACATTCTTCATATTTTTAATAAAGACTTTGTCTAGGGAACACGTCTGTCTCTGTCTGTAACTCAAATTCCTCACCTAGACTACTACTTGACCTTTTAGCTTTCAAAGACATTCTTGCCTTAATAACGCCACTTACATCCTCAGAAAAATTTATATTACTAACATCTACTTTTTCATCTGAAAGTCTTTCAGTTGAAACACCATCATAAAAATATAAAACCTTATCGGAAGTATCCCATAGAAAATAAGAAGAAGTGCTAGCAGAATTCAGATAATCCAATCTTTCGCTGGAAACACTGGTTATACCTCTGGCTGTTTTTAATTCCTGGGTTATTTTTGCATTTATAAAACGAGCGTTTTGATTTATTTCTTTTCTTCCCATAGAAAAGGCCGCCACTCTTGAAGTGTCGACCATAAAACTGGTCATAATAGTAACCGAGACCATCAAAAGTACTGTATAGACCAACAATTCTATTAATGTAAATCCTTTTACGTTTTGGTTTCTGGTCTCCATATCTAAATATTTATTTTATTCTTGATTTTTCCAAGCGGTTAAAATTTTACTAAATGCTTCTTCATAATACTCATCTCCTTTATTAAACTGCGCTGTTACAGTAATTTTTTTTGTATTAAAGTCTACAGTGCCTGTCGGAGAAATATTTCCATCTTCATCCCATTGAAGATTTTCGATGGTCATCTTTCTCTGATAATTTGGGTTGCTGCAATCCTCAAAATCATCATCCAATTCATTAATCTGCCAGTTAGTATTATAAGCAAGACTATATTTTGTTGCGCTTGGGTTTGTGTTAATTGGATATTCTACCCAACAACTGTTATATCCTTCTTGAAGATTGCAAGACTGCCCGGCAATTGTACATTGAGAGCCGCTACAGACACCACCATTATCACAAACACATGAAAAAATATCATTATCTATTGCAGTCATTGCTTCAACCCATTCTTGAGCACAAGAAAGAGCGTACATTCTCTTGTCTCCATCTTCACTAACTTTTTTCGTTGCAATCATTATCTTGTTTACGCTTACAACCACAAACGCAATTACCGCAATCGCTATTAGGACCTCAGCTAAAATAAAGCCTTTATTATTAAAAAGTATTTTACTTTTTTGAATATTTTTCATTTGATTCAAAACCTAATTAAACTCAATCAATTTCCACCCTCCCGTTTCTATCAATCTGAACATCAATTGAATCAGAAGGATTGAGTCCTATTCTGATAGAAGTAGATGCTGTGGTCCCTGATAACCTTTCAAAAGAAATGTCTCTACCAATTCCATCGTAAACAACAATACTGTTTACAAAATCAAATGACTGTTTCTCTTCAGCACTTGCAAAACTTTCTCCTGAATACAATGTGTATTTATCTGACTCGATAAACACTCCGTGCTTCTCACCATCTTGAGAAATTTGAGCAAGATTTTGTGCTTCTCTAATATTGTTAACCAAACCATATACTTCGTTTTTTAAAATAACGTTACTTTTTATTGACCCATAAGCAGGAACGCCCAAAACGATTAGAGTAGATATAACACTAAGAGAAATCATTAATTCAATCATTGAAAATCCATTCTTTTCCATATATTTAAATTGTCTCTGCAAAACGCCAAATAGGTGTTAAGACAGAAACTGTTATAAAACCGACAACCAATCCTATCATCACCAACAAGAAGGGTTCTATTATAGATGAAATATTTCCGAATATATTAAACAAAGTTTTTTCATGAAAATCGGCCAATCGAGACATCATTTCATCAATACGACCCGTTTTTTCACCAACTTCAACCAGTCTTGTAACATTCGGCGTAAACATCTCGGGGTATCTTAATAGAGCCTCTGATAACGGGATACCTTTCTGCACAACAACCAAACAATGGTGCATAGCTTCTTGATAATGATTATTACTTAATGTCTTTTGTGATAATTCAATTGACTTATCAAGACCCAAGCCAGACAAAAGTGGTGCACTTACCGACCTAGTAGCTCTGGCTATATTATAGTTTAGTACAATTGTTTTTATTCCAGGGGTTTTAAATAAGAATTTTTCATAAGCTCGCTTACCCCATCTATATTTTTTTATTGCATAATAGATAGAACCAAAAAAAGAAATTAAAACCATTAAAACAAACCACCACCTATGTATTACAAAATCACTAACTGCGATTATAATTTTTGTTGGTAGCGGTAATTCCGCTCCATATTCAGAAAGCGTACTAGCTATAGTCGGAATAACAAAAGTAAGCAAGAAAATAATTATCAATATCGCCACCAAAACTATAAGAGCAGGATAAATCAAAGCTCCACGAACCCTTGTTATCATTTCATATTCTTTTTCTTGTTGCTCTAGTAAATGTTTTAAAATATTATCAAGACGACCACTTTCTTCTCCAACCCTAATCATATTTATAAAATAATTTGAAAAATACCTATTGTGTGCTCTTAAGGATGAATTTAATGGCTGCCCTTTTACGACCTTTTCATGAATATCAGATAAAATAGTCTTAAACTTTGGATTTGTCATTTGCTCAACCGCAATACTCAAGGATCGATCAAGGGACACTCCTGAATCCAAAAAGGCGTGAAGGTGGCGAACGAATTGAATTTTTTCCTGTCTACTAATACTTGAATAAATAACAATATCTTTCCAACTTTCTTTCTTTTCTCTTTTTATATTTATAATCAGCAAATCATCTTTCTCTAACAACCGAGAAGCTCTTTTCTGGCTAAAAGCACTTATACGATCTTTAACGTAAGAATTATCTTGCCTTAGGGCTGTGTATAAATATACGCTCATATTTTTATTCTTTAGTTACTCTAATTATTTCCTCAAAAGTAGTCGTGCCATTTATTACTTTTAATATGCCGTCATCTGCCATCCTTAAGACATTTTCCTTGTCAGCTTGCTTTTTGACTGCTTGCTCGCCACCGTCCATAATTATTACTCTTCTCATCGCCTCGCTAACTTTAAGAACTTCATAAATACCCATTCTTCCTTTGTATCCCGTATTCGAACATTTTTTACATCCTCGACTTTTATACAACTTTAAGTCATCAATCTTTATGTTAGAATTTACGAGTCCTACTTTTTTTAGTTTCTTAATTGAGGATTCAATATCAATAAACATTTGATGACTTTCAATTAGAGCTTCTGGTTTTCTTGTCTTGGACTTGCAATGTGGACAGAGCTTTCTAACCAAGCGTTGTCCAATCATCATATTCAAAACCGTTCCAGTCAAATACTGCTGCATTCCCATTTCTATTAAACGCTGTGGAACTAGAAAAGCATTGTTAGTGTGTATGGTTGATAACACTAGATGTCCAGTCATTGCTGAGTTAATTGAAATACCTGCTGTTTCCGAATCTCTAATCTCCCCAATCATTAAAATATTTGGATCTTGTCTAAGCAGAGCCTTTAACCCAGAGGCAAATGTTAAACCAGCGCTTGGTTTAATCTGCATTTGATTTATGTTTTCAATCCCATATTCAATTGGATCCTCTACGGTACAAATATTAACTCCGTCCTTGTTTAACATCTGAAGTAAAGTGTAGAGAGTGGTTGTTTTCCCAGCACCAGTTGGTCCCGTCGCTAATATTATTCCATGAGGTGAGCTTATTTCATTTTTTATGGTTTTAAAATCATTTTTATTTAAACCCAGTCTTCTAAGGGTTAACATTTTCTCTTTCATTTCCAGAACACGAAGAGCGACCTTGGGTCCATTGAGAGTTGGAATAACAGAAACACGAAAAGCAATTTTTTGGCCATTAACATCATGTTGAAACCTGCCATCCTGAGGGGCCATATGTTCATCAATTTTTATATCTGACATTATCTTTATTCTAGCAACCATGGCCTGTGAAATATTTTTAGGAAATTCTGCTATTTTATTTAGAATTCCATCAATCCTATAACGAACCACAACTGTCTTTTCCATTGGTTGAATATGTATATCCGATGCGTTACTTGTGACAGCTCTTTCGATAAGACTATTGACCAACTTAATCACCGGAACCATATCAGCCATTTTTTCAGGAGATAAATCTCTTGAATGATCACCTTCAATGTTTAGATCGATCATTCTTAATAAATCGTCGCTACTCGAGGATATCTTATTCTTTTTTGACAGAGCGTGCCTTATGTCATCTGGTGAAGTGACAAATTTTACAATCTTTAATCCAGTCTTTTTTTCTATAAAATCCACTATCTGAGAATTCTCAGGAGAAACCATGGCAACATGAATAATTTCACCTATCTTCTTAAAAATTACAACATTATGTTGTTGTGAAATTTCTGCTGGGATAAGGTTTATTACAAAAGGAGATATCTTTTTTTTCTTTAAATCTACTTTTGGGAGTTCATAATGCTTAGAAAATATTTCAAGAATCTTTTCTTTGGGATGAGGGCTACTTTCGAAAAAAACCTCGGAAAAAAATCGTTCATCATTTTTTGATTTTTTTCTAAGAATATTTAATTCTTTTTTTGTAATTAATCCCTCCCTTGAAAGTGTTTTCACAAACACAGAGTCGCCTTTTACTTTGTTAATACTTTCGAACATTTTTTATAGTTTTAAATTAAGAAATTAAAATATTATTATATTTAGATTAAAACATTATATTATTAATTTTAAATTAAAAACTGGGGCATTTTTATTTAATTTGCGTATTTCCAAATACCTTTAGAAAAGTTTTTAACTCTAACATAAATTTCTACAAAAATCAATGTTTATCTGGTCTATTTTTACTTAAAAATGTGAATAAAAAAAATAGTCGCCTCTTTGACAAAACAACTATATTATGGCTAAAAAAATTATATTTTTTAAGCTGGCATTGGCATTGATTCAAATACTTCAATATCACAACCTCCTGCCCAACCTAAATGAGGATTTTCTTTTAGCATTGCTAGCTCATTAATGATTAGTAAATAAAAAAATCAGTCAGTGTTTTTCAAATTATTTTTTTCATTCTCCAACTTACTTTTTTTTATTTTGCTTTGAGACGATTTAGTCTAGATAGATAATGAAAAATTATCTGTTCTCTAAATTTCTATCTTTTAACAATACTTATTGATACTTCTTTTATTTGACATACAAAGGTCATAATTATTATTTATCCAACATTAGAATAAATCATTTTAATATAAATTACTAATAATTTTAACATGTAGTTAATACTTTTGTAATAACATGGAGATAATAGGCAAACTCCCTTTTGCACATAATTAATTAACTTTACTAATAAATAAAAAACCATCTGAGCTGAGCCGAAGCTGAGCCTCAATGTGGTTAAAAATTCTATGTATACAAAAAAAGTAATTGCGGTTCTGACGATTCTCAGCTTTGCTTTGTATGGTCCTTTTGTGCCGCTCCATTTTGGGGGCATTCCGGCTCAGGCCTCAGAAATAAGCAGTGAAGAATCTTCGTCAACCGTAGAACAAACCATCTCGGTAGAGTCAAGCTCAAGTACTGAAGAAGAGCAATCTTCTGATTTGCCGGACAAGAGTCATGAAACTAATGACGAGAAACCTTCTAAAGAAAACGAGCAAAATTCTACTGAAGAAGTGGAAATTCAGACTGTAGCTATCAACGAGGAGCAAGAAAGTGAATCTGTTTCTCTAGAAAGCTCTGAACCATCCACACAAGAAGAAGCTTCAACTGAAGATCCTAAACTTAATTTATCAGAATCATCAGACACGGAAATTCCTCCTGAAGAGGAAGAAGTCACCGAAGAAGATTCTTCAAATCTAGATAGTTCTTTAGAGGAAACAGAGGCTGTCGTATCTGAAAACACTGAAGAGACTCAAACTCTTGAAAGCTCTCAATCATCTTCATATAGTGCGCCGGTTGAATTACAAGAGACATCAGTAGCAATAGTTCAAGACCCCGAGTTATCAACTGATAAGGCTGATTATCACCCAGGAGAAACAGCGACTATTTTTGGTCGATTTTTTTCTTCTATTCAAAATATCCTTTTGACCATATTTGGTTACGGTCCTGATGGCAATGATTACACTGAATCAACCCAAGAGGTTACAACTGACGAAGAAGGCTCGTTCGAAACCACATACACCTTAGACGAGGTTTACAGGCCTATATACACAGTTCAAGCCAATTCTACTGATGGAGCTCTTTTAGCAGAAACTACTTTTACTGACACTCCTGCTACTAGTGTTACTTTAATGGGATATAAAATACCTGTCGGAGGTAGCTTTAATCCTGGCTGGACAACAGGAAATCTTGACAAAAGTTATGATGAGGGTGAATGGGTTCCTTATCAATTGGTAATTAACAACGTACAAACTGAATATCCAAATCTTGCTAGCTTCCCTGATATAGGTCTCGAATTTGATTTCACAGATAGTGGCGGAGCCAGATTTGTTGATTTAGTTAGATCAGTTCAGCTTGGTAATGTAGAGTTAAATGATGATCAAGGATTTCCAGATGAAGACGGAAATGCCTTTATCCTAAACTCCTTATCCGACGCCAACCCAGCTCAAAACCACCCAGACGAAGAAGAGTGGGACCTAGATAACTACACTCTAGTAAATACTCTTACTGGATGGGATCCAACTACCCAGGTTAATATTCCGGTTGTTGGTTCTGCACCAGGCACAGTAACTGACCTCGATCATCAATTCTATATTACCGGAGCTCAAATACAAGAATGGGCAAGCAGCACCGGAAACCTATTAACAGATACAATAGTGGTTTATTTCCAACTCCATGAATCTCGTACATTTGTTTGGGAGCATGCTTTGCAAGGTGGATATGATCAGGCACCTACCGACGATTGGGGTGGCTGGCTTTATGATAATCCACCTTATACTAGCGATTCAAGACTTGGTTCTGGGTTTGTACCCGGATCGTCAGGTCATGTAACAACACAAATCACTGGAATTGGTGAAAAAACAGTTCCAATCCCTATACCACCTTCTCCACCAGGATTAATAGATGGATATAAATTCGAGGGCTCACTTGATGGTCCTGGAATCGAGAATTGGCAGATACATATTTTAGCCAAAGTAGAAGGTGGAATTATATTCGACACCCATGTAGCGACGGATATTAATGGATACTACTCATTCCCGAGCCTTACGGCAGGTACTTGGTATGTTGGAGAACATCTAGGTCCAGGTAGTCCTCACGAAGATGGATGGGAACAAACATATCCCGATAGCACAATATTTATCTCCCCAGGAGCTACTTCAAGTTTAGTCGCAGACTTTCCAACAGACGTCATGAACGAAATAACCCCTATTCACTTAGCTGAATGGGGATGGACAGTTGATCTTTCTCTTGACCAGCCCGAACAACATGACATAAACTTTGCTAATTTCTTTGGTACTCCTAACACTTTGCTAGACATTTCAGTTTCAAGCTCAACCGTTTATGCTGGTGATACAGTTGATTTAACGATTACTGAAGAAAATACAGGAGACGTTAAATTGAATAATCCTTACGTTGACGTCTTTGATGGTTCAGCAACTACCACTCTCAATAAAGCATCTGCTTCATTTGTTGATGGGGATGATAACGATGATGGTATTCTAGATCCAGAAGAAACTTGGCAATGGATCATTACCGGTGTAGTTGTTAATAGCGATACTAGCTATACAGCAACTGGTCATGGTACTGATGCTCTAGGTGGAGATGTCAC
>PKTH01000025.1 GCA_002869265.1 Candidatus Parcubacteria bacterium
TATCAGTATAGTCGGAATAGTGGCTACTGTTATGTTAATGGTTGGGGGGTTTATATGGTTAACAGCTGGTGGAAGTGGTGAAAAAGTGGGCAAGGCCCGAGATATTATTTTTAGTTCTTTAACTGGCCTTGTGTTAGCTCTAACTTCCTATACAATCCTTAGTGTAATTAACCCCGATTTAGTTAATTTTAATATTATTGAGCTAAGCAATCCGTTGCCTGGAGCTGCGGGCGAGATTCTCTGTATTGATAGTGATAATGACGGACAAAGAGATGACTGCGCAGATCCAAGCCTTGCCTGTGTTGGTTTTCGATGTGTCGAGTCATCTTCAGTAATAGATCATTCTCAACAAGTTTGTACCTTGGCAGGAAGTGTCTGCCCTCCTCCATGGGAATGTGGTCCTGATGGGTATTGTTTTGTTCCCACACCTCCACCGTCAGAAGCCGCTGCCGCAACCGGTTGCTGCTTAAGCTCATACAATCAACCAACATCGCTTTATTTAGCTTGTTCTGTAACAACCTTTGAGGTGTGCAATACAAAAAGCGATGGATTTTTTTCTATAAACAAAATCTGTGATGAAAAATCTGGACCATTTGGTAGTCAAAAATTCGAATGTAAATAATGATATAATTTAATTACTATAAAATATTAATAAATTAATAAACAAAATGGTTTCATCCCCTAAATTAATACTAATTATTATATTCTCTTCTCTCTTCGGTTTTATCGTAAGCCTTAGCTCTGTAGATGCTTCAGATATTAAGTTTTCCCCTCAGGTTACTATCCCGGGGTCCGCCTTTGAAGAGGGAGCCGAGATAGATATTCAAAATGACACAACAGTTCTTGGATTATATTTAAAGGCTATATACACCTATGCTATCAGTATAGTCGGAATAGTGGCTACTGTTATGTTAATGGTTGGGGGGTTTATATGGTTAACAGCTGGTGGAAGTGGTGAAAAAGTGGGCAAGGCCCGGGATATTATTTTTAGTTCTTTAACTGGCCTTGTGTTAGCTCTAACTTCCTATACAATCCTTAGTGTAATTAACCCCGATTTAGTTAATTTTAAGATTATAGAACTCAATAAACCGCTGGAGGCTCCTGGTCAGAAATCCTGCACCGGACCAACTGACTCAAGCTGTGGTGTTGGCTTTGTTTGTTATAATCAAGTATGTGTTGAGGCTAATAAAATTGGATGTTGTCTTTTTGGTAAAAACTGGCAAGGTGAATGGACTAAATGCACAACAGGTGTAACAAGCACAGGGTGCCAAGATCTAGATAATGTTAGCGATGTGTTTTGGACACCAAGTCAAACTAAAAAATGTGTAGATGGTGACAATGAACCAGATGACCCTGACTATCAATGTAAAGAAATTTAATAATATGTTTTCCAAATACTCAGAACAAAAGTTTGATATCCTAAATAAATATAAAGTTTTTTATACGAAAGAAGAAATTGAGGATGTTGTTAATTCTTCTGATGAAGTAAAAAAAAAGAATGAATTTTTTGTGGCGAAGAAAAACAATATAAAAGTTTTATATAAAATAGAGGGCGGGAAGAAAAAAATAATTACTTTCTACCCGGTAAAATAATATGATTTACGATGCTGAATCCAATATATTGTGTGTAGAGGTATCAAGTGGTGTTATTGATCACACCATTGAACTTGGAAATTTTATCATTCATGTTTCAAAAACAAAAAAACCAATTCTAGTCGAGATTCTTGAAGCGAGTAAATTTATTGGCCAGTTCAACAAAAACGAAGATGAGGCTTTGGCAAATTTAAAAAAAGCTTTACCGGCTAACCTATTTTTAAATAATCATTAGTAAAATAATAAAAAAGAATTGTGGTTTTAAAATTATAAAAACAACAGTATTCATAATTCTAAATTCATAATTCATAATTCTAATCAAATATGTCAAAAACATTAATCAAAAAGAAAAGAGGAAAAAATATAGAAATGCTCAACTCAGGGCATAGAGCTTGCGCTGGTTGTGGTCAGCTAATTGCAGCCAAGGTTGTCGCTGAAACCCTTGGACCGGACACTATCATTGCCAATGCTACTGGTTGCCTAGAAGTAACAACTACCCCCTACCCTGAAAGTGCTTGGGGTATGCCTTGGATACATTCGGTTTTTGAAAACGCTGCTGCAGTTGCTTCTGGAATACAAGCCGCTCTTAAGCAACAAGGAAAAGACAAAAAAATCAAAGTAGTCGCGCAGGGTGGTGATGGTGGAACTTTCGATATTGGTTTTGGTCTTATTAGCGGTATGTGGGAACGAGGAGAAAACATTCTCTATGTGGCTTATGATAATGAAGCCTACGCTAATACCGGAATCCAGGCCTCAGGGGCAACCCCTTGGGCAGCGAGCACTACAACCACTCCATCTGGCTCTGGTAAATCAATAGACGCTATCGGTTCTCATCAACAAAAGAAAGACATGGTTGCTATCGCTCTTGGGCATGGTCTCAAATACGTCGCTCAATCAACAGTGGGCTATCTTGAAGACATTAAACAAAAAGTTCAGAAGGCACTTGAGGTAGATGGTCCTGCCTATATTCAAATACTTGTCCCTTGTATTCCAGGATGGAAAACAGAACCAAGTAAAACGATAAAAATAGGTAAACTAGCAGCACAAACTGGACTCTACCCCTTACTAGAATATCAAAACGGAGAACTGACTAAGGCGCTAAAGGTTGGAGAAAAAAATCCAAAAGTAGAAGAATATCTCAAACTCCAAGGAAGATTTGCTCACTTGTTTAAGAATAAGCAAGGCAAAGATCAAATAAAATACATCCAAGAGCTAGCCAATAAAAACATCGCTAAATACGGATTGAAATAATTAGGCACTTTTGACACAAAACCCCTAGTACAAAACGATGAACAATATCTATGTGTTCGTCGTTTTTTTTACTTAATTTGACAAAATGATAGATTGTGTTATCATGCTCTGTTAGATCATTCACAACAAAAAAAGGAGGACAATAAAATGGTAGGTATTGTTGTTAGTAAATCATTATCAAAAAAAGACATTGATCAGCTACTGAGTGTGCTAGAAGAATCTGAAATAGGCAAACTAATCACTGTGAAAATCAGCAAATCATACATGCCTCCTGTGTGGTTTGCGGACTTAGCAATAGACGAACAAGCCATTTCAGAATTTGAAAACTTAGTAAGATTTGGACCTTTAGGGAATTGGGAAGATAACCTTCTAAGAGCTAAACACCCTTAAAGAAAAATAAAGACGTTTACACATTAAACGTCTTTTTTTTGTTTTTCTTCTATAAACCATAAAACTTGGAATAAATTTATTTACAAATGAATACGATTTGAAGTAAAAATTTTTTATGTCTATACATATGTATAGACACTTGTATAGACTTATTATTGACAAACCGCAAATAATTATCTAAACTAAAATATTGTTCTTTATCAACCCCCCCTCATTTAGGAGATTGAATAATGGGCGAAAACCTAGCACAAACAGAAAAAATCACCAAGGTAGATTTGATCGAAATCATGGAAATGCTTGAAGAAATCGAAGTTGGCCTGTACGTTGAAATCCGTATTCGGCAGGTCGAGAGAAAACACTGGGTAATTGTATTTGGCGTCAAAGACTTTGCAAGAGATTTGTTTCTTGCATCCATCAAAGACGGCATGTTAAGTAAGTGGTCCTCAGTAATAAAAATTCAACATTAGTCCTAGCAGAAATTTTCAACAAAAAAACACCCACCAAAGGCGGGTGTTTTTTCTATGTGAGAACTAATAAACTTTTCTTTCTTCTCTTGGTTTGTAACCAGTTCCAGCTGGAATCAATCTACCAATAATAATATTTTCTTTCAAACCTTCTAGATAATCAATCTTTCCACTAACAGCAGCATCAATCAATACTCTAGCGGTTTCTTGGAATGAAGCAGCTGATAAGAATGAATCTGTAGTTAGAGAAGCCTTGGTTATACCCAGTAACAGTTGATCCACCTTAGCTTGATCTTCTTTTTTACTTACCTTTAAATTAGCCCTATTAAGGACTGATCTTTCAACTATCTCGCCAGGAAGTAAATCAGTCTTATTCGCATCGTTAATGAAGTATCTAGAGAACATCTGTCTAACAATAATCTCAACGTGTTTATCATTTAGGGGCTGTCCCTGAGATGAATAGACTTCTTGAATTTCCTTAATAATATACTTCTGTGTCTCTAGTCTTCCTCGCAAGGCAAATAGTTTCTGTAAGTGCATACTTCCATCGGTTAGTTGAGCTCCAACATCTACTTTGTCGCCTTCTTTAACTTTTATAGCAGTTCCTTTTGGAATCACAAACTCTTTAACCTTGTTGGTTTTTCCGCTCACCTTTACATATTTGTCTTTGAGGGTAACCACTCCAGGATTTTCAGCTTTTTGAGTTTTCTTTCCAACCTTGAATAACTCTTGGCCTTTTTTAACTTTATCTCCATCCTTAACAAGTGTTTTTGCTTTACTTTCCTTATCTTTTTCGTCTGTTAATTCAGAGAAATAATATTTATCGCTTTCTTCTCCTTTATAGCTTATTTTCAAGATTTTACTCTGACCACTGGCAACAATAACTTTTCCTGCCGGGTCTTCAATTGTTCTAGTCGCCTCTTCAATTGAAACAGTCCCCTCTACATCAGCTAGCAATGCCTCTTTCTTTGGTGGTCTTGTTTCAAAAATTTCTTCTACACGAGGTAGACCCTGAGTAATATCGTCTGATCCAGCAACACCACCTGTGTGGAAAGTTCTCATGGTAAGCTGAGTACCAGGCTCACCAATTGATTGAGCCGCAATTGTACCAACTGCTACTCCGATTTCAACCGGTTTATTGTATCCAAGGTCATATCCATAACACTTAGCACAGGTTCCTCTGTCGACTTTACAACTTAGAACCGATCTAATATTTGCTTCCTCGATCTCTTCATTTGCTATTTCATCAATAGTGTCCTCTGTAATCAGCTCGCCTTTTTTGACCAATACCTTGCCTTTGGCATTTTTCAGATCACTAGCTAAGTATCTACCAACAATCCTTTTCTTAATTTCATAATTCATTTCATCACTTTCTTTCTTTGTGATAAGCACACCCTCTTTGTCTCCACAATCAACGTCGGTTACGATAACATCCTGTGCTACATCTACCAAACGTCTAGTTAGATAACCAGCGTTCGCAGTACGTAGCGCTGTATCTGATAAACCTTTACGTACACCATGAGTAGAAATAAAGTATTCTAGTACATCGAAACCTCTTTTAAAGTTTCCTCTAACTGGTAGCTCGATAATATCACCGGAAGGAGAAGTCACAAGACCTTTCATTCCTAGAATTTGAGTTAACTGCGCCCATGAACCACGAGCACCAGATTCAATCATAGAATATACCGGCCCATCTGTTGGTAGATCCCTCTTACAAATATTTGTTACGTGTTCCTTAGTATTTGTCCAGATCTCAATAACTTTTGAATATCTTTCAGAATTTGTTAGAAGACCATCGTCATACTGTTCTTGAATTTTCTCAACCTCTTCACCGGCTTGTTTAATCAAATTATCTTTTTCTTCAAAGTAAGGTAGATCATCCATTCCCCAAGAAAGACCAGATTTTGTAATAAAGCCAAAACTTAGAGATTTTAATTCATCAACCAATTTAACTGTTCTCTCCTCTCCATAAAAACGAAGACAATCTTTAATAACGTTTCTTAAGCCACCTTTACCAACAACTTCATTAACAAAACGAAGTTTTTCAGGAATAATATTATTATACATTACTCTTCCGGCAGTGGTTACAAGCACTCCCTTGTCTGAGGTTCTTACTTTTATTGGAGCATGAAGAGTGATAGCTTTTGAGTTGTAAGCTAGTTCAACTTCCATTTCGTTCGCAAAATATTTTAAGGCCTTTTCATCAATCTCACCCTCATCCATTTGTGTTAGATAAAAAGCTCCCCACACAATATCTTGACCAGGGGCTACAATCGGATCTCCAGTTGCTGGTTTTAATAAGTTGTGAGATGAAAGCATGATATCTCTAGCTTCCTCTTTGGCTTCTTTGGTAAGTGGTACATGAACAGCCATTTGGTCACCGTCAAAGTCAGCGTTAAAAGCTGAGCAAACTAGTGGATGAATCTGAATAGCCTTACCTTCAATCAATGTTGGCTTGAAAGCTTGGATACCAAGTCTGTGCAAGGTAGGAGCACGATTTAGAAGCACAAAAGCATCTTTAGTGATATTTTCGAGGATATCATAGACTTCGTTGTGCCCAGCATCTATGTATCTTGAAGCAGATCTAACATTATGAACAATCTCTTCTTTAATCAATTTTGATATTACATATGGCTTGAAAAGCTCAAGAGCCATAATTTTTGGAAGACCACATTGATATAGTTTTAGTTTTGGATTAACCACAATAACTGAACGACCAGAATAGTCGATTCTTTTACCTAGAAGGTTTTGTCTGAATCTACCCTGCTTACCTTTTAATGAGTCTGCCAAAGACTTCAATTGTCTTTTTTGCCCCGTTGAAGCTGTAACTGTTTTACTGGCTCTTGAAGAGTTGTCAATCAAGGCGTCAACTGCCTCTTGAAGCATCCTCTTTTCATTTCTACAAATAACTTCTGGTGCATTTAACTCTATTAATTGTTTTAAACGATTATTTCTATTAATCACTCTTCTATATAGATCATTCAAATCTGAAGTAGCAAATCTACCACCATCCAAAGCAACCATCGGTCTTAGATCAGGAGGAATAACTGGAATTTGTTCCATAACCATCCATTCAGGTTTTACGTTGTTCGCCTCCAAACTCTTAATTAGCTTTAACCTTCTCATCAACTTTTCTTTTTTTGAATCAATAGCAGTCTCAAGTTGAGTCGCTATTAGTTTTCCTGTCTTTTTCAAATCGATCCTAGACAAAAGCTCTCTTACGGCCTCAGCTCCAATACCTGCTTCAAAAATGTGTCCGTATTTCAAACTTAAATTCTGATATGAATTTTCAGAGATGATTAAAAGAGGTTTTAATTCTTTAAGTTCTTTTTGAGCTTGATCAAAAGCGTCGTTTAAGCTCTCAAACTTTTCTTCTTTTACTTTGGTCAATGAATCAATTTCCTTTTCTATTTCGTTTTCAATAGCTGCTTTCTCATCTCCATCCTGCGCGTCCTTCTTTTTATTTTTTATTTCAGTAATCTGTTTGCTAAACTCGCTCTCGATTGATTTCTTCTTTGATTTGAATTCTTGCTTAATCTGATCAATAGTTGCATTTTTTAAATCTTCATTTACATCAGTAATAATGAAACTAGCAAAATAAACAACCTTCTCAAGTGCTCCCATTGATATATCTAGAATTAAACCGATCTTGGAAGAAATACCTCTTAAGAACCAAATATGAGTTGCTGGAGATTGCAGTGTAATATGTCCCATTCTTTCACGTCTAACAATACTTCTGGTTACCTCTACACCACACTTATCACAAACAATACCCTTATATCTAATTTTCTTATACTTTCCACAATAACATTCCCAGTCCTTTGAAGGACCAAAAATCTTTTCACAGAACAAACCGTCTTTTTCAGGTTTTTGTGTTCTGTAGTTAATAGTCTCCGGTCTAATAATCTCTCCATGAGACCAGTCCAGAATATCTTCTGGTGATGCTAATTTTAATTTGATTGCATCAAAATCTGTTGTTTTGATTGGATTTATCATATATGTGAAGTCAATTTATTAATTATATTATTTATCTGTCTCTTCTTTCGTCTCCTCTTTCACTTCTTCCACTTCTGCTTCTTTTACTTCGGCTTTTTCTTCTGTTTCTTTTCCTTCTTGACCCTCTTCTGCTTCTTCGCCCTCTTCACTGCCTCCAAGCAACTCAACATCTAGACCAAGACCTTTTAACTCTCTAACCAAAACGTTGAAAGACTCTGGAACATTCATCTTGCTAATCGGCTCACCCTTAATAATTGATTCATAAGCTTTTGATCTTCCAGGAACATCATCTGATTTAATTGTTAGAATCTCTTGTAAGAGGTGGGAAGTACCATAAGCTTGCAATGCCCAGACTTCCATTTCTCCAAATCTTTGTCCACCAAATTGTGCTTTACCACCTAAAGGTTGTTGAGTGATTAATGAGTATGGACCAATTGAACGTTGGTGAATTTTATCTTCAACCATGTGGTTAAGTTTAAGCATGTACTTATAGCCAACTGTCACCTTGTGATCATATTTGTCTCCAGTCTTTCCATCATAGAGCACAGATTTTCCATCTTCTGGTAGGCCTGCTTTTCTAAGTTCTTCTTTTATTTGGTCCTCTGAGATTCCATCAAGAGCTGGGGTTGCAATTTTATAACCCAACTTCTTAGCAGCGAAGCCAAGGTGGGTTTCAAGAATTTGACCAAGGTTCATACGAGAAACAATACCCAAAGGAGATAAAATAACATCCACTGGAGTTCCATCTTGCAAGAAAGGCATGTCCTCAGTAGCAACAATCTTTGAAATAACACCTTTATTACCATGTCTTCCACTCATTTTGTCACCGACTTGAATTTTTCTTAAATTTGCAACTGAAATTTGAATTGACTGTAAAACTCCTGCTGACAACCTATCGCCATCTTCTCTAGAAAATATTTTTACATCGACAACCTTACCGTGTTCACCATGCTCTAGATATAGTGATGAGTCACGAACATCTTTAGCCTTTTCCCCAAAAATTGCTCTAAGAAGTTTTTCTTCAGCTGACAATTCAGTCTCACCTTTTGGAGTGATTTTTCCGACCAAAATATCACCAGAAGATACCTCAGCACCAATTCTAATAATTCCCTCTTCACTTAAGTCTTTTAGTTTTTCTTCAGAAATATTTGGTATGTCATTTGTAACTACTTCCGGCCCAAGTTTTGTATCACGAACATCGATTGTGTAGTTCTCAATATGAATAGAAGAATAAACATCTCCACTAACCATTCTTTCAGAAATAATAATAGCATCCTCATAGTTGAATCCTTCCCAGGTCATAAACGCCACAAGAACGTTTTTACCCAAGGCTAACTCACCATTATCAATAGCTGGACCGTCTGTCATTGGCTGTCCTCTTTTAACCTTGTCACCGACATTTACTATTGGTCTCTGGTTGATACAAGTAGAAGCATTAGATCTTAAAAACTTAGTTAGATCGTATTTCTCAGCGCCACTATTTTTACCTTTCACTTCGATATTTAGTCCATCAACTTTTGTAACCTCTCCATCCTCTTTAGAAAGAATAATGTGCCCAGAATCATGAGCAGCAAGAGCTTCAGCTCCGGTTCCTACCAAAGGAGAATCAGCGATTACAAGAGGAACTGCCTGACGTTGCATGTTTGTTCCCATCAGAGCACGTTGTCCATCATTGTGTTCCATGAATGGGACCAATGAAGTTGCAATAGAAATAATCTGATTAGCAGCAATTCCAATATAATCAATTTTATTTACATCAACTGTTCCTGGCTGACCATATTTTCTAGCCTCAAATTTAGAAACTAAAAATCCACCCTCATCACTTACCGGAATTGTTGAAGTAGCTGTAATATATTTTTCCTCTTCAAAAGCATCCATATAAACAGTTTCTTCGGTAACAACTGGAACGATTGGAATTAATTCCTCTCCAGTTTTCCCGACGATTGCTTTTGCACTCTTAGCATCAATGGTCTCACCAGCTTTTATTAATACCTTTCCCTCTTTGCCGTTGTCTTTTACCTCTACAATGTCTTCTCGAGCAATTTTGCCTGTAGTCAATTTTGGGTCGTTCTCTATATCATGAAGCACCTTCTTAAATGGTGTCTCCAAAAAGCCATATTTATTTAAAATAGAGTAGCTAGCTAAGTGGCCGACCAAACCGATATTTGGACCCTCCGGTGTTGCAATCGGACAAATTCTTCCGTAGTGAGTTGAGTGTACATCACGAACATCAAAGCCTGCTCTTTCACGAGTTAAACCTCCGGGACCAAGAGCTGACAATCTTCTTTTGTGCTCAAGTTCAGCCAAAGGATTTGTTTGGTCCATAAACTGAGACAACTGAGATGACATGAAAAATTCCTTCACAACTGAGATTAAAGGTCTGGCGTTAACTAATTTGTTTGGAGTTAAGGTTCCAATCTCGTGAGTACTCATCCTATCTTTAATGATTCTCTCCATACGAGCCAAACCAACTCTAAATTTATTTTGGATCAATTCACCAATAGCCCTAACTCTTCTGTTACCAAGGTGGTCGATATCGTCTTCAACCCCCTTACCGTTATTTAAATCAATTACACCCTTGATTGTTTCAATAAGGTCTTCTCTTCTTAAAATTCTTGTTTCTTTATTGTTAGGAATATCAAAACCAAATTTTCTATTTAATTTATATCTTCCAACTCTATCAAAATCATATCTATCAAATCTGAAAAACATTGAATGAAT
Source organism: Candidatus Parcubacteria bacterium (assembly GCA_002869265.1). Lineage (GTDB taxonomy): Bacteria > Patescibacteriota > Patescibacteriia > Patescibacteriales > BM507 > BM507. Next base: position 10,416 of record PKTH01000025.1, read on the forward strand.
CAACTGTTTAGCATTTTCAGTGGTTGCTAGATCTCCTGGCCTAATTCTCTTATAAACTTCTTTTAATCCTTCTGCTTAATTCTTTGAAATATCTTTTGCGATTGTTGCATCAATGTGATTTAAGCTATCTTCAGTAGAATCATTTTCAATCCCTTTAAATATATCTTTAATCTCTTCATCTTCACTGAAACCAAAAGCTCTTAGCAGAGCGGTTACAGGGACTTTTCTTTTTCTATCGATTCTTACCCAGATAACTTTGTTAATATCTGTTTCAATCTCTAACCAAGCACCTCTGTTTGGAATAATCTTTGCTCCAAATGTTTTTTTACCTCTGTTAAACTCTGAAGTGAAAATAACGCCCGAGCTTCTAATTAGCTGTGACACTACTACCCTTTCAATGCCATTAACGATAAATGTGCCGTTTTCTGTCATTAGAGGAAAGTCACCCAAGAAAACCTCTTGAGTTGATGACTCGTTTGTTCTCTTATTCTCTAGCTTTACTTTTACTCTTAGCGGTGCTTCAAAGGTTAGATTCTTTGCTCTACACTCAACTTCTGTAAACTTTGGTTCGTCTAGAAAATATTCCTTAAATGATAACTCCAAATCTCTTCCAATAAAATCTGTAATAGGAGAAACTTCATCAAATAAATCTGCAAGACCTTCTTCGATAAACCAATTAAACGAATTTTTTTGAACTTCAATCAAACTAACATTATCAATTGGTTTGTAGTTTTCTTTGAAATACTTCCTGTTTCCAATAAATGTTTCATTGGATGTTTGTACTTGTTTTGACATAAAAACTTGTTCGTGCAACAGACTAATAATAGTGGCCACCACGCTAATGCCGGCTTTTCTTGTCCACGAAATATATTAAATTTTCTTTAAACAACAAAAAATCTCAATCCAAATTAGGCTTGAGTTATTTTGGGTCGTTAAGAATTTAATCTTAACGAATTATCAACTTTAAATTTTACTAAAAAAATATTTATTCACGCTTCTAGAAGTAAAATGACACTTTTTTAGAGCGCACGAGGATTTTGAAAAAAAGATAAAAACAATTAAAAATTGTTTTTATACGCTATTTTGTTTTTGAAATATTTTTTATTTGTTACTAAATAATAACAAAGTGGCCTTATAATGTCAAGTATTTCTAGACACAAAAGACCTCTAGAATTTTTACCTAATACTAGTCAAAAAGTATTTTCCTGTTAAAATATCTCTCTTCTTATCAACAGGGTTATTATTTGTTTATATTTTCTGAAAGAAGACCTCTGACAACCGCCCTATCATCCCATGACTCTTTTTCTCCATTTCTCCTCACTATCGCCTGCTCACTACCCTTTCCGGTTATTAACAGTATATCATTTTCACTACATAATTCCAAAGCTTTTTTTATAGCTTCTCTTCTATCTAGAATTTTAAAAATATTTTCATTTTCAACCTTACCTGCTTTTTCCGCTCCAACAAAAACTTGATCAATTATTATTTCTGGATCATCATCATACGGGTCCTCGTCTGTAACCACAACATAGTCTGCTCTATCTCCAGCCAACTTACCAAGAACTGGTCTTCTTGCCTCATCTCTTCCTCCTCCGGCAGAACCTAGAACATGTATTATTTTTTCATGAGGAATTAAAGCTACTGTCTCGTATAGTTTTTCTACTGCCCTTGGTTCAAAAGCATAATCGACAATTACTGTAAAATTCTGGCCAGCCTCTATTCTCTCAAGTCTGCCTGCAACCCCCTCTATAGAGAGTAGGGCCTTCTTTATCTTCTCTACATCAAGACCAAGCGTTTTAGCAACAAAATAAGCATTCAATGAATTCTTTACATTAATAGCTCCCAGTAAGCTTAGTTTTATTTCGTTTTCATCAACTGTATATGATGTACCATCCTTAGCTATTGAAATGTCTCTATATTCTGAAACATCTATTTCTTTTAGGGCCTTGCCGTCAATTTTAACATTAGCAATATCTCCGGTGTAGCCTATCTTTTTCTCAGCCCAATGAGACATAAAATATTCAATATGTTCATCTTCTAAATCACCGATAATGGTTTTCTTTACCTTATTAAGTTCTGTTTTCTTAATTCCACTGTCAGTACGAACCACTTCAAACTCTTCGTTTATATATTTTTCTTTGCAATTCTTTAGATGTTTAAAAAGACTACCTTTAGCTTCTTTATAGTTTTCAAAACTCCCGTGCGACTCTATGTGCTCGGGGTAGAGGCCGGTTATAAGCAGAATATCGTAATTTATAAATTTGTGCCTAAATTGCCTAATGCCCTCCGAAGATGTCTCAACTATTGCCACCCGGCATTTGTTTTTTAGCATTCTCGCAAGCATTCTTTGGGTAAAAAATCTTCCCAACATTGTCATTTTTTTGTCGTTTAGCCATTCACGCTTTCCGTCATTAAACATCGCTGTTGAGGTATATCCTGTTTTTAGTCCAGCCTCTTCCAAAACCTTAGCCATTAAATAAACGCTGGTTGTTTTCCCTGTGGTTCCTGTTACGCCAACGACTATTAATTTTTCTGATGGCTTTCCATAAAGAATAGATGAAACAAGACTAAAAATATAGTGATAAGCTGGTTGCAAAGCCAAAAACATTTTATGGGGAATTATTTTTTTTATAATTTGAAACAATTTATTCATACTTGTATCTAAAATTTCCTTCTTATATATCTAAAAAACTTGTACATATTATAGCATACGGTTCTAAATGGGATATCGAGAGTCCCCGCATATTCTATCTCCTCTCCGCCAAAGCCTTTTTTGAAACGAGTCACCCCTGGCCATTTTTGCTCATCTATTCCATAGAAATCATAGAACTTATAGTCCTTTTCTTTCCCCACGCATATCAAATACCACTGCAAGAGAAAAGGAGACATTGTATTTCTAAATTTGTTAGATGATGCTCCATGCAGGTATGTCACCGCATCACCAAAAAAAGAGAATATGCCTGCTGCGATAAAATTATTCTCAAATTTTGCAAAATACAACTCTATAAAATCTAGTTTTAAGAGGTTTTCATAATGTTTACGAGAGTGAACTCTAAAAGAATCTCTCCTTGAAGTATCTGACATTAGGTTCCAAAAATGATCAAAATTCTCAAAGCTCCCTCTACTAATCTCCACGCCCTTCTTTTTAGCTAAACGAATGTTGTATCTGGTTTTTTGGTGCATCTCTGCCAGTAACTCATCTTCACTTTTTTTTAAGTCAATAACTAGTGTTTTTTGAGGTTGAAGATCAATGGTTTTTCTAGGATTATAGAGTGAAAAATCGCTCTCCTTGGTCTCAAATCGAAAAAAGACAGCATTGTCCTTTTTGGCCATTTTCTCTATTTCGGTGATTAAAAAATCGCTCGCCTCTTTGTTGCTACTATCTGCTAAAATAGGCCCTCTAGGTGAATAATAGTAAAAAAGACCTAGGCCGATTCTTTTTTTTATTAATGTGAAAACAGCTACAATCTTCTCTTCTTCCTCAATGGCGAGTCTTTTAACGTTTTCCCCATTATTTTTTTGAAACTCTCCCCATGACCAAGATTGGAGAAATTCTGAATGTTCTTTATTGCTTAGAAAGTTGTCTAAAACCTCTTTATTTGTAATCTCTATTAATCTCATTTACTTAAATTTTTAAGAGCTTCTTTAATTCTGGCTCCACTATCCAACACACTTGGGTCAACTGATTTTAATGCATCTCTTGCTTGAACCATCGAATATCCCAGAGATATTAGAGCATCTATTTCATCCCCACTGGCTTGTCCGCGTCCAGCGTCTGAATTACTGGTTGACATCTCAATGTGATCAATCTTATTTCTTAGCTCCAACACGACTCTCTCAGCAGTTTTTGGACCTATCCCTGAAACTTTATTCAGTAGATCCACTTCACCTCTTGAAATAGAGTTTTTTATTTCATGAATTGTAGCTGCCGCCAAGACATTTAAGGCTGTCTTAGGTCCAATCCCAGAGACTGATAAAACTAATTCAAAAAATTCTTGTTCTTCCTTATTTTTTAGTCCAAACAAAGAACTACTCTGCTCTGTTATGTGATGATAAATATATAATTCAATATTTTCTGAAGTATTCACCTGAGAGAAAAGGTCTGCATTAACAAATACCTTGTAGCCAATTCCGTTATTTTTTATAACTAAATAATCTTTGGACTTATTTATAATTTTACCCTCTAAAAATGCAATCATATTCATGTGTCATGGAACATGAAACATGGAACAATTTGTTCAATGCCACATAATCCATATTTTGTTATATGTTACTTAATTTTTCTCCTAACAACACTCCCTTCAGGAATTTTTACTCTGGTCTTTATTTGAATCTCTGTCCCCTGCCCTCCATGTGCCGCTTCAACAAAATCTTGCTTTTTTATATTAAATATTTTTTTTATTATAATTTTGACAATCTCATACTTGGGGTTCAAGATCTCTAAATAGTCTTCAATTTTTATTGAATTATGAACCTTTATATTGGTATTATATGAGTCCTTTGTCCCTTTAATCTTAGAACTAGCCACAACCTCGCCACAAAACTCCCAATCACCAAAAATATGTGAAACCTCTTTATTCTCTTCGGCTTTTTTATTAAATAAAAATCCTTCTGTATAACCTCTGTGAACCAGTTTTGTAAACAGCTCTTTATATAGTTTATTTAGCTCTCTTTTCAGGGATAGATCCGGAAGCCTCTTGGATAAAAGACTGATAGCTTTTTTGTAGGCACCAACAACAACCGCTAAATAATATATGCTTTTTGCTCTACCCTCTATCTTAAAGCTATCAATACCAGCTTTTTTTAGTTCGCTTAAATGTTTTATTAGGCAAAGATCTTTTGAGTTTAAGATATAAGTTCCATGCTCTTCCTCCACAATCTCTAGTGGCATCCCTGGTCTCTTTTCTTCAGATATGAAAAAATTCCAACGACAAGGTTGAACGCAATCCCCAAGATTTGCTGATTTGTCTATAAAGTGTTTAGAAAGAAAACACCTGCCAGAATAAGACATACACATTGCCCCATGAACAAAATACTCAAGCTCTAACTTGGGCACTTTCTTTTTTATTTCTCTTATTTCTTCTAGGGTTACTTCTCTTCCTAGGATGACTCTAGATATCCCTTGATCATACCAAAATTTTGCGGATTGCCAATTGGTGCAATTTGCCTGAGTAGATAAATGAATCTCTGCTTTTGGCCAGTGTTTCTTTACGATACTTATTACGCCCGGGTCAGATATTATTAGAGCGTCAACTCCAATCTTTTTTAACTTTTTTATATACTCTGGAAGTTTCTCTAGGTGTTTGTTGTGAGCAAAAATGTTTATTGTAACGTACATTTTTTTCCCAAGAGAATGGGCGTAATCCAGGCCCTCAGCGATTGTTACAAGGGAGAAATCATTTATTCTAACTCTAAGAGAAAAATCTGGAATCCCCGCGTATACTGCGTCTGCTCCATAGAGAAAGGCTGTTTTCATTTTTTCTTTATTCCCAGCTGGCGCTAATAATTCAATTTTTTTTGTCTTTTTCATTCTTTTTTTGATTAATCTGAGATAATCTAGCAGAAGCTAATTTGCAAGACTTGGCATCCTTTTTTAGCATTTTTTCTATAACCTCATCTATTGGATTTGGCTCGCGTGTGAGCGAATCTCCCGGTAGTTGCGAAGCAGCGTTAACCGGGGTGTTTTCCTTTTTATTTGTCTTATTCATATACAGATACTTTAGCTTTTTTTGCTTCAAAAATCAAATAAGCTCGAGAATTCTCTCGAGCTTATTATTTGATTTATTTGAAAAATTTATTTTCCTAAATGGCTCTTTATTTTTCCAACTATTTCCTCGGTTGTAAAGTGAGCTTTTACCAAGTAGTCATTAGCCCCCATGTCCAGAGCTCTTTTAATATCATTGTCTTGACCAAGGTTGGATAGCATAATGATCGGAATTTTATTAATACTTGAATCAGGATTTGATCGAATCTTTTCTAAAATTTGGAAACCATCGTAAACCGGCAAAATGATATCTAGTAAAATAATATCTGGTTTAACCTGACTAGCTCCCTGTACTGCCTGTTCACCATCTATTGCTTCAAAAACTGTAAAACCTTCCTTGGTTAATTTCCTGCTTGAAATATCTCTCAAAAAACTATCATCTTCCACTAAGAGAACATTTATATTTAGCTTGGTCGCATTCGGATCCTCTAATTTTGGTAAGCTAATCTCTGGAGCTGAGCTAGCTGCTTCACCAGTAGACCCTCCCCCTTTTGTAGAATTTTTGTTTTCAAAATACCTTTCAATCATTGTAATCACATCTGTAGGATTGAACTGAGTTTTAATAAGGTGGTCAATAGCTCCGAGCTGTTTTGTTTTTTCTATCTCTACAGGTTGCCCTGAATTTGAAATAATAATAACTGGAGTAGTTAGACCCTCTGCTTTCATTTTCTCCAATACATCATAACCATCCATTTTTGGCATAACAATATCAAGAAGGATTAAATCAGGGTTAAAATCACTGATCATGTTATAACCTTCTTCACCATCAAACCCAACCTTTATCTCATAGCCCTCCCTTTCTAGCTTTGTGCTCAAAACCTCAACCAAGGCTTCTTCATCCTCGATCAAAAGTATCTTTAACTTTTTATCCATATATTTATATTACTTAATTATTATTATTATTTTCATTAGTAATAGGCAGGGTCACAATAAATTCTGTTCCAACTCCTTCTTCAGAGTTGCAAAGAATCTTACCACCATGTTTCTCTACAACATTTTTAACAATAAACAGTCCCAGTCCAGATCCTTCGGTCTGTAGTTTAATAACATTTGAAGCTCTAAAGAATTTTGAAAAAAGTTTCACTTGGTCTTCTTTTGGAATACCAACACCATTATCTTTAACCCGTGCTTTTAAGAACTTGTCATCAACCTCAAGACTCAGAGAAAGCTTGCCGTGAGACTGAGTATACTTTACTGCATTTTCAAGCAGGTTTTGCAAAACCATCGTCATCTTGGACTTGTCCATATATATATCAGGAACTTGGTCTGGTATACTTACTTCAAACTTCAGGTCAGCCTCAGCAATCTTTGGAGCAAGATTCATTGACACTTGTTCAAAAACTTCATGGAAGTTAGACATCTCAAACGAATAACCAAATCTACCTTCCTCAATTCTAGAAACATTCAACATGTCGTTTACCAGTATAATAATTCTTTCATTACTCTGGTAACCTTTAGTTAATATCTCATTTTGCTCTTCATTTAGAGCACCAGCATCACCATCTAGAATCATCTTAATTGACCACTTGATAGCGGAAAGTGGTGTTCTCAATTGATGAGCAGCAATCGAAATAAACTCTGACTTTAATTTATCAATCATCTTTTCTCTGGTCAAGTTATAAAATATTTTCATAACTCCTAAATTCTCTTTATTGTCGCCCACAACAGGAGAAGTAGTAACCTTATATGTTTGCTCTCCATCGCCATTATTTATAACCACTTCTTCAATTGAATCATCATCAATCTTTAGCTCCTCGGCTATTTTTACGCTATATTCGTATTTAACCATTTTCTCAATATTCTTCATCGAATAATTTCCCTTTTTGGGGAATTTTTTCCCTAGCTTGGATTTATCAAAACCAAAAATATTCTCCGCTGCTGGGTTGAATAGTGATATTTTGTCCTCTGTGTCTAAAACAATTATTGGATCAACAAAGTTAGCAATAATTGCATCAATCTTTTCTTTCTCTAGTTGGGTCTTTTGTTCAGCAACCTTTAAATCACGAAAGGCTCTGATTTGAGATTTTTGAGCAGTTTCCAATTCTTTAAGCTTTTTGTCTAGCTTATCATTCATTATAATAAGCTCCTTATCTCTTTCTAGTAAAAGACCTGATGTTTTATCAAAATCACTCATTTTGTCTGCTCTCATTTTTATCTCATCATCTAGCTTGTCAGATTTTTCTAGAAGCTCCTTTTCTTTAGAAAAAACTGTCTGGGCCCCGATGCCTGCTAAAAATGAAAACATTAAATAAAAGAAAGACACTGTTAGTGTTTTTGTGGTAAAGGTCCCAAAATCAAAATCATCCAAATTAACAGTTGCTGGCAAAATATATAAATTTTGTAAAAAATAAACCAATAGGATTAGTAGTCCGGATAAAAAAGAAAAGAAAAGAGAGCCTAAAATACCGAAGATAAAAGAAGCTGAAAGAATAGAGAAAAAGAAAAATAAATATGGGATAAAATCAAAAGAGCCCACAAGATAAGTGATGAGAACAAAAATACAAATTTCAATAACTAACTGGGCAATGCTAAGAATATTTATTTTTGTTAAATCTGGTTTTTTTTCTATTTTTAGAGAAAGAATGGAAAATATCTTATTTAGGAAAAGTGAGCCTAAAAAAATAAGCAAAAGAAAAGAGAGCTTAAAAGACTCACCAAGGTTTTCAAAATTATAAGCGGAATAACCAACCAAAAATAGTCCTATAACATAAAACCACCTAGCTTTAATAATAAAGAGGTTAATGTCTATTTTTCTTTTTATCGTTACATTCATTGCTTATTTCTTTTCGATAAAACTTTATTTTGTATTGTATTATTATACCAAAATTAGTAAATTATGTAAAAAAAATCACCCCGTAAAGAGGTGACTTTTAATATACAATCTACTTAATTCTTTTTATTCTACTTAGTCCGCTTATAGTGACCACTTCTACCCCCTTTTTCTCAATTTCGTCCAAAAACAGATTCATGCCCAGGGAGTCTGAAGACATGTGTCCCAAGATTACAACATTGATATGATATTTTTCAGCTTCTTTTCTGTATTCTTCTCCCATGTGCATACTAAGAATAGTCCCTACCCCTGCCTGGGCCATTTTCTCATAAATCTCTTTTGAACCACTTGTCCCTCCTGTAAATTCTGTTACAGCTACTTTCCCACATTTATTTTCCGGGCCTCCGTTGAATAGTCTAGGCCCTGCGCTCTGTTTTTCACCTTCTACATATTCTGGGATCTTCTTGAGCATATTCAAAATGTCTTCTACGTATTCAGGTTTTTCTTTTTCTAACTTTTTAATAAGAAAATCAGCCCCTAAATTATCCGCAATGGTGTGAGTGCACATATAATCTATTTTCAATAGTCTGGCAGCATCAACTCCTCTATTGTGATTCACCGGCGCTAAACCTCGACTAACTTCGGCCACCCTTCTTTTCATTAATGACTCAGCTATATTAATTGGCACTCCATAACCCGCCAAGACATCTGCTTGAAGATGCATAACATCAGAAAGGTCAGCCAAGGCGGCCCCTTCTGGGTGGTGAGCAATCACCAAATCCACATCGCCCAACTTATCAGCCAATAAAATTTCTGGAGTTTCCATATCTATCCCCACTAAAACTTTTTTTACTTTTTTCTTATTATTATCTACGAGAATTCTAGTATCAGAATACGGGTTAATAAGTTTTTCTGTGTCAAAAGAAGCTTTTTCTTCTTTGCTTAATTTTTGATATTTCTCTTTTACACGAGTAAGGCTTTTTTTGACATGTTCTGCTCCTCTTAGGTCGCTTTTTATACCTAGTTTAACGGACAGTTCATATATTTCTTTTGTTGTCATATTATTTTTCTTTTTTAATTATTTTCTCCTTGGGGTTTTTTAAATATTTAATTGATACTATTTTTAAGATAATAATAGGTAGCAAAATCAATGGTGAGTACATTATTGCATCATCCAAGACACAATAATCACTGCAAGATGACTCTTTGTATTTAAAGAAAAAAATTATCCCAGCCAAGTATGTAAGCAACATAAGACTATAAAGGAAAACAACTAAACGATAGAACCTTTCCCATATTATAATTTTCTTTTTGCTCTTGTAAAGCAGAGCAGATCCACCCAGCAATAAAAGAATTAAGCCGTTAATAAATATTGCGAACATTGTTGCTAAAACCATAACGACCTGTCCGGGGTCAACACTACAAAGAGCTGTTGCTGTATTGAATTCCGTGAAATTAGATTGTATCAATATATCATCAATAGGAAATTCTTCTCCTTGCCAAGACTCAGACTCCGGAAGAGCCACCTTGGCTGAAAGGCTTGAAGTAAAAAGTAAAAATAAAAATACAATACTCGCAAATAATCTTTTTTTCATAAACTAATTTAATTCCAGACCCCTGAGAGCGGCGACCCTCTCCTCTATTGGTGGATGGGTCATAAAAGCTTTTGCAAAAAATCCCTTTTTCTTCCCTACTGCATCTTTTTTAAAAGGGCTCGATATATAGAGATGAGCCGTTGCCCTATTGGCTACTTCTAGTTTTTCGGTATCGCCTGATATTTTCTCAAGCGCTCTAGCTAGACCCTCTGGGTATCTGGTCAAAAGTGCCGCGTCGGCATCAGCCAAAAATTCCCTTTTTCTTGATATAGAAAATTGCATAATATATGCAAAGAACGGAGCTAAAATAGAAAGGACAATTGCAACAATCATCATAATTTGCTCAAGGCCATTACTTTTACTTGAGCTTCTCCTATTACCTCCATAGAATGTCCAACGCCTGAAGAAATCTGCCAAGAGAACAACAACACCAACCAGCACTGTAACTATGGTCGCTATCAAAATATCCCTATTGCCAATATGAGAAAGTTCATGAGCAATAACACCCTCCAATTCAGATTTTTCTAGCTTTTGAATAATCCCCGTGGTCAAAGCAATCACTGCATGCTCCGGGTCACGTCCTGTAGCAAAAGCGTTTGGGGCTGAATCGTTAATTATATATATTTTAGGCAAAGGAAGTCCAGCCGTTATACAAAGATTTTCAACAAGCCGATATATCTCTTTGTTACTTTCAAAACTAATTTCGTGAGCTCCACTCATGGCCAAGACCATTTTATCTGAATACCAATAAGAAAAAAAGCTGGAAAATATACTAAAACCAACAGCAAAAAACAAAATTCCCTGTGAGTCCATCGCTACAGAAAAAACATAACCCACCAGTATTATAAAAACAAAAAAACCGCTCAGCAGAAACCAAGTTTTTCTTTTGTTTAAATCTGAATGTGTATATAAGGAAGCCATATTATTTAATACAAGCCCCGTTTTTGCAACCCTCTGGGCATTGATAAAATTTTACCCCAGAGCTTGTTTGTTTATTATCAGAGTGGACTGGACAACTTTTTTCTAAAACATTGTCACAGGTGTTATCACAATCGTCATAGATCTTCTTGCCAGCTATCATTATGTACCCTTGTTCAAATATATTGTTTGTGGGGTCAGAATCTACACATTTATAAACATCCCCTCTTGTGCTTGGGTCATAAGCAACATTCACATCCCTAAAGTATTTCTTTCCAGCCTTGGGATTAAAAATATCAGAAGATTCATATACCGTTCCGCCCACGCTTATATCTATTCTATAATCAAAGTCTGGATTTAATCCTTCAAAGATACATTTTTTATCTTCAATATTTTTTTCTAAAATGTTCTTAGAAGCTCCGGTCTCATCTCTATCCATAAATACAAGGCCACAGTTTACTTTGTCTAATATATTTCTGTCCAACGACCCAACACTAATAGAAATAGAAAAGGTATCTTGGTCACTTTGGTTTACAATAGAAAATTCATTTAAAAGAGACCGACTATAGTTATCACCACAGGTTTTATTAAAACCAGAATCAATATCTTCCAGCCCCATATAATCGATTAGGTCATTTGCGGATCGGTAAATAGCATAACTGACAGAAAACATTATTATATTCCCAATGATTACAAAAATTGAAAATATTATTAAGGCTTTTCTAATTGCTTTGTAATTTATACAAATCTTCTTCTTTTTAATCATTTTAGAACTTTACTTTTACATTCTCTTTTTCTTCTTCGTTTTCAATTTCAAAGAAATCTCTAGCAGTAAAGCCTAATTGTTTGGCTATTAGGTTTGTAGGGAACATCTCAATCTTTGTGTTAAAGTCTCTAACGTTTGTGTTATAAAATCTTCTTGATGCTTGTATTTTATTTTCTGTGTCAGATAATTCTTGCTGCAATTCAAGAAAGTTTTGATTTGCCTTAAGGTCAGGATAGCTCTCAGACAAAGCGAAAATACTTTTCAGAGTTCCAGAAAGCATATTCTCAGCTTCACCCTGCGCCTTTGCGTCTCCGCTTTCTTGTGCTCGCATGGCAGAGTTTCTAGCCTCAACTACTCTTTCTAGGGTTTCTTTTTCATGACTAGCATAGCCTTTCACTACTTCAATCAAATTTGGAATCAAATCATAACGACGTTTTAGCTGAACATCGATATCACTCCAAGCCTCTTCTACTCTGTTTTTTAATCTAACTAATCCGTTGTACATCGCTATGACATAGCCTACCAAAAAGACTATGACACCCAGCACAACCCATAAAATAATATCCATTTGTTTATATTGCCTTACGGCTTAATTTTTATTTATTTCAAGATTACTGAAATCTTTTGTCCTCTCACTTTAGTAGCAAAATACCCTGTCATCATTGCGGCTTTTTCTATTACTGCATCCTTGTTTTCGGGATATTTGTCTAAGTCCATTTCCTTAGGAATATCTAATTCTATTTTAACAAATTTTTTAAATTTTGTATTTCTTTTATCCCTGACTAAAACCAAGGGTCCTGTCTCAAGTTCCAGATCAAATATTAAGTCTTTGTCGTTAGCTAGCTTCTCTATTTTTTCGTTATCTTCGCTATTTCTTCCAACTACAATCATTATATCATCAGCCCAAAATACTCTCCCCGCTCTCAAAAAATCAACATCATTATTGTTGGCATCTGGCCATTTTTCTAATAATACCCTTAATTTATTAGAGTATTCTGAATAAGTAAGAATACACCCTCCCCCTGGAGCTGGATATTCTTTTATGTCATATTTTTTTGCTAATGCAAATTGCCTTTCCCTGTTTCTCCCCTGTATGTCAAATAGTTTTTCTCTGTTAACTAATCCTTCTTTTTCCATCCTAGTTTCTGGAAGCAACTTAGCAGAAAGTGGTCTCAAAAGAAAACCCTCATACTCCCCATATTTCTCAACAAGATTTAGAGCACTTTTGTTTTGTGATTTTGGTCTTTGCCCCAAGACTTCTCCGGTTGCTATAAAATCGAAACCTTCTTTTTTCATCAGCTCTAAAGATTTTCTAACCATCAGGCCGTGACAATCGATGCAAGGGTTCATGTTTTTCCCGTAGCCGTGTTTAGGTTTTTTTACCATTTCGAGATGATCTTTCATAAAGTCATATTCTATCAATTCGACTCCAATTTTCTTGGCAGACTCTCGTGATTGCTCTGCATTAAAAAAAGAACTAACAAATGTTAAGGCCTTAACCTCTATCCCCTGCTCCATTAATACTTTTGCAGCCAACATAGAATCCAACCCTCCCGACATTAGAACCAAGGCTTTAACTTTTTTCATAATTATTTATTCTACAACTCTAATTAATTCTTCTAAACTAATTTCTCCTGAAACAAGTTTGTCCAAAGCAGCGTCTTGCAATGTTTTCATTCCTTCGCTTATTGCCAATTTATTAATCTGCTCGTCAGAAGGCTTCAATAAAATTGCCTCTTCAATAACTTTTGTAACTGGCAAGACTTCGTGAATTCCGATTCTCCCCTTTACTCCTTTGTTGTTACAAGAACTACAACCCTCTGCTCTATAATACGTAATATCTTTTGGTAAACCTTTACTTTCTAAAAATTCTGGTGGATATTCTGTTGGGGTTTTACATTCATCACAAAGTTTTCTAACCAATCTTTGTCCGGTCACAAACTTCAGAGCAGATGAAAGCATAAACGGCTCAATGCCCATGTTAATTAAACGGACAATAGCGCCCGCTGCATTATTAGTATGAATTGTTGCTAAAACTAAATGACCAGTAATTGAAGCTTGCACTGCAATTTTGGCAGTTTCTCTATCACGAATCTCACCAACCATTAATATGTCCGGATCTTGTCTCAATAAATATCTTAGACCTTCAGCAAAATCCAGTCCTATCTTAGGGTTTACTTCAGTTTGTCTGACCATGTCCATTTTTCTTTCAACCGGATCTTCAAGGGTGGAAAGAACCCTGTCTGGATCATTTAGTTTGTTTAGAATTGTAAAAAGGGTTGTTGATTTACCAGAACCAGTAGGACCGGTTACTAAAACTAAACCATTTGGTTTGTGAGTCATTGATTCAAGCATGCCAAGTTGCCCTTCAGAAAATCCAAGATCAGAATAAGAAGCAAAACGTCCTTTGGTTTCCAAAACACGCATTACGCAAACCTGCCCGGCACTTGTTGGAAATATAGAAATTCTCAAATCAACATAATGATCTTTGTTCATTCTGTTGGGATAGAAACGAAAGTTCCCCTCCTGTGGTTTCGCGGGCCCGGTTAAATCAAGATCAGCCATAACCTTAATTCTCGAAAGAATTGATTTATAGAGAGATAGGTCACATTCGTAAAAACTATTCATCGAACCATCTATACGAAATCTAGTAATCATTTTTGATTCCTGTGGTTCAAAGTGAATATCAGAAGCCTTGGCCTCAATTGAGGCTCTAATAATATTGTCTACAATTTTTATCACATCCTCACTAATAGCGGGTGCTTGTTCATTGTTCTCCTTGTTTAACATTTATTTATATTATTTTTTAATTATTCCAATTTTCAGGTCCTCTCCATCAATTTTTACTTCATTTTGGTGCTCAAAATCTTGATCTCCTTTTTCTAAATCATCACAAAGTGTTTCTTTTTTGATATCTTTCAAGAAGGTTTTGAAAACTTTTTCTAAAAATTTAGATTCAGACTGCCAATAAAGGCCGGCTCTATCACCTATGCTTAAGTTTGCCTTTTTCCTTAAAGCATTAACAAAACGTACCACTTCTCTTTTGGCCCCTTCCAATTTGAGTTCCTCACTTATCTCTGTATCAAGCTCCACCTCAATATTCCCAGATCCTTTTTTGGAACTAACCTTTTTAACATTTAGTTCATCCAAAACTAGATCCTCATATTTATTTGGTAATTCAAAATTCTGAATTCGTATTTCGCTTAATGGTTGTCTTACTCTAATGCCAACCTCGTCTCTTTTGGCAAGCCCAAGCTCAACAATCTTCCTCACTTCATTCATTTCATTTACTAGCTTATCGTCTATTTCTCCAGCCTCTGGCCAAGCTTCAAGATGAACTGATTTTTCTTTATCTGAAAAATTATTTCCAGTCATCTTCTGCCATAAAGTTTCTGCTAAAAATGGCATAAATGGAGCCATGACTTTTGATAGCTCGGTTAAAACATATTTCATGGTAGCCAGAGCACTTTGTTTATCTCCTTCGTTCTCAGACTTAAACCTATCTCTAGATCTTCTCAAATACCAAGTTGAAAGATCGTCTATAAAAGCTTCGATCGGCCTAACTGATTTTGGCAAA
This sequence comes from Candidatus Parcubacteria bacterium, assembly GCA_002869265.1. Classification (GTDB taxonomy): domain Bacteria; phylum Patescibacteriota; class Patescibacteriia; order Patescibacteriales; family BM507; genus BM507. Next base: position 25,806 of record PKTH01000025.1, read on the forward strand.
TTATAAGCATCCATTTCAGTGCTTACTTCTTTAATCAACTCATTCAATCTAGAAACAATCCATTGATCCAAAATGTTCTTACTATCCAAACCATCTTGCTTTAAATCGTCCGCATACAATTCATAAAATTTATAAACATTCCAAAGTATCATGTTGTTCTTCCTTAGAGCCTCTTTTACTCCCGCTTCCATAAAATTAAAATTCTCAGCCAACATAACCGATGAACTCAATAGATAGTAACGAAGAGCATCAGAGCCATAAGTTTCCATGATTATCGCTGGGTCAGGATAGTTTGATAATCTCTTAGACATCTTTTTACCATCCTCAGCCAAAACAGTTCCGTTGACTATAACATTTTGAAAAGCGTTAGTTTCTTTCACTCCTCCCGATATAACATGAAGATAATAAAACCAAGCCCTTGTTTGGTCTACGCCCTCAGCTATAAACTTCGCTGGGAAATTTGCTTCAAATAATTCTTTGTTTTCAAATGGGTAATGCATTTGAGCATAAGGCATGGACCCTGAATCAAACCAAGTATCTAGAACATCTGGAATACGTTTCATCTCTCCTGAGCACTTATCGCAAGAGAATATAACCTTATCTACAACATCTTTGTGAAGATCATCTACTCGTACTCCACTTGCTTGCTCTAGTTCATCAATCGAACCAAACACTTTTATCTCTCCACATTCGCATCTCCAAAGAGGCATAACCGAAGCCCAAAAACGTTGACGAGAAATAGACCAATCACGAGCCCCCTCCAACCACTTACCAAAACGACCCTCTTTCATGTGAGCCGGAGACCAGTTTATATTCTTAGCACTCTTAAGTAAATTATCTTTTATTTTTGTGACACTCACAAACCAAGAAGAGGTTGCATAGTTCAAAAGCGGGGTATCACAACGCCAGCAGTGTGGATATGAATGTTCGTATTTTTCTTTATGAAAAAGCTTTCCAGTATGTGCTAGTTTTTTAATCACCTCAATATCAGTCGCCATGTGGTTACCAGCTTCTTTTACATTCATACCAGTAAAATCAGTAGCTTCCTTTCGGATAACCCCATCCATCCCTAAATGCTGAACAAATGGCAGACCATGCTCTTCTCCTAGCCTCATATCATCTTCACCAAAAGCTGGAGCAATATGGACTATTCCCGTCCCCTCTTCTGTGGTCACAAAATCACCAGCATAAATTGTCCAACCCTTATCATGCCCTTCTAAGTTTTCATCTTTAGAATAATAATCAAATAGTGGTATGTATTTTAGTCCGACCAAATCTTTTCCTTTAATGGTCTCTATTATTTCGTATTCATTTTCTTTAATAATATCCTCTAGTCTTTCTTTAGCAAAGAGAAATATTTCTTCTTTTTCATCTTTTTCTATCTTTGCTTTTACATAGTCAATATTTTCACCAATCGCCAAAGCGACATTACCGATCAGAGTCCAAGGAGTTGTGGTCCAAGCAAGAACAAAGGTTCCAGGCTCATCAACTAATTCAAACTTTGCGATAGCTGATAGATCTTTAATTGTTTCATAGCCTTCAGAAACCTCCATCTGAGAAAGAGTTGTCTCACAACGAGGACAAATGTGCATTGAACGAAAACCTTCATAAACAAGGCCTTTATCCCAAAGTTGTTTAAAAACCCACCAAATAGACTCCATAAAATCAAGATCCATGGTCCTGTATGAATTCTCCATATCTGCCCAACGACCAAGTCTGGTAACAACCTTCTCCCAAACTTCAGCATAGCCTTCAACTCTTTGCCGACAGAGGTTGTTAAACTTCTCTACTCCAATCTCTTCAAGATCTTTTTTGCTTTTTGATCCAAGTTCCTTCTCAACAATGTTTTCAATAGGAAGCCCGTGACAATCCCAGCCCCATTTTCTCTCAACCTTAAAACCTTTCATGGTCCAATATCTTGGAACCACGTCTTTCATTATACTAGCCACCAAATGTCCGTAATGAGGGGTTCCGGTCGCAAAAGGAGGTCCATCATAAAAAACGTAGTCACCTTGTGGCGCTTCTTTTTCAACTGATTTTTGAAATATTTTATTTTCCTCCCAAAATTTTAACGCCTCTTCTTCCATTCCAGGAAATTGGCTCTTTGCTTGCTTATTCTCTTTCATCACAAAATTTTACTAATTATAGAAGTATTTTAACTAAAAATGGGGTCATTGTCAAAGCAGAATATTGCCACAAATGACTAAAAATAGCAAATATTATAGACAAGCTAGCCTATATTTATTAAATCTTTAATGTTTACTTAGCTCATAGAGTATATTATTCTTATGTATGCTAATATTTATGTATGGATTTTCAATTTCAATCAAAATTTAAGCCAAAGGGAGATCAGCCAAAAGCAATTAAGGCAATTAGTGATGCTTTGCTAGATAATCTTCAATCACAAACCCTCTTGGGAGTTACAGGTAGTGGTAAGACTTTTACTATGGCCAAAATTATAGAAAATTTGCAAAGGCCTACTCTGGTGATGTCACATAACAAAACCTTGGCGGCGCAACTATACTCGGAGTTTAAACAATTTTTTCCAAATAATGCTGTCCATTATTTTGTTTCTTACTATGATTATTATCAACCAGAGGCCTATATCCCCCAGTCCGACACCTACATAGAAAAAGAAGCAACCATCAATGAAGAAATCGATAGATTAAGACATGCCGCTACCCAGTCCTTGGTAAACAGAAGAGACGTAATAATAGTCGCCTCTGTGTCTTGCATCTATGGCATAGGAGACAAACAGGACTACATTGAACAAGGAGTAATTTTTAGAGAGGGTCAAGAAATAAAAAGAGAGCTTTTATTAAAAGAGTTGGTACGTATGCAATTCGATAGAAACGACACAGCCTTTTACCGAGGACAATTCAGAGTAAAGGGCGACACGGTCGATATTCATCTCAGCACTGGAGAAAATGTTATTAGAATAATTCTTTTTGGAGATATTATTGAAAAAATTCTTTTATTCAATATTAAACCTTCGGCCGGAAACCCAATATGGGCAGGTGAACTTAAAAACAAAGAAGCATCTGAGCTCGAACAAATAAATCTTCTGCCAGCTAAACATTTCATGACCCCAGAAGACAGAATGAAAAAAGCTATCAAGCAAATAAAGCTTGAACTAAAACAAAGACTGAAAGTATTACAAAAGAATAAAAAAGACGTTGAGGCTTATAGACTAGAGAGAAAAACAAATTACGACATAGAGATGATGGAAGAGTTGGGATATTGTAACGGAATCGAAAATTACTCTCGCCACCTGTCAGAAAGAGAGGCTGGCTCAGCTCCTTCGACTTTAATTGATTTCTTCCCTGAAGATTATTTAACTTTCATCGATGAGTCACATGTAACTGTCCCTCAAATCAGAGGGATGTTTGCGGGTGATAAAGCCCGAAAAGAAACATTAATCGATTTCGGATTCCGACTCCCCTCCGCTCTCGATAATCGGCCGCTAAATTTTGAAGAGTTTAATTCTAAAATAAATCAAATTGTGTATGTAAGTGCTACCCCTAGTGAATACGAAATAAACAAATCAAAACAAGTTGTAGAACAGCTAATCAGACCAACCGGACTTCTAGATCCAATAATCGAACTCAGGAAAAAGGATAATCAAGTTGCTGACGTTTTAAACGAAATTGACCAAACAATCGCCAAAGGGCAAAGAGTGCTAATAACAACTCTCACCAAGAGAATGGCTGAAGAGCTAGCCGAATTTATTGCTGAAAGAGGAGTGAAAGTAGAATACCTCCACAGTGAAATAGATACCCTAGAAAGAGTAGAAATTCTTAAACGTTTACGTAATGGCGAAATAGATGTTTTGGTAGGAGTCAATCTCCTGAGAGAAGGCCTTGATTTACCAGAGGTTTCTTTGGTGGCAATCCTCGATGCTGATATTTCAGGTTTTCTTCGCAATGAAACAGCCCTGGTTCAAACCATCGGCCGTGCTTCAAGACATATAGAAGGAAGAGTTATTATGTATGCTGACAAGCAAACCCCGGCCATTAATTACGCTGTTGCTGAAACAAAAAGAAGAAGAAGACTGCAAGAGGACTACAACAAGAAAAACGGCGTTAAGCCTGAGGCTATCCAAGCTAAAATACATGAAAGCATAATATAAAAGACCCTTAGTTATAAGGGTCTTTTTCTTTTAAATAACTTTAACTCTTAATAGAAATTGAAACTATCCACCATGTAGTTAATAATGCTTCCGTAATCGTCATCTTTGCTGCAGGTTTCAAAGTCCATTTCAATATTAGTACTAGTATTTTCGTTGTACTTACAAAGCATTAATTCATAACATTCTTTTCCTTCATGTGTTCTGCTCCATGAATTTTTAGCAATCACTGTGCCATAACTATCAACGTCAACAAATTCTGCGCTTGTCCCATTATTTTCTAATATTTCGAATAAAGACTGATTCTCTGCTATTTTGAACTCTTTCCACTCTGCCTCACTAAAACTCTTAGTGGTCCAAGTTCCATTTGAATACTCTTTATAAACATTCTTATCCGTAACCGAAATCTCAACACCTTCTACCATGATATTCCCAATAGAGTTGTACTCTATAACTGGGCTCTCTACCTTAAAGTAAGCTCCTTCCCAATCTCCTGTATTGTTAACAAAATGGCCAGGATACTTTAATTCAAAGTTAAATTCATCATTTCTGTATGTAAGCCAATTTATTAAGCCTGGATCTTTTGGATTATATATTGAGTTTGAATCTACACTAAATTCTGGTGTAAAACTTTCACAGCCCAATGTTGAACATTCATTTCTAGTTAGAAGGTCATTATATCCACACTCTAAACCAGGGGTAGCATCACAGGTAACAAATTCGGCCTCAGCCTTAGCCCAGGAATCATTTGCCGCCAATTTAGCATTTACAATAAGTGGAGTCTTCTCATTGTATCCAAATATATTTGAATAACCACTATTAAATATTTTTACCTGAAACTCTCCATTATCATCAGGACGCAAACAAAGAACATCAGACAGAATGTAATCATTCACACCGTCAATTTTATCCCATTTTGTAGGATAAAAAGGACAGCTATAATAATTCTCATCATCGACCAGAGTTCCTCCGCTAGACTCATCATCTGAAACAGGAAGGGTTACCGGCTCACCTTTTGTAATTATTGGCAAATCACTACATCTATTATAAGCACATCCTTCGACGCTTAGATTATATGAACTGTGCTCAGCTCCGGTATTGTCCAGCTCCTTCATTTGCTCTGAGAGTGGTACATACAAAAACACTCTAAGCACTTCATCTGTTTTTGCCACACCATTTATAACCATATCGGTTCCTGCCTTAACGAGACTGTTCTCAACAGACAACTCTATATCTACTGGATCGTAGAATGGATAGTTAACCTTCTCATAAACAAATCTATAGCTTTCATTGTATTCCTCGCTTTTTGCTATAAAAACTAAGTTTCCATTTTCTATTTCATATTTTGTCGGCGTTATCCATGGTCGTCTTTTAGGAAAGTAGCCCATAAGATAAAAGCCTTCAAAACTCTCTGCAAATACATGTTCCTCTGAAAAGCTAACCGCATCTCCATTAAATGTTATTGGTAAATACCCCTTATGACAAACTATACCTAATTCATCTCCTTCTTTGTTGTGACTAATTCCAGAACAGATTCCATTAGATTTTATATTTTTTATTCTCAAATCTAACGGAACTCTTTCTAATTCTGCTTTTGTTATCTGTCCATTTCTTTCTAAATATATATCTTTATATCTCCATAGGCCAATTGCCTTTTCCTTGTTGTCTACTGGCTCATCTTCTACAGCTTCAGCTTCAATACTAGGATCTTCAGTCGCTGGGTTATTGTCGGAGCTTGATCCCGTATTATCATCTACTTCTTCTGCCTCGGTGCTGCTTTCTGAATCTTCCTTGTTGCTATCTAATACTTCTTCTGGTTCATCATCGGTTTTATTGCTATCCACACTCTCTGATTCTTGTGAGGCTTCTTTGTTCTGCTCAGATTCTTGTTGGTTTTTCTGATCGATATTTTCTTCGACTTCCGATTCTTCAAGCAACTTATCATCACTAACCACTGCTTCCCTCTCTTCTAGCTCCTCACTACTTAACTCAACAATGCTGTCTTCGAAGTGTTTCATGTTCTCATTTGATATTCCTAGACCAAGATTTCTCATTACACTAAATGCATCGGCTGGCCTACCTAGAAAATATCTCCTACTGTCATCTGGGTTTATATACCAAGCTTCACCATTTCTCTCTACTTGCAAAAAAATCTTCCCTTTTTGTTTTTCAGCAAAGCCCTCATCCAGATTTTGTCTTCCATCCCCCCAAGGACTATAACCGTTCACTAGCTCTTCCATATCTCCATAACCATCATTGTCTGTGTCCCCAGAATTTTTATCCAAACCTAAAGCATCCTCAAGGCCGTCTGACAAACCATCGCTATCAGTATCAACATCCTCAGCACTTACGCCTACTTTTATTTTATATAAATCTTTATTAGAAATGCCCACCCCCTGCTCTCTCATTATTCCAAATGCATCTTTCGGACGTCCCAAATAAAAAGCCTTATTATTAAGAGGGCTAAGATAATATGCCTTTCCGGAGTCCTCTACTTTTAAAAGAATTTTACCCCTTAGTTTTGAATGCAGGCTACTTGCAGCCATAGATTCAAAAGCAAAAGCAAATACAATAAGCAAGAAAAAATATAATATTGGTTTTTTCATACTATAATCTTTTATTTATCTTAGCCTAATTATAGCAAAATATCACCCTTCTTTCTAGTAGATTTCTCGCTACTTTTTAGCTTTTGTGAATAGTTTTTTTGTTCGCAACTCCCGGTGGTATTTTATTGCAAAACGATGAGCCTCATCCCTCACTCTTTTAATAAGATGAAGCGCGGGAGAACTCAGTGAAAGCTCTAAAGGCTTTTTCTCTCCAGGGAAAAATATCTTATCAGGAGCCTGAGCTGACCTTAGCCCTGCCCCCTTAGAAATAGCGATGAGCGGAATATCTAATTTATTTTTCTTAAGCAACTTACTAACTACATTCAGCTGCCCCTTGCCTCCATCAAGAATCATCAAGTCAGGTAAGGGCCAAGCCTTCTCGCCATCAACACTTCTTGCCAGACGTCTTTCCATCACTTCTTTTATCATGCCAACATCCCCGTCTTTCTCACTTACTTTTATTTTAAATTTTCTGTATTAACTTTTGTTTTCCTCCCCTTCTTCAAAGACAACCATAGAACCAACAGCCTCCGCCCCAAAGATATTTGAGATATCATAGCCTTCTATTCTTCTGGGGGTTTTGGGAAGAGACATAACTTTAGCCAATTCTATTACATCTGTTGCGTACTTATCTACCAGCCCAAGAATATTTGTGTGCTCCAAAACATTTTGCATGTGTTTTATATAAAAATCAATCTTTTTAGCCTCCTCTATGTCACCTGCTTTTTCAAATTGTTTTTTTTCTTTGATAAGATTTTTTACAATTCTCTCTTTTTTCCCTTCAAAAAATAAAGTAATAGGCTTGATAACTTTTTTTATGTACTCATTTCTATCAACCAGGCCACCACAAACCCCCACACATCTGTTTATTTGATAATAAAAACATGGCTTCTTTTGCAATTTCTTTTCATTGCAGTAAGGCCAAATCTTTCGAATAGCTTTTAGGGTTTCTTTGACAGCTTGAGCGCTTACGAAGGGACCAAAGTATTTCCCAGATTTCCCAATTGTCCTGGTAGTGAAAATCCCCGGTATTTCATCTTCAGTTGAAATACACACATACAAAAAACGTTTATCATCTCGAAGCATTACATTGAACTGTGGTTGATGTTTCTTTACTAGATTCGACTCAAGTAACAGGGCCTCTATTTCAGAATCTGTTTCTATCCAGTCGATACCACAAATGTTTTTCATCATAGCATGTTTATCCGGAGAGTGATTGGTGCTTTTCTGCCAATAAGAAAGAACTCTACTCCGCAGATCGGCCGCTTTACCTATATATATTATCTTGCCGGCTTTATCCAAAAACTGATAAGAACCTGGCTTCTTTGGTATATTTTTGTTTTTTACGTCTTCAATATTCATGGCATTAATCTAACATTTTATGTACTAAAAAACAACTCTGGCTAGAATTGTTTTTTAAATAAATTATGAAACCGTTATCGCTTGAACCGGACAAATATTGGCTGCCTCACTTACACAAGGATTGGTCTCTTGGCTTGTGGCTTCAGACTTTCCTTCAGCATTCATTTCAAAATTTGAAGGGCAAATTGCAGCGCAAGAACCACAACCAATACAAGTTTCTTGATTTACTTTAATAGACATATTTTTTTATATTAATTCATTTATTTTTTCAAGCAACTGGGTCGGAGTCAAATGCGCCTTAACAAAAAAACCATTTGCTCCCAAATTCATCCCTTTTTCAATCTCTTCCTTCTGGCCCATGTTTGAAAGGATATATATTTTTAAATCCTTTGTGCCGTCCTCTTCTCTCAACTCTTTCAAGGTCTGGTATCCATCTTTTTGGGGCATCAAAAGATCCAACAAAACTAAGTCCGGCAATCTCTCATGAGCCGCACTAACTCCTTCCACCCCATCATGAGCGAGAAAAACCTCATAGCCTGCACTTTCAAACTTTATCTTATACATCTCAGCAATAAATATCTCGTCCTCCACTATTAAAATTTTCTTTGCCATATATTTTTACTTATTATTATATATTGGAATCCAAAAAATAAACTCTGCGCCCTTCCCTTCACCTGCACTTTTTACCTCAACACTGCCGCCGTGTTCTTCAACTATTTGTTTAGCAATATAGAGACCCAGCCCTGTTCCTTCTGTGGCAGCAATCGATCTATCATGACCTCGATAAAATTTGGTGAAAAGATTTTTCATATCACTTTGAGTTATACCAAGACCATTATCCTTAACTTTAACTACTAGTATTTTTTTCTTTTCGTTCTCTTCAATGGTAACTTTTACACAGGCATCACTCCTTTCTGCCTTACTAGTATATTTTATAGCATTTTCGATTAAATTCATACAAGACTGCCTCAATTTTTCTTTATCTAGTTTTATCGATGGTAGTGGCTTCTTCGGCTTTTCCCATATCAATTTAACCTTCTTGCTTTCTGCACTCATTGCCAGTGAGTCTATCATACTGTCTATAAGATCTTCCAATTGACCTTCCTTGAACTGATATGTTTGTCTGCCAGACTCGATTCTTGAAATATCCAGGAGATCTTCAACTAACTCAATCAATCTCTCCGAAGATATAAAAACCTTTTTCATGGCCTTGGTGGTAGTTTCTTCTAGCTTGCCAAAATTGTCTTCAATAAGCATAGAAGCATATCCTTTTATAACAGTTAGCGGAGTCCTAAGCTGATGCGAAGCAATAGAAATAAAGCCAGTCTTGTCCGCATCTACTCTTTTCAACTCTTCGTTTACTACTCGAAGCTCTTGGGTGGATCTTTTGACTTCACGCTCTAGTTTAAACTTAAACTTTTTAATCTCTTCGTATTTAAGGGCATTATCAATAGCTACGGTAGCCTGAGAACTAATAACATCCAAAACCCCAATATCTTCTTTGTTGTAAGCATCTCCAGACTTTTTACCCGTAACAACTATTACCCCTAAAACCCTATCCTTAATAACCAGAGGGATAACTAATTCTATGCCAAAATGTTCAAAAATCTTAACCATTTTTCTCCCCTGGAACTGAATGTCTTTCAACAGCTTACTCATTATAATAACCTTATCCTGCTCAATAAATTTTCTAAAAAGCATAGAATCACTTTCAAATTCAACGTCACTATAAATATCAAAACCAGAGTTATAACTAATAGAATATTTTTTATCAGCACTATCATAAAAGAGTAATCCAAAAGATTTATTGTGAAAAGTTCTTGAGAAGGTCTTGTCTAGAAGTTTAAAAATCTCATCAATTTCAATAATACTTCTTAGATTTTTATTGAATTTTGTTATAACTGTTCCCGGGTCATAAAGAGAAGTAAAGAAAAATCTATTAGCAACTTTGAAAAGTCTTTCTTTTAAAATCGGATAAATAAGTATTGCTAAAACCAAAAGAGCATAGTCATCCCAATAGGTGTCATCCAAGATAAACCGAGCCAAAACAAATCTAGCGCCAATTATTGCAACAAACATTAGCAAGAGAGAAGAGACCGTAACAGTTGATTTACGAATTGCTAGTTTGAAATCGATAATCCGTTTGGATAAAAGAAAATAAAATACCAATAGAAATAGTGCATTCATTATTAAATTACCAAACGGTGGTATGCTCACATCATGCCAAAGATAAAGATCAATAATCAAAGAAATATAAAATACAAAAATAGCAATAACGCTATATCTTATTCTTTGCTTAACTGCTATATAGGCCTGAGAATAACTTAAATACAACATATAAAAAGCATAAGCCATCAAGGCGAAGAAAAAGATATTGTAATACTCAAAGTTAGCACTAGCCAATGGCCAGTTCGCAAATCCAAGTTTTGGCCCCACAGATTCAATAAACAAACCATAGAAGTTGGCAATCAAATAAATAGCAACTAAAATCAAAATAGCAATACATCTTTTTTTGTGAGCAATTCTCTTACCCAAAAATATCATAACCGACCGAATGGTAAAGAAAGGCAAAACTATCATCCAGGCCATTAAAAACCTAGCAAAAAAAGCGTTAGCCAAAGAGTTGCTAACAAATTGCATACCAAACAGAGTTAAATAAAAAGAGGCCGTTACCAAAAGCAAATAACTAAAATTTCTGTAGACTTCTCCCCCACCCTTTTTTCTCCAGGAAATTATACTGAGCAATGCTGCCCCCAGTCCATTAAATAAAATTGAAATATAATATATACTCATTATTCTTTTTTATGTGCTCTTGGTAGGTCAAAATATATTTTTGATCCCAAATCACGCCCAGAGCTCTCTACATATATATGGCCGTTGTGCGCTTCAATTATCTGCTTGGCAACGTAAAGACCTAAACCAGTCCCCTCCGTATAAACTGTAGAAATATTTTTACCACGTGAAAATTTCTTAAATAAATTAACTTTGTCTTCCTCTCTAATCCCCATCCCATTGTCTTCCACCACAAACCTGATCTTATCTCTTTCTTTTAATTCTTCAATTCGCACCAAAATAAATCCTCTTTTTGTTTCAGTTCTATAGGTATATTTGATTGAGTTGTCTATCAAAGAAGAAATAATCCCTCGCATTTTTGTAACATCAATATCCACCATCGGTTTAAATCCTTTAGGGGGAGAATATGACAAGTCTAGACCTTTCTTTATCGCCCCATAGCGTATTCCCTCCATAACTCCCTTAACAACCTCTGATAAATCTGCCTCCTCAAAGTCGTATTTTATTCTGCCGGACTCAATCCTAGAAATGCTAAGTAGCTGCTCAACCAATTTAATCAATCTTTCGTTAGAATCATAAATCTTTTCGGTTGGTTCCCTGGCAACTTCAGGTAGCTTCCCAAAGTTTCCTTCAAGAATCATGGATACATAACCCTTGATAACTGTTAGCGGAGTTCTTAATTGGTGTGAAGCGATCGAAATAAAGTCCGATTTGGCCGTGTCTAGTTTTCTTAACTCTTCATTGGCCTTTCTGAGTTCCATAACAGCTTTTTCAACCTCTCTTTCTAGAAGGATATTAAAGTTTTTCGCTTCTTCAAATTTCAGAGAGTTATCAAGAGCAAAAGACGATTGGGTTGCTAGAACTTGAAGCAACTGAACGTCTTCGTTGTTGTACATTTCCCCTGACTCTTTTTCTCCCATCAAAAACAGTCCGACATCTTTATCTTTTATACTTAGAGGAATGATTATCTTAATATCTTTTTGCTTGAAAGTCTTTTTTATTCTTAAATAATCTTCCATTGAAGACTCTCTAATTTCCTCTATCAAAATAAAACCATTATTGTTCATGTATTTTGTTAGAGCACAGTTTTTCAAACTAAAGGAATCTCTTTTCTTAAAAGCACCACCAGCACTAAAGGCTGAATAGAATCTATTGTCTTTTTCGTTAAAAAGAAATATCGACATTAGCTTCGGATAAAATGATCTATTGATTTCACTGGCAATGGAAGCTAATAACTTTTCAATCTCAAGCGTAGTAGAAAGTTTTTCACTAAAATGAGCAATCACCTCTTGTGTATCATAGAGAGAAGCAAAGAAGTATTTATTGGAAATATGCGAAAAATAATCTTTAACCATCGGGAAGATTCCAATAATCGCGAATATAATAATAAGTTCAGAAAACAACTCAGCCCCCACATTAATTCTAAGAAAAATATATTTAAGACCGGTGGCAATAAGCAAGGAAAAAGAAAGAGACAGAAGATAAACTGAAGATTTTCTAAGAACAAACTTAAGGTCCATTAGCTGGTGGCGAACTATTGAAAAAGAAACTACAACAACATAAAAAACTAGAAAAAAATTTCCAAACGGATATATTCCAAAAAGTTGGGGAAAAAAATTTGTCGGACCTCCGCTAAAACCAATTATGGCTGAAAAAAGAATATAGCTTATTTGTTTCTTTTTTATACCACTGGCTCTTCTACGATAAGATATAAGATAGTAAAAGAACAATGAAATATTCACCAAATAAAAGATTGGTAAGAAATAATAAATAGGTCCCGGAACAACCCAATAGTTAAAATCCATTATCGGGGATAAACCTGTTTTATAGATTGGTGAAAATGTTAAAAAAGACAAAAAAATAGCAAAAATAAAGCTGGAAAACAAGATAAGCTTTTTCTTTTTATATATTCCTAAAAATACTAAAATAAAAAACAAATAAGAGGATGGAATAAAAATTGCTGCCACATCCAAAACCAGTTGCCACATCTCGGCTTCCTCTATTGAGCCAGCCCTAACAACTCCCCACAAACACAAGCTCCAAACAGAAATTAGTAGGGTTGTTGCAGCCCAAGAAATATTTAAAAGTGACCTTTTATTTCTATGGTAAGTAAAAAAGCTTAGCATTAAACTAAGAAAAAATGTTAAAAGAGTTGATATTATGAATAAATTATACATATTACTCAATAATTTCCCATTTATTGTCTAAAGCTTTTTTTCTTAAAATTTTATCAGGTGAAACAGCTATCTTGGTGTCAACTATTTCAAACAAAGGTATGTCTGAATAGTGATCAGAATAGAAAACAGTTTTAAAGAGTCCCTCCTCTTTGGATAATAGATTTAACACTAACTTAGATTTGTTTTCACCATAAACAATATCTCCAACTATTTGACCGGTAAATCTTCCCCTAGATTCACCCAAAGTAGTTGAGATGTTTTTATTTATGCCAAGTTCGTTACCAATCTTTTCCACTATCTTGTTGGGGGCATTGCTGATAATGTATACTGAGCAATCGCTATTTATGTGGTTCTTTATTCTGGTAACAACCTCAATATTCAATAAGTCAACTATTTTTGTCCTATAAAAGTCATCTAACAAATCTTCGACATGTGTAACACTCCACCCATTTATGAAAGAATACGCTCTCTCCATTGTTCTTTTAGGATTTTTTACAATTCTGTACTTATACAAAGCAAACCAAAAATATACATAAAAAAGGAAAATAATATTAATTTTCCGTATTTCAAATAAATAGCTTATGAATAATTTCTGAGTGTAGCCTCTAACAATCGTATTGTCTAAATCAAAAAAAACTATATTTTTCATATAGTTATTATAACATAAATTGGTGTATAAAATAAATTTAATTTTTTGGCATATCTATCACATTGCTGTCAGTTTTCTGAAAAGAATAATGATGTTTATATTCTTTTCCGATAAGCGCAGCAATTAAATTCATCAAATCGTCAGTTAGTTTCCTAAGAAGCTCTTCTGTGTGTTCTTTTTCAAAATGATCATGATGATGAACAGGTTCACTAATTTTTATATTACACTTTTTTAGCTTCGGAATTTTTTTATGCGGTGGGAGAATTTCGAAAGTCCCTTCTATCCCAACGGGAATAATTGGCGCCTTTGAAGTAAGAGCAAACTTAGTAACCCCTGTAAATGCTTTCCCCATTTCACCTGTCCTAGATCTTGTCCCTTCAGGAAATATCCCAAGCATTCCTTCATTTTTTAAAACGTATTGAGCTTTTTCATGCACACTCGCTTTGTCACCACTAGTTCTTTCAACCTTAATTTGGCCAGTTGCAACCATGAGTGGTTTCCAAAATTTTGAAGCATAAAACTTTTCTGCAGCTAAATACTGAACTTTCCTTGGTGAAATAGCATAAAAAATTATAAAATCAAAATAGCTTTCGTGGTTAGACGCAATAATAACTGGTCCATTTTTAGGAATGTGGTGCATGCCTTCTATTTTTCTAACCCATAAAAACTTAATAACTGGTGATAGTATAAATTTTACAAAAAATTCAAATAAGTAGCTACTTAAAACTCCTGGTATCCCAAGATCATAATCGTTCTTTCTTTTTTTTATGTGTTTTATCATTTTATATAAGAGTTTTTTCCTTTATCGCTTTTGCAAGTTTTATTAAATCCATCCCCTCATCATAAACGTCTTTGTAATAGAATGGCCTACCAAAAGCAATTCTAACTTTTCTGTTTCTTTTTAGAAAATCTATAAACTTTGTGTTTCTTGTTCCGCTTATGTTCACTGGAACAATTTGCGGGTTTAGCTCTTTGGCAAGATAAGCCACGCCTGGCTTAGCTTCGATTATCCCATTTTCATCTCTCTTTTTTCCGCCGGGAAACATCATTATATTATATCCTTGTTTTAGTTTTTTAACAGTGCTTTCTAATACGTCTTTCAATTCGCCTTTCTTGGGATAAACCGGGTAAGCCCCTTGCCAAATAATGTATGGCGAATAAAGCCTCTGCCAGATAAACTTATAATAAGTCATATATCTAAATCCTTTGGTTTTTATGTAATACCAAAAAGGAGTAGCTCCTCCAATCAAAAAAGGATCTAGTGACGAATGGTGACTGGAAATAAAAAGGACTCCACGAGTCTTTATGTCTTTAAAATTTTCTTGTCCTTCAACTTTTAAGTTCAGCAAACATCTTCCAATAAATTTGTAAACTATCCAGGTAATCAGCTGAGAACTAAGATAAACTATATACATTTTTTTATAAATATTTACTTTTACACAGTATCACAAAATACTGTCTTTATCAATCCTTTCCCAAAAGAAAAAGAGTGCCTTTTGAAAGACACTCTTGATTTTTATCTACATCCAAGCTTCTATTGCATGAACTTGGTCTTGTTTCTTTGTTCCTTTGGCTGCAACTTTTTTATCAAACTTTGTAAGCATCGCTTCTGTGGTATCTACCGAGACACAACCATCGGTCACAGAAACTCCGTACTCGAGCACTTTTTTTTCTTTTGTCGGAGGCTTTTGTTTACCAGCTTTAATGTTACTTTCAATCATGACGGAAGTAATAGAATCGTTCCCTTCTTCAATTTGGTCTCCAACATCATTGAGAACATTAACTTGAATTTCAGGATTTCCTAAACAATTCTTATGACTACAGTCGACCATCAAAGAAAGAGGAAAGCCATTTTCTTTTAGCTGTTTCTCTACCTTGGCAATTGAATCACGATCATTGTTCGGCTTATCCTTCCCGCCCCGCAAAACAACATGAAGATCAGGATTTCCAAACGTAGTAACCGTTGATAATTCTCCATAGGCATTCAGGCCAAGAAATGAGTGTCCAGTCCTTGATGTCTTTATAGCGTCAATCGCCACCTGAAGGTCACCATCGGTCGCATTTTTAAACCCAACTGGAAAAGAAAGACCACTAGCTACTTCACGATGAGTTTGTGACTCTGTAGTCCGGGCGCCAATTGCCCCCCAAGAAATATAATCTGAATAAAATTGAGGAGTCATCGGATCAAGAACTTCACTAGCGATAGGAATACGTAGCTTTGTAATATCAGAGAAAAGCTTTCTGGCGATACCAAGTCCTTTACTGATGTTGCAGGAACCGTCCATATCAGGATCATTAACGAGTCCTTTCCAGCCAATGTTCGTTCTTGGTTTTTCAAAATACACTCGCATCACCAGGAAAAGGTGAGGCAGATTCTCCTGCATCTTTACCAAACGCTTAGCGTAGTCCAAAGCCGCTACCGGATCATGAATTGAACAGGGACCTACTACCACCATAACTCGCTGATCTTCTTTGTAAATAATTTTCCGTATTGTTTCCCTTGATTGATTGATAAATGCCGCATCGCTATCAGATAAAACGATCCTTTTTCTGAGACTCATGGGTGTTTCAATTGGTTCGATGCTCTCGATGTGCTTATTGCTTGTTGTCATATTAACCATAGTGTATCCTCCTTTGGGTGAATGGTCAAAAGTTAAAAGCACTATTGCTTATAGATAAATTATAAAGAACGTAAAATAAAACCGGCCCTCTTTCGAAGACCGGTTTCGTTTTCCCTAGTGAGTTTAAACTTACGTTAAGTAGTTAAAACACCACAACAAACCGACCTTCTCTGGAAAGCCCAAAAAAAGCTAAAATAAAAGTTTGTTCGTTGTGTTGTCTTGTAAGTCATAAGTTTTCTAAACTCTTGTGGATAATTATAACACAATAATTAAATAAATCAAATCTTTTTTTAATAAATCGTTTTTTATTGCTAATTTTAGATAAAA
>PKTH01000002.1 GCA_002869265.1 Candidatus Parcubacteria bacterium
AGAACACAACCTCTACGGCGTAGACATCAACGAAGACGCAGTAGAGATAGCAAAACTCTCTTTGTGGCTTAGAACTGCTCATAAGGGAAGAGAGCTTACGAGTTTGGCGGAGAAAATAGTATGTGCAAACTCACTCCTTGAAATGCCGTTTGATGAGGGAAGTTTTGATGTGGTTATCGGCAATCCGCCGTATGTAAGAGTTCAAGGGCTAAAAAGCAACTATGAAGATGAAGCGAAGCTTTATGAAACAAAATACAAATCCGCAACAGGCAATTATGATTTGTATGCACTCTTTTTAGAGATGAGCTTTGGCATGTTAAAGCCTACTGGAAAACTAAGCTATATCTTGCCTCATAAATTTCTCATCTCTGATTTTGGAAGCGGCTTAAGGGGATTTTTGGCGCAAAACAGAGCAGTTGAGAGTCTGCTTCATTTTGGCAGTGAAATGGTTTTTGAAGATGCTTCAACCTACACATGCATCATCACACTTTCACACAACAACGAAAACTTAAATTTTAAAGCAATAAGCCCAAAAGATATCTTTGAACCTTTCAACTATGATACTGTAAGCTATCAAAAACTAAGCAGCGAAAAATGGAATCTTTCAAATCAAGACACCACAAAGGTATTTGAGAAAATAAAACAACAACCTTTAATAGTAAAAGATGTTTTTGCAAAGATTTTTCAAGGAGCCAAAACAGGCAGTGATGATATATTTTTACTATTCAAAACTCAAAATGGACTTTACTCAAAAGCACTTGATAAAATAGTCGAAGTTGAAAGTGGGCTTTTAAAACCAATGCTTAAAGGTGAAGATATAAGCCGTTATGCAAATTTGCAAAATAGATATTTTGTAATATTTCCATATCTTATTGAAGACGGTAAAGCAAAACCGATGAGTGAATCATATATCCAAGAAAATTTTCCAAATGGGCACGAGTACTTAAAAGCAAATGAAGAATATTTACGAGGGCGTGAAAAAGGAAGATTTAATAATCCAAAAGAGTGGTTTTTATTTAGTAGAAATCAAGGAGTTAATTACTTTCATTTCAGCAAAATTATTATTCAAGAATTAAGTCTTGGCTCTAATTTAACATTTGACGATGTCGGCATGTGTCATGCAGGTCAATACAGCATGGTCAAAAAAGCAGATATCCAAGAAGATGATAAATTTTTTCTTGCCTTGTTAAACTCTTCTCTGATGTGGTTTTTCATAAAAAATACAAGCACGGAGTTTAGAGGCGGCTATTTTGCTTATCAAACAAAATATATTGAACCTTTTCCACTTCCAAAACTAAAAAGTTTAAACGAACAAAAGCCATTTGTAGAAAAAGCCGACAAAATGCTCTCGCTAAACAAACAACTCCAAGAGACAAAACAGAACTTTACAAATGAGCTGGGGTTAGAAAAACTGACAAAGAAACTGCAAAATTTTGAGGAGCTGGAGTTTGAGGAGTTTATAAAAGAGTACGCAAAAGCAAAGAAACTAAAATTTGCCGACAAACTTCATGAGCGCAACTTCAAACAAGAGTGGCAAGCCATTTTTGAGAACGATAAAGCCCTTACAAGCAAGCTAAAAGACGAGATAATCAAAACCGACAAAGAGATAGACAAAATGGTCTATAAACTCTACGACCTAAGCGATGAAGAAATTAGGATTGTGGAAGTAAATAATGAATAATAAAGTTAAATATTTATCTCTTAATGCAAACTACACCCCTGTGAATGAATCTCCATTTTTTCTCTCTCGTTCCCATCGTCCTTGATGGAAATGCATACTGTCACAATAACCTGAAATACTCACTCCCACGCAGGAGCATGAGAGATAAAAATACTTTTTTACATGTTAAGAAAATTAATGATACAATAAAACAAAATTTATGGAGACTTGCTTTACCAACGGTACTAAGAGTAGACGGTTTTAGATTTTTCTTTTTTAGTGATGAACATTTGCCGTTGCACATTCATGTAGAAAAAGGCGATGGTTACATGAGGGTTGCTTAATACCTTTAAAGTTACCAAGCGGTATAAACTTTCCAAAACCGATGAAAGAAAAGTAATAACCATAATACAAGAGCACCAGCAAAAACTTATAGGAGCATGGAATGAATACTTCAATTACAAGGGTTGATTTCGGTGATAAAATTTATATTTATTTAAAAAGTGGTGATATTTTGACTGTACCTTACAGTTATACCAAAAAAATTCAAAATGCAAAAAAAGAACAACTTTTAAACTATCGTATTATTGGCGGCGGTATAGGAGTTCATTTTGAAGATATAGATGAGGATATCTCACTTAGTGGTATTATTGCATATAAAATAAATCATGAGCTAAAAGCTTCTTAAAATACATCCTTACATATATACTCCTACGCTGGAGCATGGGAGTGAGAAAGTCCA
>PKTH01000049.1 GCA_002869265.1 Candidatus Parcubacteria bacterium
AATCAAAGCCAAAATTAAAATTAACGGCAATCACTGATCAAAAAATAACAATGATTGTTAAATGATTTGTCGAGGAGACTTCGGTCTCCTCTTTTTTTTGTTTGAAAATTGTGCAATAATGTATAATATAAGAAAATAATATGAAAAAATTTAAAATCTACTTACTTGTTCTATTCTTATTTATCCTCCCATTTAGTCTTCTCGCGGGTGAAACTGAATGCCCAACTGATAGCACCTGTATCGACAATCCTATAGACGCAACTAGTCCTGAACAATTCATTGGTAATGTTATTAATGCTGTTTTGGGGATTAGCGGATCTCTGGCTCTCTTGATGTTTGTTTATGGTGGCTTTACTTGGATGCTCTCTGGTGGAAGCCCTGAAAAAGTAAGCAAAGGTAAAAACACTCTTGTCTGGGCAACCATTGGTCTGGTTGTTATATTTTCATCCTACGCTCTTGTCAACTTTGTCTTCACCGGATTAAGTGGGGGAAGCACTACAACAACTGCCGCCACCACTCCTCCCTCCTAAACTAGATATTCAAATTTAACCCTAGAGGCCTTGAAATAGTCAAGGTCTTTTTTTATATATTTACTAGCTCTTGAAAAATTGCTAAAATTAAACTATACTAATAGCGGATTTAAGAACTACTAAATACAGCTTTTAAAAAATGAAAGGAAAAATTGCGCTCAATTTAACTATATTTTTATTTATGCTTTTTAGCATGTCTTTTTTGGCTGGTTCAGTTAATGCTCAGGGAGTAGACGAGATGGTTTGGGGAGGGTATTATGAAGAATTTCAACTCTCAACAGGGCTTAGCCCCAAAGACCCTAGAGAAATGATAACCGGCCTCATTCGAATTGCTCTGGGCTTTCTAGGGATCTTAGCTGTGACGATCATAATGTTCGCTGGATTTAAGCTAATGGTTTCAGGTGGAAATGAAGACAATATGGCAAAAGCAAAAGCAATGATGGCCAATGGAGCTGTGGGAATTATAATAGTTCTAATCTCTTTTTCTCTAGCCAACTTTGTTATTAATTCTATCATTAACGCCACACAAACTATTTAGATATATTTTATATATTAGAAGAGCCTTGCATACAGCAAGGCTCTTTTTTATTTTCCCAATAATTCTTCTATGATTTTTTGAGGATAGGCTCCATCAGATTCCATGTCCAGTAGTTCTTCAAAGGAATAAGCTTTAGCACTTATCAGACGAGGATAGTCAATATAATAAACTTTGTAAAACCCTTTGTGACGATAGAAAACTAATTGTTTTTTCCTACTGAATTTAAAGATTTCTTCGGGAATTCTTTTTTCAACCTTGAAAACGTCTGTATAGGTCTGACCATCATATCTTTCAAGCACATATATAGACCTTGTTCTTCTTTTCTTAATCTCTTTATCTTTTTGCTCACTCGCGGGCTGCTCAACTGCCTGGTCATCTAACTCTTGCTCAAGAGCCCTACTCCCAGCACATCCCGTGAAAAAAAATAAGCAGACAATAGCCAAAAACAAAAAAATCACTCTCATAATTATCCTCCTCTTGTTTAGAATGTGCTATTCCACAAGCATGGCTGCTCCTATAGCGCCTGCCTTATTTCCTAATTTTGCTAAAACTACTTTTGTCTTCCTGGCTCTTTCTTCCCAGATATACTCTTTCATCATCTTTTTTATATTTGGCATAAACAAATCAGCAGCACCGGTCCCTCCTCCATATAAAACTATTATTCCTGGGTTTACTGTATTTACCAAATTAGCCAAAGCAATTCCTAGGAGCGAACCAAATTCTTCAAATGACTTGATTGCCAAAACGTCACCCCTGTAGGCTTCCGTAGCCATGTTTAGAGGGTTCTTCTGGGTTAGTTTATGATAAGCCTCTTCGAGGGTGGTTTTGTTTTCATAATCGATGACATTGTGCCCTATCTCTCCAGCGCAACCATCAACACCCAGATGAACATCACCGTTGTTCCACCAAGAACTACCAATCCCCGTTCCTATAACGATCAAACAGGCATTATCAAATTTTCTAGCTGATCCGATGTTTATCTCTGCCCTCAGAGAACAGTTCGCGTCATTATCTATAAATACTGGTAAACCTAATTTCTTTTCCAACTGGCTAACAAAATCTGTATTGTCTATTACTTTTATATTGGACGCTCTAGTAACTTTTCTTGTTTTAAAATCAACAACTCCGGCAATCCCAAGACCAATACCATTTACTTGAGCCTTGTCTTTTTGGGCTTTTTCTAAAAGCGGCTCCAAAAGGGCAACTATCATAATAATAAAATGCTCAATACTGTCTTTGGGTGTGGCTAAAGTATACTCCTCTACTATTCTTTCTCCATCAAAAAGAACGGCAAACATTTTTGTCCCTCCAATGTCTATCCCTACTTTGTATTCTCGTTTTTTAGCCATACAATTATTTTGTAAATAATATTTTTGCTTCTTCCCAAATACTTGGATTATTTTGATAAATCTTCTCCCAATACCACCATTCAACTCCCCAGAGATAAAACTCTTCAAAACCTGTTTGGCGAGAAAACTCCATCATTTCACGAAATTTATCATAGTCCATGGTTCGTGCTCTTTCTTCTGGACTTAAGTTTTGAAAGGGAACTGGACCCCAAGGCTCAGCTTGGAGCTCTATTACTATCCATTTCTCTGGCTCAGCAAATAATTTTACTAAATTTCTTTTTACTTTGAAAAACGAAGGTTCTATTGGATAGCTAACGTAAGCCCTAAGTAAATTGGAATAGGTTTTACGATACATGGTTGTTCCAAAAATATCTGCCCGCTTGGCTGCCGGCACCCAAACTGACAGCTCACCAGAATCTGTAACAACCACTGGTCTTTTATCTAAAGATTTTACTAAAGAAATTTCTTTGTCTAGAAAGTCTGGATCTAGATTTGGACACTCACCAAAATTTGATAAAAATGGTTCATTTTCGACTTGCCAGGCAACTATTGTTTCTTCGTTTTTATAGCGGTTTATTGTTTTTTCAATATACTCAAGAGTTTCTGGCTCACGAATTTCTTTTTCCAAACTTTCCGCCCAATCAGGAATATGACACTCAGGCCAGCGAGGGAGTCTTCCGCCAACAGCTAGTATAACTTCAACTTCTCTTTTTTTAGCTTCAGCAATTTGCCAATCGAGATTTTCCCATTCATATCTATTGTTAGCAAATTCTACCTCGTCCCAATAAGCTGATAAACGCAAACGTTTCACTCCTAAGTCATCTAACATTAATACATAAAGCTCTTGCCAGTCAAGTCCTAGATCTATCGCCTGTTTTTGTGAAAAAGTTACGCCATATTTGACCTCATCGGGGGCATATACATGTCCAAAACTCAATAAAAAGAAAACAAAAGACGCTAAAATTATTATTATTGCCATTCTTTTGAACCAAGAAAATTGTTTTAGCATTTTTATCATATTAGAACATGCAAGAGAATACAGTCTCTGAGGTTGCGTCTACTATTTTACAAATAACTAAACCAGAGATTGAATAAGAGGCCATTATAATAACTAGCCCGACTATGCTCCTTGATAATATCTTTTTAGCTTCATCGATTTTTGAATCATTGCCTGCGGCAGTCATCCAGAGATACCCAGCGTAAATTATTAAAAATGTAAAGATTACTCCCAAGAAACCAAGGGCTGCTCTTATAAGTTTTGCCACCGTGGCTCTAAGGTCTTGTGGTTGTCCGCTATCAAATACGTCTGCCACTGCTTCAGAGCCGCCTGCTCCGAATCCTTCTTGGGTGCTAAGAAGACCACCTGCAAAAACAGAACTAGCAGAAAATAACAACATAATAAATGAGAAAACGAGCAAAAATGACATTATTTTTTGTTTAGCCTTGGTCATATATTTATGATATAATTTAGTTAATGAGATTTTCATTGTTACTTATTATTATATCTAAAATTAGCAATTTCGGCAATTTAACTATGACTCTTTCAACAAAAATAGCCCATAATACAATAATCCAAATTATCAGCAAAATTATTGCAACAGTTCTTGGCTTACTTACTATAGCCATAATGACTCGATATCTCGGTAAATCTGGTTTCGGTGACTATACCACTATTATCACTTATTTAACTTTTTTTGCGACAATTGCTGATCTGGGGCTGACACTGGTTACAGTCCAATTGATTAGCAAAGCAAATGCCGATGAAGAAAAAATCATCGGCAATCTTTTTGCTTTTCGACTAGTAACTGCCGTGTTATTTCTGGGATCATCAATCTTGATAACTATTTTCCTCCCCTATTCTAACGCTATCAAGATAGGCATAGCTGTAACTTCATTTTCATTTCTTTTTGGAGCTTTTAACCAAATACTTGTTGGTGTTTTCCAAAAAAACTTACAAATGGATCGAGTGGCTTTGGCCGAGGTGGTGAGTCGAACATTTCTCTTTGTAGCTGTCTTTTTGGTTTATTATCTTGACTATGGTCTTTTGGGTGTTTTAATTGTTTCTGTTTTGGCTAATCTAGTTTCGTTTTTGTTTCACTTTTTCTTTTCTCAGAGATTTGTCAAAACCACCCTGTTGTTTGAATTTGGCTACTGGAAACAGATAGTCAAACAATCCTGGCCGATTGCTGTAACTATTTTCTTTAATCTTATTTATTTAAGAACTGACACCCTAATTCTTTCTTTAATCAAAAGCTCTGAAGAGGTTGGAATATATGGGGCCTCATACAAAGTTATTGATGTTTTGGTGACTGTCCCTTTTATGTTTGCCGGGATAATCTTACCTGTAATCACCAGAGCCTGGTCTGAGAAAAATAATCAGTTTTTTTATAAAGTCCTCCAAAGATCTTTTGATGTAATGATTATTTTTTCTATTCCTATGCTAGCTGGAGCATTCTTTTTGGCTGATCCCATCATTAATTTGATTGCTGGACCAGAATTTGCCGAGTCCGCTTCAGTCCTAAGGATCTTAATGATTGCTTCTTCGGTAATATTTGTCGGAACGATGTTCTCTCACGCTGTAATTGCTATTGATAAACAAAAAAATATAATATGGTCATATATCTTTGTTGCTATCACAGCTTTATCTGCTTATTTAATATTTATACCTAAATTTTCCTACTTCGGGGCAGCCTGGGTAACGGTTTATAGTGAAGTGACCATAGCCCTAGCTTCTCTATATTTGGTTTATAAACACACAAAATTCTTTCCAAATTTCAAAGTCACCTCCAGGGTTCTTCTCTCAACTGCTATTATGTCTGTTTCTCTTTATTATTTTGTTGCCAATGAATTCAACTTTTATTTTTCCTTGTTTACTGCAATGCTAATTTACTTTGGCTTTCTTTATCTATTTAAAGGCTTCACCAATAAAGAAATATTAGAGATTCTTAACAAAAATTAAATGCAAAAAAAAATACTAATTATATCTTCTCTCGACGATTCTACGAGAGCAATTTACTCTATCTTAAACAACCTTTCAGATAAATTTGATTTTTATTTCCTTGGCTCACGTGGAAATCTATATAACTTCTTTACAGAAAAAAACTGGCCAAGAGGAAAAATTTTCCTTTTTAAAAACATCCTTAGGTTTGGAGCCTTCAAAACAAGATTATTTTTTATTTTTAAACCACTTATTCAAATATATCTTTTTTCTATTCTTCTTGTCTTGAAATACAAAAAAAAGTATCAAACCATAATTTTAGTAAATATCAATGAAAAAATATTAATAAGCCCTTTGGCTAAATTCTTAAAAATAAAAGTTATATGGCTAGAATCAAGAGACCTAGAATATTCAAAACTAAATAAAAAAATAATAAAAACCTTTAGCAAGCTTGCTAGAAAAAATAAAATAATTTGCCTAAACTCATTTTTCCAGAAAAAAATCGAAAAACTAGGCATAGCAACTGATAATATAGAAGTTATTAGCCCAGGCATAAAAAAACAACATAAAAAATATCAAGAAACCCTATTCTCAAAGCTAGCAAAGAACGAAAATAACCAAGTAGGAAGAAAATTCTACACTATTGGGACTATTACAGACTTAAATGACAAAGAAAAAATAGAAACCCTGTTCTCTGCTCTTAAAAACTCTGTAGATTTAATCACTCGTGTCCAACTAATTATTGTTGGCACTGGTGCATATTCCCCAGACAACAATCCCTGGGCTAAGTGGTTAGCTAAAAAAATGGGCATAGAAACAATGGTTTGGTTTGTTACAGATACAAAAAACATCAAAAAATGGCTAGACAGCTTTGATATTTTTGTGATAAGCTCTAGATTCCTCAACCTAGATGATTTCAAAAATACCCTCTATGCGATGGAGTCTGAACTAGCACCAATTGTTCCATACGATCTTGGTTATGAAGACTTGGTGATTGATGGAGAAAATGGATTTTTCTATGATATTAATAAATCCGAAACTCTAACTGAAAATATAATTAAATACTATAAAAACAAAAGGCTAAGTATCGATCTCGGCAAAAACGCCCGAGAACATGTTGAGAAGAATTTTCAAATAGAAAAAAGTCTTGAAAAAATTAAAGAATTATTATGATAGAAATAAAAATAAGCGATGAAAATTCTGGGCAAAGAATAGATAAGCTTTTAGCAGAAATACTGCCAAAAGAACACGACGTAAAAATCACCAGAAGCCAAATCCAGAAACTGATTACAGAAGAGTCAATAAAACTAAATGGCGAGATTTTCAACTCTAGCCATAAAACAAAAACCGGTGATCTGATAACAGTCGAAGAGACAAAAAGAAAAGAAAGGGAAATTACTCCTGTTGTAAAAAAATTAAAACTCAATATTGAAGAAATAATTGTTAAAGAAACAAAAGATTATATTGTCATCAACAAGCCGGCTGGAATTATTGTCCATGACTTTGAAAATGTTTCTGAAGAAACTCTGGTTGATGTTTTACTTATGCGCTATCCAGAGATTAGACAAATTGGAGAAGATCCTTCCAGGCCAGGAATTGTCCATAGAATCGACAGAGAGGTTAGTGGTCTGATGGTTGTTGCTCGAAACCAAAAAACATTCGACAACCTCAAAGAACAATTTAAAAAAAGAACCGTTCAAAAATACTATAAAGCGCTTGTTTACGGTGTAGTTTCTAAAGAACACGACGAAATTCGCTTTCCAATCGCTAGATCCAAGTCTAGATATAAAATGGCCGCTCTTCCTGAAACAAAAAAAGGAGAGAAACAAGACGAAGGTAAAATTGCTATTTCTGAATTTGATGTAGTTGAAAGAAAAATTAACTATACCCTTTTGAGAGTTAAGATTAAAACCGGAAGAACTCACCAAATTAGAGTCCACTTGTCTGCCTACGGCAATCCAATAGTTGGCGATAACGTTTACACTACTAATAAGTTAAGAGAGAAAAATATTAAAAAAAATCTAGGAAGAATATTCTTGGTCGCCTTTTTCCTGTCATTCAATGACCTAGACGGCAACAGACAAGAGTTTGAAGTGGATATACCTAATAATTTAAAAGAGTTTTTAAAAACTGCGAAATAATATGAAAAGGAATTTGTTTATAATATCTGGTCCTTCTGGCGCAGGAGAAGACACTATAATGAAGGCTCTTCAGGAAAAGAAAGATTTTAAAAAAGTGGTTACCACAACCACAAGAGCAATGAGAAAAAACGAAACTGAAGGAGACCCCTACTATTTTTTATCAAAAGAAGAATTTAAAGATGGAATTTCTGATGGTAGGTTCTTTGAATATGTAATTGAAGATAACGGTAATTACTATGGCAACACCTATGAAGAAATCGAGAGAGTTAGGAAAAGTGATGATCGTTTTTTGATGAAACTCGAATATAAGGGCGTTATTACATATAAAGAAATATTTCCAGAAGCTGTTTCAATAATGATAGATGCCCCCTGGGAAGAACTAGAGGGGCGCATACGAAAACGTGACAAGGTTTCTGAGGCTTTTGTCCAGGGGAGAGCAGACTACGCCAAGGGCTGGTATCAAAATAAAGATAAGTTTGACCATATAGTTGAAAACCGTAACGGCCAACTAGAAGAAGCAATTCAAAACACTCTAGATATTATAAATTCATATTAAAAAAGAGCCCTGCTGGGCTCTTTTTCCATGGAAATGTTTTTATGAAATAATTTTATCTATCAAACCGTACTTTTTTGCTTCTTCTGCTCCCATAAATTTATCTCTATCTGAGTCCTTTTCTACTTTAGCTATTTTCTGCCCTGTGTGGGTTGATAAAATATTGTTTAATCTCTCTTTTATCTTCAAAATATGTTCCGCTCTTATTTTAATGTCTGATGCTTGGCCCTCTGCTCCTCCCATTACCTGATGAATCATAACCTCTGAATTCGGAAGACAAAATCTTTTTCCTTTGGCTCCCGAGGCTAGTAGAACTGCTGCCATTGAAGCTGCCATCCCTATACAAATAGTTGAAACATCTGATTTGATATATTGCATAGTGTCATATATTGCTAGACCGGCTGTGACTGAACCTCCTGGAGAATTGATATAAAACTTAATGTCTTTGTTTTTTTGCTCAGCATCGAGAAATAATAGTTGGGCAATGACAATATTGGCGACATGGTCTGTTACTGGCTCTCCTAAAAAGATAATTCTGTCTTTTAATAGTCTTGAGTAGATATCATAGGCTCTCTCGCCATGCGTTGATTTTTCTATAACTGTTGGAATAAGTGGCATATATTAGTAATTTTTAATATTGAATTATAGAGTGATTATAGTTTATAAAAACATCGTTGTCAATCAAGCAAAAAACTAAACATTCTATTCAATCATCCAACGATTATTTTTATGAACTAACTTTCCATTTATCTTAAAGCCAGAAGCTTTGCTGTGACCCCCGCCACCCAGAGCATTGGCTATCTTTGATACATCCACATTATCATCTGAGGTTCTCAAGCTCCCCTTAATAGTTCCATCGTCTTCCTCCCGGAGCATCAACAGACCCTTAACTTCATTTAGATTGCTTAGAAATCCTGAAATTCCCTCAATATCTTCTTCGGTGGCTCCACTTTCTTCAATATCTTTTTTTGTGATGACCGTAACAGCAAAGTTATATTTTTTATTTATCTCCAAGTTATTTATTGCCAGTCCCCATAGTTTCATCCCGGATAAACTCTTATTGCGCCATGTGCTTTCCAAGATGTTCGGAAGCCTGGCGCCGCGAATCATCATCTCTGAAGAAATTCTAATTGTTTTTTCACTAGTAGAGGGATAAAGAAAATTCCCAGTATCCGTCGAAATCCCAGTAAGGATACAAGTTGCTCTGGCTTTATTTATTTTTATTCTATTCTTTTTAAAAAAATCATAAATCACCTGAGTAGTAGAAGCAGCTCTTACCTCCCTAATTTCGATATCACTATAAGAATCTACCTTGGGGTGATGATCAAATTCAATCACTTTTTGATGTTTTTTTCTGCCAAGAATTTCACTAATTAATGTAGTCCTAGAAAGACTACCACAATCGAGGGGGATGATAAGATCAAAAGAAGAAAAATCTTCTGGCATAGCATTGTTTATCTTCTCGGTATGTGGGAGAAATAAAAAATTCTCAGGAATGTCGCTAACACAATATGCATAGTAATCTATTTTTTCTTGTTCTAAAAAATCGATCATAGCGCAAATTGAAGAAACAGCATCCCCATCTGGTTTTTCATGAATGACTAAAAATATCTTTTTAGCTTTTTTAATTTTTCTATAGGCAATCCTATGGTTTCTATAATACATATAAAAAAATCCCTTGAAAATTTACAGGGGATTATTTTTCATTTTCTATTTCATTAAGCAACCTCTCAATAACTGAAGCTTCTCTTTCGGTAGAGTCTATCTCCCAGTGTATTTTTGGTATTTTCCTTATTTTTACGCTCTTCTTGAGATGAGAGTTGAGCATCGAAGTGTTTTTTTTCAAAAGTTTAAGTGTTGAACCATATTTGTTATCTGGTAAAACCGAAACATATACCTTTGCATTTCTCAACTCTGGAGAGCAATCAACTTCAACAACAGTGATCAGCCCTCCCTCTACCTTAATATTATTGGAAATAAACTTTGCTATCTCTTTTTGAAGATTCTCGTTAATCTGTTCAATCCGTGACATATTACAGGCTGGACTTTATAGTCTCTTGTTTCTTAATAATCAAAATATCTCCCTCTTCAATTACTGGCTCACCCTCATAAACTAGGCCGCATTCTTCACCCTCAGAGACATAATCAACCTCTTGTTTTCCTGACTGTAAGTTAACTAATACCCCCCTGTCGATAATCTTACCCTTTCTTTCTATATCTATAATTGTATCTTTCTCAATTTTACCTTCCAAAACTGAACCACCAACGATTTGTTTTTTTGCTTCAGTTCTAAAGATGGCTAACACTTTTAATTTTCCTAAATCAGTAACAATAACTTCTTCGTCTATCATTGATTCTAGTTTTTCCTTTACATCATTAATCAAATCATAAATCACATTATACATTTTTACTTCCACTCCCTTCTCTCTTACAATTTCCTCTAAACCAGTTGGAATTTTTACATTAAATCCAGCAATCATCGCCCCTGCTGCTTCGGCCCGACTCACATCACCCTCAGTAATATTTCCTAATCCTTTGTGAATAATTTTAACTTTAATTTTTGAGCCCTGGACCTTTAAAAGAGATTCCTCAATTGCCTCTGCTGAGCCTAAAACGTCGCTTTTGATTAAAATTGTAAACCGTTTTACTGATTCATCTTCTTCTTGAGATGACTGAGATTGCAGAGAAGATCCTTGATCAAGTCCTTTTATCTTTTTAGTTTTTAGCTTTCTCCCTTCTCCAACCTCAAGCAAATCACCAACTTCCGGTGAAATTTTTAAACCGATTATTTTTGCTGGCATCGAAGGACCAGCTTCATCGATTTTTTCTCCGAGATAATTATATAGAGCTCTAACCTTTCCATAGTCTATTCCGTTATAAGAAAGAGAGTCACCTGTTTTAAAAACACCATTCTGCACCAACAGAGTTACAACTGGACCAGCCCCCTTATCAATATTGGACTCAATTACTGACCCAAGTGGTTGACCTCCAGGATTAGCTTGAATGTTCTCTGACTCAACATCAGCCAATAAAAGTAAGGTATCAATCAGTTCATCAATTCCTGTACCGGCCTTAGCTGAGATTGGTGCCATGATAGTTTTTCCTCCCCAGTCTTCTGGAATAAGTTTTAACTGACTAGATAACTCTTGTTTGGTTTTATCAATATTGGCTTCTGGTTTGTCTATTTTATTGATAGCCACAATAACTGGCAACTTAGCTTTCTCGAGTATTCTATAAGCTTCTACAGTCTGTGGTTTAACTCCATCATCAGCCGCTACAACCAAAATAGCAATGTCAGCAATCTTAGCTCCACGACTTCTCATGGCAGTAAAAGCCTCATGTCCCGGAGTATCAATAAATGTAATCTTTTTATTATTTTTTTCAATCTGATAAGCGCCAATATGTTGAGTAATCCCACCAGCCTCACCTTCGATAACGTTTGTTTCTCTAATAGCATCAAGTAATCTTGTTTTTCCATGATCTACGTGGCCCATCACAACTACAACCGGTGCTCTAGACTGCAGGCTATCTTTTTGGTCTTTAATGGCTTCTTTTAATTTATCCTGTTCCTTTTCTTCGGGTTCTTCTGTATCATCTCCCTCTGGCAAAATATCCAAGCCCAAATCTTCACTAATAAGCCAGGCTGTGTCATAGTCAATCTTTTCATTCAAAGAAGCAAATATCCCATTTTTCATTAGCTCTGCCAGTATCCTATTAACAGGAATATTAGATATGTCTGACAACTCTCTGACCGTGATAAGTTTAGGTAGTTTTACTGTCACTTTGTCGGCTTTTAGCTTTTCCTTCATTTCTGCTTCTTGCTGTTCTTTTTCTATCCTCTTTTGAGTTTCAATTTGTCTTCTCAGCCTTGGCCAATCTTTGATGATTTTGTTGGCAATTGGTTTTGGAATTTTTATCGCTTTTTGCCCAATATCAAAACCAAGCTTTGGCAGTTGTTCCCGAAGCTCTTGAGGAGAGATTTTTAAAAGTCTTGCAAGTGCAGTTATATTCATGTTTGTTATATTAAAACGCATCCTTTTAGAAGGATACTATTTAGTTAATATTACATAAAACTATTTAATAGTCAACTGCAGACAAGCTTTCTGTTACATCTACCACTCTCTTGGCTTTTGTGCCTATTTTATTTTCATGT
This sequence comes from Candidatus Parcubacteria bacterium, assembly GCA_002869265.1. GTDB lineage: Bacteria > Patescibacteriota > Patescibacteriia > Patescibacteriales > BM507 > BM507. The sequence goes on from PKTH01000049.1 coordinate 12,203, forward strand.
TCAATAAAATATGATCTATTTTCTAAAATATCAAAATTTTCAGAAAATATATTATTAAATAAAGTCCGAAAAATATTTACTGGGCTTATGTCTTGAGGAAAATCAATTTGTTGTTCACTGGGTGGTCTAATTGCAGTTAAAATAGAAAATCGCTCTTTTAAATCACTTCTATCAACTGACTCTGGATAAAAACCAGAAAGAGGCCCGTGGTCTGACTGTATGACAATAACAGAACCATCGTCTTTTGTTAGTATTTCATCAATTACTTCTAGGACTCTTTTATTTACAAACTGAAGTTGATCCAAATATACACTTTTATATGTTCCAACATTACTTCTCCTTAAATCAACATAGTCACTTCTGTATAATAACTTTTTACCGCTATTATTTACATAAATATTTTTTCTCAAATTACCATCCTTGTCTGCAAAATGTGGAAAATGGGGTGATAAAATATGAGCATAGGAAAAAGTAGATCCTTTAATGTTTGGGACTTCTCCAAGATGGTCGATAATATCATCGAATTTTTCTCTGCTCTGCTTGTGCAACAAGGTGGTTGCAAAAGAAAGATCAAAAAATGGTATTGGCGAGTTCATCATAACCAGAGAAAGGAAATCATTGACCTTCTTCTTATTTTTCATTACTATATCAGTCTTTCTGGAGTTATTTCCAACCCACATCGGCGCAAATGAAATAGATTTATAGCCCTTTTTGCCTAAATAATTATCTACTTTTGAATTTGCAACCATTCCCAAAAATAATTCTTTGTTTTTTAAATTATCTCTCAAAAAAGTATCATCATGATATTCCATGTTAAGTGATGATGACATTGAATATATGGTTTCTGAATAATTACTTATTGCACTGTCGGATATCTTAAATCCTCTCTCTCTAAGACCATTAAGAAAATATGAATTATTAAAAGAAAAAGTATTCTGCAAAACATCCTCTCTAGCATAACCATCTAGAATTATATAATAAATATCAGGACCAGCCACTGTCCACTCTTCTGAGATGTTTTCAACTGTCTTTTCTGCATTTTGAGCATCTGAAAGAAAAGATCTATTTATTTCAAACGCAAATATCAAAAAAAGAGGTATTAAAAGAATAAACAAAGAAACTGAATTTAATTTCTTTGAGAGTGAAGAAACTTTCTTGGTGCTAATTACCAAAAAGGCAACAGTGGCAATAAAAATCAATAGATAGTTTGTAAAAACAAGAGGCAGTGCTCCTTCTGCTAAATATCTATATAAATATATTGCCAGATGCCTAAAGCTGAAAAATATAAATGACAACAATGAAGTCAGCAGAGCCCCTCTGTGGAAACTTTTAAAAAATAGTGAAAAAATAATTTGGAAAAAAAACGTAAAGAAAACAACTATAATAATAGGGGTTAGTATTTGGCCCAAACGAAGAAATTCTTTGTTTGCTTCATAAAGACTAATAATTGGGAAAAGAGAAAAAAGTAGTGGATGGATAGGAAATCTATTCATTGCTTTTCATTAAATATAATGTTCTTTTAGTGTTATTAATCTTAGCTTTTTTAACAACTGTGTAATGTTTTGAAAATTCCTTTATAAAATTATCTTCATTGTACCAAGATAGATCATCCCCCCTGTTTTGCACTAATTTGTCTGCATTAGAATCACCAATTGGGACAAATTCGATTATTAAAAATCTAGATTTTCTTGAAAAGAGGTCTGCAATCTTACTGAAAGGAAGATGATTTGTTATCGAAAGGTGATGAATCAATGCGAGGGATATTATCAAATCAAAATTGGCTCTTTCGAGGAAAGACTTTCTTTCTTCATTCCCCCAGCCAATTGATGGATTTGGATTGAAAAGATCTAAAAAGAGAGGTAAAATATTTTTTTCTTTTTTCTCTTTCAGGTTTAAGTAGTTTTTTTCAACCGCCACTAAATCAATGTCGCTTGAAACTGTAAAAATTCCTTTTTCGGAAGAAAGCCTTGAAAAAGTACCATCATTTGCTCCAAGATCAAGGACTCTTTTAGGAGATGTTTGATCTATAAACGAAGAAACCAAATCTTTTTTTTCTTTGAATGACTCTTCTTTATAGTTAGTGAAAGTATAATACTCTCCCCATTCTGTTTTGTCCTTTTTTAATTGAGTTTTCAGTATGAGAGTTTTTAAGCTATCTAGAATAGCTTTCTGTGAGGTTAAACTAAACTTTCTTTGGCTAGAAATTTTTTTCTGAGAAAATGCTTTTTGACTTTTGGCATGTAAATATATATGAATAAATACTGATGGTTTTATTTTTTTTGAAAAAGGCAAAATACTAGATGCCATGTCTAGTGGTATTCCATCAATGTAAGAACTCATTAAAGAAGACAATCTTATATCAACGCCACTAATTAAAAGAAGCGGTGCTAAAAAATGTTGGCAAAACTGGCGGTAGGCAACCCAGGGGGAATTTTCTTTTATTTTTTCAAATGAAAGGGTGTCAATAAAAATGGGGCGACCAGCTTGAAATTGTATGTTATATGCACTCGCATCTTTTAAGCTCATTCCATGTTCAAGGGCTATTTGCTGTATTTCTAGGGTTAAAAGGGCTGCATCTTTTATTTGGGAAAAAGACCATTCATAAGGATATGATATAAAGTCTATTTTTTTTGGCTTAATTGTTTTGTACCCCCCGCCACCAAGCTCTATCTCTTCATGTTCAACAAGCATCTTATTTTCTTGAAGATACCTGCAAAGACCAGATGAAATCAAAAAATCAAAATCATCCTTGGCTGAATGATTTATTTGTCTGTATATATCATTTTTATACTTAAAAACAAAGCCTCCCCTGTCTCTAAAAGAGCCTCCATCAACTTTAAATGAATCCCTATTCATTGCTTTTCTTTTCTTTTTTTGTAATAATCTTTCTAAACAAAAAAATAATTTTTCTAAAATAGCTTTTAAGGATAAATAGTCCCCCTAAAATACCGCCCAAGACCAGTTGCAAGACATAAGAACCTGTTCCTGCATCCAAATAGGCATTAGCTGTGTTGGCTGAGAGTAGAAAGAGAGAGAAAATTAAAAAAAGTTTATCTATTTTTTTCATAGTTTTATTATTTATTTATTTATTTTAACACAAATGGCCAACGATGAAAATAATAAAAATGTACAATCTGGATTTGTACTAATAGACAAAAACCCTGGGATTAGTTCACATGGTGTTGTCAATGCCCTGAGAAATATAACTGGAATAAAAAAAATTGGTCATGCTGGCACACTTGACCCTTTTGCCAGCGGTCTATTGATTTTAGCAATTGGAAGAGAGTCTACAAAACAAATTGATTATTTTGTAAAAAAAGACAAAAAATACATCGCCACCCTAAAACTAGGCGCAAGCACAGACACCTACGACAGAGAGGGCATTATAAAAACTTCTCCACAAACAAAAGAACTTGAAACCAAACAAATTAAAAGCTGTTTAGCTGAATTTATTGGAGAGCAAGATCAAATACCGCCAATGTTTAGTGCAAAAAAAATTAATGGGCAAAAACTTTATAACCTAGCCAGGAAAGGAATTGAAATAGAGAGACAGCCTTCAAGGATAAATATTTATGACATAGGTATTAAAAAATTTTCTTGGCCATATTTGGAAATTGAGGTCTCTTGCTCAACTGGGACCTATATCAGAAGCCTAGCTAACGACATTGGCATTAAATTAGGATGCGGAGCCTATTTAGAAGATCTTCGTAGAACAGCAATTGGAGATTATAATATAAAAAATGCCCAAAAGGTGGACATTTTAAACAACAGCAACTGGGGCGACTTTCTTTTTAAAATTACTAACTAGCCTCCCCAATCTCCCTAATCTTTTTCTTCAGTTTTAGAAAATTCATAAAGTGATTAAAGCTATCCTTAAAGACCTTGACCTTACTGTTCCTCTTATCAAACCTTTTTTCGTTCCACTCCACTGGGATCTCTTTTAGTCTGTTTTTCTTATACTTCATATAAGTAATAAGTTCTGTATCAAAAAACCACTTATCGTCAAAAAAGTATTGAGAAATATCATTAAAAGAACTTTTTTTAACAGCTTTAAATCCACACTGGGTGTCATTCACTCCATAGCCAAAGAAAAGTCTATATAAAACATTACATGACCTGGAAATTGTTTCTCTAAAAATATTGCGCTCAATCACAGACTCTGGCAAAAGTCTTGAACCAATAACTATTTCGGCTTCCCCCTGTATGATGGGACCCACCAACTCTGGTACGTGTTTTAGGTTCACAGCTAAATCAGCGTCCATATAAGAAACAATGTCTGCATCTGAATTTGACCAATACTTTCTTATTGCCCTCCCTCGCCCTGGTCTATTTACAACAAACAAGCTTATCTTTTCATTTGCTAGTTTATTAGCGATTTCTCTTGACTGGTCTTTTGATCCATTATCAACAATTACTATCCTCCAGTCGTAGGGTAGATTTTTTGATAAAAGGAAGCTATATAGAGAGCTTATGCTCTCTTCGAGAATTAGCTCTTCGTTATAAATTGGAACACAGAAATCTATTTTCATTTTTTTCTTGCTATGCCATATATACTCAAACCTGGGGTAGTTTTTCTCCTAAATAGGTGAAGAGCCTCTGTCTTAAGAATGAAATATAAAAGCGAATTAATAAATTTATTTCTTTTCTTAGCGTCAGATTCAATTTTTGCTTTTTTAAAAAATAAATTCTTTGACTTTCTATATGCATATACAGCAGACAAAATAATAATGTTCCAATAATACAATTCTACTGACTTAAAGCCACTCTCTTGTAATTTATTTAATATCTCCTTTTTAGTATATCGCCTTTCATGGCCAGTCGATTTGTCATGGTGGCCAAACAAACTTGGGTGAGCAGGGACAGTAAACAGAAATATTCCCTTGCTTTTCAGAGAAGAAAAAATTTCACTCATTACTTTTCTGTCGTTTTTCAGGTGCTCAAGGACATCAAAGGCGCAAACGATATCAAAATAATTGCTATCTAATTTTATATTTTCTAGGTCAGCCAAAATAGTTCGATGACCCTTTTCTTTAGCCAATTCAACTGCCTGCTTGTCTATATCCATTGCTGTGGTTCTCCCAAAGCTAGAAATAATATCCAACTCTCCTCCAATGCCGCAGCCAACATCTAAAATACTTTTTGTGTTTCCTTTTTCTGAAACATGTGAAAATAGCTTTCCTATTAATATTTTTCTGGCTTCATACCAAAAATGTTTTTCATCACCCAAAAGGCTGTGATCTTCATAATTCATAACTATATCTTAGCATATATTGAAGCAACTTGGTCACTATATATTTCTTCCCAGTCTTCAGATTCCTGGACATGCTCTTTTAAGTGGTTTGTAATATTATTTTCCTTTTCCTCATTCATCATTAAAAAATACTTTTCAAACCAATTAAAATTTACTTTAGCTTCACTTGTTTTAAGAATAATTAAATTTATTTCATGCTTGGAAAGCATTTCATCAACCTTGGTCTCAATCAAAAAATCTCTATACTCTTCCAACAAAGAGCGCCCATCATAATTATATTGTGGTAGGCGACCATCTATAAATAATTTCATATCAGGGAGAGTCCAGATAAAATAACCTCCCCAGTTGTAGTTATTATATATTTTTTTATTTTGCAATTCAGGGTTGTCTGCTAAATATTCTTTAGCACCACAAGGATAACTATTACAATAATATCTAAATGGGTCTTCAATAAATCTGAATTTTATAGCCTGATTAACTACCAAAAGTGTCACTACAGCAATAACAAAAAACGCTGATATTTTTAGATTAACCTTTTGTCTAAAAACGGCTAGGCCCTCCTTTAAAAATTTCAGATGTAAGAAAAAAATGAGGGGAAGGCTAAAGACAAAGAAAAGAGGAAAATGTCTTTTCGATTTTAACGATAAATACAAAAACAAGACAAAGATAAAAATCTGCCATGCCTCAATTTTAATATTTGCTTTTTGTTTTTTCCTATAAGATGAAAATACGCTTAAAAAAAACAAAACTACAACAGAGCTTGAAACAGCAGCATAAAAAAGCTGTTTATATTTTATGGGGTATCTGTAGAAAGGTAGCCATTCTTTTATGTTCTGCAAATAAAAATCATTTGAATATGTTTTTAAAAAGTCATAAAGCCCTATCCCGTAGGGTCCTATAAGAGTGGCAAAAAATGAAAGAATTGAAAAAATTGAAAAAATAAATATTTGCTGAGAAGACAAAAGATTTTTGTAATCAAGAAATGAAAGTTTATAGAACTTATAACTAATCATTTCTAAGGTCTTTACAAAAATGAAAAAGATTAAAAGGACAAGCCCTATCATGAAGCCAGCGTGGACATTGGCCCAAAAAACAAACAAGAAAGGTAAAAAGATTAGCGCCCCAAAAGACTTCTCTACACTATATCTATCTAAAATTATTAAAAGAATAATAGAGTTCAAAATTGTTATTTCCTGCATTCTAACGCCAAGGTGTGGCAAGCTCGCAAAAACTCCGAGCATTATTAGTGAAAGTAGCACAATCTTTAAAAGAAAATTACTTTCAAGCTCTGTTTTGAATTTATTCAAAACGAATCTATAGAGCAGATAAAATGCGAAAAGAGCCAACAATGCAAATACATGATTTAGAGCAGAGTAGCCCCATTTATCATAAACCAAATAGCTCACTATATTTATCCCCCACTCATGATCAACCCAAGAAACTCCTTCAAGGGTGTGGTCATAGTGTTCGATTTTCGGAACATTCTTTGTCTCAACCATTTCTTCCCCTACTCTAAGGTGCCAGCCAAGATCAGGGTCAAGATAGCTTAATCCGTTGTTCAATAGGACAAAAAGAATGAACACCCAATAAACTACCAAAAAAGATTTTTTTATTTTTTTGTTCATAAAGTTTTCTCTTCTAGTTATAATATCTTAATTTTGGTTTTTTTCCAAAATTATGTTAAAATTAACGTATTGTTAATAATTATCTTAAACATAGAAAGGGGGTGAAATAATGAGTAAGTTAATTTTAAAAAAGATTGCTACATTAAGTTTTGTACTAATGTTTGTGTTCACAGCTTTTGCTGCTCTGCCAGTAAGCGCTGCAACCAACCTTTCAGACATCGTTTGGACGGGTGGTGACGGAAACATTGATACAGTTGGTAATGTTACGGGGCTTGGTGAAAGAGACCCTCGTGAAATTGCTGCTGCAGTAATCAAAGTTATGCTTGGATTCCTTGGAATCATTGCTGTCCTTATTATCCTTTACGCTGGATTCCTATGGATGACTGCTGCTGGGAATGAAGACAAGATCAGTCAAGCAAAAGGCATGATGTCAGCCGGTGTTATCGGTTTGATTATCATCTTAGCGGCCTTCGGAATTGCGACATTCGTCATGAATGCATTAGTGTCTGCAACAACTGGAGCCTAAATACATTAAAGCTAGTTTTAATATAGTGAAAACATTTATTGTTTTCACTACTCTGGGCACAAAGTCTTGTGCTCAGAGTAGTGAAAAATTATTAAATAATTAATTTGTAATTCTATGAACAAATTACTAAAAACCGTTTCAAGAAAAACTATTTCTTTGATGGTTTTATTCATGCTTTTGGTGCCAGCATTTTTATTTGCTCCAAGCGCTTCAGCTGGAAATATCACAGCCGCTGACCTCTGGGGAGGAAATGATTTCTCACAAAACGCTTTTTATAACGAGACTGGACTAGGCAACGCTGACCCTCGTGCTATCGCCGCCTCAGTTATCAAGGTTTTACTTGGATTCCTTGGAATCATTGCTGTCCTTATTATCCTTTACGCTGGATTCCTATGGATGACTGCTGCTGGAAATGACGACAAAATATCAACAGCAAAAAGCATGATGTCAGCCGGTGTTATCGGTTTGATTATCATCTTAGCAGCCTTCGGAATCGCGACATTCGTCATGAATGCTCTAATCACTGCCACTACCTAAATATTTGAACAGGTGAAAACATTTATTGTTTTCACTACTCTGGGCACAAAATCTTGTACTCATAGTAGTGAAAATTTATTTAATAATTAATTTGTAATTCTATGAACAAATTACTACAAACCGTTTCAAAGAAAACTGTTTCTTTGATGGTTTTATTCATGCTTTTTGTGCCAGCATTTTTATTTGCTCCAAGCGCTTCAGCAGCGGACATTAATGCTGCAGACCTCTGGGGAGGAAATGATTTCTCTCAAACTGCTTTTTATAACGAGACTGGACTTGGCAATGCTGACCCTCGTGCTATCGCTGCCTCAGTTATCAAGGTTTTACTTGGATTCCTTGGAATCATTGCTGTCCTTATTATCCTCTTTGCTGGTTTCCTCTGGATGACAGCTGCCGGAAATGACGACAAGATCAGTCAAGCGAAAGGCATGATGTCAGCCGGTGTTATCGGTTTGATTATCATCTTAGCAGCCTTCGGAATTGCGACATTCGTCATGAATGCTCTAATCACTGCTACTACCTAAATATTTGAACAAGCTTTATGAAAATAATAACTTCAAAACTAGCAAGATTTATTTCAATAAGTGTTTTATTGTTTAGTTTACTTCTGCCTAGCCTTTTCTTCGTTCCTAGTGTTTCTGCTGGAGACATTACAGCTGGAGATCTTTGGGGAGGTGACGACTTTTCACAACAAGATTTTTACGATGAAACTGGACTTGGCAATGCTGACCCTCGTGCTATCGCAGCCTCAGTTATCAAGGTTCTGCTCGGATTCCTAGGAATCATTGCCGTTCTTATTGTTCTCTACGCTGGCTTCCTCTGGATGACAGCTGCTGGAAATGATGATAAAATATCAAAAGCAAAAAGCATGATGACAGCGGGCGTTATTGGAATGGTTATCGTCTTGGCAGCCTTTGGAATTGCTACATTCGTTATGAATGCGCTTGTTACAGCAACAACCGCTTAAAGAATAATTTCTTCAAATAAAACAAAGCTATGAAAAAAATATTTTCCAAAACATTCTTACCTATTTTCATAGCTTTGTTTTTATTTTCCCCTTTCCTTTCTTTACAAGTTAATGCCACAGCGCTACAAGAGGCGAAAAATAAAATGCAAACCTCAGCCGATACTGCAAAGCTGGCTACAGATGCAGCTAGTTCTAATATCTCAAGTAAGGTTGGTAGTATTATTGGTATAGTGCTTTCCTTTGTTGGTGTTATTTTCCTAATCCTTATTATTTATGCAGGATTCACTTGGATGCTTGCCCGTGGGAACGAATCAGAGGTTCTCAAGGCCAAGAATCTAATGTATGACGCTGTCATAGGTCTAATAATAATAATGGCCGCTTATGCCATCACCGCCTTTGTTGGCTCTAAAATAGCTAAATAATGTTTTATTTTTCAAAAACGATAACAACTTTTGTTTTTCCTCTTTTTTTGCTTTTGTCATTTCATTCTACTCCAACCCTAGCAAAAGAGGCTTTTAATACTAGCTTAAAATCTGCCGGAATTGAGTCTGGTCACATCACCTCAGTGGACACTGCAGACGACAAAGATATTTACTATTACATATCTGCATCGATAAAAGCTCTTTTAAGTCTTTTAGGCATAGTCTTCCTTGGCTTAATTATCTTTGGAGGTTATACTTGGTTTATGGCCAGAGGGAACGAAACAGAGGTGGGAAAAGCAAAAGAAACATTATATAGAGCAATTATTGGATTAATCATCCTTTTATCCGCCTATGCAATAACAGCCTTTGTAGGCACCAAATTGAAATAATATGAAAATACTAAAAATTCTTATTCTTCTAATTTTCACATTCTCTTTTTTTAATGTACCAGCTGTTCAGGCTCAAAATCTTCAGGACGCATTCATAACGAGTGGAGGAAGTATTGATATGGAAACTGGAGCAGCAATACCATCACCCATTTATGCTGTTGGTCAAGAAACTGGCTATAACACATCACAAACCATTGAGTCTATATTAGGAAAGGTTATCCTTGCTCTTCTTTCAGTTTTGGGAATTATCTTTTTAATACTTTTAATTTACGCTGGTTTTCTCTGGATGACCGCAAGTGGCAATGAATCAAAAGTTGATAAGGCCAGATCTATAATGATCACTTCTGTGATCGGCTTAATTATTGTTCTGTCCGCGTATTCAATCAGCTATTTTGTACTAAGTTCAGTCCAACAAGAAACCCTTCAATCAACCACAGAAAGTTAAATATTAATAACTTAAAAATGAAAATCTTAAAAAACCTTTTATTTTCTATATTTTTAATAATCATCTTAACATTGCCCTTCTTAGTATTTGCAAGCCCTAACCCACTTGGTGAAATGAAACAACTAGCAAACGAAGGTGGATACACCGTCTCTGGAGTTAGCGAAACTACCATGTCTTCTACTATTGGCACTATTGTCCAAGCCTTCCTGGGATTACTCGGAATTATATTTATTATATTAATGGTTTGGGCGGGATATAACTGGATGACAGCTGGGGGAAATGAAGACAAGGTTGCAAAAGCTAGAACAACCATCTATAGAGCAATTATTGGCTTAATAATAACTACTTCTTCCTATGCCATTTGGAGATTTATTTTTATGAGACTTTTATACAACACGGCTGGAGTGGCAGAAGGCCCAATCTAATTATATGAAAAAAATTTATTTACTTGCCATATTGTTGCTTTTGAAAACAGAGGAATCCTTGGCTAGCGGACCGCTAAATAACGCTCTATCTCCTATGATTTCCCAAACAAGATCCTTCCAGGAAACTTCTGGTTTTTCAGAAGCTTCACGAACAACACTATCTGACACAATTGCTTCTGTTGTAAGAGTCTTTCTGGGGCTCCTTGGTATCATCTTCGTTGTCCTTATTATTTGGTCAGGTTTTAATTGGATGACTGCCGGAGGAAATGAAGACCAGCTTGCAAAAGCTAAAAAAACAATCACCCGAGCCATTATTGGGCTTATTATCACTCTTTCAGCTTACGCTATTACATATTTTGTCTTTAATGCCCTCGGTGATGCTACTTAATTACTTTATTTTTCAAATATAAAACAGACGCAATTGAGTCTGTTTTTTAATATATTATTACCCTTTAAACATTTTAAGAATCTCCTCCGTGTCCTTTAAATCCTCTTCTGTCATATCCAACTTAATTCTATTTCTTCTTAGTTTATTCATTTCTAGTCTAATTGTATTTGAATCAATTCGATGATATTTTTTTAACTTTTCAACATATTTTTCTATTACTCCAAATATTACATCCTGATTTCCTTTATCCAAATTTTTGTATTTAGATTTATAGCGAAGAAGGTCATCAAAGTTTCTTCGCAAAAATTTCTTAGGTGTATGATCAATATTTTCAAAAAATTTTTCTAAATTCATCATATTAATTTAGGCCCATTATTTTTTTAGTTCTTTTATATGTCTCTGTAGCAATCGGCTTTATCTTTTTGGCGCCGTTTGTCAAAATCCCCCTGACTTCTTCATCTGATATCGCGTTGTACTTTTCCTGAAAACTAATAAGAAATTGTTTTACAATCTCTGCCAAGTCTTTTTTGAAATCTCCATAGCCCTTACCTTCATATCTCTTAACTATATCAGCAATACTTTCTTCGTTTAAAAGAGAATAAACATTTAAAAGATTGGAAACACCTGGCTTTTTCTCTTTTTCATACTTAATTATTCCATCATTGTCTGTAACTGCCTTCATTATCTTTTTGGCTGCCTTTTCAGGATCATCGGTTAGGGCTATATAGTTTAGGGTAGAGCTGGCACTCTTGCTCATTTTTTTTGTCGGATCATCAAGCCCCATTATTCTAGCTCCTTCTTTGTTCACCCTTACGTCTGGCACCTTAAAAGTTTCGCCAAATTGGTGATTAAATCTTTTTGCCAAATCACGAGCAAGTTCAACATGTTGTTTTTGATCTTCACCAACAGGAACCACATCAGTATCATACAAAATAATGTCTGATGTCATAAGAACTGGATAATCAAAAAGACCAACTCCAATATTTTCATTCTCCCCTCCTTTGTCTTTAAATTGAGTCATTTTATATAAATCAGACATCCTGGTAACTGTGTTTAGAATCCAAGCTAGTTCTGCGTGTTCAGAAATATCTGATTGCTGGAAAATTACAGATTTTTTTGGATCAATCCCTGATGCAATATATATCTTTGCTATTTCAATTACTTTTTTCCTCAACTCTTCTGGATTTTGCTTTATAGTTATTGCATGCAAATCAACTACACAGAAAATACTTTCATATTTTTCCTGCATTTCTACCCACTGTTTAATGGCTCCTAAATAATTACCCAAATGAAGATCGCCGCTGGGCTGAACTCCTGAAAAAACTCTTTTTTTATTCATATTTATTGATTATTATCACTAATATTATTATAAATGCTAGAGAGCTAAAAGACAAGAAAAAGCGCCCCTTTTGCTGGGGCGCTGATATTTAGCGACGACGGTCTTTTGTGGATTTATCATCCCTCATCATTCCATCAACTCTCTTTAACATTGTTTCAAAATTCTCTTCATCTTTCTTAAAAACCTGGCCAACGCTTACTCCAAATTGAAAATCTTTTGGAATGTTGTGTCTTTCACCTAGCCTATAAACTTCTCTTCTTAACCTTTCCAAAAATGAGTCAAGATCCTTTTCTAACATCTCTGGCATCAATACTAGAAATTCATCCCCTCCAACCCTGTAAACCTGATCGCCGGGGCGATCAGCTTCACTACTTCTTGTAGTGTTTTTCAAAAGATCAACAAAATCAACCAAAATTTTATCTCCCTTTGTATGACCAATTTTATCATTCACTAATTTAAATGAATCTAGGTCAAAATATAGAGCGCAAAGTGGGTGGTTGACTGTGACTGAATGAAAAAACAGAGTCTCTGCATTTTCTTTGAGATATCTTCTATTCCTTGCACCAGTTAGAGGGTCAATGCCAAGCTCTTTTTCTACACAACATAACTCATTTCTAACTTCTGACATTTTTTCATTATAGTGCTCAGCCAGAGTTCTAATGGTTCTCTTTAGCTCCTTTACTCGAAAAGAATGGAAAACATACAATAAAACCAAGCACACTCCCAATAAGACGTTTAAATATACAGAAATCATACATGGGTCTCCTTTTTATGTGGCAAAAAATCTGATATAATTTCAAATAGCTACACAAACACTAACATATTTTACTAATTTTGTCAATATTATGATCAATTTTCTTCACTCCTTTAACCCAAACCCCGTCTTATTTGATTTAGGTCCTTTTACAATATATTGGTACGGTTTTTTTATAGTGATTGGGATGATGCTCGGTATTGTCATAACCCTAAAATTAGCTAAAATGTTTAAAATTAGCGAAAATATAGTAATGGACCTTGCGTTTTGGTTAATAATTTTTTCAATCATTGGTGCAAGAATTTATCACATAATCCTTCAATTCTCTTACTATCTTCAAAATCCACTTCAAGTATTTATGATTTGGAACGGTGGAATTGCTATACATGGCGCTATAATCGCTGGACTTTTAACAATTTATTATTTCTCTAGGAAATACAAACTTTCTTTCTTGAAAATTTCGGCTATTATCGCACCTAGTCTTGCTCTCGCCCAAGCGATCGGTAGGTGGGGAAATTATTTCAACCAAGAGCTCTTTGGAAAACCAACAAGCCTGCCCTGGGGGATACCCATAAGCTCCGTGAGTTTGCCAGCAGATTTTGTTGGTAACTTATACTTTCACCCAACTTTTCTTTACGAGAGCCTCGGAAATCTATTAATTTTTGCAATATTAATTCTAATAATTTTCTTCATCAAAAAGAAAGACAGACTTAAGCTAGAATACATACCTTTCATTTACCTTATGCTTTATTCCTCTCTTCGAATTGCTACTGAGTTTATCAGAATAGACCAAACACCTGTTATTTTTGGATTTCGCTTCCCTCAACTCATTAGCACAATTATAATTATTCTCTCAGTTTATTTCCTTTACAGAGAAACAAAAAGGGCGCCTATTGAAAAAAACTAGTCTTTGTGTTACTATAGTCTCATTGCTCTCACATTTACGTGAAATTTAGAAATTAATTTTGAATCACAAACCCAATATGGCTAATACAAAATCAGCTAAAAAGGAATTAAGAAAAAGCTCAAAGAAAGAGGCTTACAACAAAAAAATTAAAGACAATGTTAAAAGCTTAGTAAAAAGAAGCAAGAAAGCTATTGAAGCAAAAGATGAAAAAGCAAAAGACTTAGTAGCTTCAGCACTTAAAAGCCTAGATAAAGCAGCTCAGAAAGGAGTTATCAAAAAGAACACCAAAGACAGAAAGAAATCTAGACTTCATAAAGCCTTAAACAAATCAACAAAATAAAAAAAGAGCCGCAAGGCTCTTTTTTAAATTTCAAAAGTTTATTCGCTTTTTTCTTTTTCAGGAAATTCACCTGACAAAGCTTTTCTGATTATTTCTTTTGTTTGCTCGGAAAAGTCTGCCCCCAGCATCCAGTTCAAGAAGCCAGGCTCTGTTTCTGCTACTTTTTTAAGAGGGTTGTCTTTAAACTTAGAGAAAGCAAAAAAGGCCTCACCATCTCTCCAATAAAACTTTCTATCACCATCTACAAATCGATCCATATTCGAGTTCCCATGAATTTTTTTGATATATTCACTATCAAGAATGTCTTTATACATCTCTATTTGTTTTGTAAGAATTTCTGCTGTGACCTCTACATCTGCCAGGGCGTTGTGAGCATCAACATGCTCTTTTCCACAATAAAATTTATAAGCAGCGGATAGAGTTCTCTTTTCCATTTCATGATAAATGGTTTTTGAATCAATAATATCTTCTGAGCTGTATTCAAAATCCATTCCCACCCTCACAAATTCTCTTTTAAGAAGAGGGAGGTCAAAGCTAATAACATTAAAACCACTATAATAACAGTTAGCAAAAATGTCCCAAAATTCTTGGGCCCTGTCCTTAAAGGTTGGTTGCCCAGCAACTTGTTCGTCTGTAATTCCGTGGACAGCCATAGATTCTTCTGAAATCTTCATTTCTGGGTTGAGGTAAATATCTTCTTTTACCACTTTCCCGTTTGGAAATATTTTAATATAAGCGAGCTCTACTATTCTATCCATAGTCATTATTAACCCGGTTGTTTCTAAATCAAAAATTATAACTGGCTTATCTAGGTCTAATTGATCAAAAATAACCTTGTATTTGTTCATGTTTTCCATATTTTTTCTCTTATTTTTTCTACTAGTATGATATCATAGAGGTAGATATTAATAAACTCGTTTTTTAAAAACCCATCACTAAAAAAGGAGTCTTTATGCAAGTATTCTTAGAGCGTTCTGATTTAAAAGGTGCAAGTAATGAAAAGCCCACCTCAACTCTAAATCTGAAAGATTTTAATCCTCACGCACAGAACGTGATCAAAGCGGCTGGCGAAGCAACCTATAAAGATGGTAATGACTCTATTAGAATCGCTCTTTTTTATTCTTCCTGAAAAAAAACCCCAGCACTCGCTGGGGTTCTTTTTTTGCGGAGAAGGAGGGATTCGAACCCTCGGAACTTTGACATTCAACGCTTTTCGAGAGCGCCCCGTTCAACCACTCCGGCACCTCTCCTTTTATTTTAATTCATCTAAAAGTTCAATAACATAATCCATTTTCCCGTCATTTAAAATTACCACATCATATGCACCCTTATAATCATCCAGTCTTTCATCAACTTTTTCATTTAAAAAACCGATCTTTAATATATCTTCATGAAAAAAACTATTAGCCATTTTTTCATCTTCATAACTATCGCCAAGTAACATTATATTTTTCTTCTTACCGTTTATGTTCTTAAGTTCAGACATGTGCTCTTTGGCGGCCAAGTATTTATTGGTAGTTGTTATAACTGGCTCCCTTGATCCCACAGCCATGCCTTTTTCATCAAACTCAATATAGTTTGTAATAATTTTTGTGTTTTTATAAAAAACCTTATTTTTTTCAAGATAATCGTCTATCACAAAACCAAGACCTGAAGCCGAAATAATGACTAGTGGAATATTGTTTTCATGTAAGTCTGTCATAAATTCGATAGCCCCATCACGAAATCCAGCTTTTCTTTTTTTGACCATCTCATCAACCACCCGTGTATTTAATCCGTAATCAATAAAATATTGATTATGTGTTCGCCACCATTCCTCCATTTTTGCATTTTTTTCTTCAAAAGAAATAGTCATGTCTATTTCATAGGGGTGATATTTTTCAAATAATCCTCTGGCCTTTTTGGTATATTCCTCCCCTAAATAACCCTCTTCTCTTAACATTTGCACTAAGCTAAGAACCTTGTGAGTCTCTGAAAAATGTTTTGTTAGAGTCCTGTCAAAGTCACTTACAACAAACAAACTATCTATTCCGTCTTCAAGTATTCTTTCTTTTTTTCTTTTTAATTTTTCCTTGTTAGATATTACTATGTCGCTCATACTTATATTTTACTTTTATTAATATATTCCCAAGACCCCTCCCTTAGGTTGCCTAATTTCAGTCTGCCGATAGAAATTCTTTTTAATTTCAAAACTTTAATTCCCAGCGCTAAAAACATTCGTCTAATCTGCCTCTTTTTACCCTCTATAAGTACTATTTCAAAATTTGACCCCGCAATATGTCTTATTGCTTTCACCCAAACTATTCCATCACCATCTTTTATATCAACACCTTTTTTAAGTTTTTTAATAATGTCTTCCGGCCTCTCCTGCAATTTGTCAGTCTCTACAAAATATTTTTTTTCACTTTCATAGCTAGGATGGCTTATAGACTGGGCTAATTCCCCATCATTGGTTAAAAGCACAAGGCCTTGACTATCCCTGTCGAGCCTTCCAACGACGAATAATCTATTATCATTCTTTACTAGGTCAAAAATATTTTTTTCACCTCTAAATTTTCTATTAGAACAAGTATATCCCTTGGGTTTATTTAAGGCAATATATACATCTTCTTTGTTTCTTTCAACTTTTTTCCCTGCGATCTCCACTAGGTCCTCGTCAGAAACTTTCATCCCAAGTTCAGCTTTCTTTTTATTTACATTAACACGCTTAGCCCGAATTAAATCTTCAGCCTTCCTTCTCGAACAATAACCACTGTCTGCGATAAATTTTTGTAAAACCACTTTCATTTATTTGACACTTGTTTTTAATTAATTTAAAGTATCTTTGCATGAAAACTGAGTAGATGAGTCCGGAATCTCATCTTGTTGGGGTAAATTGATCACCTTGTGTGTCACAGTCCCCGTACTCAGGTCATTGTTGACTGTTTGAGCGAGCAGGAGTTTTGACCCCGTTGTCTGCCACCAGCGATGGTGAGTCCTCCAAAGTCTACGCCGCTGTCTCATTGATTTCATGCAGGGGAGGGGCGACTCCGTCGCCCTTCCCTACTAAAACAATCATAGCACATTTCAATTCAACTTTGCATAATAAATTTATTATGCAAGCGGACTGGTAATCACCCAAATTACCGCTCCTCAACCAAAAGTGCACAGAACCTATTTTGTTCAGAGTTCCTTAGCTCTTGAGCAGGAAATCTGACCAAGAAGGGATGATCTTCAGCTCCTCCTAGGTTAAGAAAACTCCTTAACCACCCCCTAGCGAAATGCCTTGCCAGACAGTTCTGGCTCGAACGCATGCCGTGGGGCATCAAAAATGCTGAAGGCCTGTGCACCAAAGGGGCAGTTCATTTTCGAACTGCCCCTTTTTCTTTACTAATTCGTTATTTTAGTCTAATATACTTGTGACCCCACCCTCCCCAAAAGGAGGGAGACAACAACCTTGCTATTGGGCAATATCGCAACGATATTGCCCGTTTTTTTTATTTTGAGTCCTCTAGTCTTTGCTCCACCCAATACACCCCCATTAAAGCAAATAATAGCCACCACAAAAACGCAAGATCATTTTTAAAATATGGGACATCTACCATCCCATGAATAAAAATTTCTAATAAAACTGCCAAAAAACCAATTATTATAATATGGTTTTTCTTCTTTAATAATTTTATTCCAAAATAAATATATTGAATAACCAAAAAGAAAAAAGAAAAAAGACCGACAATACCCAACTCTGTCCAAAAGTTTAGAAAAATATTATGAGGGTACAGATATATCTCCACTGGTCTCCAATGCTGAGCCTTATATTTATCATCAAAGATAACTATCTTCCTTCTAAAGTCAGGGTCACGCTCTGCATTGAAAAATATCCCTTCTTGGTGATATGAAGAAATGCAGTCTTGATAGCCGGATAGACCACAACCAGAAATAAAATTTAGATCATTCTTAAGCATCTCACCTGTTTCTCTCCATTGCTGTTTTCTAACCTCACCAGAAAAGTCTTTAAGTTGAATTTTTTCAAAAGTGAATGTCTTTAAGTTCTGATTTGTTAATATGACGATAGAAGCTAAAACACCCAAGGAAATAAAGACCACTGCAAAACGTTTCGAAAGAAAAATGGAACCAAAAAATATAGCTAATAAAACAGCCCCTAAGGCAGCCTCACTTCTAGCATAATAAATTGCGCTCACCGACAAAAAGAAAGTGATCGCTATAAAAAGATTGTAAAATTTGTCCTTTATAAAAATTGGACAACCATCTTTTACAAGATTTATAAAATAGAAATATAAAAATACTGATATTGGCCCCAAAAAAAGACCAAGAGCATTTGGGTAGGTGAAAGGCCCTGTAACTCTCAGTTCATTCTCTCCCCCAGACCAGTAGATGCCAAATATTTTTTGTACAAGAGCCCACAGAGAAACCCAAAGAGCAACAACGGCTAAGGACCGGTGCAATCTTTCTCTATTTTTTACTTTTTTATAAAAATTAAAAACCAAAACGTAAAACAAGACTGCTTCTATAAAATATGCCTTATATATACCTAGGGCAGCATTGGAAAAACCATTGACTGCAAGACCGATAAAGCTAGATAGAACAAAAAAGACAATCGCTAAAGAAAATGGATACTTAAGGCGCTTGCTGAAATACTGCTTAGAAAACCCCTTGTTATTATACTTTTTTACTAACCAGAAAAGAAAAACTCCGAAGAAAGAAATTTCTAATAAAGTAAATGGGATCCCAAATATTTCAAATCTAACAAGGTATGTCGGCAATAAAATAATCAGTAATGGGACTCCATAGTTTTCTAGGCTTAATTTAGAGATTGACATTTTCATATTTCTGTATTATATTTTACTATTAACTATAGATCTTTTCATTAATTTAATTATATACAAAGAGTTTCATCTTCCAAAAAAACTGCATTTATTCTTACAAACTAAAAGGAGAAAAAAATGAAACCTAACCGACGAACTGTATCGCTGTATTCTATCTCTCTTCTGATCTTCATTCTGTACTCAACCAGCCTTCAGATCATCATCCCAAAACACATCTCTTTTTTATTTATTTACTCCTCCCTGCTACTTACCTCAGGTCTAATCGTTTTATTCGGTATACTCCCTGTATTAAGAAACAGGGCAAGAAGTTATTTTACTATAACAACTTTCTTTTCTGCTTGGTGTTCAATGTATTTCACTACTAAGTGTTATGATCTGATTCTCGAACATCATTTAATAAATTTCTTTTTTGGCACAGATCTCACAGACAGCCTTTCAATATCAATGGCTATATCCACTGCCGCTCTTTCCACCGCTTTCTGTGTTTTTGTTGTAGGGTGGATCATAGCCCTTCTCCTCCCAGAAGCCTGCCCCAACCCATGTGAAGAACAGTATATGTAAAAAACAAAACCGTCACAAAAGTGACGGTTTTTATTATGTAACTAAAACGTAAAGACCAAGAGAAACCAGAACAACACCAACCACTTTTTGAAACATAACCCCCCTGCCAGTTTCTTCTTCTAGGATATCTGGGAACTTCCTAGACAAGAAGAACACCATTATTATTAAAAATGAAAACTGTATACCTTGTAGAGCGTTTACCATAGCAACATTGCCTAAGCTAATAGACCAATTTAGAAGTATAAATGCCAAAGCAGCAAAAAGACGAACACTCAAGAAAAACCCTAAATTTTTTGGGCTTTTTTGACCTTTTTGTTGTTCATGAATTTTTCTTCTCCAGTCAGCAACAAACAACATCAAAATCACTCCAACAAATGTGCCCAATCGAGACCATACAAAACCACCAATAAAGGGTTGTTCAGAATATATATATTTCATCAAAACATAATAGCCTGCAAAAAGAAGGGCTGACGCAATCGAATTTACTATTAGCCTACGAGTGGGTCTATATTGAGCATGAACATGTCCCAAAATGTCACCAAAAACAACTTTAAATTTATCAGACACCTCTTTTAAGAGGTATATTTTTGTTTGCTTAACTGATATAAGGACACCCCCAATAATCAAAATAATAAATGCTAAAAATTGTCTTTCCACTAAAATCTCTCCAAAGAATATATAGGACAATAAAAATGAAAAAATAGGAGTAAGCGCACTAACTATTGGAACGACTCTAGTGGCCTCACTCTGGTGCAGGGCTTTATACCAAACAACCAGGGTAACGAGGAATAGAAGACCAGCAAATAAATCAAGAGAGAGTTCTTGCAAGTTAGGTGTCCAAAAATCAAGTGGCAATAAAACAAAATTAAAAATACTCCAAACTCCAACAAAAAATGCGTAAGAGATAGAAGAGTGAATTTTTTTAGAAAGCAAAAACTTATCGGCGACATAAACACCGGCGTTCATAAAATATGCTGAAATGGCTACTAATACCCACATACTATTTAACTGGCTTAATAATTAATAAACTGAAAAATGAATTATATATTTTTTTGGTAAACAGGGAGGCAACAACAGACAAGGGGACTCCAAAAATAACAAAAATTAAATATTGAAAATAAAATGCATTACCTATCTTCAAAATAATAGCAAAGAGTGCTTGGAGAACAAAATAATGAATTAGGTATATCCAAAGACTATTCTTCCCTAATGATGAAAAAAGCTCAAAGGCAAAAAACTTTTCAATGTGCTCTTTAAAGATAAAAAAAACATTAAACAGTGCAATCGCGTAAAAAAGCCGAGTATTATAAAAATATCCACCAATCTCAACATTAGGAATTACAATTAATATAATAATTATAATATAGACAAAGACAGAACCTACCCAAAAATACTTTTCTGGTTTTGTATAAGACACTTCGCTATTAAGAAATCTATTTTTAAGAGAAATGCCGTAAGCAAAGAAAAATAAATACCTTATAAAAAGAGGAATGTCGTAAAAAGCCCATACTTCCTTTGTGATTAGGGCCAAGACAGTTAAAATAAAACTAAAATATAAAAAACCTCTTTTTTTCGATAACCTCTCAAGAAAAGGATATAAAATATAAAATTGCAAAAGAACAGATAAAAAATAATAAGGCACACTGGCTGAGCCAGAAAGAATTCCGTGAGCTATATCAAAAAAACTCAAAGAATAAAACATTCCAACTAAAATGGTTATTAGGGCGTAGGGAATAAAAATTCTAGTAATTTTTTTTGCATAAAACTCTTTTGGATTCTTAAAAACCAAAAGAACGCCAGAGCTTATAAGGAAAAAAGGAACAGCAAATCTCATAAGATCATTAACAAAATATATAATCTCTCTAGATCCAATAGAGTTCTTTAAAAAAAGATCTCCAATATGAATAATAATAACAGCTATAATTGCCAAGCCCCTCAAAAAATCAAAATACTCAATTCTCTTGCTTCCTTTTTCTGTGTTTCCGCCTTTTACTAAACTCGCAAAATACATTCTTCTAAGAAAAGGCACTCCTAAAAGTAGGGCTGCTATTATTGTGGTAAATGCAAATTCAATTATCATTAAATTTCTATCTGATTATTTTTACAAATTTTTGAATACATTCGAGCGCTGGGCCTAGCCTTTCTTTCAAATGTTTTTCTATCAACTTCGTATAAACCAAACTTTGGGTCAAACCCGGCAGCCCACTCAAAATTATCTAGAAGGGACCAATAAAAATATCCTTTTACATTAACTCCCTTCTCTATTGCCTTGTGAACGTATTTTAAATGTGCTGGGATAAACCATTGTCTTTTTTTATCTCTTCTGTCTGGTATACCATTCTCCATTACTATTATGGGCAGAGAATATTTATTTAGTTTCAATAAAACATGATAAATTCCCCTAGGATATATTTCCCAACCCATATCGTTTGTTTCTATATTTAAATTTTTCCTAAACGGGGGATAGCAAACAATACGGTCGTGAAAATAATAATCAACGCCAATAAAATCAAGGTAGTTTTTTATTTTTTTCAAAAATCTATCGTTAGCTAAATAATGCATTGCCTTTGCCATGAAAAATTCAATTGGGTTCCATTTTCTTGCTGGTTCATAATAATTAACCAAATGAGTTATGCTGACATTTGTGTAAGGAAATATTTTATGGATAATCTTATAAGCCTCATTATGTGCTTTATACAGATTATTAAAAACCTTTATCGCCTCCCTGGGACATTTTTTCTGTGGAGGAAATTTATTAATCAAATAACCATTTAAAACATGCACCAAGGGCTCGTTTAGTGTTATCCAGTAGTCTATATATTGACCGAGTTCTTCTACTATTTTTAAAGTGTATCTGGAAAAATGTTTTATTGCCTCTGGATTTGTCCAGCCACCCTTATCCCGTAACCACAATGGATTTGTCCAATGCCAAAGTGTCACAACCGTTTGAATGCCTTTTTCTCTCGCCTCAATTAATACTTTCTTATAATGCTCAATTTCTTTTTGATCATACTCATCCTCGCGTGGTTCAATCCGTGCCCACTCTATTCCTAAGCGAAAAGCGCCACATCCCAATTCTTTTACTAAGGCCAGGTCTTCAGAATATCTATTATAAGAATCACAAGCCTTCCCACAAAGAAAATCATCAGCAATTTTTCCGCTACTTAAAAACTTCTTCGATTCAACTCTTTTCTTTTCCCATTCACTCCAGTCATTAGTTATTCCACCTTCTATTTGATAGGCACTAGTAGAAGTTCCCCATAAAAAGTTTTTTGGGAACTTTAAAATTTCTTTTTTATTGTTCATTTTTAAATATTTTATTTAAATTAATTATACCATTTTTTTTAAGTTTCTCTTAATCTGTCGTTTAATACATTAACTATCTTATTTTTTTAGTTTTTTTAGCAAAAAATTTAGTAATCAACATCATCTGTTAACAATTTGTTAATAGCCAATGTCCCACATTACTCATTTTATCTAATGTTAGTAATATTATTTAATATATTTTTATCAACAAAAATCCTTGACATAATACTTAAAATCCTCTAATATACAACTACGTTTAAAAAACGTATTTAAAATTTATCTCGATCAATACTAACAGTGATCAAATCAGCTGTTTTTATTTCGTTTTAAATGGTCATTTACAACCGAAGACAACAATTTTGATGCTAATTGGCATCAATTACTCAACAAATCTAAGTACAAGTATTTAATATACTACTTCACTTTATCTGGCCCCGCCGGATACTGTGACTTGGTAAGTAAACCAAGTAAAAAACTTTCAGAGAGTTTGATCCTGGCTCAGGATGAACGCTGGCGGCATGGCTAAGGCATGCAAGTCGAATGCTTAGTTTACTAAGCATGGCAAACGGGAGAGTAACACATTGGTAATCTACCCTGGGGACGAGAATAACCCGAAGAAATTCGGAATAATACTCGATAATAGTGGGGGGTCATATGACATTCCTACTTAAAGTTCCGGCGCCCCGGGAGGAGCCTATGGCCTATCAGCTTGTTGGTGAGGTAAAAGCTCACCAAGGCTATGACGGGTAGCGGGTGTGAGAGCACGACCCGTCCCACTGGGACTGAGACACTGCCCAGACTCCTACGGGAGGCTGCAGTCACGAATCTTCCTCAATGGCCGAAAGGCTGAAGGAGCAATGCCGCGTGTATGAAGAAGCATTTCGGTGTGTAAAATACTTTTATTAGGGACGAAACAATGACGGTACCTAATGAATAAGGGGCTGCTAACCTCGTGCCAGCAGCAGCGGTAATACGAGGGCCCCAAGCGTTATCCGGATTTATTGGGCGTAAAGGGTACGTAGGCGGTTTGTCACATCTTCCGTTAAATCTCATAGCTCAACTATGAGGCTGCGGAAGAGATGGGCAGACTAGAGTTCGGTAGAGGCAAGTGGAATTGCTGGTGTAGGGGTTAAATCCGTTAATATCAGCAGGAACACCAAATGCGAAGGCAACTTGCTAGAACGATACTGACGCTAAGGTACGAAAGCGTGGGGAGCGAATGGGATTAGATACCCCAGTAGTCCACGCCGTAAACGATGGATGCTAAGCATTGGCAGTTTCGACCCTGTCAGTGCTGTCTACTTAAGTTAACACGTTAAGCATCCCGCCTGGGGAGTACGAGCGCAAGCTTAAAACTCAAAGGAATAGACGGGGACCCGCACAAGCGGTGGAGCATGTGGTTTAATTCGACGATAAGCGAGGAACCTCACCTAGGTTTGAAATATAGCTGCAAGCCCTGGAAACAGGGTCGCCTTCGAGGGTGCTATACAGGTGCTGCATGGTTGTCGTCAGCTCGTGTCGTGAGATGTACCGTTAAGTCGGAAAACGAGCGCAACCCCTATCCTATGTTTCATGTGTCATAGGAAACTGCCCGCCTTAAGTGGGAGGAAGGTAGGGACGACGTCAAATCAGCATGGTCCTTACACCTAGGGCTACACACGTGCTACAATGGGAAGTACAAAGGGACGCCAAACCGTAAGGTGGAGCAAACCCCACAAAACTTTCCTCAGTTCGGATTGAGGTCTGCAACTTGACCTCATGAAGTTGGAATCGCTAGTAAACGCGTATCAGCCACGGCGCGTTGAATACGTTCTCGGGTCTTGTACTCACCGCCCGTCACGTCAAGAGAGTCGGTAATACCCGAAGGCTCTACATAGTAGGGACGAAGGTAGGATTGGCGATAGGGACGAAGTCGTAACAAGGCATCCGTAGCGGAAGCTGTGGATGGATCACCTCCTTTCTAGGGAGATCGGTGAAACCATTGATAAAATGGTAAACACAAGGTCGTACATTTTCGAAATTTTGGATTTGCTCCAATGTCGAAAATGTCTGAGTATTGATGCCAATTAGCCTCGAAATTTAACGGTTTTATGGGACCGTATTCGACGAAAAAAGATTGGTCCTAATATGTTAGTGTCAGTCTTTTTTTGTTATAATGAAAAAATGTTAAACAAAAATTTTAATTTGTATAAATTTTTTGATAATTTCGGATTACTTGTCTTTGCGTTTCTAACCTGGGATGCACTCATGGACATCGATGACGGAATTGACGGTTGGAGAGTGTATTTTAGATTGATAATCGGAATTTTAGGGCTTTTAGTTGATGGATACCTTGTATTCTTCTACAAAGAAAACAAGGGCGTATAGCTCAGTTGGTTAGAGCGCGTCGCTGATAACGACGAGGTCCATAGTTCAAATCTATGTACGCCCACATTTAAATCATTCACTTGATTTAAACACATTTTGGCAAAATATAGATAGTTTTGAGCACGTGTGAGTGCGAAATACTTTTCCGTGTCGAAGGCACGCAGAAAAGTGCAAATCTATGTACGCCCACATTTACACTGTGTAAATTGACAATACGACGCGGGATAGAGCAGTTGGCAGCTCGCCAGGCCCATAACCTGGAGGTCACCGGTTCGAATCCGGTTCCCGCAACAAAAATGAGCATACTTTATTGTATGCTCTTATGCCGTGGTAGCTCAGGGGTAGAGCAAAGGACTGAAAATCCTTGTGTCGACAGTTCAAATCTGTCCCGCGGCACAGGTTTAATCACAATTTATTAGCGAAAACTATTTCATTGCTCTTTTTATCTTCGTTTATAGGTTTGATTAACCATCGGGGCGTGGCCTAGTTGGCTAAGGCGCATGGTTTGGGACCATGAGATCCTGGGTTCGAGTCCCAGCGCCCCGACAATAAGATTTTAGGTAGCTTCTGCTACATAAAATGTTATTTTCTAAGTGCTGTGTGAGAACTCAGGTGGCAGGAATCTTTTACTTAATTAATCCTCTGCTTGGCAGTAGGAATGAAAAAACATTTCACATACATGTTCGATTAGAGTGTTGGGTCTTCCGACCCTTCGAGTCCCAGCGCCCCGACACTGTTGAAAATTTTATACATTTATTATAGAATTTAAACATTGTTCGCAGAAAAATCTGCGGGTATAGTATAATGGCTTATTATGTCGGCCTTCCAAGCCGAAGATGCGGGTTCGATTCCCGCTACCCGCTCAGAAGAAAAACGCCCCTTTGGGGTTGTTTTTTGTTTTACTTGACAATTAGAATGAATATTGCTAAATTTATAAAGCAAATCCGCATTAATAGTGGATTTTTAATTAATTTTTAAAGAAGATTGCAGTTATGCTTACAATCAGATTATCGAGAATCGGAAAAAAGAAAAAGCCAATGTACAGGCTAATTATTTCCGAGAAAGCTAGAGATCCGTATGGACGGGCTTTAGAAATTTTGGGTTCATATAACCCATACACAAAAGACCTACAGGTCAAGGAAGATAGAATTAAATATTGGATCTCACAAGGATCTGGTGTTTCTGCTACAGTAAATAATCTTTTAATTGAAAAGAAGATTATTGAAGGAGAAAAAGTTGTTGCATCAAAGCCAGGTAAAAAGAAAGCAGGTGATGCTAAAGCAACTGAGGAGAAAAAAGAAGCTTCAACTGAAGAAGTGAAAGAAAAAGAGAGCGCCGAAGGCGGAGAAGGTGAAGAAAAACCCACAGAAGAGCCTAAGGCTTAATCTCTTGACAAATCTCAGTATTGTGTTATACTATACATAATAATTAATTTAGTAAGTGTTCTTTCAGATTTAAAATTTAAACATTAATTTGAAAGATTACCAAAAAACCAAATGGAAGATGACAAACAGTTTCTAGAATTCGTTGTTAAATCAATTGTTGCACATCCAAACGATGTAGCAGTTGAAAGAGAAATCGATGAAAGAGGAGTACTTTTAACCCTTAACATTAACCCAGAAGACATGGGATTCGTTATCGGAAGAAAAGGACAAACAGCTCAAGCAATCAGAACACTATTAAAGATTGTAGGTGCAAAGAATAACTCAAGAGTTAATCTAAAAATCGCTGAGCCAGAAGGTTCAGAAAGAGCTCAAAGACAAGCTGCACCAGCTACAGAAGAAGTTGATACTTCATCAGTAGATGACCTAAAAATCTAATCAAAAAAAGATTATATAAACAAAAAACCACAACTTCCTAGTTCGTGGTTTTTTGTTTATAATTAATATATTCACAATTTTAAATATATGAAAAAATTTATATTAAATTTAATTATTCAGCCACTAATTCAGTCATTATTTTTTTATTATTTTATTTTCGTTTACTCGGGAAGAACTCGAGAATTCAGAGAGTTTTTTATAATTTTACCTCTTGTTGCGACCTATATTCTTATAAGAGTGATTATAAATATTTTTGTAAATGGCAAAAAATCTCCACTACTCCCGCATAAAAGTTTTTATTTTCTTTTTTTGCCCATTGCAATAATCTCAAGCTTCATTTTAATGGCTAGCATACTCACAAACCTCACGGGGACTCTATTAAATCTCAATGTATCAACAAAGGTTATATATTTCTCATGTTTTTCATTAATTATTTTAAACAGTCTGATTGAATATATTTATAAACTATATTTTTTTAACCCAAATTTTTACAACAAGACAATCCCCGAGAGATATGTTTCAACAATATCAAATATTTTCTTCGCGATTCTGCCAGAAGCAAATAAAGATAGAATCTTAACACTGGAACACAAGGAAAATAATAAAAAGTGAGCTATGAATTTTCATATAATTACAATTTTCCCACACATCTTTGATTCATATATTAACGAATCAATTATTAAACTTGCTAGAGAGAAGAGCTTAGTCAACATCAAAACTTACTACCTTCGAGAATGGACAGAAGATAGACACAAAAAAGTTGATGACACTCCCTACGGTGGTGGCGCCGGCATGCTTATAAAAATAGAGCCTCTCTACAAAGCAATAACTGAAATAAAAAAAAATATTATAGGGAAAAAAACTTATACAATACTTCTCTCTGCTAAAGGAAAAACTTGGACACAACAAGAAGCAAAAAAATACTCAGAACAATTTTCCGATGTTATTTTAATCTGTGGTAGGTACGAAGGAGTGGATGAAAGAATAAAATACTTAATTGACGAAGAAGTTTCTATTGGGGACTATGTTCTTACTGGAGGAGAAATTGGAGCCCTTACAGTTATTGATTCCGTATCTAGACTTCTCCCCGATGTCCTCGGGAATAACAATAGCTCTGTTTCTGAGTCCCACAGCGAAGAAGGTATCTTAGAATACCCTCAATACACCAGACCAGAAGTTTTTGAAATAAATGGAGAAAAACACGCTGTCCCAGAAGTGCTATTATCAGGTAACCACAAAAAAATAGAAGAATGGAGAGAAAACAATAAAAAGGCCAAGAAATAGTGTATATTGACTAATTAACACTCTTTTGATAGAATATTCTTGATAGTCAATGACGGCTATTTTTGTTTTGTACAAATATATATTGGAGCGGTAGTTCAGTTGGTTAGAATGCCTGCCTGTCACGCAGGAGGTCGCGGGTTCGAGTCCCGTCCGTTCCGCAAAATTAAATACCTAATATTAGGTATTTTTTTGTTGTTTTTGTTTTTGCTCTTGTGCTTTTGTGTTATTTTGTTTTAGGAACACAAATCTTGCACTCTAGTCAGGGCCTCATTCGGGGTGAGTCCGTCTAGGGCGCAATGTTCTAAATTATTATATATATTATTCCATTTCTTAATTTCTCTCCT
>PKTH01000033.1 GCA_002869265.1 Candidatus Parcubacteria bacterium
AGTTATGTTCCTGATTGAGACAGAGGAGGATATAAAAAGAGGGAGTAGTCTAAACTTGCAACCTGAAAAATCTCTTGGGCTGAGTGATGGTCAGTATATCGTAAGGTTTGTGCAAAATGATTTCTTAGTCGACAGTAGGGCAGAAACAAAGCTGCATCTTAGAAGATTGGGTGACCGAAAACCTGGTAAAAAGTCACATAAAGTTAAAGTGATAATTTAATACAAATATTCCCACGAATTTATCTCAAAAAGACCTGTTTATAAAAATAGGTCTTTTTTTATTAAAATAGCCCATTATTACATTAGATGTTAATTAAATGTGAATAAGTTTGTGGATAAACTCCTAAGCAATGAAAAGTGGTCAAAAAATGACACTTTCCCCACCACAAATTTTACGACAATTTAATTGATTTATTTGCTTATATTAGCTATTTATATGGTGGTGAGGGGTCATTGACAAAAGGCAAAAAGTGGTGTATACTGATAATAGATAGGTGAAATGTGGGGAATAGTGGAGAATATCCAGAACCACTCATCTATAAAAATGTTTTTTACGCATGGGGGTGCGTTTTTAGGACAAAGAAGGGGTTTGATCAAACAAATCTTTTGTCTGGTCAACCTTCTTCTCAGATCTTAAAACAAAATAAAACAAAACATAAAACAAAAGGGGATTTTCCCCAAAATGATTGAGGCGAAGAAGGGGTTTGATATCAAAAAGAAGTCATAATATATCAAACTCCTTTTGGCCTTAAAGCCAAAAAACTTGTCGTGCTATAAATTTCGAAATTAAGTCTAGCTAATGTTCATTGGCGAATATAATCACAATTTAGATGCAAAAGGGAGATTAGCTGTGCCGGCTAAGCTCCGCTCAATGTTAGAAGACGGCGCAGTTGTTACTCGTGGATTAGATAACTGTCTCTTTTTGTATCCTAAAAAAGAATGGGAAGATATCGCTAAAAAACTATCAAGCCTACCAATTAGTCAGGCAAAAGCAAGAGCTTTTAGTCGTTTAATGCTAGCTGGGGCCATGGATGTTGAGTTTGATAATCAGGGAAGAATTACTCTGCCTGAGTATCTAAGAAAATTTGCAAACTTGAATAAAAAAACAATCATTGCCGGCCTGTATGACAGACTAGAAATATGGAATGAAAGTGATTGGGAAAAATATAAGGAGGGGACAGAAAATGACAGCAGCGAAATAGCTGAAGCCCTTGGAGACTTAGGAGTATAAAATAAAAAAAATGCCAATAGAAATAAAAATAAAAATAAGCAATGAAGAGAGGCTGGATGTAAAAGTTGTGAGAGGTCCTTTGTTTCAAGCAGGAGACCTCAGGAAAGAGATTTTTAAAAGAGCAGGGGCTATACGCCTAAACAAATAAATGGAATATAGACATGTTCCAGTAATGCTTGACGAAGTAATAGAATACTTAAAGCCAAGCGAGGGGGAGTATTTTATTGATTGCACGCTAGGGGGAGCTGGGTATACAAAGAGCATTGCAAAACTTCTAGGAAAGGAAGGGAGAATATTATCCTTTGATCTTGATCCCTGGGCCATTGAAAATGCGAAAAGAATATTAAAGGAAGAAAAGTTAGAAAATGTAATTATTGAAAACATAAATTTTAAAAATATTTATGAGACAGCTGAAAAAAATTTTAAAAAAAATAATAAAAAAGAATTTGATAAAGGTATTTTCTCTGGGATCGTTTTTGATCTCGGTTTATCAAATGCGCAGCTAGAAGATACTAAAAGGGGATTTTCATTTAAAGAAGACACTCCGCTAGACATGGCCCTTGAGGGAGATAATGGAAGAACTCTAGATCTTATTAATAACTATAGTCGAGAAGAGTTGGAAACATATTTGCGAGAGTATGGAGAGGAAAAATTTTATAAAAGAATCGTTGGGGGAATATTTGATGCAAGAAAAACAGGTAGCATAGAAACAACAAAACAATTGGTAGATATAATAGAGGCAGCAGTTCCAGCATTTTACAAAAGACAAAAAATCCATTTTGCCACAAAAACATTTCAGGCTTTAAGAATAGCAACCAATGAAGAGCTGGAAAGTCTAAAAATTGCCCTACCAGATAGTCTGAGATTGTTAAAAAAGGGAGGTAGAATTGCAGTTATTTCGTATCATAGTCTTGAAGATAGAATAGTTAAGAAGATATTTAAATCAGAGAGTATTGATTGTCATTGTCCTAGTTCATTTCCAGTCTGCCAATGTGGACACAAGGCAAGCATTAAAATAATAAACAAAAAAATCTTGCTACCAACTGAGGAGGAGGTTGCAAGAAATCCAAAATCTCGTAGCGCAAAAATGCGAGTTGCGGAAAAAATATAAAATGAACAAAAATCAAAAAGAAAAATTTAATTGTCATAACCAAAGAAGAAGAACCGCATCACAAAAAAGAAAGAATATATTTAATTATACTTCTATGCTTACCCTATTGATTATGATGATTATTGTTTCAGGTGTTTCATATGTATTAGTAAAAAACGATTTGTCTGTTAAAGGATTTGTTATTAATGATCTTCATAAGCAGGTCAACTCTCTTGGAAACGATAATAATGATTTAGAAATAGAATTAATGTCAATTGAATCATACAAACTATTGGCTAGTAGGGTTGAAGATCTCGGTATGGTAAAAGTAGATAAAATTGACTATATTAATACTAGTGACGAGTATGTTGCAAAAAGGTAAATCTGTCTTGAGTCCCATGACTTAAAACAAAAATATGAATTTTGAAAAAAGAGGAAAAAGAAAAAAACCAGGAGTAGATTATGATAATCGCATTAATGTAGTAATAGCGATTATTTTTTTATTGGGAGGAGCAGTAATTTATAAACTTTACCATCTACAAGTCCTAAACCATGACCTCTATGTCGCCTTAGCTTCTTCGCAGCACCAAGTTCTTAACACTCTAGAGCCTGAGAGAGGAAAAATATTTATTCAAGACAGAGGCAGGGATGGTCAGGGAGAAGGATTGTTCGCTATTTCTTCAAATAAAGATTTTGCCCATATTTTTGCTGTACCAAGAGACGTTGAGAATCCTGAAGAAGCTTCCGAGATACTATACGAAATTCTTTTCAAAGATGAAGTTGAAAAAGAGGTTGAGGAGATGATGGAAGAAGAGAAAAGAGAGGAAATAAATATAGAGCTTGATTCAGTTGAAAGCACTAGTGAAGAGGAGTTGATAAAAAAGAAAGAGGAGATATTGAACAAGCAAGCCAGTCTATTAAGTGACCAAGAATATCAAGAATTTTTAAAAATAAAACGTGAAGCCAATGTTAGTTTACGAAAAGAAAAGATATTAGAAGACTTAAAAGCAAGGCTATCAAAGAAAAATGACCCTTATGAACCTATAAAGGATAAGGTTGATGATGATCTATTGGCAAAAGTTCTTGAGAAAAATATCCCAGGCATTTTGTATATAAAAAAGAAACATAGATATTATCCGGAAAATTTTACTTCTCATATTTCAGGATTTGTAGGGAACTCAGATAGTGAAGTAAAGGGAATGTATGGCTTGGAAGGATTTTTTGACGAGGAATTGTCAGGAGAGCAAGGACTAATAAAAGCAGAAAGAGATGGAAACGGTAATGTAATTATTGTTAATGATATGGAATACAACGAAGAACAGAATGGAAGTGATTTAGTTTTAACGATCGATAGGACAATACAGTTTACTGCATGTGAAAAATTAAAAGAGTCAGCAGAAAGACATGGGGCAGACGCTGGGAGTGTTATTGTAATGAAACCACAGACCGGAGAAATTGTTGCGATGTGTTCATACCCAAGTTATGATCCAAATATATACAGTGAAGCAGAGAGCTCAAACGTTTTTAATAATCAAGCAATATTTGGTCAGTATGAACCAGGTTCTGTTTTTAAAACGATTACATTAGCAGCTGGTCTTGATATGGACGTAATCACTCCTAAAACGATTTATAACGATACGGGTAGTGTTATGATAGAAGGATGGGATAAACCGATTAAAAACTCAGATTTTGAGACTCATGGAGCTTACGGTTGGGTGGATATGAATACGGTATTAGAGAAATCTCTAAACACAGGGGTTATATATGCTGTTGAGGAGATTGGATATAAACAATTTTCCAGCTATGTTAGGGACTTCGGTTTTGGTGAAAAAAACGGGATCGAGCTTGAAACAGAAGCTCCGGGCGATATAACAAACCTACTGAGAAGAACTATGAGACCAGTAGAGGTGGGGGTAGCATCTTTTGGGCAAGGAATAACTGTAACCCCCTTACAAATGATAAATTCATATGCAGCAATCGCAAACGGTGGTAAGCTAATGAAGCCATATTTAGTAAAAGAAATGATAAATCCAGACGGAACAAAAAATATTACTAAACCACACGAAATAAGAAGAGTAATTTCTGAGAAGGCAGCAATGTTAATATCGGGCATGTTAGTCAATGTGGTTGACGGAGGACATGCAAAGTACGCTGGGGTAGATGGTTATTATGTTGCTGGTAAAACTGGAACCGCACAAGTAGCAGATGATGTAAATAAGGGTTATGGCGAAAAAACAATTCACACCTTTGTGGGCTTTGCCCCAGCTAATGAACCTGAATTTGTAATGATTACTAGATTAGATGATCCAAAAGATGTTTATTACGCGGCTTCATCGGCGGCACCACTTTTTGGAGATATCGCAGATTTTATTTTAAATTACTGGAAAATTCCAAAGGAAAGATTAAGATAATTTTATGAGAATAATATTACAATATATTTTAAAAATTTTAGCCAAGCTGGTTTTACTGAAATATAAACCCGTGGTTATTGGGGTTACCGGCAGTGTTGGGAAAACGACAACCAAGGAAGCAATACACACAGTCCTGTCTAAAAAATACAGAGTGGGGAAAAGCCTGAAGAATTATAATAACGAATTAGGCTTACCCCTATCAATACTTGGTTTTGAATCACCAGGGAAAAATATTATTGCCTGGATTGTTTTGTTTACAGCTGTTTTAAAGAGCTTGTTTAAAAAAGATAAATTTTATCCAGAAATTCTTGTTTTAGAAATGGGCATTGATAGGCCGGGGGATATGGATTATTTGAATAAAATAACAAAAGCAAATATTGGAGTGGTGACAAATATTGGCATGTCTCATATGGAGTATTTTGGGACGATAGATAGAATCAAAAAAGAAAAATCAAAGTTGATAACAAACTTAGAAAAAAAAGGATTAGCAGTTATAAATTATGATAACGAAAAGTCTAGAGAGATAATTGAATTAAGTAAAGAACGAGTAGTAAGCTTTGGTCTAGATAAAAAAGCTGACATAAGAGCAGAAGAAGTTAAAATTATTCTCGATCGTGAAAACAAAGATTATACTGGCATGCATTTTAAAATTAGATATAAAGGGTCTGTTGTTCCAGTTTTTATTAAAGGCTTTTTAGGACATCATTTGATTTATTCTTCTATGGCTGCAGCTGTTATTGGAGTTGAGCTTGGAATGAATTTAATTGAAATCTCAGAAGCATTGCAGGCCTTTAGATCTCCCAGGGGTCGTTTAAGAATCTTGGAAGGAGTAAATAACTCTACTTTAATAGATGATACATACAATTCTTCACCTCAATCAACTCAAAGAGCTTTAGAGTTAATGGATGGCATTGAGATTGAGAAATCACGTAAAATAGTTATTCTGGGCGATATGCTTGAACTAGGAGAGGACTCCGAAAGTGAACATAGAAAAATCGGAAATCTTGTCTCTAGATCAAAAGTAGATATTTTGGTTTGCATAGGTGACTTGTCACAAAACACTTATGAGGGTGCTGTAACAAAGATGGGGAAGGATAAATGCTTCTATTTTCAAAACAAAAAAGAATCATTAAATCTTTTGAAAGATATAAATATAAATAATGACATTGTGTTAATTAAGGGTTCTCAAGGGGCTAGAATGGAAAAGTTAGTAAAAATTCTCTTAAAGGACAGAGCTAAGGCAAAAAACCTACTTGTCAGACAGGAAACCGAATGGCAAGCCTAGGTGTTGATTTTGGCGTTTTTTTGATATAACATGTACTTAATGAAAAAAATTAGTTTATACAACACCCTGAATAGGAAAAAAGAAGAGTTTAAACCACTAAGACCAAATGAGCTTAGTGTTTATTATTGTGGACCAACAGTTTACTGGACGCAACATATTGGTAATTTAAGGGGGGCATTTTGTACCGACGTCATCACAAGAACATTTGAGTATTTAGGTTATAAGGTAAATTTAGTACGAAACTATACAGATGTTGGACATCTTAGTTCTGACGCTGACGAAGGAGAAGATAGAATGGAAAAAGGAGCTAAAAGAGAAAACCTACAACCTGAACAGATTGCTCAAAAATACATAGATATATTCGAAAATGACTCAAAAGAACTAAACATAAAACAGCCAAGCCATAAACCAAAAGCAACCGAACATATTAATGACATGATTGAGTTGGTGTCAGAATTGATCGAAAAAGGTTTTGCATATGTAACAGATCTGGCTGTATATTTTGATGTTTCTTTGGTTACTGAATATAATAAGCTTTCAAAGCAAGTTGTTGAAAAAAATATTTCAGGGGCTGGCAGCGGAGCTGTTAGGGACGACATGAAGAAAAACCCCGAAGATTTTGCTCTTTGGTTTTTTAAGGCCGGGACGCATAAAAATGCAATTCAGTTTTGGCCATCTCCATTTAAATCTACATTAGTTGAAAATGGCGAAGGTTTTCCTGGGTGGCATATAGAGTGTTCGGCCATGAGTAGACACTTTTTAGGAAAGACTATTGATATCCATATGGGAGGCATTGAACATATACCTGTTCACCATACAAACGAAATAGCTCAAAGTGAAGCAGCGAATGGTTGTGTTTTTGCTAACTATTGGCTTCATAATGAGCATCTTTTGGTAAATAACGGAAAAATGTCAAAATCTGAGGGCACCTCTTATAGTCTTTCTGAGATTAAAGAAAAAGGATATAAGCCATTGGCACTCCGATATTTTTTCTTACAGGCAAATTATAGATCAAAACAGAATTTTACTTGGGATGCTCTAAGTGCCTCTACAAAAGGTTATGATAGACTACG
>PKTH01000009.1 GCA_002869265.1 Candidatus Parcubacteria bacterium
CGATCCAACAACCGATCCAACAACCGATCCAACAACCGATCCAACAACCGATCCAACAACCGATCCAACAACCGATCCAACTGAAAATTCACTTGATATACCAGTTATTCCAGCTACTGAATATTTTATTGAAACCATAAACTGGCCAGATACTATTATGCCTGGCACAACTCTGTTGTTTAACAATAGTCAAAACATTTTAAAACTTGAGATAAAAAGCAAAGACAGCCCTAGGGTTATAAGTGCAAGAAAAAATACTACTGGGAATTTTTATATAAATTCAGATGTTTTATTTGAATTGATTCCAGCCCCAAGTTATTTAGAAATTGCTGCATACAGGGAAAACCTTGACCCAATAAAAAAAGCAATAAAGATAAATCTGTTTTCCAAGTCTGAAATCACTCAAGAAGAAGATGATCAAAAAAGTGAAACAGAGCAAGAGTCAGTATCTACAGAAACAAATTCAGAACCCGTTAAAGATGGTCTGTCTTATGAAGAAGATGGTGTTGAAAATTTAGATATTATAACACCTGAAAAAGAACCCACTGAAGAATTAAATCAAACGATCGCACCAGAATGTATAAATAACAACATAACGACAGTTGATGCTTGTAATGTATATATAGAAAGAAGTAAAATTAACCCAGTCTGTCTCGAACGGGGTGTATTAGAAGCAGAAAAATGTAAAAAGTTTTTATTATTAAGCTTTTTAGAAAGAAGGTGTTATTTGGAAGGAATAGAAGGGGAAGAGGCTTGTAGCGACTATTTAAAAAGCATGGTTCAGGAAAAAATTACCTGTAGTGATAGTGAATGCGAAGACAAAAAAAATGCTATTAGTGAAGATATTATGAAAGAAACCGCCGAAAAAATGTATCAAAACGAAGAATTAATCAAAAAAAGAGAAGAATTATTTAAAGAGTCTATAAAATCTGACCTCCTTCAAAAAGAAGTAGAAATATATGATATTAATGTTCCAATTGTAAATAAAGATAGAATCCTTAGAGTGATTGCAGCAAAGACAGATGTTTTTATTGATAAAGATAGTGATGGAGTGAAACAAACATTATCTATAGCGCTTATTCTAGATAGTGACGGGGATGGCCTTTCAAATGATCTTGAAAAAAGATGGGGGACAGATCCAGGCAATGCAGACACAGACGGAGATGGTTTTTTAGATGGAGATGAGGTAAAAAACGGATATAACCCACTAGGAGAAGGGAAATTAACAGTGAAGAAAATTGCCCCGGTTGATAAGGCTATATTGGAAAAAAGAGAATTAGAACAGCCAAAAATTTCCGGTGAACTTAAGAATAATTTTGTTATTAGTTCAGTAAAAAATAGAGCTAAAGCTAGCTCCAGTGAAAATGATTTGGGTCCAGATAAAGAGACTGAAGAAGGTTATGCAATAAGTGGACAAGCTGATCCTAATTCTGTTGTTACTCTCTATATTTACTCCGACTTGCCATTGGTAGTAACAGTAGAGACAGATGAATTTGGAAATTTTGAGTATCACTTAGAAGATTCTTTAACAGATGGTGAGCATGAGGTATATATCGCTGTTAATGATGATACGGGTAAAATTCTAAGTAAAAGTTCGCCTCTTAAATTTTTAATTAAAGACGCTCAGGCTGTCTCGATAAGCGATTTTGTAAATATCCAAAATAATCCAGCGGAAATTGTTAGCAAAGAAGATCAAGCTATTAATTACTACTTTTATATAACCATCACCTTGATCGTTGTATCAATTAGCGTATTTTCTTTCATAGTTTTAAGAAAAAAAGAAGCTTAAATAAACAATGAAATTTGATAATTTTTTTGAAAAAAACAGAGAGGTATTACAATTACTATACGGAGTTTTTTTAATTGTAATGATACCAATGCTTATATTATATAATGCTGTTTTTATTATTAAAAATTATAATAAAAGCATAGATGTTTCTCTCAGAAAACATGCTGTTTCTATAGGGCGAGCCCTGATTCCCTATGTCGAAGAAAACTTTGACGACAAAGAAACATTGAATAAAAAAATATTAGCCCTGACAGAGTCAAATCCAGAGCTTCTTGAGATAAGCATCGCGGTTAAAGAAAGTGATAAGTATACAATAGTCGCTTCTAGCAATGAGGAAGAAAAGGAAAAAACATATAATAATGTTTTTTATCAGCTGAGTTACAATCAACAGATAAATGACGGTATAGCCAATAGTTCTTTTAGTAAAGACAGAGAAGACGCTTTCAGTGGAGATGGCGAAAGATATTGGGAGGTTGGAATGCCAATCCAAGACGGAGAAACTAAGATAGGTGTTTTTTCAATGAAAATTTCATCAAAGATTATTGACGATTTAACTCAAGAAAACAGAAACAGATCATTTTATTTGTTGTTTGGAGAAGTTGTGGTTGTTATATTATTTTTACTTTTAGCTGTTAGATTTTGGGATTACGTTCTTTTGTATAAAAAAATAAAAGAAGCTGATCAAATGAAAGACGAATTTATTTCTATAGCTTCACATGAGTTGAGAACACCGGTAACAGGAATTAAGGGCTACTCTTCTATGATGCTCGACGGTTCTTTTGGGGAATTGAATGAAAAAATTAAAGAAGGGGCCAAAATGATCAAAGGAGCTTCTGAGAGGTTGGGCGTTTTAGTGGATGACTTATTAAATGTTAGTAGAATTGAACAAGGTAGAATGTCTTTTGACAAAAAAGAAACAGATGTTAAGCCAATTATTGAAGGAATTGTAGATGAATTAAATATTCAGGCCAAAGAAAAGAATCTTGAACTCAAAACCGCATTTCCCGAAGATGATTTACCAAAATTAAATATTGACACTGAGAGATTAAAACAAGTTTTAGTTAACCTTATAGGAAATTCAATTAAATACACAGAGAAGGGGAGTGTGATAGTTTCAATTGAGCTTGGCTCAGACAATCTCATGTCTATTAAAATAAAAGACACCGGTATCGGAATGAACGAAGAAGAGAGAAAGAGATTATTCCAAAAATTTTATCGTGTACAAAATGAAAAAACACAAAAAATTGTCGGCACGGGTCTTGGTCTCTGGATAACAAAAAAAATAACCGAAGCCATGGGTGGTAAAATTATAGTTGATTCAATAAAGGGGACAGGAACAGAAATAAGTATAAAATTTCCTATAATAAAAAAATAATATGTTTTCACCAGAAAAAATTCCAACACTTGAAGAGTCGGTTGCAAACGAAATAACAAAAGCAAGGGACGAACTAGATAAAAATGAAAACCTAAAAGCAGCGCAACACTTTAAAAACGCTGGCGACCTAGAGAAAGATAGCCGCCAGAAAAAAAATCATTACGAGAAGGCGTTGGCGGCCGTTGATCAAATAGACGGTCCGGAGGCTAGAGGGATGGAAAAGGCAATATTAGGCCAAATTGATAAAGTGCTTTAAAAATATTGAAATTTATTATAACTTTGCTATAGTTATCCAATGCACAAAGAAAAGCACATTGGGGCAGTCTTGAGAAGAAAAGACGCCAAGGAAACAAAAGACAAAATAGAAATAGTAGAAGGGAAAAAATATTTCCTTTATTTTTTGTATACCGGCAAAACAGAAGATGTAAATTCTAATAGGGGGATTAGCGCATTTTCGAAGTATGTAAAAAACAACTTTCCATATTTTCAAGACGGAGAAATATACAAGCTTCAAGACTTGGTGCTTGGGGGGAATAAGAGGGTTTTAGAATTAGGGCTTGAGGCGCTAGCGTTCGGATTGGTGGTTTTTTATGTTCCAAAAAAGGAAGAAAGCAAAACCTGGTTTGCCCAAATTGGGAAATCGGCTGTTAATACTGTTGATCATAGTCAATTTACTAGAGTAAATACTAAGCAAAGTGAAAAACTTTTAGGTGATAAAAATTTAAGTAAAGCAGATATAGCGTTTTTGGATATTAGAAAAACTAAATCATCTATTTTTGCTTGTAATAGCGAGTTTTTACCACTCCTGGCAGACAAAAGAAAAGACATCAAAAAGATATTGAACTATAAGATTTTAAGCAACTCAAAGGTGGCTATGGAGAGGATAATGAAAAATAAAAACTTTTCTGATTTGTCATACTTATTTATTAAAAGATAGATTTGTGCTACCATAAAGATATAAATATATGTATATCTTTATTAAAAACATAAAATAAACAAAGAGCTTTTGGGCTCTTTTTTTGATTTAAATTTATGTCTAAGAAAAAAGTTTTTGTACTTGACACCAGTGTTTTGGTTTATAACCCAAGGTCTCTCTTTGCTTTTGATGATAATGATATTGTATTGCCCATAGTTGTTATAGAGGAATTAGATAAACTAAAAAAAGGGGTTGATGATACTAGTAGGAATGCTCGTGAGGCCTCGAGGTTAATTGATGAGCTTAGGGGAGGGAAAAAACTAGCCAAAGGGGTTGATTTGCCGGGAGGAGGTGTTTTAAAAATTGAACTTAACCATATCTCATCAGAGCAAATAGAAAAAAAAGGTCTCAACTTTGATATAAAAGACAATAGAATATTGAATGTCGCTTACGATTTACACACAAAAGAAAAGGATAGAAAAGTGATTTTGATAAGTAAAGATATCAACATGCGCATCAAGGCTGATGCTCTTGGGGTGATGGCCGAAAATCTCGAATCAGACAAAATACCAGACATCAACAAACTTTATTCTGGTAGAGATGAGTACTTGGTTCCCAGAAAAGACATGGATAAGATATATACAAAGGCTGGATTAAAACCAAATCATAAAAAAATAAAGCTATTGCCTAACCAGTTTATTACTCTAAGTAATTCTAATGGTTCTTCTCATTCAGTTTTGGCTAAATATAATAAAGAAAAAGACGCTTTATTTGCTCTGAAGGTAGAGAAGGGGAAGATATGGGGCATTGCACCAAGAAACAGAGAGCAACAATTTGCACTAGACATATTAATGGATCCAGACATAAAGCTAGTCACGCTTATTGGCAAGGCCGGAACAGGGAAGACTTTATTAGCTCTTGCTGCTGGGATGGACCTCACAATTAAGGATAGAAAATATAATAGATTGGTTGTCTCAAGACCAATATTCCCCATGGGAAGAGATATAGGATATTTGCCTGGGGAAATAGAAGACAAACTAAGGCCCTGGATGCAGCCGATCAATGATAACTTAGATTTTTTGATGAGTACTAGTCCTGGGAAAACAAAAAACAAAAGAAGTATTCAATCACTCTTTGATGATGGGCTCATCGAAGTTGAGCCTCTAACTTATATTCGTGGCAGGAGTTTGCAAAATCAATATTTAATAGTTGATGAGGCTCAGAATTTAACACCTCATGAAATTAAAACCATTATCACCAGAGTGGGGAATGGAACGAAAATTGTTATTACTGGTGACCCATATCAAATTGATAATCCTTATTTGGACAGTGCATCAAATGGACTAACCTTTTTAGTGGAGAAATTTAAAGAAGAGTCTATCTCAGGACACATTACTTTTATAAAAGGGGAGCGTTCTGAATTGGCAGAGCTAGCTGCTACTATTTTATAGTTTCCAGTCTATTTCGGTGACGTTGTTTTCTTTTAGATAGTTGTTTGTTTTAGAAAAATGTTTTGAGCCAAAAAATCCTCTATAAGCTGAGAGAGGAGAGGGATGAGGTGCTTTCAAAACCAAATGCTTACTTGAGTCTATTAGGTGTTCTTTGTTGCCAGCGTATGAGCCCCAAAGAAGAAACACTAGATTCTTTTTTTTGTTTGAAAGTTTTTGGATTACTGCATCGCTAAACTCTTCCCATCCTTTTGATTGATGAGAGCCAGCCTGACCGGCTAGCACAGTCAATGTCGAATTTAACAAGAATACTCTTTGTCTAGCCCAGGGGCTAAGATCGCCAGATCCCGATAAGTTGATATTTAGATCTGAAGAAATTTCTTTGAAAATATTTTTTAATGATGGTGGGTTTTGAATCCCTGACTGCACAGAAAAGCAAAGTCCATGTGCTTGATTGGGGCCATGATAAGGATCTTGTCCCAAGATTACCACCCTTACTTCTGAAAAGGGGCATAAATCAAAAGCGCGAAAGATATTTTCCGGTTTAGGGAAAACATTTTTATTTTGATATTCTTTTCTTACAAAATTTGTTAGTTCTTGAAAATAATCTTTTTGGAATTCATTGTCCAAAACCTCTTTCCAAGATTTTTCAATTTTTACATTCATATATTGATTATACAAATATAATAAAAAATAGCCAGGGCAAGAGACCTGGCTATTTAGAGGCGAGACCGGGGTTTATTTATTTAGGGACAAAATATAGCAAAAAATAAATATTACAAATGATAATGATAGATAGAAAACTGTGTGGTTTCTAGAAAACATGGCTGCTAAAAAACTAACTTTTTTTCCATGAATTTTAGTATTCTTATAGTGTTTGGTATTCATATCAAAATTAATCTTTTCGGGATCTTTTAGTCTAACAGCATTATAGTGTGCTCTATAAGATCTTTCGATAGTTAAAACATGAGCGTCGAGTGTCCAGAAAATAAGAAGCATTAAGTATATGGCAACTAAATATATGATTTCGATACCTTTTATAGAGAGCGCAAAAAGAGCGGGGATTAGTGAAATTGCCCAGCCTTTGATTACCGAAGACAGGGTTGCTAATCTGTTTTCGATAGATAAGATAAATTCTAAATGTCTTAGTTTTCTTTCCATGTGTTTATATTGTATATTATAATAACATAATAATATAATTCTGTCAATAAAAAAGGGTAATGTGCACACACATATTGCACTTTTTTGTTAATCTAGGGGCATATGAAAACTATGCCAAATAATACACAAGAAGAAAGGTATCGGTGGATTAAACCGATATTGGACAAAGAGATATCCATTAAGCAAATGACTAAGGTGTGTCCCTTCGGAGAAAGGACACTAAAATACTGGTTATCCAAATATAGGAAAGAAGGAATAGTTGGTTTAAGTGATAAATCTAGAAGACCTAAGTCTAATCCTCTGGACACCCCGATATGGGTAAAAGAGAGGATAATAGAGCTACGAAAAGATACTAATCTCTGTGCTCGCAAATTGAATTATAAATTAAAAAAAGAAGGAATAGATATTAATGACCGAACTATTGGTAAAATATTAAAGCAGGAAGGATTAGTTAGAAAATACAGAACCAAAAAGCTAAAAATGAAATATATTAGAGTTCCACTTGATCCTGGGGAGCTAGTGGAGATAGACATCAAATATGTACCAAAAAGGCTTAAAAACAAGAGATATTATCAATTTACGGCCATAGACTGTGCGAGTAGGTGGAGGTATCTAGAAATATATGATGACATGGGAAATGGAAGTGCTATCAAGTTTCTCAAGAAAGTGATTGAGATGGCACCGTTTAGGGTGAGGGCAATAAAAACAGATAATGGTTCCTGTTTTACGAATAGATACACGGGATATCTAAAATCTGCTGATCCGATTAACCCGAGACTACATCCTCTAGACATTGAATGTCAGAAACTAAATATCATACACTACTTAATTGATCCAGGCAAGCCAGCTCAGAATGGCAAGGTAGAGAGAAGTCACAGAACAGACAAGGAGATGTTTTACGATAGACGTAAGTTTGAAACTATATTAGGATTAAGGAGAGAAATTAAGAAATGGAATAATATATATAATAATT
The DNA here is from genome assembly GCA_002869265.1 of Candidatus Parcubacteria bacterium. GTDB lineage: Bacteria > Patescibacteriota > Patescibacteriia > Patescibacteriales > BM507 > BM507. The sequence continues at coordinate 7,663 of PKTH01000009.1, forward strand.
TAGAACATTGCGCCCTAGACGGACTCACCCCGAATGAGGCCCTGACTAGAGTGCAAGAT
>PKTH01000040.1 GCA_002869265.1 Candidatus Parcubacteria bacterium
GCACGGGTGGTAGGAATCGAACCCACGCTAGAGGTTTTGGAGACCCCTGTACTACCATTATACGACACCCGCTCAGTTCGCCACAGGCGAATGAGCGGGCTAACCCGCTGATTACTTACCTAGACGATCTTATATTAAAAGAAACAAAATGGATTATTTTGTTTCTTTATGTGTGATGTGTGCGTTGCAGAACTTACAAAATTTCTTTAACTCCAATCTTTCTTTTAAAGTTTTCTTGTTTTTTCTTGAAAAATAATTAACTCTTTTACACTCAGTGCATTCAAGTTTAATCATGTTATCTTGAGACATAGTCTTTCCTAATAAAAATAAACAGACAGACGCCTGTAATATCCTATTTGTTTAATATTTCACTTTTATTATATTATTACAAATTCACCACAATGTCAATAAAAAATAAAAATAACTTGACATAATTAATAAAATATGCTATATTTCAACTAAGTCAAAAAAATCCGTTCTTTCTCATAAAGGAGATCTTATGAAGACCACCCCCTTTCAAAAAATAATGTTTATTGTCATTGCCCTACTCCTTATCGCTAAATGCTTCGTTTAACAAACATCTCAACCAAAGCCCAGCGATAGTCGGGCTTTTTTACTGCAAAAAATTAATATTGACAAATAATATATTTTATGATATAATACGTATAATAATTTATGTTATCGCTTTTTAAAAATATACAAATCAAAGGAGATTAATATGTCTGAATCGGTTGAAAGCTACAAGAAAAAACTTCGCCGTCAAATAGTTTTCACCCTTTTTTTAACCTTAATTATCGCCTGGTTCGCAATGAACCTGGCAAAGACTTACAAAAATGAAACCAATAAAACGAAAGACAATAAACCCCTGCAAGAGCAAATTGCAAACAGTTAACTCCTTTCAACTAAAAAAGCCCGGACTTTACAATCTGGGCTTTCTTTTTTTGCAAACTATTCTGTATCATGAGCTGGACTTTTTTTATCCAAATTCAAAATATAATTATATGCTGACAAAAGAGCAGTTATAGCGTCACCAGCAGCTATGTTGTTTTGTTTATATATTTCATCGGTAACATCCCCAGCTGCAAATATGCCCTTTTTGCTAGTCTCGTATGTTCTATGATCAACTACTATTTCTTTATACTTATTTAATTCAACTAAACCATTCACCATCTCTGAGTTTGGCACAGAACCTATTTCCACAAAGACCCCTTGCAAGTCAAGCTTCTTCTCTCCTCCTTCTTCGTCCTCATATACTAACCCCTCAACCAAGGTGTCTCCCATCACTTCTTTTACCTTTGCGTTGTTTATTATTTCTACTTTTTCATTTTTTTCTACTTCCTCTATAGTAGATGGGTCGCCTTTTAATTTGTCAGTATTATTTAGGAGAGTGATCTTTGTGGCATACGGAAACAGGTCAACCACAGCCTCAAGGCCTGAATTACCACCACCGACTACAGCGACTTCACGTCCTCTAAAAAGAGGCGCATCACATGTAGAACAAAAGGCCACTCCCTTGCCGTCAAATTTTTCCTCACCAGGAACTCCCAACCTTCTTCTTCTACCGCCAGATGTAAGCAAAATAGTTTTCGAACAATACTCTGATTTATTTGTTTTAATTTTAAAATTACCTCCGTCCTCTAAAACCTTTTCTACCAACTCACCTGTGTTTATTTCTATGCCGTCTTGAGCTCTTAAATGTTTCTCTAGCCTTTGTGACAAATCAAAACCACTTATCGCTTCCTCCCCTATCCAGTTCTCTATACTATCTGAAACAACTGATTGACCACCAAAGGTGTCGGTTATCAATAGTGATTTCATTTTTTTCCTAGCAGCATAGACACCGGCGGAAACAGCAGCCGGCCCCCCTCCGATTATAATAATATCGTACATATTTATTCTATTAATTCTCCTTCTTCTATTTTATTTAAGTCCTCATTTGTTATACCCAGGCTAAGAAAACGCATTATATTATAAGCGCTATCACCGTCTTTCATATAATACCTCTTGCCATCCGTTGGGTTAACATACCAAGCCTCTCCTCTTGATTCGACCTGTAAAAGAATTTGCCCTTTTAGCTTTTCGGCAAGCCCTAAGTCTTGTGGAAGCTTCCCGGGCCCGAGAGGATTGTATCCATTCATAACCTCTTCACCATCCTTATAGCCATCGATATCCGTATCGCTGTCATACATGTCTGTGCCTAGCGCCTCTTCCATTTTGTCTGGCAGACCATCTCCATCGTAATCCATATCTTCAAATCTATCATCAAAACCTATTGGGATTTTCTTTAGATTTTCATTACTTATTCCCAATCCAAAATCCCTCATCATTTGATAGGCCACTCCTCCGTCCCTCATATAATATCTCTTTCTTGATTCGTGATCGACATACCAGGCCTCTCCATTGTTTTCTACTTGCAATAATATATGCCCCTTAAGTTTGTCAGCTAGGCCCCCTGATCCAGTGGCACTAGACTCTGATCTAACAACTACAAATTTCCTCCCATCAACAATTTCATTTTCAGGAACTTTTCTCAATTCAATATCATGAAATGCCCCGTTCAATGTTTCACTAGCAACGCCATATTCTTCCTTGTCTTTGTAAGTAAAAAGATAAACATCGGAAACCAAAGAAACATCAAGATATCCCTTCGCGCCCGTTTTCAAACTCTTTAGCGTCTTACTTTGATAGTAATGCTGACCATCATCGTCTGCTATCATCGAATAAATATTTACTGTTGTCCCTTCGGCCATTATATTCCCCGCACTCCCTTTTGGGGTTATCCTGATTAAATTCTTTTTTAATTCCTTTACATTCCTGTCACGATCTTTTATTTTAACATCCCAATAAGTAAAGTATTTTCCCAATGAATCCTTAAAGCGTACGGCATATGTTCCTTCTGGGTATTCGTACTTTACCCATCCATTTATGTCTGTTTTTTTCTTTGTAACAAGAGTGCCTAGTATTTTATCTCCATTTTCGCTTCTCTCCTGTTTATATATCTCCAACTCAAGACCCTCTACTGGCTGAGATAAGGCGTCTTTAATTTTTAACACAAGATCACTGAAAATGTATTCAAATTTCAGATCGCTATAATTACTTACATCAAGATTGTAGCTTGTAAACTCAACCTTTGCCGCATTTTTAGAAGAAAAGATATATTTACCATTTTTTCCCTCATCATAATTATTTGGACCTGAAACATATATTCTTAATTCTCCTTCGGCACCAGTATTCAGTGAAGAGCTCAAAAGATCTTTCTTTTCCCTGAGAGCATTACCGTCTATATCGAAACTCTGGGTATACAAAGAAAAAGAATGATTTTTAAGAAGATTCCCATCAGCATCTCTTAATACAAAAGTAATTGAACTTAAGTCTTTGACTATATTTATATCCTCACCGCAGAAAAACTTAGTATCGTCGTAAAACCAAAAATCACCTATATTGGCATTTTTATCCCACATTTTAATAATGTATGTCTTCCTGGGGTCTGGATTAAAAGTTGCTACACCCTTTCCAAGTTCATTAACCTTACCACTCACAGCCTTATTACCTATTTTTATTTCACCATCTATGTCTGTAATTTGCTCATACAATTCAAAAGAAATATTTGGAACGTATTCTCCATTAAAATTTCTTGTTTCAATATTTACTTTTGAACTAGCTTCACAAGCCCCAACTCCATCTTGCCATTCTCCTTCAACAATAAGTTCTACTCTAGTCCTTTCTCTATCAACCATTTCGATTTCCCAAAAATTTTGATAATCGCCACTTCCATTTTTCACCCTTACAGCGTAGATGTCTTCGGGATATTCAAAAAAAGCAAACCCCTTATCATCTGTATAGACATCCTTTACCTTATCCCCTAAAATCTCTTCACCATCATGGTCATAAGCCTGCTTGTATATTTCCACTTTAGTATTCGCTGGGAATGGAATTCCATACTCATCTTCTACATAAAATTCAATGTCACTAAAAATATATTCAAACTCTTCTGTCGCACCATCACTTGTGACCAAATCATAATGAATAAATTCTCCGCCATTTAGACCTGGTGAAACAAAAACATAAGAGCCACCATCAACATCATCTAAGAAGTGAGAAGAGTCTGCAACATATATCTTAGCTTCACCCTCGCTGGAAGTGTTTAGACTAGCAACTAAATCTTGTCTTTCTTTTATCGGTTCTCCATCAACATCGTACCTCTGTGTATAAAGAGTAACCTTAGAGTCTTTTCTGAGCTCTCCGCTAGAATCACGTAATACAAAATTGAATCCGCTGAGATATTCTGTTAATTCCTCCTCAGCCCCACAGGCCAGGCTAATATCATTAAAAAACCAAAAAGCTCCGGAGTTTGAATTTTTGTCCCACATTTTCAAAACATATTCACCCTCTGTCGGAACAAAAGAAACTTCTTTGTATCCCAACACTGAATCGATTGTGCCCCCTGTAACCTTTGAACCAGGTTTTTGGTTCTGATCTGCGTCATAGGCAACTTTATATATGTCAAATTTTATACCAGGGATATATTCCCCTAAATCATTTCTAGCAATAACTCTTAGGGTTGCCTTGTCACAAGTCTCTTCTTGTGCCTGTGCTTCTCCAAAAATAAAAGATCCTAGAAGAAAAGTTGATACTAAAAATAGAAATGTAACAAAAATTTTTGCAAATTTAGTTTTTGACATAAAAAAAATTAATGTATTATTACACTAATTATAGCACAATCTATCTTTTTTATAAAATCCCCTTTAATTTTGGCAATAAGGACAAAAATGAGTCCCCCTGCCAGCTACTTTTATTTTCAAAATTTCTGTTCTGGCGCATTTAGGACAAAGCGTCTTCTGCTTACCGTATACTTTTAGAAAATCTGAAAAGTTACCACGCTTTCCACTTGAATCGACATAATCACTGAAGGTCGTCCCTCTGTATTTTATTGCTTTTTTTATAATACTTTTTGTGTTTTCAAATACTTTTCTTAGCTCTCCCTCACTAAGTGCAGCTACTGTTCTGGTTGGCAAAACCCCAGAAGCGAACAAAATTTCATCGACATAAATATTTCCTAGGCCAGATATAACGTCTTGCTTTAGCAGAAAGGCTTTTATATTGGTTTTCTTATTTTGAAATATTTTTTGAAAATTTTTCCAAGTAAAATTCTTTTGCAAAGGCTCTATTCCGTATTTGTTTTTGATAATATCCAACTCGTCCTTAGTAACGATTTTCATATAACCAAATTGTCTCATATCGTTAAAATACAAAATCTCCTTTTCACCAAAGTAAAAGATAATATGAGAGAATTTATTTGGCAGACCTTTCTCGAGACCCCCCATTCTATATCTCTTGGACTCTTCTTTCGAGTTAGCATGTCCTCCGGCAACCAAAGAATTATGTCCAACAAAAATAAACTGACCCGTCATTTTCAAATGGACCAATAAATATTTTTCTTTCTTTCCTTTCCTGAAAGAAAAAATTAAAAGTTTCCCGATCCTGTCTATTTCAAAAAAGGATGCCCCCAAAAGGTCTTTTTTAAAATTAGTATAAGAGCTCTTTACTAACTTGGGCTTCTTAATAACTATTTTGGATATTTTTTTGTTTAAGACTTTTTGTGACAAATCATTTTTGATTGTCTCCACTTCTGGTAATTCTGGCATATCAAAAAATTATTTTCTTTAGCTCTCTTCTTCTTTCTAGGTGATCTGGAATATTTCTAGACACTTGATCCCAGAACCTTCTTGAGTGATTCATCTCTGAAATATGACAAAGCTCATGAGTAATAATATAGTCAGATAGCCTCTGTGGCAGGCTGATTATTCTATAATTAAAATTTAGATTTCTATCACTCGAGCAAGAGCCCCATCTACTTTTATGATTTTTAATAAAGACTTTATTATAATCAAAATTGTAAACCTTATTTATTTCTTCCAACCTAGTAGTAATGTATTCTTTTATTTCTTCTCTTTTCCCTCTTGTTAGTTCAAAGGATTCAAGTCGAATAGCTTTGTTCTCATAATAATCAATTGACTTTTTTATCCATGAACTCTTCTCTCTCATAAACTTTTCAATAGTTTTTTGAGACATTGAGAAGGGGGCAGATACCACAACGCTGGCATCGCTGTGGATGCTTATTCTCAGTCTTTTTACTTTCTGACTTTTTTTAAGTTTATATTTTATTTTTGAGTTTTCCATCTATTCTGTATCATTGGAAAAGTTCCACAAATACTGGTTATTCCAACATCTTGTTATATTCTTCTAGGGTTTCTTCGAACCTTGCTCTATTGTCTTCTTTAATAGGTTCCCCTGGTGGAAGAATTTCGTTATATGGATTTACTTTTACCCCATTTTTTACCATCTCATAGTGCAAGTGTGGTCCAGTTGAGAATCCAGTTGAACCAACGTAGCCAATTATGTCTCCCTGCTTCACTTTCTGTCCATAGCTAACTGCAAACCTTGATTGATGAGCATAGTTTGTTTGGTATGTTGAGTTGTGTCTTATCTTTGTTAAGTTACCATAGCCACCAGAATTCCAGCCTGCAAAGATTACTGTTCCGTCTCCGACTGCACGGATAGGAGTTCCCAGGGGAGTAGCGTAATCGATCGCCCGATGTCCTGTTGAAACATTAAAAGCGGCCACATATCTAGACCCAGTTGTGAAGCCAGAAGAAACGTAACGGAACTCGACTGGAGCTCTTAGAAACATTTTCTGGACCGAGTTTCCTTCACTGTCAAAATAACCCATATTGTCTTCTGATTCTTCAAAGTAATACAAATTGTTCTCTTCCCCGGCGTTGATATAGCGACCTGCCAAAATCCTACCAGGCATAACATATTCACCATCTAGATATCTTTCTTCATAAACAAATTTAAATGTATCTCCCACACGTGGATCTAGGGCAAAATCAATTGACCACTGAAAAGCGTTCGCTAACTCAATGATTGCTCGTTCGTCTATGTCATTCTCAAGGGCTGCCACATACATAGATGTTTTAACCTCGCCCTCTTTGGTGGTTACTTTTATCTCATAAGGAATTTCGATAATTTCAGCAAACCAATAATTTGAAACTTCTTCACTGCTTGTGGCGATTTCTTCATTTTCTTTTTCAAAATATTTTGAATTTCTAACATGAATCTTTTCTTCGGTGTCTATCTGATATATGAGTTCTTTAAATTCGTCTGTATCTTTGTCATAAACAAGAGTAAGTTCTCTGCCCAAACGAATTTTCACCAAGTCATAGACATCTTCCGCTGCCGCATAAATTGACATATAAACAGAGCCACCGATATCCATTTCCTCCATTAAGGAGCCGTAAGTTGAGCCTTCAGTTATTTCAATTGATTCTATTCTGTCTGTTTTCTCTGGGATAATAATTTCTTCTACTACCTGTTCGTTTTCGCTGGAAATAATCTCATTATCACGATCAAACAAAAAAGAATAGGCAAAATAGCCTACCTGAACAACTAAAAAAACTATAATTAATTTGTAAAATATTTTCTTCATATAGACTCTATTATTATAGATTTTAACCTCAATGTCAAACGACAAAAGAGCTCTTTAATTTAGCTCTAATTTATAAAATACTAATCATTAATGGTCTACCCACCAAGGTTTAGCCAACCAAAAGTATCCTCAAAAGTCTTAATAATAACTTGTAAAACTGATTCTTCCTTTTGTGGTGTTAGTACAGTATATTTTTTGGAATAAGAAACATTCCCAGCCTCATCAATTGATTTAGCTTTTATTGTATAGACAGAGCCCACCCTAAAATCTGTAACAACCAAAACATGTTTGTTAGTTAAACCTCCTTCAGCTTTAACAACCTTAACCTTTGACCCGCTTGCTTCATTTTCTGAAATATCTTTTTGGACACCTTCGGCATAAATAACTTCACTACTAGATATTTCGTCTGTCTTCCAGGTTATAACAACTTGAATGCCATCTTCCTGTCCTTTAGAAATAAGTGCCATATCTGTTTTTACATATTCAATTATAGGGGCTTGGGTGTCGACCAGAGTCGTAAAGGAAAAAAGTTCTGATTCAGTAACCTGACCAAACTCATCTGAGCCCCTAATAAGAAAATCGTACTTCACTCCTGGATTGAGGTTCTTTAAAACTACAGAATGTTGGAGTGTTAGTTCGGAATTAGCTACCGTGTCCGAAACGCTGGTGTCTGAATTGATATACTCGACTTCAGAGGTCGTCCTCTGAGATGTGGTCCAAGAAATTGTTGCACTTTTGTCTGTAATATTTTCAATAGAATATCCAAGAACGTCTGGGTTAGACAGAGTTGTGAAAGTGTAGTCATCGGAAGAGATAACATCCCCTGCTCTTGTATAACCCTTAACTCTAAAATGATATGTAGTACCAGGGCTCAAATCTCCGAGACTGGCATGGTGTCCCAAAGTATAATCACTTATATCAATTACCAGGTCTTTACCGTAGTTTTGGTCAGCGCCGTATTCAAGCAGAGAGGTGGTTTGCGTGTTTGAATACCAATCTATCTCCACTGAATCTGATTTAATATTTAGAATTGAAACTTTCGAAATAAACGGAATAATCTCAGTAGTAAAACTAATTGGATCAGAGGCACCAACATTCCCCAAAACATCAGTTGATTTACCGATAAAAGTATAATCAGTTCCGGAGTCTAGTCCTGTTACCCGAACTTGATGATCATTAACCAATTCTTCAAAATTACCTACTTGACGAGCACTCTCAACTCCTTCTTCGGTTTTAAAATATGAAACAACCGAGTTGGCTCTTCTGTCTGTAGCCCAGAGAATTAAAGCACTTTTACTTGTAATTTCATGAACCTCTGGACCATCTCCAGTAATCAATGGCGGGGCTGTCATTTTAGCAATCGCTTCTTTTATGTCAGATTCATCAGCTTGACCAGTGGTTAAAAGTTCTGCAGCTAGCTCCTGAATCTTACTAAGACTTTCCTCTACTTCTTCTGCCTTCTCGGGAGTAATATCATCTTCGGTGCTACCCTCCTCTCTGGTGGTAAAAGAATAGTCAGGAGAGTTGGCAACATTTCCACTATCATCAATTGAAACTGCTGAGAAATGATAGGTCGCTAGGGGAACTAAATTCTTCAGTAGAACTGTGTGCGAGGTTGTGTTTTCTAAGATGCTTTCCTTGTTGGTTACCGCTCCGCTATATTCGCTAGAAAGACCATAGAAAAGTGTTGAATTGGCGGGTTCGTCTGTGGTCCAAGTTATAAGGGCATAAAAATCTCCAAGTTCTGCTACCTTTACATCACTTATCACTGGAGCAACTTTGTCAGTTTTATCGATAATAATCATTCCTCCACCAGAAGTTTCTGACTCAACTTCTTCTCTAATTTCCTCAATAGTCTCTTCTCTAATTTCCTCCTTTATCTCGACTTCACTCAAAGGTAGCGCAAATTGATTGGTAGTACTTCCAATATTTCCAGAAAGATCTTCCGAGCTCACTCTAAAGAAATATAAATTACCAGGAACTAAACCATCAATATTTACTACATGATAAATTGTGTCTTCTTCGTCCAGCTCAAGCTCTCCATAACTTATCGTTTCTCCCCACTCCATTTTAGTGTTTGAAAGATCTCCGGTGGTTTTCCAGGTAATTGTTGCCGAACTGGTTGCGGTGGTGTAAGAAAGTGAAGAAATAACCGGGGCGGTTTCATCCTGCTCGGTAGTAAAGGTGAAAGGATCACCACTAAGAGGATATGTCTCTTCGTTGCCTAATTGATCTTGGATTCTAATCTTGTATCTATACACTTGGTTCTGAATTAAGTTGTCAATTTCCACGTTATGAGTTGCTCTATATTGTTGAGTAGAAGCTTCCTCCTTTGGTGATGTATCGATATTGGCAAGGTTGTTTTGTGTTACATATAGTATGGTGGCTATACTCGCCTCATTAGTGGTGAAAGAAATAGTGGCTGAGTCTATGGTAGAGCTATCACTTGGGCCCACAGTAATTAGAGGAGGATCTGTATCCCCAGATTCTAAGGTACTAAAGGTGGAAAGCACTGAGTCTGGGCTTAAGAAAAATATACTACTATCTTGAGCGTCAATCGATTTGATTCTGTAATAATATTGTTGATTTTCTTCAAGCCCCTCTAATTTAAAAATATGATTCCGGGAAGGAGTTGAGGAGGTGGCGACAAAGGCAGAGGCAATGTCCGTGACCGAACTAGTAGCATAATAGATAACGGAGATATGTGGGGTGTTGGCGGTGAAACTAAGAGTGGCGGAGTCTGTGGTAACGCCCATAAGGTTGTCACTATCCGGAGTACCTGGGTTTGCAAGAGCTTCATTAGTGATGGTTCTAATGGCTGACGCAAAACTAAATGTATTCGAAGAGTAAACAATATCAGCATTGTCGTCAGGATTAACCAATCTAATCATTGCATAATTCAAGCCAGTATCAGAGGCATTCAGTCTCGGGCTTATGTCTAGCTCATAAGTATGATTCTTCGTCGGGACAGCTATTCCCGGAATAGGGAGATCACAATCTCCAATAACAAAATTATTCGAAGGACCATCAACACTAATACTAGAGTTCGCTTGGCAGAGGGTGGAGTATGTCTCAATATTAGATTTCATGGTAACAATTGCCTTGGTATCCGAAACCAATATGGTATCTATATTCTCTTCAATGGTAATCGTGTCATAATTAACAACTTCAGCATCAGTTATAAAATTCATAGCTTCAAAAGAATGTATCCCAGAATCCACCTCGTCAGTAGCAGCAATAATTACCGAATAAGCAGTATCGATGGTAAGGCTCTCTATAAGGAAATAATGAGTTTGCCCAACTGTCCCCTCCACTCTTGTTCCAAAGGCACAGGCTACGTTAAAGTCAGTGATGTCAGCTGTATTCGGGTTAAAAGAATCTATTTCTGTGACAGAGTCAAGCGCATAACAAATAGTGGAGCTGGCATTAGTAGTTATATAGGTGTCGTTATTTGTGGTGAAGGTCACCAGAGCTGAGTCATCGGTTTTGTGAGGAACTTTCATATTCTCTATTGAGACTAGATCTAGATGAGGGACAACTGAGGCCTCAGTTGAGAATGATCCAAGGCTAGTATAGAGCTGAGTAGTCCCATTGCCAGCATCAGTTACTCGCGCCATCATGTTATAGTTGGTACTTGGTGTTAAGCTTGAAATTGTATATGAATGAGTTTTTGACGAATCTGTTTTTGTATATTTTTGGTTTGCCAGACAATCAAGATCAAAACTGGTGCTAGCAATTTCTGTTGGAGCCTCGGAAATACACAAAGTACTTGTCGCCAGAGCATCAGTTATGAAAGTTATGACAGCCGAGTTAGGACTCGTTAAGCTGTCCGTAAAATTTGTAATCTGAGTAATCGTTGGGACTACTTGTACCGAAGCCATGGCAAATGAGACCTCATTAGAAGTAATGGGGCTTGCGTTGTTGGCTGAACCGGCTGCCCTTGCCCTTAAGTAGTATGTAGTACCTGCTAGCAAGTTATCCTTGATGTGATAGGCGTGAAGTTTGGTAGCACTCCCTGCTCCTATTTCCATTCGATAAAAACCCTCGGAAGAGCAATTATTGTCTTCAATCTCGGCTACACTAACTGAGCTGGTTGAATAACAAATATATGAAGTAGCATCTACATCGGTAGAAAAGGTGACAATCGCGTCTGTATCCGATATGCCCTCTGCTACTGGCAGAGAGAGAGAACCAATTGGATCTGGATCAGCTTCTTGCTGCAACTGCACTTGCTCTAATTGTGACTTAACTACAATGGTGTTATCAACTTCATCAATCGCCAAAGCCTGAAATGAATAAAGACTACCAACAGTAAGGTTGCTAGCTTTAGAAACATGAATAATAGAGCCTGTTGGGCTATCCACCTTAGTGGAACCGTTGATACAAGATTTGGTATCAGCGTCAATAAGATCTGAAGCTCCTCCTTCCAGGTAACAAACAAATGATTTAGCTAGAGCGTCTGTTTTAAAATTTACCATCACCTCCGAACCTGACCATTGCCAAAATTGACTATCAAAATCAATAATATTCTGAAGAGAGGTGTGCGATACTTGCCTCTCAAGGGTTTTAAAATTTCCTTGATATTCATAACTTGTTTCATTATAAAAATCATCTACCTTAATTTTGTATGAATAGTTTTTTAAATAATTAAACTTGTTAATTAATTTGTAGTAGTGAGTTTTGGTTATTCCCGCTCCCTCGATTACGTTTGGATTAGCCCCTCCGCTACACTCCGTATCCCAGTCAAAATCCTCAAAGCCGTCTACACCTTGGTTATTGTTTTCATGAAAACAGAGAGTGGAGCTGGCAAGTGAAGAAAAGGCTGGTTCAATATACACAAGTGCATCCGTGTCGGTTATCATGGCTTCAAGCGCTGAGTGGTCAGTAAAGACAATTGGTTCATAGATTGAAGAATCTGTGGTAAATGATTGAGGAGAAGAGGTGGCGTTAATCAAATTTTTGTTTTCAAAATCTATCACATAATTATAAGTAGTATTTGGTTCCAAGTCTTCAAGGAGAATCCCTGACTCAATATTGTAATCAAAGGTTTCTCTAATAAGATCTAGACTTGAGGTGCCGTAGCTAATGCTGCCGTGAGTTAAAACATTTGTACGCCAGGAAATATACGCTTTGTTGTGAGTAGCGTATTCGACAATGGAACCATCAAGTTCTGGGGCTGTTTGGTCATTAGTGGTAGTAAATTCATAATAATTAGTCGCTCCATTAACATCGACATTTTTGTCTTCATCTAAAATAGATCCAGCATCAATCGAGCGAACAAAAAATTTGTAAGTTGAAACCCCGAGACCACTTAGCTCAACTGTGTGGTTGATATATCCATCACCATCTGTATCTTGACTGACCAAGGTGTCAGAGCCAAAAGTATTAGGATTGACCAGGGCATTATCAGCGTCAATGCCGTCATTAATAAAATCGCTGTACACAACATAAGAGCTCGCTGGAATATCAGTCTCCCATTCAATGATCGCCCGTCCGTTCAGACCAGAGGCCGTAATTGAACCAGGCACAATATTGACTCCGTTGGTAGTCGCAAAGCTAAAACCCCCAGGATGATTTGTGTCTGTTTCTTGGGTTGTATTTCCTCCAGTGTTGTTAGTTGATTTTATCCGGAAATAATATGTCTCCCCAGGAGTTAACCCTTTAATTGTCACTTCATGATAATCAACCATTGTAGCATTGCCAACTGTGATGGCATTGGTAAAATTATTAGCTAAATATTCTGCCTCATCCACATAATCAACAGCCGAATCTGACAATTGATCAGCAGGACTAGTCCAGGTAATTGTCGCTTCACCAGAAGTAGGGCTGGCTGAGACATAAGTCAGACTTGGCCCTTCAGAACTAACTCCACCACCACCTTCACCAGGGTCTTGAGTACCATTAGCGATACCACGGAGAATTGAGGAGTCATCGTCACCGCGAACAGAATAATATGAACGGTTGCCCACCTGATCAACTGTGACTATCCGATAGAAATATGTTTCTAAGCCAGTATAGATAACATCATTATCACGATAATAATTAGTCCCTCTCTCATCAAGATGAGACAAAGACAAATCTAGATAATTTTCACTTGGATTTAATTGAGCATAGAGCTGAAAATCATTGTCTGTTGGGTTGGCTCCGGTAGTAACCGCTTTCTCGATTTCATAATATGCAAAACAGCCAACGCCGATACAGCCGTCACTAACCTCGTCCTCCATAGAACTTCTCTTCCAGGTGATAAATAAGCCTTCTTCATTGGGGGTGGTAAAAGTATTTGTAATATCTTGAATCATTACCCCTGATGGTCTCTCTGGAGTGCTTACATATATATCAGCGGAACTTTCATTTGTTACATTACCAACCTCATCCATAAACTGCACATAGACCGAAGCTTGTTTAGTGGTAGTCTCAGGAGCAATAGACATTTTAAAACTAACTCCTGTGGCTGTTTTGGTGTTATTGTCAGCGATCCAAGTAGCACTCGAGCCGTTTAGGCCGTCTGAGACTAAAAGACCAGAACCATCTAGACTTGAAGTGGCTGAGTAGCGATAGTATATATCAGAGTCATCATTAGCTTTAATGGTCACACAAACCTCATTGGCGTTCATTGCCCCTAGGCTAGCACAAAGACTCGTACTAGCAGTGCTGGTTGAACCATCAAACTGTCGACCATCAACCTTAATAACATCATAAGTGCCTACACTGGTTTTATTGTTATTGATATTTGGTTTTGTTGTGTCGATTATAAAAGGTGATGAGATAGCTCCGTCAATTTTTGTCACCTGTTTAGCTGTTCTTCCGTCATTGGCAACAACACGGAGAATCGCGGTGTCATAATAAACCCCAGTCGAAACATCGTTTTTAAAATCCCAAACAGCTGAAAGTGAATCAGTAGTAGTTGTTCCAATCCCTGGTCCATAGTCTCCTGATAGGTTGGAGCTCGTAGCCATAATCCAGACAGTTGAATTAATTGAGTGAACAGAGGTCAGAGAATTATTTATCTCCCGAGAACATCCTTCCAACAGGTATCCCGTTCTACCCGAACAGAGAATTTGTTCTTCATCAATTTGAATATATATATCAGAAGTTTTTAGGGGGTTAGCATTATTGTCGTTAGCATTTGTATTAGTCAAAAGAAAAGAGTCTGTTCCATAGCCTAGCTCAGCGCTCAAACGTAAACCAAGGTCTATACCATAATATATGGTCGCTGAGGAATCATCATCATCAGACAAACCAAAACCATGAGTCCCTCCTTCATAGCTACCTATCATAAGTTTTCCGAAGTCAGAATCTTCCAGGTCATAATTCTGCCCTACGTCAAGATCAGATCCTCCAGAAATTACTGGTCGTTTATTTACCTCATAGGTAATACCAACTTCTGAAACGTCAGCCATGTATCCAAGAGTTGAAACTATTTTTATCTTGTACTGCATGAAATAATCACCAGATCCGTCAAAAGCGAGACCAGCATTATCAACCGTGCAAAAAACCTTTGTCGCTGCCGGCGGACCGACAACGGTGCTAGTAGCACAACGAGGATGTACGTCTGTAAAAGGAGCATCAACCCATGGAGCATTCGGCCCCATCCATTCTGTGGCGTTAGCCACATCCGGAACATCGTCTGTTAGGTCTGTTGGACTAGTGTCCCCTGGCAAAATTGGCGCTGTTCGCACATACATCTCAACACTAGAACCTGGGGGCATTGTCTCTGTTTGGTGCCAATAGAAAGAATTAAAAACATTACCCTCATCACCAGAGTTATACCAAGAGGAGATAAGAGAGCCCTCCGCTCCTCCCTGTTCAGGGTCGCCAACTCGCTCAAAACCAATTTCTACACTATCAACAGAAGGAGTGCTTGTTCTATCGCTAGAAGAAAATATTTTTACTTGATACTGGACTCTTTGCTGTTCATCAATTACACAATTATTAGATGAAATATCTTCACCACTTGTAATCGGGTCACAATCAGCCCAGTCAGGCAAGATAAAGCCATTCGGTCCATCAATCGGATTATCACTTCCGTCGGTGAGATTAAAGGTTCGAACACGAACTTCAACGTTCTCACCGTTAACTAAAGGCGAGATATCATAAGTGGTAGTAGTATATCCAATATTTCCAGCAGCTAGGAATGGTTTAGATTCGTAAGTAGAGGAAACCGGGAAGCTATGAATAGAAGCCCCAATGTCTATAGCATTCAGGTCTGGTGTCTCAGTGCCATCTGAAGGAGTATTTAGGGTTGCTTGATACCAGAGGTATTGATCAGTTGAATCACGACAGGTGTCTGTAAGGGTTAATGAGCTGTTTGATGTTTGACTAGAAACAGAGCAATAAGTACCAGCAGTGAATGTTGGAGCCGAGGCTAAATTATGTGATTTTACTTTAAAACTTAGAGAAGAACTTTGCCCCCCGGTACCATTTGGATATAACCCTTCCCAACTAAGACTATTCCAAACATTTTGAAAAGCAATCCCAGCATCCACATAAGAAGTATAAGTAGCTGAATTATAGTCAGGAAATGATTTATAATAGATTGTTCCTGCGTCGCTTGAAAATCCTTGGCCCCCAGCAACGGAGACGGCTCCAGAATGTGTATCGCTTGAATACTCAATAGCAATACGACCACCACCACCACCAGGTCCGAGATAGTGCCCAGAGGGAGGATTAAAGTTACAAGCCCCGCAATAATCTGCATCACCTCCTTTGGCAGTAATTTGTCCGTTACCTGAAATATATTTAGCAGTTATCCAGATACTTCCACCAGCCCCAGCACTATACCCGGCTGCAGTTGAGTTAATACCATCTGCGTTTATAGGACCATTTACTGCTAAAGAATTAATTGCATCCAATCGTATCACCCCACCGCCATTCCCTGCATAATTTGGAGAGGAGATATTCTTGTATATTCCTCCTTGCCCCTCTGTGGTGGGCTGAATATTAGAGCCAAAAGTAGGTTCAGCAGGTTCATAGACACATCTTTCAGAAAGTGTGGGAGGAGCACCGGCATTTTTCCAACCGCAACCCCCTTCACCTCCATGAGAACCAGACCGAGGATACTGAGAAAGACCCGTTGCAATATAGCGGACTGCCCCCCCCTTACCAGATGCACTTAGAGTGCCGTCGATTACCATATCATCAGCTTGAACTTTCAAATTATCTGCATATACTGTTCTGCCGGAAAATACTTTGAATGTAGAAATATTATAATGAGTTCCTGATATTGTTGAGCCATCAGAAGGATACCAAGTTGATCCATTGTGATTAGTGCCACCAGAGGGAAAAGATGATCTAGCCGAATGATTTACAAGCTCCAGATTAGCATCTGCCCCAGAAGTGCCACTAGGATTAACCACAATCTCCGGACTAGAAATAGTAACATTATTAAATCCACCAGTTGTACTAATATTTGGAGTAATGTTTGAATTTGTGGTTTGAATAAAGTTCGCTGCCTGAGGTACTGATTTTAATTGCAGGACAGAACTATCTCCCCCGGAAGTATATTCAAGTTCACTAGTATTATTTATTGTTCCTAGGGCAAAGTCGGTATCACTATCATCAACTATCACATAATCACCAGCCACAAATGAGAACTTCTCTGAATCAGCCACAATAGGCCCTGTGGTTGAGGCAAATTTTGTCCAAGCTATTCCCTCTCCATCTTTATGATCGTCATTGTTAGCATATTCGCTAGGCGCCACACCACCACCCCAGTCAGTTTGAGTCCAAGAAGCAACCGCAGCATGGGTGGGGTTAGGGACTGTGTTGAAAATTTGTGTAAGTAGCGAAGACAAAACGACGAGAGTTATTACAGTCGAGGACGTAAAAGTGGTTAGTCTTAATCTTTTCTGGAACTTCTTTAATGCCCTATATGATCTGAAATTACCACTAAAAGTACATTTAATATTTCCATCCTGTTCTTTGCGGCAAGACTCCACTCTAAAATAATTATCAGCCGTCGAGGAAAATAAAACACTTCCCAGGTCTTTCAATCCTAGAAGTGTTTTTTTGCTATATTCTTTTAGTAAAAACTTAATTTTCCTAAACCAATAGTTAAGCATGGGGGGGGTAGGTATAAGTATTTTAAATTAACTTAATTTTAGCATTTTTTTTTAAATACGACAACAGTTTAGTGGGTAATTTGTCAAACAAAAAAATCAGTCCATTTTTTGGACTGATTATGTTTTTCTTATTTTTCTTACAAACCTTATTTCACCATTTTTCAGAAGATACACCTCTATTACCTTGTCATTATATCTACTAACAACGAAAATATTATGAGTCAAAGATTGAGATAAATCAGCCTCCGATATATGTCTCCCTGAACCACCGCTTGGGTGAGTGTGAAAAAATCCCAGGAGATTGTTGGCGCTATACGATGCCGTGAGAATTAAATTATTTTTATCATAGACTGAGGTACTTCTAGCCTCCATAACTACGAGATTGAATAATCGCTTGTGCGGGAAACTAATTCGCTTCTCCCCCTTGACGATAAGTTTCATATATTTTTGAATCACTTCCTTGTCTCGCAACTCATTTGATATTAAATGATAATGTTTTTTGAGCAACTTAGCGAGTGCTTCTTCAGACCAATCACAGTAACTTAAATCTACCAATAGTGGTTTGAAAATATTTTCAACCTCCTAAAAATGCAAAACATTGTCGATCTCGAACAAAAGACCCATACGCTCTCCAGCATACTGAAAATCTTTTATTAGCAACAGGTCTAGCCGTGCATATATACCTGGATCTCCTGAGATATACTTCTCCAAATCCTCTTTATCTACACCAAGCCTTGAACGCTCAATGGCAATATTGTAAAAGGAGTCTGGAATTACAGTTCCTTCGTATGAAGCTAAATTATCTATTCCAATTGCTAAAATTTCCAGGGGGTCCTTTTCGTAATAAATGCAAAGCCCAGCTGCAATAAAAAGTATTATTGATATGTAAGATACGAGTCTATAAACACTGCAGTGTAAATGCTTTTTATCCCAATAAGAACATAGGTCTATCGTGCCAAAATACTTAATAACTGACCAAAAAAATACCCTGCTTGGTGGAAGACTTCTTATTTCTAGCCACCAATTCCATAACCTTATTGCATGTCTCATAATTCCCTCCCAAAAAATAAAGTTTGTTTTAAAGGTACATATTAATTTATTTAAATCATATCACACTAACACAAAATTACTTAATTGTAAATAATAAAAAGCACCTCTCTAGGGAGGTGCTATCTAATTATGCTTTTGCTTGTTCGGCTTCTTTTATTTCGATAATCATCTTGATTGGCAGAAGAACAGAATTGATATGAAGTGCTAATGCAACAAACAGATCTCCGTATTCGATATTCATCTTCCTGGCAATCTTCATTTGAGGCAAGACGTATTTTTCAGTTTCTTCAACATATTTTTTAAGTCTCTCAAGAGAGAAAACCTTTATCATATCACTGACATTATGAGTACGGTCAGCTGCTTTAATAGCTAAAGCATCTATGTCATCACCGATAACTCTATAGTATTCTTCTGGCCCCATATTCTTTGTCTTGGTAAGCTTTCTAACTAAGTTTGCCACACGATCATTAAAATTCTTTGCTATTTCCTCAAGGGTGTATTTACCGTCTTCTACAACGTCATGTAAAATTGCTGCTGCTAGAACTTCATCCTTGGTTATTCTGTGTGAGATCAGAATATGACATGTGTCAACTACATGTTCGACATAGTCTGTGCCGTCGTCACGCTCTTGCCCCTTATGAAGAATATGTGCTAGGTTTACTGCTTTCATTGTTAGGGGCAGATTGGCCCCTTTGGCAAAACCATAAATAAATACAGCTCTCGGATTCATAAGCACCTCCTCTATATATGAAAGATCAATTATCTATTCATTTCCATTATTACTCTGAGTTTTCCAAAGGTTAGCATAAGCACCATCTTTTTGCAACAATTCCTGGTGAGTACCCTCCTCGATGATCTTCCCTTTACTAAGGACAACTATTTTGTCAAAATCCACTATGGTTGAGAGTCTATGTGCTATTACCACTGTAGTTCTGCCTCCTTTGGACAAGTCCTTGATAGCGTCTTGAATTATTTTTTCTGACTTCGTATCAAGAGAAGCTGTCGCCTCGTCAAATATTAAAATACAAGGATTTTTAATAATCATCCTGGCTATGGCCACTCTTTGTTTCTCTCCCCCCGAAAGCTTGACTCCTCTCTCACCCACTATAGTCTCATAGCCCTCTGGTAACTCATTTACAATAAAATCATGAATATTGGCAATCTTGGCTGCCTTTTCTATTTCCTCTTTTGTTGCATTATTTTTCCCGTATCCAATGTTATGGGCTATTGTGTCATTGAAAAGAATTGTATCCTGAGCTACCATTCCAATATATTTTCTAAGAGACCTCTGTTTTACATCTCTGATGTCTACTCCATCAAGCAAGACCGCCCCTGAACTAACATCATAAAGTCTTAAAAGAAGCTTTGAGATGGTTGATTTACCAGAGCCGGAATATCCAACCAGGGCAACACTAGATTTTGCTGGGATATCGATATTCACATCATCCAATACAGTCCTATCATCAGCATATTTAAATGCTATATTCTTGAGTTCTAAGTGACCACTCACCCTTTCAATATCAGAAGCTCCTGGCCTATCTTCCACAGTATTTTTTACATTCAATAGCCTAAACATCTCATCGACATCAGCAAAACCATCTTTGACCATCCTGTAAACAAAGCCCAAAAAGTTAAGAGGTATTGCGATCCTGGTTAGATAGGTTGTTACCAAAACAAAGTCACCAATAGTTGCAGCCCCTGCCAAATACTCTCTTATAGCCAACGCAAGAATAGCTGTCAGCCCAGCGGTGATAATTAATCCTTGGCCCATGTTTAGATTTGCCCCCATCTTGGTTGACCTTACAGCTGACTTTACCCAGTCTTTGAGAAATCCATCATAACGAATGTGCTCATATTTTTCATTTGTAAAATATTTTACAGTTTCATAGTTCATCAAAGCATCAATTGATTGACTGCTTGCCCTGTCATCTTTTTTGTTTGCTTCGATTGACACCTTTTGCCTCCTATCGGTTAATTTAATAGTAAAAATAACGTAAACAGTCACAAAGAGCAAAAAGACGAGAGTAAAAGAAATTGGGAATAATCTTATAAAAATAATCACAACAAACAGTATTTCAATCAAGGTTGGGATAATATTAAATGTTAAAGAAAAGAATATGTTCTCAAGTCCTTTCGCTCCTCTAGTTATCATTCTAGAAATTCCACCCGTAGCTCTCTTGGTGTGAAAATCAACCGAAAGTCCGATTAAATGTTCAAATATATCTAGGGAAACCATCCTTTTGACATTTGTCTGCACCTTAGCAAAGAGATAATCTTTTGCTCCATCAAGCAAATTTGTTCCCCACCGTAAAATAAAAAACAAAGCAACCAGAATCCCGATTATTTTTATATCTATTTCACTTGCTGTGTTCACTAAAATATCAATAAGCTTTTTCATTACGTATGGGTCTGCTACGGCCAGGACCTTTGAGACGATAAGCAGAGACAAACTAAAAATAATCCTCCACTTAAATTCTTTAAAGTAAGGTATTAGGTTTTTTATATTTGATTGTTGCTCGTTTTCTTCCATTTTATTTTATATATTTTTTAATATGTCCGTTTAATTACTCTCCTATTTTCTGTATTTCTTTCCATTTTCTTCTTAATTTTTCACCATCTGAATAGTCTACAAATTTATCGTAGGAACTATGTTGATCTTTCAAAACCTTGGAGTGTTTTATAGGGCACCAGTACCTTTCTGTTCTTCCTCCAATCTCCTTAGCATAGGAAATTAAACAGTTAAAATATGAGCAATAGAAGCAATTAAATCGCTCAAGCCAATTTAGATATGGGAGATGGGCCCGATCAAATACAAAATATTCTCTTGCTCGGACCAATCCTATCCCATACAAAGGAAAGCAAATTCTGTGATAGATCTCTAAAAATATGTGAAGAATAATTGTTGGAATAAACATGGCGTAGATAAAAGGCGCTGAGACCAAATACCGAATATTAGTTAAGAGGCTATTTCTAAGAATGCTCTTCAAGACGGAAACTCTTTGTTTTCTCAAATGCTCTCTCTTCGACCATATATCTCTTATAAAGTCTTTCTTGGCGTACAGCTCAGAAATCTCTTTATCTAGTTTGTCTGTAATTTTTTTCTTTAATTCCTCTACCCCCTTTAACTTCTCATCTCTACTTTCAAGGAGCTTATCAAATAAATCGTTTAGTTCTTTATACAGACTATTCTTTTGTTTTTTATCTGCCATATATTTTATTAAATTATTATTAGGAATATATTAACAATATACCATTGTACCAAATTCTACAATGAATTTATATTTTTTTATAAAAATAAAAACCAGTCTTTTCCGACTGGTTTTTTGCGTGAGCTAGATGATTTCCTGGCTAGCATTTCTCTCTTCTTCAATTATGATTAAGGTTTTTTCCGACTTAGTGCCAATATCTTCTGATGCTTTTTGGCCTTCTGGTGTCCTGAGCCATTCTTCTGTTTCAAGCGCTCTTTTTTGTATTTCATTCATTTTGTCCTCCTATAAAGAATGTGTTTATAATGTGCTAAATTAGCTTTAAACTAACACAGATAATAAAAGAATTCAAGAAGTTCATACCAGAATTTTATATTGACAAAAGCTCAATTTTAGCCTAATATATGCATAGTTTATGGAGGCAGTACTTTGAAAAAAATATTTTTTTATTATTCAAACAACCCTAAAATGAGGAGGAAAGCAGATGAAGAATGTTGTAATTGTGCCGATTGACGGGAAACAAAGTGGGTCTGGTATTTTAGGCACAGTCCACAATTTACTACAGTGCGAAACTGCTCGCTCAATGATCAGTCATTTCAAGATCAATGATGGCGTCAATACTCCCGATATGTCTGGACCAATGCTGATTTCAAAGATAAAGGCAGTAATCAAAGCTGCTGAATCTAAGGCTGGGATTTTTCTCGATTTCAAACTTGCTGACACATCGGATACCAACTGGAACACTGTTAAACATTTTGTTGACCAAGGACTCCCCCCTGATATTTTGACAGTCCGCGAATCCTTGAGTACTAGCGGTTTCCTGAAACTACGAACCATGCTTCCCGATACCAAGATTGCCCTGGTCAGCATACTCACTGACACACCAGAAGAAGAATGCCGACGCAGAAATGGTATGTTCCCAGCGGTCAAGCTTCTTAATGACATAACGAACATCCAAGCAGAATATGAAAAACGTCGCAATGAAACAAGTCCCAAAAGAGCCTTCGATATGGTAGTTTGTTCGCCCCTGGAGCTTGATCTGCTTGTCCGGAACTTTCCCTATCAATACCAATACATTGTTCCTGGTATCAGGGATTCCTGGATGGCTGCCGGTCAACAGGCTCGCATCTCTGGCATCGCCGCCGCTCTCAACCATGGAGCCACATACTGCGTTGCTGGATCCCAAATGCTCAAAGGAGCTCCTAACGATGGAGTTTCTGCTGAAGAAAGTCGCAAACTCACTGCTCTCGAAATTGAAAAAGCCAATTACACTTTCATCTGCCCTGAAGACCCAATGAAGGTTCTACTGCATTGTGGTGGTAGCTATGAGTCCCCACTGGGCTCTATTGGGGAGATTCTCGGTCCCTTGGTTGGCTACGCAGGGAAATACGGTCTCGAAGGAAAAAACTTTGTGGGTTCAGTCTATTTCAACTTTGCGAAAGCCGAACAGAATCCAATCGCATTAGCCTTCTATGGTGCCTACTTGGCTAACGAAATTCGAGAATATTTTGACGTTATCCCAGATGCAGTGGCTGGCATGGCAAATGGTGGTGTAAAACTGGCTGCAGCTGTTGCCAGGGAGCTTGGCTGTCGCGATGTTACGGCTTATAAAAAAGTGATTCAGCCCGCTGATGTGAAAGCTGGCAAAAAGGAAGAGTCGATTCTCGAGATAAATCGTCATGATGTTTATCCTGATGATACCATCATCATAATAGAAGATGTCTGCAACAACTTCTCGACAACCGAAAAAGCGCAAAAGCTCATTGAAAGCCTCGATGCTCAACTGGTCGGTATCGCTTGTGCCATTAACCGAGACAACGAATGGTATTGGAAGGGCCTCCCGGTTATTTCAGCCTCACACAGACCAAGCCCTCAGTACAAACAAGAAGACCCTATTGTCTCAACATTAATCAAGCAAGGAAAGATTGTCTGGAAAGCAAAAGAGGGGTGGAGCAAACTTATGGAGGCCATGGAGGAAGCGAATCCCAAATAAACTGTTTGAAAAATAATAAAGGCGACTGATTTCAGTCGCCTTTTTTCTTGTATTTATTCCTCGCTCCCTTTATCAGGAGCATTATTGCTGTAATACATATTTAGAATATCGGTCCCAAGCTCTGGAGTGATATTAAAAAGTTTACACCAGTCCTTGATGCTTGGCTCATCCTCCATGATATGTTTTGCTTCAACCCGTTGAATCAGAAGACTCCTTCTCCCAGAAGATTCCTTCACCCTGTCCTTAACTACCTCCTTCATCATTTCCGCAAGAATATTGGCCGCAATAATTCGAAAGCCCAATGAAGACCGACAAAGAAGTTGACATCGCCCACCGCCTACCATGAATTCATTCTTTCCGGCCACAAGCAACTCTCTCATAGAGAAAATCGATGCAGTTATGCTAACATTTTCAGAAAACCTGTCTAAACCACCCTTAAGCACCTCAAAAAATTTATCTTCACTAAATTGAAGCATCTCCACCTCCTAGTACTCAAGTTCATTGAGTAATTCTTTGAGCAAATTGTTGGATAATAACTTTTCGACATACACATTGAATTCCGAAAGGTCTTTTTTGTGTAGTCCTGAATAGATATCAGCCTGAATGGCCATTTCTAGTTTTTCAACTTGATGAACAAATTTTGCTTCGACTGTTTCCTTTTGATCAAATTCCTCCCAAATCTCTATATACTTTTCACCTCCAGGGAGATCTTTGAAAAGATCAATAACAGCTGCTTTCTCCATTCTATGTTTTTCTTCTTTTGAAATTCCGTCAAAGGGGGTAATATCTCCAGTCTTTATTTCTCCCATTTCATGAAAAAGGGACATTATCAAAATCTTTGAAACATCAAAGCCCAAGTCATAAACATCATTAATAAGAATAACAAGTATTGTCACAGAAAAAACATGATCAGCAACGCTTTCACATTCTTTTTCGTCGATGTGCCTTAGCCACCCTTGCCTGTAAAGACTTTTGAGAAAATTTATTTGATAAAAAACCTCCAAGATGATTTTAAGACCTTTGCCCTCTATCAGATCGTAAGGATTCGAATTCTTTACTTTCATTTTTTCTTGCATATAACCTCCTATTTTTTAAAATATCAATTAGTGTTACCCCGAGCTTATATTATAAATACTCTTGTGTCAATTGCAAAAAAATACCGCAGATTTTCTCTGCGGCACTACATTGTTCCCGATACTCTTTTATAGTCCGGCGGGTCTTTCTCCCATTTTGGTGCCAAAAAACAATGTGAAAACTCACAAACAATCTTAGACCTAAAATAAATGAAATCGCCAGAAAAACCCAGTAAGTACCCTTATTTTATTCTGTAATGCTACAAATAACAGCCATTTTGGCAGTCATTTTTTCTTGTGGGCCGAGCATGATACGTGCACCAATCGAAAACGTTTATATTATTTCCTTAAACTCCTGCTGCCAAGCTCCTTTCATGCAAACCTTAATCTATCTTCCATAAAGTTCTTTCAAGCTACAACTCAACCATAAAAAAAACACAGCATAAGCTGTGTTTTTTTATGGTGGGCCGAGCATGATTCGAACATGCGAAGGCGAAGCCAGCAGATTTACAGTCTGCCCTCGTTGACCGCTTGAGTATCGACCCTAGGCTATCTAGACTTAAACAAAAAAATAATCTCAAATCTCTTTGAGAATACCTTTTTGTATAAAACTAGAATATCACAATGTAAAAAACTTTTCAAGGCCTACTTATACTTTCCAGATTTTAGTCATATATTCCTTATTCGCCCTATGAGTATTGAAAAAAGACACTAAAGAAATAGCATGTTTTACTTTCGTAGCCCATTCTTCCTTTCTATTATAATAACAATCTATTGCGTCTTCTAGATTTCTCATTAATTGAGCAAAATCTGAATCATCTCTATTTGGCATCTCTAGAAATTCACCAAATCCCCAGCCAGCTTTTACGTCTGCTCTATAAGCCTCTGACCACCAACCATCTGTTACTGACAAATTAAGAACACCGTTTAGAGCGGCTTTCATTCCGCTAGTCCCGCTAGCTTCGTGCCTAGGAATTGGTGTATTTAACCAAATATCACAACCAGCTACCAATTTTTTCGCAATCTCCAGATTATACATTGGTATAAAAACAATCTTGACTTGACCTCTAAGCTCATAGGCGTGCTGGGTTATCCTGTCAACTAATTCATTGCTATATTTATCACCTTCATATTCGTTACCAGCGAATACTAGTTGCAGTTTTTTATAACCAATATTTCTAAGCTTGTTCACGTCTCTAAAAATCAAATCTGCTCTTTTGTATGGGACCATTCTTCTTGCAAATCCGACCGTTAGAGTGTCTTTATCAAAAAGATCTTCCTTTTCTACATTCTCTAAAACAGAAAACATTTTGTCAGAATTTATCCACTTAACAAGATCTGCTTTTTCTTTCTTTCTGGCTGTCATTATCTTAGTATCACTTATGTTCATAACAACAGACTTTAGCCTTAGCGGGTCATGATGCCAGCCTTTTATCTCTCTATTAAAAAGTGCTTCCATATGTTTCCCTACCCACCTAGGATGATAGATGCCGTTTGTGACATTCTCAAAATCATATTCAGGAAACATCTCTTCGCAAACCTGTTCATGGATCAAAGAAACTGAATTTACTTTTTTACTTGTGTTTAAGGCAAGCTCTGTCATGCCAAGCTTGTTTTCAGTTCCCAATTCCTTAATATTCATCGGTAGGTGTTTTCCGATGGTATTGTAAACTAGTTTATAGTTAAAATAATCATGACCAGCATCAACTGGAGTGTGTGTAGTAAAAGTGGTAATCTTTTTTACCTTGTTAACATCATAATCATTAAGCTTTAAATTTTCTAAGGCACTTAGAGCAGCGTGCCCTTCGTTTAGGTGATGGCAAGCAACATCAACTCCAAGCTCTCTTAGAGCCCTGGTCCCGCCAATACCTAGAATAGTTTCCTGACATAATCTTGTGTATGCATCTGATGAATAAAGATGCCTAGTAATATCTCTATCCCATGAAGGGTTTTTATCAGAATAAGTACTCAAAAAATAAACAGGGACAATATGCCCGCTTCTGCCCTTTATATCCATTTGCCAAATTACAACCTCCACTTCTCTGTCTTCTATTTCTACTTTTATGGTCTTTTTAAGTTTCTTCATTAACTTATTTGGCTTGAATGCTTTCTGAGGGTTGTCGTCTCTGTGGTAAATCAAAGAAACTCCAACCATATCCAATTCAAGGTCAGCTGCAGAGAGTATCATGTCGGCTGAAAGGACCCCTAGTCCACCTGCATAATTTTGTAGTTTGTCATCAAAGGCAAACTCCATAGAGAAGTAAGCCACTTTCTTGTTATCTTTTTTCATTTCATTTTTATTATGCATTTATTATAACATATTTTAATAAATTTAAAAAACATTAAAACATTAAAAAATAATTAAAATATGTCCCTAAACACAGCTTTTAAAGTGTTTGTATTTGAACATCAAATATTGTATAATATAGGTAATTATCAACAGGTACTCTTGTACCTAATTTACCCCCCCATGCAAACACAAAAACCACGAGTTTTAATGTTTGGTTGGGAATTCCCACCCTACAACAGCGGAGGCTTGGGAGTTGCCTGCTATGGACTAACTCGCTCACTAGTCAAAGAAGGAGCTGATGTTTGTTTTGTTCTTCCAAAGAATCTTGGTAATCCACACAGATTCTTGGATATGAGATTTGCTGACAATACAGATTTTTCTTCATTATATGATCAAATGACCGTCAAGGAACTTGAGGTTTTTTTGTACCCATATTTAAATGAAGAAACCTATCATTCAAAAGAAGAGTTACTTAAAATTCTTCGTGAAAAAGGCTACGCCCCTTATGCTAGTGATCTGTACTCCGAAGTTCTAAGATATGGAGCCCTATCAAGAGAAATAGCTAAAACAGAAAAGCACGATGTTATCCATGCTCACGACTGGCTCTCTTTCCCTGCCGGGATCGAAGCTAAAAAAGTTTCAGGCAAGCCTTTAATCACTCATGTTCATGCAACAGAGTTTGACCGAACGGGGCACCAAGGAACCAACCAAAAAATTGCTGATATTGAATATGCGGGTCTCCAGGCAGCCGACAAGGTTGTTGCTGTAAGCCAACTTACAAAAAACACTATAACAAAAAAATACGGAATTAATGAGGCTAAGGTTGAGGTAGTCCACAATGGAATCGACGAGGACTATTACAAACAAAAGGTAATTCTAGATAACAAACTAGCGAACCTAAAAAGAGATGGTTCAAAGGTCGTTTTATTCCTAGGAAGAATAACCATCCAGAAAGGGCCAGATTATTTTATCAGAATGGCTAAAAAAGTTCTTGAACACGAGCCAAAGGTTTACTTCCTCGTGGCTGGTTCTGGCGATATGGAAAAATACATAATGCGCCAAGCAGCTGAGCTTAAAATATCTGATCGAGTCTTATTTATCGGCTGGCTAAAAGGAGATGACCAAGCCCATGCCTACCAAATATCCGACCTTTTCGTTATGCCATCTGTGTCAGAGCCTTTTGGATTAGTTCCACTTGAAGCCATGATAAACAACACCCCTGTCCTTATATCAAAACAATCTGGAGTAGCCGAAGTAACCCGCAATGTTTTAAAGGCAGATTTCTGGGATACCGACGAAATGGCAAATAAAATACTCTCAGTACTGGCCTACTCTAGTCTTAATAGCCAACTTATAAACTATGGTCGCGAAGAAGTAAAAAATATTAATTGGGGCAAAGCGGCTCGTAAGTGTCTAGGTATTTATAATAAAATGATTCTTAACCCAACATAATATGTCATCTATTTGTTTTTATTTTCAAGTTCATCAACCATTGCGTATTAAAAAATACAAAGTTTTTGACGTTGGGAATGATCCCGAATATTTTAATGATGCCGGTGACAACCTTACAAACAACAGGATGATAATGGAAAAAGTAGCAAATAAGTCCTACCTACCCACCAACAAACTTTTACTTGAACTTTTAAATAGACATCCTGAGTTTAGAATTAGCTTTTCTCTTTCTGGAATATTCTTAGAGCAAATTGAAAATGATTTCCCTGAGGTCCTCAAGTCCTTTCAAGACCTTGTAAAAACTGGGAGAGCAGAAATATTGTCCGAGACATACTACCATTCCCTTTCTTTTATCTACTCAAGAGAAGAATTCCGCAAGCAGGTTGAAATGCATAGAAAAAAGGTAAAGAAACTTTTTGGGGTGACCACAGAGGTTTTTAGAAATACGGAACTTATATTCAACAATGAAGTAGCGCAAGAAGCCGAACGCATGGGCTACAAAGGTGTTATAGCAGAGGGCGCTGATCATATACTAGGTTGGCGTAGTCCAAACTTTGTTTATAAATCACCTGGGGCCAAAAATATTAAACTACTTCTGAAAAATTATAAACTCTCGGATGATATTGCTTTTCGTTTTTCTGAGAAAGGGTGGGAGGCTCATCCACTAATGGCAGATACATTTTCCTCCTGGGTTTCCGCTCACAACGGCAATGGTGATTTGATCAACTTATTTATGGACTACGAAACCTTTGGAGAACATCAATGGGAAGACAGTGGCATCTTTGGTTTTCTTGAAAAACTACCTGAAGAAGTCCTTAAACACCCGGACAACAATTTCGTAACACCAAGTGAGGCCATAGATAGATATAACGATTTGGGAGAAATAGACTTTCCTCATTTTGTTTCATGGGCTGATGAAGAAAGAGACCTTTCAGCTTGGCGCTCCAACGACCTCCAAGAAGACGCCTTGGCTAAAATATACTCCCTTGAAGAGCCAGTTCT
Organism: Candidatus Parcubacteria bacterium; assembly: GCA_002869265.1. Taxonomy (GTDB): domain Bacteria; phylum Patescibacteriota; class Patescibacteriia; order Patescibacteriales; family BM507; genus BM507. The sequence continues at coordinate 29,617 of PKTH01000040.1, forward strand.
AAGAACTAAAGACAAGGGGCTAATAGAAACATGGAGACGACTACAAACATCGGATCATTTTTATTATATGTGTACTAAGTTTTTTAACGACGGTGATGTTCATAAATACTTCAGTCCCTATGAGTCTCCCTACGACGCTTTCATTAACTTTATGAATGCATTAAATGATTTGAAAATAAGAATAAATGAAAAACTTGGAACAATAAAACCAAAGAAAAGAGGAAGACCAAAAAAAGAGATAGATAGCGTAATTGAAAAAGATGATCACTATCATAATCCTAATTTGATAATTGAATTAAACAAAAAAAAGAAGCATATTATTGATTTACGGAAAGAAGGAAAATTAAAAAAAATAAAACAACAATAACATGGGAAAATCTTTAGTATTAGGAAACGGGAATACTTTAATAGGGCTAGACAATAAGGGTCAGCTAGTTGATTTTTATTATCATAAAGTCGGAATGGAAAACCATGTTGGCTATGGAAATCTTTTTCGTATCGGCGTTAGAATCGATGGTGATTTTTCATGGTTTAATAACGATATATGGAAAATTAAAATTTCTTACAAAGGAGATTCTCTAACCTCAAATATTGAAGCCTTAAATGAACAAGACCAAATAAAAATAACCATAAATGATGTCGTTGATAATAAAAGAGATGTTTTTGTTAGAAGACTAAAAGTAAAAAACCTTTCTTCCAAGAGAAGAGATATTAAATTATTTTTTACTCAACAATTTAAAATAAATGCTACCAGCAAAAGAGACACGGGTTATTATGATTCAGAAAACGATTTACTAATCCACTATAAGGGGCGAAGGGTTTTTGCCACATGTTCCAAAATCAAAAATAAATATTTTGATGACTATACGGTCGGGAATTATGGTATCGATGATAAAGAAGGTGCCTGGAAAGACGCAGAGGATGGAGAACTTTCCAAGTGCAATATTGAACATGGCTCTGTGGATTCTGTTATTGCCAACACATTTCGAGTTTCAGGAAAATCAACCGAAGAGGTTTTTTATTGGATAACAACAGGCAAAAGCTTTAAAGAAGCAATTGAGCTTAGCCAAGAAATTGAAAAAATAAAACCAGAGCAAATCATTAAAAAAACAAGTGAATATTGGAAATCCTGGGTAAATAAAAAAGATATGGATTTTGCCGATCTTGACGATGACATAAAAGACTTTTACAAGACATCTCTACTGATGATTAGGACCCACACTGGTAATTCTGGCGAAATAATAGCCTCTGGTGACTCAGATATGTACCAATACGGCAAAGATACCTATGCTTATGTTTGGCCTCGTGATGGCGCTTTTGTGAGCATGGCGCTAGATTTGGCTGGCTATGGAACCCTAACTAGGAACTTTTTTGATTTTTGTGTTGAAGCCATGGATGAAAGAGGTTTCTTCTATCATAAATACCTACCAGACAGATCTGTGGGTAGTTCTTGGCATCCATGGACCTTCGAGGGGAAACCTAGACTCGCTATCCAAGAGGATGAAACTGCTTTGATCCTTTGTGCCCTAGATAAACACTATGAAGAGACGCTAGACATGGAATATATTGCAGAAGTCTACCCCACTCTAATAAAGCCAGCCGCTGAGTTCATGTGTAACTACAGAGACAAAAATGGTATGCCCTTAGCAAGTTATGATCTCTGGGAGCAAGACTATGCCACTCACACATTTACTTGCGCTACTGTATATGGCGGCTTGATGGCTGCATCCAAGTTCGCTCACATTCTCGGTAAAGATAAATCCAGTGAACATTACGCAAGCGTCGCTTGGCAGATTAAAAAAGGAATAATGAAATATTTATTTAATAAAGATAAAGGTTATTTTTATAAATCAATAAAAATAGTAGATGATAGATATGAGATTTCTGATGTAGTAGATATTAGTAGCTTCTACGCTGTTTATTACTTCTCTGTTCTAGAAGCAGGTAATGAAAAACTCGATCAAGCATTTAATGTTGTTTTAGATAATCTTTCAATGCAAACTCCTATCGGCGGCACCTCACGTTATGTTGGAGATAATTTTCATAGGGTAAACCAAGACGCCCCCTCCAATCCTTGGTATCTAACTACTTTTTGGAGAGCGCAATACCAAGTAGCAAAAGCAAAAAGTAGAAAAGAATTGTCAGAAATAAAAGAAACCATCAGGTGGGCAATTAATTTAGCCACTCCTTCGAAGATGATGGCTGAACAGGTAAAGTCAGATACTGGAGAACAAATTTCAGCCTCCCCTCTAACCTGGAGTCATGCTGAATTAGTTTCACTTGTGTTGAGTTATATTAAAAAATATAAAGAATTAAAATAGCTCATATTTTTACAAGTCTATTAATTGTCTTCTCTCTATAGAAAAAGACACTCGTTTATGGGTGTCTTTTTTCATGGAGCCGAGACGGGGACTTGAACCCCGGACCCCTTCCTTACCATGGAAGTGCTCTACCACTGAGCTATCTCGGCCTATAGCCAATTGCTCCCAAAAGGAAGTACTGTGGCATAAAAAAATAACTACTAAGAAGTTATTTTATTTTAAATTTTTCTAGAGACTTTCTATTTTTTCTTGAATTTCTGAAAGTTTTTGATTTTCAGGATTAACTCTTTTAAGCTTCTCTAAAGCTGACTGAGCCTCATTTTTGTCTTTTCTCATTATACTAATTTCAACTAAAGTGTCAAGAAATCTTGGGTTTTTTGAATCTATCCCAAGAGCATTGACCACATTATCCTTAGCTATGTCTAGGTCACCCATTTCTTTGGATATTAAGGCCATCTCAAAATACACTCTAGCACTTTCAGATTGTTTTTCAGTAGTGTTTTCATCTTTATCGCCAGTATCTTCTAAAAGTTTTAAAACATGTTCATAGGTCTGCAAGGCCTCTTCAAAACTCCTTTTTTCAAAATAGAGATTTGCAAGGGTCTTAAATGCCCGCACGTCTTTTGTGTCTATCCCAATAATTTCTATAAGTGCTTTTTCAGCTGCGGCAAAATCTTTTTCTTTGATGTTGTTATCAACTTCTAAATACAGATCATTTAACTTCTTGTCCTTACCTTCCTGATCTAGTGTTTTTACGGGCGCGTGTTTTTCCTTTACTTCATTTAGCTTTTCATAGATATAAGAAAAAGTTTTGCCAGTAACTTGCATAACTGGTCCAAGGTTTTTTCGGATACGAAAATTCCATTTCAAAAAACTTCGTTTAAGTCTTTCTGTCACTAAGCGCTCTTTGAACCGAGCCTCCTTTTCGGCTGGCATATTATCCACGTCTAAATTAGCAAGAGCTGAAAATTTTCTGACAACTATTGTTATGATTATACTTAAACTGATTAGTATTATTATTAAAGGAATAATATTAAACATTTTTTTCTCTTTTATTTTTATTTATTAAAATTCCTACCAACTGACCCAAATAAATTCATCTTACCTTCAGCCACTTCTTTGACTGCGGCAATACAAGGTCTTAGTAGATTTCTTGGGTCTGTCTCGTCTGGGTTTTCCTTACAGGTCTTTTTGAGAGTTTCTGAAAATGCAACCTTAACATCCGTCCCAATGTTTATAACATTAACACCTTCTGCAATGGCTGCGATAATTTTTTGATCATCCACACCTGAACCACCATGAAGAACAAAGGGTTTATTGGTTTTTGATTTAATCTCTTTTAATAAATCAATTTTAATGTCTTCGTTATCAAAGTTACCATGCGCAGTGCCTATAGCAGCGGCAATAGTATCTACTCCTGTTTTTTCTGAAAATTCAATAACTTCCTCTAGCTTTGCTATAGGGACATCCTCAATGGTACCCCCAACTGCTCCGTGTCCACCCATTATTGGCCCGATTTCCCCTTGCACCCAAACTCCTTTTTCGTGAGCAAAATCAATAACCTCCTTTGACAACTTTAAATTCTCCTCAAAAGGCAAGGCAGAAGCATCAATATGAACAGAAGTAAATCCAGCTTTAATGCATTCATAGACCACATGATCTGTTTTACCGTGATCAAGGTGGAAAGTGACAGGAACGTCAGGGGCTATGTTTTCTGCTGCTGTCGTTACTAAATCAACAAAATTCTTTAAACCAATATATTTAATCGCTCCCTCAGAGGCTTGAATAATTACTGGAGAATCTAATTTTTGAGCTGTCTCAGCCACTGCAAGTATTGATTCCAGATTGTGGACATTAAAAGCCCCTACTGCATACTTGTTTTCTTCAGCATGCTTAACTATATCCTTGATGTGTGTTAACATATTTTATTTTTTTAATATTTTATTTGCTACGTGTAAAAATTCATCTGGATTCAAACTTGCTACACCGACCAAAAGGCCGTCAATATTATCAAGACCATTAAACCCAACTACGTTGTCTTTGTTTATACTCCCTCCATAAATAATTTTGAAATTATTCTCAACAACATCTTCACCAAACATATCATTTAAGGTTAAACGAATAATCTTGTGGGCATAATCAGCCTCCGCGGGTTCAATTGCTGTCCCAGAGCCAATTGCCCAAATAGGTTCATAGGCAACAATTATTTCCTGATTGTCTTTAACCTCGATACCAGTCAAGGCTTGTTGAAGTTGTTCAAATAAAACATAATCTCTTCGGTCGGTTTTTCTTTCATCCCAGTTCTCTCCAATACAAACAATTGGCACCATATTCTCAACTGCCAACACGGCTTTTAGTTCCTTATGAATCATCTCATAGTTTTCCATTAAAAATTTCCTTCTCTCCGAATGGCCAATTATCACGTATTTACAACCAGCCTCTTTAAGCATACTAGCAGAAACCTCACCTGAATATGCCCCCAACTCCTCCCAGAAAACGTCTTGGGCACCAAGACCAATGGTTGACCCTTGAATAATGTTATTCACCTCACAAATTGAAAGAAAGTTTGGACATATTACAACCTCATCCTCACTAAAATTTGTAAACTTTTCTTTTACATCTTGGGCCAATTTCTTGCTTTCCGCCAAAGTAAGTTTCATCTTCCAGTTGGCAATTACAATTTTATTTTTACTCATATTATATAATTTAATTATTTAAATATGTTCTCTACCACAAAAAGTTATCATAAACCCAAGAAACTAAGTCATCAGTTTCATTGAATCTCATTAATGGGTCATCAGCACCAAGAACCACTGAAACAACCTCCCTGCCATCATGATTTTTAAAAATACCAGCAAAACAAAAACCGGCTGCTTCAATATAACCAGTTTTCCCACCAAGTAATTCTACTCCCTCTTTTGGATAAATACTTAATAAATTATCAGTACTGTATGCAATCTTACTCACGCCCTCCACTGTCTTAAAGTAATATTCTTTTTTTGTAACAGTGTTTCTTATATCTTCATTTTCTAAAACTTCTTGAAGTAAAATTGCAAGATCCCTGGCATTAGAAACATTAAAAGAAGAAATCCCTATTGGGTCAACATAGTTTGTATTTGTCATCCCAAGTTCTTGGGCTTTTTCATTCATTTTAGCCACAAATTCCTCTTCGGTCATACCGGTCGAATTAGCCAAGGCTTTTGTAGCAGTGTTTGCAGAAGCAACTAGGCTCAAATTAAACAAATCAATTATTCTAACCTTGTCTCCCAAATAAAGATATATTCTACCTCCTTCTACCCTATCCTCTCTTTTTAGCTCATAGATATTTTCCCAGCCCGGATTGTTCTCTAAAAAAACTAGAGCTGTCATCAGTTTTGTAATACTGGCAATTGCTTGAATATTTTTAGAATTCTTATCAACAAAAACGTAATCACTCGATGGGCTGTAGATATAAACACTTCCAGAATTATAATCAGGGGTCTCTTCTTGGTAAATTTTTTGAGGAAAATTCTCTAAATCAAAAAAATCTTCAGAATATTCAATTCTATCTTCGGCTGTTGGAAGAAAATTCCTAGAACTCTCCTCTCTATATTCTTCGCTTATCCCTAAAACTTGGCCCCCTTCTTCTTTTTGTATAGAAAAGTCAGCCTCAACAAAATATGCCCCAAAGGTCATCATCAGAACAAGCAACAAGCTTATCGGTAAATATATTTTGTTTGTTAATAAAAATTTTTTCATTATTCTTTTTTAGCTTCCTCTGTTTTTTCCCTAACCTCTTCAGGCCCTGATGATTCTTCTTTCTTTTGATCTGGGTTTAAAACATCGTCAATAATTTCGTCCTGATTTAGTTTTTCATAATCAGGGAGTTCTTCAACGCTGCTAATGCCCAAAAACCTCAAAAAATCTAAACTTACGTTATAGATAGACTCTCCGTTGTCCCTGTCCTCTTTTACTTCCACCAGTCCCCTTAAAAGAAGATTTCTTAGAATAAGACTGCAATTCACTCCACGTATTCTGTCAAGATCTAATTTTGGGATTGGCCCCTTATATGCAATAATTGTCAGAGTTTCAAGGCTTGGCCTAGAAAGCTCCCCAGTGGTTTCATCTTTAATAAATTCTTGAACATATTTTGTGTTCTCCGGTGAGCTAACCATTTGGTATTTAGAACCATTTTTAATTATCTGAATCCCTCTCTTATCTTCCTTATAAATATTTACCAATGAATCTCCAGCAGCCTTAACATCGCTCTCATCTTTTTTAAATATTTCCGCTAACTGTCTAGCAGACATTGGTTTGGCCGAGATAAACAACAGGGATTCTATTTTTGATTTTAAACTACTCATAACTATTAACTTCTTTATATTTATTCAAATTAATTTCCGAAAATAATGAATTCTGATCAGCAACTATCTCTCTTTGTTTAATTAATTCAAGCATGGCGAGAAAGCTAACTATCTTTTCGGTTTTTGTTTTAGCTTCGGTTAGAAGCTTCGTAAAGCTAAGCTTCATTCTTGATTTTATTGTATTGCGAATAAAAGATATTTTATCATCTATGCTTACCTTGATTTCTATTTTATCATTACCTAGCTTTTCAGGTGGTTTTATCCTCATTAAAAGCACCTTGAAAACTTCTTTCATTTCCTCCTTTTTCAGATCTTTAGGTGGAGAAAAAGTCGCCCTGTCACCAATAGCTGCTTTCCGATTAAATTCACGAGCAAACATGAATTTCTTTTTTCCTAGAATCGACTCTACTTTTTTTGTAGCATCCAAAAATCTCTTGTATATCCGCAGTTGTTTCTCTAAATCCTCTATCTCCGCCTCTTCTTCTGGGTAGAGATAAGGAAGCATTGCCTTTGACTTAATCAAAAGAAGCCTGGCCGCAACCAATAAAAAATCTGCCAAGTCCTCAGGAACAATAACACTAGTAGATCTGATATGCTCTACAAACTGATCCGCTATTTTGGATAATGAAATTTGGGTAATATCTAACTCTTCCTTTTCAATTAATTTTAAAAGAAGACTTAGAGGTCCTTCAAATTTTTCTAATTTTATTTTCATTACTTTTTTTTCTTTGCGGGACCCTTTTTCACGGGGCTCTTTTTCGGAGATGCTTTCTTAACTGCTTTTTTGGCACTCACTTTCTTCTTTGGGGTCTTTTTCTTTTTTGGGGCAGTCTTCGGTTTCTTTATTTTTTTCTTTACTCCAAATGAGCCAAGAAGCGCCTCCTCTAATTTAATAAAATCCTTTGTAGCCACCTCCACCGAATGATTAAAGCTTCCTGATGAAAAAATTGCTTTTTTCAACTTAGCTAAGTTGTTATCCACTATCACGGGAATTTTGTGCATATTACCAAATGAACTCATCGCCCCACTCTTTATCTTGAAGACTGTCTCCATAATTTTCTCCCCTGGGATCTTAACTGATTTCACCTTTTCCCCTGTATTCTTTTCTATAGTTTTACTTACCTTGTTCAAGTCCAGATTGTTGTCAGCAGGTAAAACTAAAATATAATAATCCTTGTCAGCTTTGACTAGAAGCGACTTAGCGATTTCATTAATTTTCTTCTTCATTGTCGCTGCCGCATCCAAGGCTGTATAAACAGTTCTATGCTCTAATATTTCATGATTTATCCCCGCCTCTTCCAGATATTTAATCAGTTTTGGCGATATTTTCGTTTTTTTGGCCATAATTTTAGTATTAGTAATGATATAATTATATCCTAATTTATAAGGATTGGCAAAGAAAATATCACACATATAAAGACACGAAATGACACTTTTTTCAAATATAAAAGACCGCAATTTTTACGGTCTTTTAGGGTTAATTAATAACCCTTTTCTTAAATGAACAAGTGGAACACATGAGAGGGTTTCTGCCAGTATTCTGTACTCGCAAACAGTGGCGGCTCAAGGCCGGTACGGTACACTTACCAGGTTTAAAAATCCCTGAATCAATTAGTCTTACGCCCTTCCCGACTCCGTCAATAAAGCTCAAACGATTTATCCGAACAAACTTATCGGATGAAGTGTTCGGTGAGGCTAAGTACCTGTTAAATGAACAGGCTGTGCATAGTGAGTTCTTTCCCCCTCTCTGCATCTTGAAACACCCTTCTGTCCAACCAAGGTTTCCACACTCAGGCTTAACTAAGCCAGCACATCTAAGTCTTTCAATTTGCTTTTGATGAAACACTGTCTGTCTCCTTTGTGGTGTTTTTAGTTAAAAGGTCTATAAAAGATACTTCTCTAGACAAATCAAGACCACCCGGAAAGGTGGTCCACCTCGTATTTCTTACTGCCATCTCAGCTCTCGCCAATAAAATATTCCTATCTGCCTCCATGTCTAAAATCGTATTATGAAATACTACAATACTTTTGTTATTTTTTCAAGCCTTCGGGCTTATCTAATTAGTTCTTCTTTCATTAAAGCTGAAATGTCGTCTACCCTTCTCTCAAAGCATTGCTCTCCGGCATCGTGAAGCCATTCCTGTTTTAAATATGAATATCGATAATCATCATCCGTGTCTTTATTGCTTAAATAAAAATTAGCACAAATCCTATACTTAGTGTCTTCTATAACACTATAGGCGAAAAATTCATTTGACCCTGGGCTATACAGATTTTTTTCCTGAACCAGCGTATTTGATTCATTAAGCAGCTCTCTCAATTCAGCTGGTATCTGATTGTTTAATCTATAGTATTCACTAATAGAGTTATCAACATTGCTCAACCTGAGTAAAGTTTCGTTATCTATCTTTCTTAGTCTGGCGTCTTTCGGAGATTCTACAAAAATAAACGCAGATACTAATGTCACCAACACTACCAGAGCAGTTACAGATGAATAAATTAAGACTACCCTGTCCTTTTTGCCAAGCACTTCCTTCCGCTTGAGATCATAAAAATAATAAGAAAAAACTGTTCCAGCAATAGCGACGGCGGTGATGGCCTTAAGTATGAATTTCAATGTAAGTTCACCATCTAGAAAATTGAAAATAATTCCCACAAACCAACCGGACATAACAATAAAAGAAATTAACAAAATTAAATAAGATAACCACTTCCTTATCTGAGAGTCTTTTTCTAGTTCACCAGAATGCAAACTCTTATTAATTAGATGCGAAACATAATAGAAAATCGGTGCGGAAATTATAATCGAAGAAATTGAAAATCGAAGAGACGAAGAGGAATAAGTGCCCCGAAGTTCATTAAGAACATCCACCACGTATTTGTTAATAATCTGAAAGATTATTGAACCAGTGGCCATTGCTAAAGAGATAAGAGAAATCAGAGACAAAAGATAAAAAAACGCAAATTTTGCAGGATTATTATTAGTCATATTTTTAATTTATTTATTAATATAATATATTAGTTAAATTAAATATATATTAATTTAATTATAACAAAAAAAGAAGTGCTTCAACACACTTCTTTTTTTAACTAGTATTTGCGATTATTTGCTTCTCAGCTTAATATGAACATCTTTCAATTGCTTTTCATCAACTGCCAGAGGTGAATCCATCATAGCGTCTCTAGCTTGTCCATCTTTAGGAAAAGCATAAATATCTCTAATCGAGTCTCCATCCAATAACACCATTAACAATCTGTCTAACCCAGGAGCAATTCCACCATGAGGTGGTGCCCCATACTGAAATGCTTTAATCATGGCTCCAAATTTCTTATCAACATCCTCTTTGGTGTAACCTGCAATCTCAAAAGCCTTATACATAATATCTGGACGATGGTTTCTAATTGCCCCAGAAGATATTTCAAATCCATTTACTACCAAGTCATACTGATAAGCTTTTATCTCGAGTGGATCTTTTGTCTCCAGGGCCTCCATTCCGCCTTGTGGCATTGAAAAAGGATTGTGAGAGAAATCAATTTTCCCTTCTTCTATTTCAGAGTAGTCATACATTGGATAATCATGTATCCATAACCAAGCAGCTTTCTTAGGATCCTTAAGCCCAAGTCTTTCCCCACATTCGCTTCTAACAGCTCCTAGGGCTTCACATACCACTCTCCATTTATCTGCTCCAAAGAAAACTATATCACCAGCCTTAGCTCCAAGTTTTGTTATAATCTCCTTTGCTAAGTCCTCACCCAAAAATTTTATAATTGGGGAGTTTAGTGTCCCGTCTTCTTTTACAGTAATATAGGCAAGCCCTTTAGCCTCTTTTGTTTTAGCAACTTCTGTTAATTCATCGATTTCTCTCCTAGAGAATTTTGCTCCACCGTCTACCTTTAAAGCGTGTACCACTCCCCCAGACTCAACAGCTCCACTAAACACTGAAAATCCGCTATCCTTAACCATGTCTGTAACCTTTTGAATTTCCATGTCAAAACGAAGATCTGGTTTATCTGTACCATATTTCTCCATTACCTCTTGGTATGTTATTCTCGGGAAAGGTTTTGAAATAATTTTTTTGTCAGAAAAGTTCTCAGTTAACTCAATCATCAATTTCTCAACAACCCCCCAAACGTCTTCCTGATTAACATAGCTCATCTCAAGATCTACTTGATAGAATTCACCAGGATGTCTATCCGAACGAGGGTCTTCGTCACGAAAGCAAGGAGCAATCTGAAAATACTTATCAACCCCGCCAACCATCAAGAGTTGCTTGAACTGCTGTGGGGCTTGCGGAAGGGCATAAAATGTTCCCGGGTGAAGTCTAGAAGGAACAAGAAAGTCACGCGCACCTTCTGGACTAGAGTTTGCTAGTATCGGAGTTTGGACTTCCAAAAATGCTTCTTTGTCAAAATAGTTTCTAATATAGGCAATAAATTCGTGTCTAGTTTTAAGCATTTTTTGCAGCTTCTCTCTTCTAAGATCCACAAACCTATATTTAAGCCTTATTGCTTCATTAGCTTCTTTAGCTTTTTCTTCATCAAGCTCAAATGGAGGTGTTTTTGACTCACTTAAAACTTCTGTGTCCGAGATCTCAACCTCAATCTCTCCAGTCGCCATTTTTTCATTTACCATATCTTCTGGTCTGGCAACAACCTTACCAACAGCCTTGATAACCCACTCACTTCTGAATTTTTCAGCAATTGCCAAGGCTTCTTTATTGATCTCTGGATCAAACTTAATTTGAGTCAAACCATACTTATCTCTAAGGTCAATAAAGATAATTCCTCCGTGATCTCTTCTTCGGTGGACCCATCCAGTTAGGGTCACTTCTTGGCCAACTTCTTTTTTGGAAAGTTCACCACATGTGTGTGTTCTAATCATATGTTTATTATAAATTTAATTTTAAATAAAAAGGTTCGTCTCCACGTATCACTAAAAACGTAATACATAGGGACGAACCTTTCTACTAAGTCCGCGGTGCCACCCACATTCCCATCTCCAGTTTTATCTAAACTGGGGAGGGGCACTTTCAAAGCTATTACGGGCTTACCCGTCAGGCTCTACTCTCTGTTAGTCAGATTTCTTCCTGCGCCTTTCCTGGTGTCAGCCAAGGTCAACGGCATTTTAGGCTATTCAATTTTTTTCTTACTTTCAAAGTATACTCTGAATTATAATTTGTGTCAAGAATAAAAGCACCAATTAAATTGGTGCTTTAAGACTTACTGAAAGTCCTCTGTAAGACTTCTGTCTATTTCTCTGTCAATCTCTGCTCGTGAAAAATCATATTTCGGTGGGCCTCTTCGACATGAACGTGGTGGATAACTATTTCCTTGAAACGACCCAATTCCATGAGCCTTCAAGACCAATCTGTCAAATTCCTTATGATCACTTGGAATTTCTGATCCTGTAATTGCTTTAAATATTTTGCCTCCAGTCATCAATTTACCTTCCTTCCCGTATAAAAAGCTCAAGGTGTTGAATTGCTATTTTTGTTAATCACTTCCCCTGGGCTTTTTAAAATAAAGCCGAAACATGATGTTCCGGCTTTTTTTCTAAATAGTAACCGCCCCGATGCCGTTGCCGCCTTTTGCCCGAAGTTCCAGGCCAGGTTTGTCGGCATATCGACCCTTTTCATCCTCTGCGCTCGTGAGCGTCCTTTCTCCAAGGTCTACATAGAAGCCACCACTTCCTTGAAGAAAAAACATTGCTTTCTTGCCTGCTTCCAGCTCTTTAACGAACTGACTGACTTGATCCATTGGATTCATCTCCTTTGCTGGGGTTGATTGGTTTTTAATTTAAATGAAAATCTTCAAAAGAACTAACTATATTTAAAAACTCTTTTTTTTCGTTATGTTTTAAGACAAAACTTTCTAATTTTTTTATATCAATTTTAAACGCTAATATTAGCATTTTAATACAATTGTCTGAAATTGTCAAGTCTTCTCTTCTTTTGCTACAACTAGGGCAAACTATCCCCCCTTGAGAAATATTTATCTTGTATGCTTCTTTATTCTTTTTATTACAAACAAGACAAGAATCAAGAGACAAAGAAAATCCAAGTAAACCAGAAAGTTTCAATAAAAAGACGCTATAAATTATATCTGAATCAAGATCATTAGCCCCCTCTAAAAAATACAGGAAATCTTGAATCAATACTTGCAAAGCTTCTTCTCCAAGACCATCTTTAATAGCTTTATTATATTTTTTTATGATCTTGGTTGCTAAAAATAACTTATTATAATTATTTTTTATTCCAGAAAATGTTTCTATGTTTCTTATTGAACCAACATAATCATATTGTTTACCCCTAATAATCATAAGATCGACTATGTTCAGAGGTTCAGTATGCCCTGCTAATTTTGAATTTATCTTTTTTGCTCCACGGGCCACCAGACTAATCTTTCCTGTCTTGGCATTATAAAAAGAGACAAGTAGATCACTTTCCCTGAAGTCTTGTCTCGATAATACTATTGATTTTGTATTTATTGACTCTTCCATTTAGAGGGTGTCTAGGTATCCTTGAAGAATTATCATAGCAGCTATCGCATCTCTCGCTGATTTAGTTTTTTTATCGCCCTCAAGAGCATCGGCTGCTTTAGAGCTCATTCTTTCATCAACCGATACAACATTCACGCCACTTATTTCTTCCAGTTTTTTCTTGAAACTTAAATATGACTCATGAAAACTTTTATCTTCATCTTTTAATTTACGAGGATCTCCCAAAACGATTTCACTTATATCTTCGTCCTTAACCACATCAACAATCTGACTGATTTTTTCAACCACTCCATAGGGTGTAGCTATTTTAAGGATACTATCCCCCATGGCAAGTCCTATTCTTGCTTCCCCCCAATCTATTCCTAAATATATTTTTTCTTCCATCTTTCTATCTTGTTAATATTTCCGCTCCTTTTTTTGTTACTAAAATAGTATCTTCAAAGTGGGCACTCAATTCCCCATCCCGTGTGACAAAGGTAAATTCGTCGTCTAAGACATCAATTTCCCAAGAGCCCATATTAACCATTGGCTCAACTGCTATTGTCATTCCTTCCCTTAGGGGGATGTCATATTGAGGACCAGCGTAATAATGAGGAATCTGCGGCTCCTCATGGACTGCTCTCCCCACTCCATGACCAACCAAATCACGAACTACTGAGAATCCCCTAGCTTCTATATAATCTTCGATACTTTTCCCAATGTCATTTATGGTTGCTCCGGGTTTTATTTTCTTTATTGAGATGTCGAGACTTTTCTTTGTAGCTTCTAGTAGTTTTTTTGTGTTGGCGTCAATCTTGCCCGCAGGAAATGTCCTTGCCATATCAGTATACATCCCCCGCCCATTTTCCAAGAGAGGATATTCCATCCCTACATCAATTGAAACTATGTCCCCCTGCTTTAAAATTCTCCCAGGAAGCGCTGGACCATGAACCACCTCGTTGTTTATATAAACACAAAGCGCCGTCGGGAAGGGCGTTGAATCTTCTGATATTTTATAATGTTTAAAAGATGGTCTTCCCCCCGCCTCTTCAATTAACTTACAAGCCTTTTCTTCTAACTCCTTTGTACTAAGACCTGGTTCTACCATCTTTTCTAGGGACCGCATAACTGAAGAAAGGATCTTCCCACCCTCGCGCATTAATTCAATTTCTTCTTTTGTTTTTATATTCTGTATCATATTAACCTCTAATAATTAAAAATACTACATAACAAGCATAAACTCCCAAAAGTGAAGCCCCTTCCCATTTACCGATAGTGCTTTTACTTCCAAAAAATACGGCAAAAAGAACTAAGATAGTAGATAAAAATAAAATAATAATATCGGTGTTCAATATTGGATTGTAAGAAATTGGGTTAATAATAGAACTAACTCCCAAAACCCAAAAAAGATTAAAAATATTTGAGCCAATTACATTCCCTACTGCAATATCTGTATGTTTCCTATAAGCCGCCATAGCAGAAGCTGCTAGCTCAGGTAGAGAGGTTCCAATAGCCACTATAGTCAAACCAATAAATTCTTCTGAAAGACCAAAACTAGTAGCAAAGAAAATAGCACTATCAACTATCCACCTACCTCCAAAGTACAGACAAACTAAGCCTGTAAATATCATTGCCACTGATGACCAAGTCTTATGTTTTTTTACTTTCTCCTCTTTTAGTTCTTCCACTAATGAAGAGTGTATTTTGCTTATACCAAAAGTATAATAAATAAAAATTGAAAAAAATAAAATTAAAATAAAGCCATCAATTCTAGTCAAAAAACTACCAGCTGTTCCATCAATCAGTTGATCATTTACTAAAAATGCTACAGCCAATATTGCCAAAAGAGAAAGTGGTATTTCTTTTGAAACCGTGCTCTTCTTAACTACTAGAGGCGTTATAACTGCTGAAGTGCCTAAAATCAAAAGAGTATTTGATATATTGGAACCAATAATATTTCCTAGGGCAATTCCTGTTGATTCATCCCAGGCGGCTATAGCACTAACAATAAGCTCTGGGGCTGAGGTCCCAAAGGCAACAATGGTCAAACCAATTACAAGATTTGAAATTCCAAATTTTTTAGCTATCGCTGATGAACCTTCAACTAAAATATCTGCTCCCTTAACTAAGAAGATAAATCCCAATATGAAAAATAAAATTGATATAAACATTAAATAATTATAAATGATTTCTCGATCCCGGCATTGCACCGGACATTCCTCCAGTTAACGATGAGGCTTTTGATCCTTGATTCGTCAGCCCTCTTGGGCTCTGACCAGCAACACCTCTTGGAGCTTGATTCTTTGTGCTGGGCACTTGACTCTTGCCGCCACCAGCCTTTGCAGAAACTCCATGATGATCCCCTCCTACATGAGCATAACCGTATTCTTCTGCAGTACCCTGCTCTTTACTGTAAGCAGCGCTTAAACGATTTTTTCTGTCAGCTTTGTGCTGAGCTTGTATTTCCTCCTTGCTCATTTTTCTTCCTTCTGAAATATTCAATTGCTTTCTTTGTTCCTCTAGACGTTTTTGCTTAATTTGTTCTCTCCTGGTTAGCTTTCTTTCTCCGGGGTCTTTTTTTACTCCAAAAACCCTTGAAAATTCAGAATTGTTTTCGATAACTTTTTTCCTTTCAGAAACTTTCAGTCCCATTTCTTTTAATTTCTTCAATGCCTTAAGCTTTGACAGGCCGTCAAATTCTTCAGCCATGTATTTAACATGAGTCGCCTTGTTTAATGATCCTGTAGCCCTTGCGGCGTGTTTCCTGATTATGGGGTCATATTGCTTTGCGCAGGCTTCTAAGATTGCTCTTTTTTTTAAATTAACTGCCATGTTATTTGTACCTTAGGGCAACCAAAGCATTGATTCCCGCTGCTCTTTTTGCTGGATAAAAACCGGTAATTAAACCAACAACAGTTGAAAAAATAGTAACTGTTATTATAAACCAAGCCGGTGTAAAAAACAAGTCAATCTTGTCGCCACCATAAGCACCAGCCAAAACATTAATAATATTATTAAATACCTCTCCCCCGAGCATCCCGATCAATATACCCCCGGCTCCACCTGTAAAACCAATAATCACCGACTCAGTTAAAAACATCTGCCAGATATCAGCAGAAGTGGCTCCCAAGGCCTTCATAATCCCAATCTCCTGAGTTCTCTCTAAGAGAGCTATCGTCATGGTGTTAAACATACCAATAGCAGAAACAATCAAAGCAATAACACCAAATAAAGCTAAGACGATTTGAGCTACTTTAAATATCTGATTAGCTTGCTCGATAATATCAGAAAGGGCACTTACCAAGAAGTTTTGATCAATTAAATAAGATCTTACTATTTCGAGGCTTTCTTCTTTATCTACTTTAACTTTAATTTTTGAAAAATTAACATCACCAATCACCCTACTTAATGAATAAGGTAAATAAGCAAAACTAGAAGCCTCATCATCAGCCACCCCGACTATTTCAAATTCTTCTCCAACATCTACCAGCTCTCTTAAGCCACTTTCGTCAACATTCTTATAAACTGAAAAACTAACCTTTTTACCAATGGCCTCCTCTTCCGGGATATTAAATAATTGCAAAGACGCCTGTGAAACAATAATTTTATCTTTTTCATCCGCTCCGTAGAAATCCCCCAGCTTAAGTGTGGTTCCATCAAGCCTAAAAAAGTTAGCATCTACGAAATTAGCAGTTATCTCAGATGAAATCTGATCTACCTTCATCCTTGATGACAAAGATACCAGTGGTGATATTATCTCTACTTGGCTAACGCCTCTTATTTTATCAACCGATTCTTGGTTAAGACTTATTCCCTCAAGATCCGAAACAGAAACATCTAAACTAAGAAGTGCATCAGAAGTAGTAATCTGACTCAAAATAACTTGTTGTAAACCATATCCAAGAGACACTAAAAACAAAATAGTCCCAATACCCACAGAGATTCCCAATATTGTAAGTATGGTTCTAGAACGATTTGTTCTAAACATTCTAGTGGCTAATCTAAATAAATCAGGAGGTAGCATCTTGTTGTTTGTTATCGAGAGCACTATACATTTGCTCTCTTTTTTTATCTAAAAATTTCCTATTTTGTGAAACACCGAAGCCAAGGATAAGAGTCAATTCAACCTCCTCAGAAACTGATCTGGCGGTTTTAGCATTTAAGCCAACGCCCTCTTCTTTAAATGGCCTGTCAATTATCTCATACATTTCTGGCTTTGATATTTTTTCACTCAAGCGCTCAAAAACAGCCTTTTCTAAACGTTTTACTTCTTCCTCGTTTGGTTTTGTTTTGTAGTCTGCAAAACAAACTTCCAATAGATACTTTGTAAGGATAACTGCCTTTTCTTCAACTGGAAATATTTCATGTACTCCTTGCTCATTTTTTGATTGTCGCCTCTCTTGATAAACAAATTTAGACATCTGCATAATACCCTCTACTCGACTGGAGATCTTTCTGGCGGTTCTCACATCAAAACCAACTCCACCCTCTGTATAAGGGCGGTTTAGAATATCTAGAAAATCATCTTGCCCAACAGACTCCATAAGATAGCGCTGCATTAGGTCTTCAAATATTTTAGTTTCCTCTGCATTTCTATTTGTAATAAAATGGTGGGTAAACATCTTCGCCTTGTATGGCATGATAAGAATATTTATCTGCTCCGGTGAGAGACCCTGATATGTCCTCATCAAGTTTTGCAGTTCGTTCGTCGGTGCTTTCGTTTTTTCCTCTTCTTTTTTTTCTTCGATGTTTTTGTTTTTATTAATCTCTTCTTTAATGATTATCCCGTCTTTTAAATAAAATATTCTATCTCCATATGAAAGATATTCTGGATTATGAGTAACCAAAACAATGGTCTTCTTCTCTCTTTCATTCAAGTCTTTAAAAATACCTAAAACATTTTTAGCGGAAACAGAATCAAGATTACCAACAGGCTCATCAGCTAAAATAATGTCAGGGTTGTTGATAATACATCTGGCAATGCCGATTCTTTGTTGTTGACCTCCGGAAAGCTCAGATGGAAGTTTATCGGCCTGTTTTCTAATACCAAATCTTTCAAGAAGCTCTGCTCCAACCTGATCTCTCTTTCTCTTTCTTCTATTCAAAAAAATCTGTGGTAAAACAACATTGTCCAGCACTGACAAACTTGTTATAAGGTTATAGGATTGATAGACCATTCCAACTGTTTTTCTGTGGTATTCAACCTGTTCTCTTTTTGTCATCTCTGAAATATCCTGATCATACACAAAAGCTGTTCCAGGGGCTGGAACTTCTAAACCGGCAATAACATTCAAGAGAGTGGATTTACCACAACCAGAAGGTCCATAAAGTATCACAAATTCCTCAGGGAATATTTCCAAGGAAACATTCACAAGGGCTTGATATTCATTGGTTTTTCCTTCGTTGTATGTAAAATTAAGGTTTTTTAACCTAAAAATTGGTTTCATATGCTAAAATTACGGCAAATATATTATCCTCTTACCTAAGATTATAACATGATTTATACATTAAAAAAACCTCCCAATTGGAGGTTTTAATTTTTAAACTAAATAAATCTAGTCTTTTTTCAAATCTTTTTTTATTTTGATTATCCCGTATATTACATAAACAACAGACAATACAATCAAGGATAATGACAGCAACATTACTAATATTGAATCATTCACATACCCAATTATCCCTATAAATATAAAAACAATAAATACAAATAAATATAGTCTTAAATATGGCCCGAAAAGGCCATCTATAAGTGAACCGAAAATATCATCAATCATTTTTCATTTATAACAATTTATATGGTAATTATAACAAAAAAAGAGTATTCACAAAAGAATACTCTTTTTATATATAAAAAAATGTTTTATAGTCCTTCGTATTCTCTCATCGTCAATTGTGACTCTATCTGTTTAACTGTTTCAATAACTACCGCTACCACAATCAGAAGACTGGTTCCTCCGATAGTAAGACCAGAAGCAACTCCTGGTAGAGCTTGTAAGATAAGAGGTAGAACCGCAATAGTTCCCAAGAAAAGAGCACCAACAAAGATGATTTTATGAGTGGTTTGTGCTAAGTATTCAGCAGTATTTTTACCCGGTCTAATTCCTGGAATAAATCCACCCTGTTTTTGAAGATTCTCTGCAATCCTGTCTGGATGAAAAATAACTTAAGTGTAAAAATATGTAAAGGCGAATACTAACAAGAAATACAAGACACCATAAACAGTTTGGTTGGCAAAAACATCAATAATCCAAGCTGAAAAATTTGCTATCCACTCTGTTTTAGCGTTCTCAAAAAATTGAGCAACCATTGTTGGAAACAACACAACCGAAATAGCGAAGATGATTGGGATAACACCAGCCATATTAACTCTCAAAGGAAGGTGTGTAGTTGTGCCACCAAATGATCGATTACCCCTAACTTGTTTGGCATACTGAACAGGTATATTTCTTTGCCCCTCCGTGATCCAAACAACTCCCAAAACAGTTAAGATAGCAACAATTGAAAAGCCAATAATAGTTGTCAGTTGAGAGGGGTCGAAATTAACAACGATTTGTTGTAAGGTCTGCGGAAGGCTTGAAACGATACCAGCAAATATCAAAAGTGAAATACCGTTACCAATATTCTTCTCTGTAATAAGCTCACCAATCCACATCAAGAAAACTGTTCCGGCTGTTATGGTTACCACCATAGCGAATATATCAAAAGAGGTAACATCAGTAAGGATGCCGGCGCTTGATCTTTTCAATAAGATTACCATTGAGAAGGCTTGCAGTGCTGCAAGCGGGACTGT
This sequence comes from Candidatus Parcubacteria bacterium, assembly GCA_002869265.1. GTDB lineage: Bacteria > Patescibacteriota > Patescibacteriia > Patescibacteriales > BM507 > BM507. Next base: position 49,549 of record PKTH01000040.1, read on the forward strand.
GGCCCATCTGGTCCACATATTTATCTTTTGTCTTCCTGACTCTTCTTTTTGCATTTCCTCTAACTGCGGAACAATCATGGCTAAAAGTTGAAATATAATTGATGATGTAATATATGGAGCAATTCCCATCATAACAACGGAAAAGTTAGCCATACTTCCACCAGAAAAAACATTCAAAAGACCTAAGACCTGATTACCTCCAAAAAACTCCTTCAAAGCAGTAACGTCAACTCCAGGAATAGGAATATGAGCCGCGAATCTGAAAATAACAAGCATTGATAAAACAAATAAAATATTATTTCTCAAATCTTTTACTTTCCAAATTTGGGCAATTTTATTTATCATGGGTTTAAAATATTATTTTTTTGAGCTCTTTTCTTCTAGAGGAAGAACCTTTCCTCCTGCTTTCTCTATTTTAGCACGAGCAGTGTCACTTAGGCTAATATTTTGAAACTGAAGTTTCTTCACCTTTAGATCACCAATGGCCAAAATTTTAATTTTCCCTTTTTGATCACTTACTAAACCAACCTTACAAAGTGACTTAGCATTCACTAACTGACCTTCACTAAAGTATTTATTTAGATCGGTTACATTTACTACTTGTGCTTTTGGTTTAAGTGATTTAAATCCTCTAACCTTTGGAGTCCTTAGAAGAGTCTGCTTCATACCAAGTCTCTTAAGACCAGACACACCTGATCTTGCTTTCTGTCCCTTCATTCCTTTCCCACTATAGTTTCCATCACCTGAAGAATTACCCCTACCAAGTCTTTTTCTTTTTTTAGTGGCTCCAGTATCGCTTTTAATTGTATTCAATGATAACGCCATAATATTTTTATATAATATAGTATAAGTTAAATTATTTTTTCTCGCTAGCCTTCTTCGAAGCAGTCTTTTTTGCGGTTGGCTTCTTTGGGGCAGGCTTCTTTTCAGTCTTTTTTACTTCTTTCTTGGCTAAAGGTTTTTTAGCGGCCACTTTTGGAGCCTCTTTATAATCCGCCTTCTTTTTTTCTTTCACTTCAACTTTTTTCATGCCAGCCAAAGCTTCAATTGTACATTTAGCAATACTGACCTTATTATTTGTTCCAAGAATTTTACTAGTAATATTGTTAACTCCTGCGAGCTCCAGAATAATACGCACAGCACCACCAGCAATCACACCCTTACCTTTTCTAGCTGGTTTAAATAAAATTTTAGCAGCACCTGTTTTTTGATAAACTTCGTGTGGAATAGTTTCATTTACAATTGAAACATCTACCAATTCTTTTTTAGCTTGGGCAACTGCTTTGGTAACAGCGATTGTAACGTCTGCTCCCTTAGCAAGACCAACACCAACCTTACCCTTTTTGTTACCAATAGCCACACATGCTCTAAATCTCATTCTTTTTCCACCGGCCATAACACGAGTAACCCTGGCTAGGTCTACTATTTTTTGTTCAAATTCGTCTTGCGGTTTATCTCTTTCGAAATTCTTTCTTCTTTTTTTAGCGAATTTTTTTTCACCGTAAACTGACTTCCCTACTGCATCCTTGGCTACAACAGCCTTCTCACCAGCTTTAGCTACCGCCGCATCTTTTTTAACTGCGACATCTGCTTTTGGCTTTTCAACCAAAGCTTTATCCTTTGTTTCGGCTACTTTTTTTTCTTCTGCCATATTATATTACCTATTTATAATTATTATTTAAAATTTCAAACCACCTTCCCTAGCACCACTTGCTAAAGATTCAATTCTTCCATGATACTTATAAGATCCCTTATCAAAAACAGCTGAAGATATTTTCTTTTCGACTGCCTTTTTAGCTAAAAGCTTTCCTATCTCAAAACTTACTGCTTTTTTATCTCCATCAGCCTTAACCTCTTTTGAATTAACACTAACCAAAGTAAACCCTTTTGTATCATCAATTAATTGAACAAACATCCCTTTGTTTGATTTAAAAACAGAAATTCTTGGCCTCTCAGATGTGCCAGATATTTTTGCTCTTATCCTAGCATGCCTTCTCTGCTTTTTGATTTGCTTATTTTTTTCTTTATTGCTCATATTAAAAATTTAAATTATTAATCTGCCTTACCAGCTGCCTTACCAACCTTTCTTCTAATTTGTTCGTCGATATATTTTATTCCTTTTCCTTTGTATGGTTCTGGTTTTTTAACTTTTCTTATTTGGGCGGCTGTTTCACCAACTAGTTGTTTATCAATCCCAGAAACTGAAATAACATTTCCTTCAACTTGGGCTGTAATACCTTCTGGAATTTCAAAATCTACTTGATGAGAAAACCCAACATTTAAAACAAGTTTTTTTCCTTGTAGCGCTGCTTTATAACCAACACCGTTTATTTCTAATTTTTTTTCAAAACCTTCATTTACACCTACAACCATATTGTTTATCAGGCTTCTATAAAGACCCCAGAATGCTTTTTCCTTCTTAACATCAGGATTTTTAACGCTAACAACGATTTCTTTTTCAGAAATATCAATATTTACGGCCTTATTGGTTTTTTCCTTAAGCTCCCCTTTTGCCCCTTTTATTAATATAAAATCTCCCTCAATCTTAGCTTGAGTCCCTTGGGGTAATTCAATTGGTAATTTTCCTAATCTAGACATAATATTATAATTAAACTATTTATTTAATAAACCTCACAAATAACTTCACCGCCAACCTTATTCTTGTTTGCCTGCTTATTTGTCATAACACCTTGAGAAGTTGAAATTATTGCGATTCCCAAATTATTTAAAACTTTTGGAAGATTGTCTTTTGTAACATAAACTCTTAGGCCTGGCTTACTAACCCTTTTGATTCTGTTAATTACTGATTTTCCGCTTTTTTTGTATTTCAAAGATATCTTAAGTTCATCAAAATTTGATTTTGAGTTATCTTTTGAGGCTTTAACTGTCTCTACTTTCTGTATCCAACCTTCTTGTTCCAAAATTTTGGCAACCCGAAGCTTAAGCTTACTCATAGGCATGGTCACATCAGTTTTGTTTACAGCTGAAGCATTTCTTATTCTTGTTAACATGTCTCCAATAGGGTCTGTCATATTTTTATATAAATTACTTATTTATTATATTGAAAATCTTAATAAAGATTACCAAGAAGATCTTGTTACTCCTGGTAAATCACCATTTTCTGCCAATTCACGAAAACAGATTCTACATAAGTTAAAGTCTCTCATGTAAGAATGGTTTCTTCCGCACTTCCAGCATCTTCTAACAATTCTTGTTGAAAACTTTGGAGTCTTTTTTGATTTTGCAATTAAAGCTTTTCTAGCCATACTTATTTTATTAAAATTATTTATTATCTTTCACAAAGGGGAATCCCAAAAGTGTGAATAATTCTAGCCCCTCATCTCTTGTTTTAGCACTTGTTGAGATACAAACCTCTAACCCGTGTAGTTTTTCCAACTCTTCTACCCTCACCTCTGGAAATGCTGAATTCTCTTTAAAACCGATAGTTATATTCCCTGTTCTATCAATCCCTTTATTGGTAATACCTCTAAAGTCTCTAACTCTTGGGAAAGTAACATTTATTAATTTATCTAAAAAATCATACATCTTTTCACCTCTTAGTGTAACCTTCGCTCCAATGGTCATTCCTTCTCTAACCTTAAATGATGAAACTGACATTCTAGCCTTGGTCAAAACTGGTTTCTGTCCTGAAATCAATGATAGAGTGTTCTCTACATTTTTTATATAATCTTTTTCTTTTGAGTGTCTACCGAAGCCAACATTTAAAACAACCTTCTGAAGTTTTGGTGCTTCTAGGTTATTTTTATATTGAAATTTTTCAACCAATTTTGGTAAAACTTCTTTTGTGTATAATTCTTTCATTCTCATATTTTCATTTGACATTACCTATAAGATTTTCCCTATAGGGACTTGCCTTTAAATTTTTCAAATTAACTTAATGCTTGATCGCATTTTTTACAATATCTCACTTTATTTTTTACTTTTTTCCCTTCCTTCTCAAGCTCAATGTACTTATACGCAACCCTAGCTGGTTTATTACATTTTGGACAAACCAACATTAGATTAGAAATATTCATTGGTGCTGGGAATTCTATTCTTTGTCCTTGTTCTCCTTGTCTTCTTGGTCTTAGATGCTTAATCAAAAGATTTATTCCTTCAATGCTTGCTCTTTGCTTTTGTGGAAATACCTGTAAAACCTTACCTGTTTTCCCTTTATCTTTCCCGGCTAAGACTTTTACTTTATCACCTTTAATTATTTTCATATTATTAAAAATTTATTTATTCTTACAAAACCTCAGGAGCAAGTGAAGCGATTTTAAAATAACCTGCTCTTCTTACCTCACGAGCGATTGGACCAAAGATTCTAGTTGCTTTTGGCTCCTTCTTTTCTTTATCAATAATAACGCAAGCGTTATCATCAAATCTCAAATATGTACCATCTACTCTTCTGATTTCTTTTTTTGTTCTTACGATAACTGCTTTTACCACATCTCCTTTTTTAATAGCAGTATGAGGAGTTGCTGCCTTTACGGCGCAAGTAACAACTTCTCCAACACGAGCATATCTTTTTTTATACCCACCATGCACTCTGATAACTAACACTTCTTTTGCGCCAGAATTATCAGCTACTTTAATTCTTGATTCTACTTGTATCATATATTTTAATTACAATTGAATTTAACGATTACTAAATTCTAAAAACTAATTACTAATTACTCTCCATTTTTTATCCTTACTCAAAGGTCTGCATTCGACAAAAGACACTTTATCATCAACCTTATATTGGTTCTTTTCATCATGGACTTTGTATTTTTTTGATGAAGTGTATCTTTTTTTGTATTTTGGATGGATCTTTACGCTATCTACCTTAACCACAATAGTTTTGTCCTGCAAATCGCTTACAACGACTCCATCAAATTTTTTCTTTATAGCTTTTTTTTCAACTTGCTTGTTAGTCATAAATTTATTCTTTAACTTGAATTTATTATTTTTTCTCTTCCTTAGTTTCTTCCTTAACCTCTGGAGTTGAAGAGTTTTTCTTCAAGTTAAGCAATGTTAATATTCTTGCCACGGTTTTTTTACCTTCTCTAATCTCTCTAATATTTTTCAATTGCTTATTAGCATCTTTAAACCTTAAATCTCTTAGTTTATCTCTAGTTTCAGCAAGGATTTGGTGTAAATCACCTTCCTTTTTTTTCTTTAAATCTTTTGTTTCCATATATTTTTCTTTATTCTTTAGAAATAAACTTGCATTTTACTGGAAGTTTATAGGCTGCTAGTTCCATAGCTTCTTTAGCCATTGTTTTATCTACACCATCCATTTCAAATAGAATTGTTCCTGGTTTTACAACTGCCACATAGTGATCAACAGCACCCTTCCCTTTACCCATAGGAATCTCGCCACCTTTTACAGTTCTTGGGATATGAGGGAAAACTCTGATCCAGATCTTTCCGCCTCTTTTTGTAAATCTAGTCATAACCCTTCTGGCTGCCTCAATTTGTCTAGCTGTCAACCAATGAGCGCCTTGAGATTGAAGACCAAAACTACCAAAACTGACATTTGTTTTTCTTGTTGCGTTTCCACCTCTTTTTGGGGCGTGTGACTTTCTATATTTAGTTTTTTTTGGCATCAACATATATTATCTCTATGTTACTTAATAATTTATTTTCTCTTTTTTCCAAGAACCTCACCCTTTGCCTCTTCTTTGTTTTTTTCAAAAACGGTTCCTTTGTAAATCCAAACTTTTATTCCAATTGCTCCAAAAGTAGTATTGGCAACCCCTCTAGAATAATCAATATCTGCTCTTAGGGTATGAAGAGGAACTTTTCCTGATGAAAGCTTTTCTGCTCTTGCAATTTCAGCTCCGTTCAATCTTCCTGCAACCTCTACTTTAACTCCAAGTGCTCCTGCTCTCTCCACTCTATTGATTGCCTGTTTCATAACTCTTCTAAAAGGCATTCTCTTCTCGATCTCTAGGGCCATTTGTTGTAATACAATCTGAGATGAAAGACTTGGTCTATCTACTTCGAAAATGTTTAGGTTAATATCTCCTGGTCTAAAATTCTTTAAAAATTTAGAATGGATTTTTTTCTTTAAATCTTCAGCTCCTGTTCCACCTCTTCCGATTATTACACCCGGCTTAGCAGTGTGAATAGAAACATTTACTTTCTTTGCATTTCTTTCAACCTCTACCCTATCAACTCCAGCTTCTCTCAATTCCTTTACCAAATATCTCTTTACTTTAATATCCTGCTCAAGATCTCGAGCATAAGCTTGTCCGGTATTAAACCATTTTGAAGTCCAAGCTTTTGTAATTGATATTCTAAATATTTTTGGATTTATTTTTTTACCCATATTTATTATTAAAATTATATTTATTATTTATCCACTTTTTCTTCTGAATACTTTTCCAGCAAACCCCTTAGATGAGCCACCTTCAATTTTAGCATTTTTACCATGTCCTTCTCCTCTTGGATCAACTATTTTTTCTGCTGCAAGGTCTTCAGTTTTCTTAGTTGGGCTTTCTTCTTTCTTCTTAGCTGCTGTTGGCTTCTTTTCTTCTTTTGCTTCCTTCGGTTGCTCTCCTAGTTTAATAGGTGCTTCAATCTTTTGTTTTTTAGCTTCTTTTTTACCACTATCTTTAAGTTCTCCAAGAACCAGGCTAATATGACTTGTTCTTTTTCTAATCGGAGTAGCTCTTCCGTGAGCTCTAGGCATCCATCTTTTTAGTGTTGCTCCTTCGTTAACAGTGATTTCTTTTACAAAAAGATTATCTTTTGAAAGCTCATAGGTGTTTTCAGCATTTGCGATTGCAGAATTTATTAATTTAATAACAGGTTTAGTTACTCTCTTATTAACAAATTGCAATTGGTCAAGCGCTTTTTCAACCTGCATTCCACGAACAATGTCTACAACCAATCTGGCCTTTCTTGCTGAGGTTCTCAAGTTTTTAACGTTTGCTTTTATTTCCATATATTTATATTAATCAATTTTCTAATTCTCTATATTCTCAATTATTTTTGGGCTTTTGCCATTTTACCTCCATGACTAACAAATTTTCTAGTCGGAGCAAATTCACCCAGCTTATGTCCAACCATATTCTCTGTTATATAAACAGGAGCATGTGCCCTGCCGTTATGAACACCAAAAGTAAAACCAACCATTTCGGGTGTAATTGAACTAGCTCTATCCCAAACCTTGTGGACAGTCTTATCACCAGGTTGCATAGCTTCCACTTTTTTCTGTAATCTCTCGTTTACATATGGGCCCTTTTTTAAACTTCTTGACATATATATTACTTATAATTAATTTAATTATTTTTTCTTTCTCTTTCTTCTTTGGATAATCAATTTATCTGAAGGTTTTGATTTTTTTCTAGTCTTTACCCCTAGAGCTGGTTTACCCCAAGGAGTTTTCGGATGTTTCATACCAATCGGTTGATTACCTTCACCACCACCATGTGGATGATCAACTGGGTTCATAGCAGAACCACGAACAGTTGGTCTAATTCCTAGATGTCTCTTTCTCCCTGCTGAACCTAGTTTAACATGTCTTTTATCAGCGTTTGAAACAGCCCCTATCGTACACATTGAACCTTTCTTAACAAGTCTAATTTCACCTGAAGGAAGCTTTAATTGAGCAAATTTTCCTTCTACTCCCATAACATAAAGTGCATTACCTGCTCCTCTTGCTAACTTTGCACCATGTCCTGGTTCAATCTCAACACAAGAGACTGCTACACCGGCTGGGATAAATTCAAGAGGCATCGCATTCCCTTCTTTGATAGTAATCTTTTTTGCTGAGCTTAAAACTTCATCACCAACTTTAAGTTTAGCTGGCTTAATAATATATCTCTTCTCGCCATCCTTATAGTTCAATAGAGCAATTCTAGCACCTCTATTTGGATCATACTCGATGCTTGCAACAGTAGCCGGAATCTCTAGTTTATCTCTTTTTAAGTCAATAATTCTAATAGCTCTTTTAGCACCACCACCTCTGTGTCTAATAGTAATTTTACCTTGATTATTTCTTCCACCACTTCTTTTTTTAGCAACTACCAATCTTTTTTCTGGTGTTGTTTTTGTGATATCAGCAAAATCATCAAAACTCGCGTTTCGTCTTCCTGGTGTGGTTGGTTTTACTTTTTTAATACCCATATTATTTAATTACCTTTTATTTCTAAATCTATTTTTAAAAAATTTTATACTCCCTCGTAAATGTTAATAGTTTTCCCTTTAGGAAGAGTGACTACTGCTTTTTTCCAGCTTTTTCTTTTTCCAAGATTTCTTCCATATCTAACCTTTTTGCCCTTCATATTTATAACATTTACAGCCTCGGGCTTGATGCCATAAATTTCTTCAATTGCCCTGGCTATGGAAATCTTATTTGAATCAACTGATACTTCAAATGTATATTTACCAATAACACCCTCAGTACTTGCTTTTTCAGTAATCAACGGTTTAACCAAAACCTTATAAGCTTCTCCAAATTTTCTGTCCTTATCAGCTTTTTTAGTTTCTTTTGCACCACCCTCATAAAGGTCTTTCATTGACTCTTTTTTGTTCGATGGCTTTGCTGCAGCTTTTTTGTCTTCCTTTTTATCTTGATCTGCTTTTTTATTAAATATACCCATATATCAATTTATTCTTAAAAATATTTATTTATATCTTTTTTCAATCTTTTCGATTGCACTAACTGTGATAATTAGCTTTTTATATCTCAATAAATCAACAATATTAATGTTGTCCAGGTTAATTAATTTTACTCCTGGCAAGTTTTTTGCTGAATATTTATCCTTTTCGTCATTTTTAGCATTAATCAACAAAACACTTCTCTTCGCTTTCTTTGCAACCTCTTTTTTCTTGTCATCTTTCTTCTCGGCTTTCTTTTTCTCATCTTTTAAAACCTTTTTTTCGAAAGTGGCAACAAGTTTATCAAATTCTTTAGTTTTAAAATTTTCTGATTCTATTTTTTCTAAAACTGCTAAATTGTTTTCTGATAATTTATCAGACAAAGCCATAAGCAAAGCTGATTTTTTCATCTTTTGGTTAATGTTTTTAGAAAAATTTCTATTTTTTAGAGGACCAAAAGTTACACCACCACCAATCCAAATAGGACTTCTTGAAGAACCTACTCTTGCTCTACCTGTTCCTTTCTGTTTCCATGGTTTCTTACCACCACCACGAACATCAGCTCTTTGCTTGGTATGAGCTAAAACTTGTCTTTCGTTGGCCATCTGAGTAACAACTGCTTGATGAACCAAGCCTTCGTTTACTTTTAAACCGAAAATATCTTCAGGTAGATTTATATCTCCAACTACTTCAGCTTTTTTATTGTAAATACTAGCTTTAAACATATTATGTAAATTATTTTTTTATTGATTCACGTGTGAGTGAATTATCCCGCTAGCCTCGAAGAGGCGTTTAGGCGGGGAATTATTTATCCTCTTTCTTAGCTTCTTCCTTCTTTTCTTCCTTGGCTAGGGCCTCCTCTTTCTTGTCTTCAACTTTTTCTTCTTTAGCTTCCTTTTTTACTTCTTCCTTTTTTACTTCTGCTTTCTTTTCAACTGCTTTTTCTACAGTCTCTTCAATATTTTCTTCCTTTTTCTCTTTCTCTTCCTTTTTAACAGCCTCTAGAATCTTTAAATCTCCTTTAGCATTAATCAACACTAGAGAATTTCTAGCACCAGGGACTCCACCTTTTACAAAGATTGTGTCATCTTCAATTTTTAAAATATCAGCATCTTTAATAGTTACTTGATCTCCTCCCATTCTGCCACCCATTCTTGTTCCTTTAAATACATGAGCTGGACCAGTTGCTCCAATAGAACCTGGCATTCTTACTTGGTCTTTTGTTCCATGAGTTTTAATCTGACCTTTAAAGCCATGTCTTTTAACAACACCTTGAAACCCTCTACCTTTTGAGACGCTAGTCATGTTAATAGATTCACCTGCTTCAAAGCTTGAAATGTCAAATCGGTCACCCTTTTTCAATAAAATCTCCTCATTGTTGTTTATTCTAAACTCTCTTAGATATCTAAAATTCTCGAGACCCTTCATGTGGCCTTTTTGAGGTTTTTTAATATTCTTTTCTTTTTTAAGATCGAAACCAACCTGAACAGCTTTATAACCATCAGTTTTTTCATCTTTTACTTGGACTACAGTACAAGGAGCTGTCTTAATTTTTGTAACAGCTACTACTTTTTCATCCTTCCATATTTGAGTCATTTCGACTTTTTTTCCTAAAATAAATTTCATAATTTTTTCGTGGCAGCGCAAGTTTTAACTTGTTGCCTTTAATAAACAAAAAACTGGCTCAATCAAAACCAGCTAAAATAACACAATATCTATCATCCTCCTAGAAAACAGAATTTATATTATATTTTATCGCTTTTTGTTTGATTTTTACCTCACTAAAACGTATTAATTATCACCTTAAGACTTTCTTTTTCCGTTTACGGAAAAAGAGTTTTTACGACAATATTTAATACTAAATATTTTCAAAAATTTACTAATGTACAGTTTACTACATTTTAATCTCCAAGTCAACCCCAGCTGGTAGGCTAAGACTAGTCAAATCTTCAATAGTCTTGGCTGATGGATCGATAATGTCAATCAATCTTTTATGAGTTCTCATCTCATACTGGTCACGAGCACTTTTGTGAACAAAAGTAGATCTCATAACTGTGTACTTTTTCTTCTCTGTCGGAAGCGGGATAGGACCAAAAATTTGGGCTCCACTTCGCTCTGCAGTTTCAATGATTTTCTTTGTAGACTGATCAATAATCTTGTGATCAAAAGCCTTAATTCTAATTCTGATTTTTTGTTTAAAATCTTCCTTTTCATTAGTTGCTTTTTTTACATCTTTTGGCATAAGCTTTTTTATATGCTTAATTTTTTACAATTACCTAAATAGGCATTATAAAGCTCCTTAAAAACTTTAAGGAGCTTAAAATATCTATTTTGTGATTTTTACTACGGCACCAGCACCAACAGTTCTACCACCCTCACGAATAGCAAACCTTTGCTTTTCTTCTAGGGCTACAGGAGAGATAAGTTTAACATTAATGTTAACAGTATCACCAGGCATAACCATCTCTGTTCCTTCTGGTAATTCGATTTCACCAGTTACATCTGTTGTTCTGATATAAAATTGTGGTTTATAACCCTTAAAGAAAGGCTTATGTCTTCCACCTTCATCTTTAGATAAGATATATACTTGTGCTTCAAATTCAGTGTGAGGAGTAACAGTTCCAGGAACTGCTAATACTTGTCCTCTTTCTACTTCGTCTTTCTTAGTACCTCTAAGCAAAATACCAGCATTGTCTCCAGCTTGACCTTCTTCAAGTTGCTTATTAAACATCTCGATTCCAGTAACTGTAGTTTTTGTAGTATCTTTTAGACCAACGATTTCTACTTCAGTATTAATCTTTAGAACACCTCTTTCGATTCTACCAGTAACTACTGTTCCTCTACCCTCGATTGAGAACACATCCTCAATAGGCATTAGGAAAGTTTGGTCAACGTCTCTTACTGGTTCTGGAATGTAATCATCAATTGCATCCATTAGATCTAGAACTGGCTTTGCATCATCGCCACTTGGATTTTCTAGAGCCTTTAGAGCTGAACCTCTGATAATTGGAGTATCATCTCCAGGGAATTCGTATTTATTTAATAGATCTTTTACTTCTTCTTCAACTAGGTCGATAAGTTCTTTGTCCTCAACCATATCACATTTGTTTAAGAAAACAGTGATATAAGGGACACCAACTTGTCTTGCTAAAAGGATATGCTCTCTAGTTTGAGGCATAGGACCGTCAGTTGCAGCAACTACTAAGATAGCACCGTCCATTTGAGCAGCACCAGTAATCATGTTCTTTACGTAGTCAGCGTGACCAGGACAGTCAACGTGAGCGTAGTGACGTTTGTCGGTTTGGTATTCTACGTGAGCTGTAGCAATAGTAATACCTCTTTCTTTTTCTTCTGGAGCAGCATCAATTTGACTTACGTCTTTGTTTGAAGCTGATTTACCAGCAGCACCTAATACAGCTAGAATTGCAGCTGTTAGTGTTGTTTTACCATGGTCAACATGTCCAATAGTACCGATGTTGACGTGTGGTAGTGATCTGTCGAAAATTTCCGCCATGTTAATGTTTCCTACGGCCCCAATCAATTATTTGAATGAGTTTTTTGCTCCACCCGAATTAAGGCTGAGCAACCAGCCGAAACTTATTATTTAATTAATTAAATTATATTATTAATAATTTATTTCTTCTAAATACTGCCTATCTTCTTCAATAATCTCCTCATCATCGTCAGATTCTGTATTTTCGCCTTCATCTGAAGCAGTTTTCTTTCTTTCTTCTGGAATATTCCAGCTTCTTTTGGGTTTTTCTTCTGTTTTTTTCTCCTCTTCTACCTCTGTTTCTGGGCTATTATCATCATTTTTCCACAAAGCAATATCGCGATTTATTTTATCAATCATCTGATCTTCTGTCAAGCCTCTCAAATCGCTATTATTATCACTTATTTTCTCATATTCGTCCAAGCTCATGATAGCGTAGGCATTCTCTGGTTCGTTGGAGTCAAAAACAACAATTCTGTCTCCTGTTTTCTTTACTAGCTTTATGATTCTATCAAATTTTGAATTCATATAAATTATATTTAATGATAAAACCTCCTTTTATAATAATTTTATTTCTTTTCGTTTTCTCCCATAATTTTCTCAGCAATGTTTTTTGGCACTTCTGAGTAGTTAAGGAATTCCATTGAGTAGTTAGCTCTACCTTGACTCATAGATCTTAGCTCTGTAGCATAACCAAACATTTCTGATAATGTAACTTTAGCGTCAATAACTTTTAACTTACCTCTGTCTGACATTTGGTCAATTTGACCTCTTCTTGAGTTAAGATCACCAACGACTGCTCCCATATAATCTTCCGGAGTAGTTACTTCAACTTTCATAATCGGCTCAAGGATAACAGCACCTGCATTTCGACAAGCGTCCTTGAAGGCAAAAATTGATGCCATTTTAAATGCTGCCTCAGAAGAATCAACCTCATGATAAGAACCATCATAAACAGTTGTTTTAACATCAACCATTGGATAACCAGCTAGAACACCTTGGTCCATAGCCTCTTTAACACCTTTTTCAATTGCTGGAATATATTCTCTAGGAACAACACCACCCTTAATCTCATTAGCAAACTCAAACCCAGCACCCTCTTCTTGTGGCTCAACTCTTAGATATACATGACCGTATTGACCACGACCACCAGACTGTTTAGCATATTTGTGCTCTTGCTCAGCCATTGTTCTAATAGTTTCTCTATATGATACTTGTGGTTGACCGATATTTGCTTCAACCTTAAACTCTCTTTTCATACGATCAACAATAATGTCTAAGTGAAGCTCACCCATTCCTGAAATCAAAGTTTGATTTGTCTCCTCATCAGTCTCCACTCTAAAGGTTGGATCTTCTTCTGCTAGCTTTTGTAGAGCCATGCCCATTTTTTCTTGATCAGCTTTAGTCTTAGGTTCAACAGCGATTTTAATAACTGGTTCAGGGAAAGTGATTGATTCTAAAATAAGTTTTCTATCCTCGCTAGTTAAAGTATTCCCTGTTACAGTATCTTTCAGTCCGATAACCGCTGCAATATCTCCTGCATAAACTGATTTAACTTCCTCTCTATGATTAGCGTGCATTCTTACTAGTCTTCCAATTCTTTCTTTTGATCCAGTAGAGGTATTGTAAACATAAGAACCTGATTCCAAAACACCAGAATAAACCCTAACAAAAGTCAGTCTACCAACAAAAGGGTCAGTAGCTACTTTAAAAGCTAGAGCTGAGAAAGGCTCATCATCACTTGGTTTAACAGGGATTTTTACTTCTTCGTCATCTGGATTCATTGCTTGAATTTCTGGCACATCTAGCGGAGATGGTAAGTAAGTAACAACGCCGTCTAGAGCTAGTTGTACACCTACATTCTGTAGAGCAGAACCAGCATATACTGGATATAGCTCATTTGCGATAACACCTTTTCTAATAGCAGCGTTTAATTCATCTTCAGAAATTTCTTCTCCTCCTAAATACTTCTCTGTCAAAGCATCATCAACCTCTACTACTCTTTCAATTAACTCTGCTCTATATTCTTCAACCATTGCCTTCATGTCTTCTGGAATTTCTACCTCATTCATCTTTTCACCAAAATTTCCTTCAAACTCGTAAGCTTTTTGTTTAAGTAGATCAACTACTCCCCTGTGCTCATTTTCAGCACCAATCGGCAGTTGGATAGCTACAGCCTTTGAACTTAGTCTATCTCTAATAGAATCAAGACTCATCTTAAAGTCAGCTCCCATTTTGTCCATTTTGTTTACAAAACAAAGCCTTGGCACTTTATATTTATCCGCTTGTCTCCAAACAGTCTCTGATTGAGGCTCAACACCAGCTGCCCCATCAAATACAGCAATAGCACCATCAAGAACACGAAGTGATCTTTCAACTTCCACAGTAAAATCAACGTGACCAGGAGTATCAATAATATTTATTCTATTATCTTGCCAAAAACAAGTAGTAGCCGCTGAGGTAATTGTGATTCCTCTTTCTTTTTCTTGTTCCATCCAGTCCATATCAGATTCACCTTCATGAGTTTCACCAATTTTGTGCTTTTTACCAGTGTAAAATAAAACACGTTCAGTAAACGTAGTTTTTCCAGCATCAATGTGGGCCATGATGCCGATATTTCTTGTTTTTTCTAATGAATATTCTCGAGCCATATTATTAAGCTTTGTTGTAGTCTTATTTTAGACTACTTATCTTATTATTTTTATAAATTATAGTTATAAAAGGGAGAACAAGTCTCCCTCAAATTTTTTTATCACTTTGCTTCTAACTATCCTCTTCTTGGACTACATCTGATTGACGTCCGCAGTCGGGACAGGTTTTCCTGATGTAGGGCTGATTACTTTCTGAACATTCCATTTGCTTCTCTTCGTCATTTTCATGACTACATTTCTTTTGCCCACACTGACAACCTTCAGCACACATCGCAAACCTCCTTAGATTTTAGGTTAGAAATTATCTCGAAAAATGAGCGAATGCTCTATTAGACTCTGCCATTTTGTGAACTGTCTCTCTCTTTCTGACAGCAGCGCCCTCGCCTTTTGCAGCTAAAATAATTTCATCAGCCAAGTTCTCAGCCATAGATTTTCCTTTTTTGGCGCGACTTGCTTCAATCAACCAACGGCATCCAAGAGTAAATCTTCTCTCTCCTCTAACCTGGAAAGGTACTTGGTAATTAGCACCACCAACTCTCTTACCTCTCACCTCAAGTAGTGGAGAAATCTTTTTTAGAGCTTTATTAAAAATGTGTCTTGGATCTTGTTTCGTTTCCTTCTTTACAATTTCAAATGAATCATAAACTACTTTCTGAGCAACAGTCTTTTTACCATCTTTCATAATGTAGTTAATGAATTTTGCGACATCAACATCGTTAAATCTGACGTCACCGTCTATTTTTCTTTTTGGAGCTTGCTTACCTCTCATACTTTATATATAGAATTATTTATTATTTATGAAGCTTTCTTTTCGACCTTAGCACCGTACTTTGATCTAGCTTGTTTTCTACCTTCAACACCCTGAGTGTCATAAACACCACGGATAACCTTGTAACGTACACCAGGTAAATCTTTTGTTCTTCCACCTTTAACCAATACAATAGAGTGTTCCTGTAAGTTATGCCCCATTCCTGGAATATAAGCTGTAACTTCCATCCCATTAGAAAGTCTAACCCTGGCTATCTTACGTAGGGCTGAGTTAGGTTTTTTAGGAGTGGTTGTTGTAACTTTCAAACAAACACCTCTTCTAAACGGAGCACCTTTTTTCAATTCTGTTCTCTTTCTATGTAGAGTGTCTAGAGTTGATTGCAATGCTGGGAATTTACTCTTTGTAGTTGTCTTTTTTCGTCCTTTTCGAACTAATTGGTTCATTGTTGGCATACTAAAATATTCAATTTATCTAAAATTAATTAATAATAAAACAAACCCCTCGTAAGGGATATGAAAATTCTTCATTAAATTTATCAAAATATTCAAATTAAGTCAAGAGCTTTTGCTGCCATTTAAAAATTAATATAAATAAGGAGATAAATATATATAAAAATATATAAATCAAAAAGCGGTAAATCAAATTTCACCGCTTTTTTGTGTCCGCCATTGACAAAAACCCCTTTATTATGCTAAAAAGAAGCATTGTTTTTACAATATCGAACCTTTAAAAATACATAAACGGAGGAAGTCATGAAGCTAAGGTATAGATCGCTCTTAACGCTGGCCTTAATAGTTATTACCTGCATTTCTTTTGAACTAATAACTGACAGCCCTAGCTGGGAAAAAGTATTTGAATGTGTCTTTTTTGCAGTTTTAGGCATCTCTATTTTCATGGGGATTGGAATACTTTACCCAAATCATGATTTCAGGATCACAAATCACCCAGAAGTAAACCCCGAAACTCTAATAATTTCCCTGCGTCTTAGGGAGACAGAAAAAAGCCCTGATCCACAAACGGTGAATATTTCCCCTAAGTCTTTGCAATCTGTTTTTCCTAAAGATGATGACTCTGGAATTATTTTAAACATCTCTCACCAATCCGATAACGGTGGCTTGTTTGAAACCGAGATATTGTCGGATGACACAGTTCTCAACCAAGAGATTGTTGATGAATTATTCCAGCTATTCTTTGGGGCCATTCAAAGAAAACCACGAATCAATCTAGAGCTTATTGAAGAACTTAAAATATTTCTTAATAAAGTCAATCAGAAGAAATAAACATTAATATTGGAGGGTAAGATGGAGAAAATTACTTTTGAAAAAGGAGATTTGGTAGAAATAAAAGAAGAGTATCTGGGCAGTGTCGCAATAACGACCAGCCTTGCTCACAAATTCCCTGGTCCCTATAGAGTAGAAAGAGTGGATGATATTCCAGTAAATGCTCAGAAAGCTTATCGACATCATCAAGCGCTAGTTTTGTCTAAAGATGGTAGAAACATTGCCCCCGAATTTATGCTCCAACGTTTTTCTGGAGTTTTCTTTAAGAAGGTTTCTTTAAACTAAAAAATACTAATTCGATAAACAAGGAGGAAGAAGATGAACCAAGCGAGTAGCGAAAACGAAAAATACGGAAAAGTAAAACTGACCCGCAGTCTTACTTTTGAGGAAATGGTTCTTGATCGAGTTCTCGACGGCATCAAAGTTGAAGTTGAAATTAAGGGAGAGAAATTCCTTGGCACATTAGCACAATTAACCCTGACCCCAGGAGTAAATGGAAGAGGGTTTGCACTTCTCAATATCGATCCCCCAGGAGGGAAAGAAAGTGATAATTGGTCGATCATGATTTCGATCAGTAAGAACAATGGCATAATAGTCATGCCTAAGCAACCTCAAGAGAATCAAGTTCTCCACAGCCTAGGAAGGTAAAAACATAGAAGCACCCAAAAAATGGGTGCTTTTTTATATCATCTCAAAAATATTCAAGCTCATATGTCTATACACATATATAGACATATGTATAGACTTTTTATTAAACCCCTACTATCAGTTTAAACAAACCCTCAATTACAGGAACTATTAAAGAAAAGCCTACAACCACAAAGGCGAGGACCAAAATAAAGCCATATTGTTCCATTTTGAGGAATCTTATCTTCCATTCATAGGGCAAGAAAGGCATTATTATTTTAGATCCATCAAGTGGTGGGATTGGCACTAGATTAAATACCATCAAAAGCAGGTTGATCTGCACTATAACAACTAAAAAATTTACTAATAGCTGATTAACAAAAAAAGGCTGGGTGATGAATATAAGCCTTAAAAGAAGGCCAAAAAATACGGCCACTATCAAATTCGCCATCGGCCCTGCTAGAGCAACCTTGGCTCCTCCATAAATCCTGTCTCGCAGGTTATTAGGGTTATACGGGACAGGTTTAGCCCAACCAAAAACAAAGGGCGCCCCGGTCAAAATAAGAATAAAAGGAAGTATTATTGATCCGTTTATATCTATGTGTGGTATAGGGTTTAGGGTTAATCTCCCCTCGTCTTTTGCAGTATTATCGCCCAAGCGCTCTGCCATCCAGCCATGCATATATTCATGAATTATGGCTGAATATATAAGAACGATAACTGAAAATATAATAATTTGTATATCCATATTTTTGTACTATTCAATAAAAGATTATCACACCTTGATTAATTTATCAAAAGGTGTTAATATCAAATCTATAAATTAAAGATATTAATTATATATTTATAAAACCTGGAATATCGTTTTATAAATTTTTTTGTGTTTATGGCAAGACAATGCGAATTGTGTGGAAGAGGTTCAACAAAGGACGCCTCAAGATCTCACTCAAACATCAAAACAATCAAGAGACAATACGTTAATCTGCAAACAAAAAAAGTTGGTGATAAAAAATACAAAGTTTGCACTAAGTGTTTAAGGACTCTAACAAAATAAAAAAGCCCCTTAAGCTTTTTATTAGAAAAATACGTGATAAATCACGTATTTTTTAGTGTTGCATTATCTCAAATGATTCTATTTCTTCATCTACCTCGTTTTCTTCGTGCTCTACTTTCTTCACTTTTGCTAATTCAGGTCCCTCTCCACAAAGATCAAGATAATCATCTAACGACTCTCTTGGCCCCTGCACTAAAGTATAGACATCTCCATTGTCTTGGTTTCTCACAAAACCTGCTAAATCAAGCTCTCTGGCTCTTTCTTTCAGCCAAAAACGAAATCCAACTCCCTGGACGTCTCCTGATATTTTTATGATATATTGAGTCTTCATATTTACAAAAACAATAAGGCTAAAATAACTGCAGCTAAAACAGTGAATTCAATTGAAAAAATTTTTAAGAATGTGATACCCATTCTGTCTACATCAACCAGCATATATTTATATTAAAAATATAAATTATTCTTCCTCTTCCTCATCTGGGATGTTCTCAACTCTTCTATTCACTAGATCAACTACGTCATCTAGCTTCCAATCTGTTTTCACTAAAAAATCAAATACTCCAAATTTTGCAGCCTCTGCGACATGGACTGGATCTGAAATGTTCGTCAGCATTATTACCGGAACTGAAGCCCCCCAAGAATCATCTTCTCTTATTTTTTCCAAAACGGTTAAGCCGTCCATCTTAGGCATCATAATGTCAAGCATCACCAAATCAGGATTTTTTTTAAGACCAATATTTAAACCCTCCTCTCCATCATTAGCTACTAGGACCTTGTAACTTTTTTTTAATTTTAATGACAGAGCTTCGGCCATAGAGAACTGATCCTCGACAACCAATACTGTTCTCTTATTAGATTGTTTCATAATATTTTTAAAATTAGGTTAATTTATACCGATAATGATTTTGACCCCCCTTTTTTCTTCATCCCTTTTAATGGGATTTTAATAAACACTGTTGTTCCCAGGCCTTCTAAGTTTGGGTCTCCTTCTTCGCTAAATATTTCCTTACTCGGTGATTCAAACCAAATACTTCCTCCAGATTTTTCAATAATCGCCTTAACTATATATAGACCCAAGCCAGTCCCAACTGATTCAATCCTTTTTACATTTTCTGCTCGAAAAAGTTTTGTAAATATCTTTGCTTGCTCCTCTTCCGGAATGCCACAGCCGCGATCAGAAACTTTTATCAAGACATGATCATCCTTTTCTTTAATAGATATTTTAACTATTCCGTTATCTGGTGTGTATTTAATGGAGTTTGTTAAAAGATTTTCAAAAACTAATTTTATTAGAGACGGATCAACGTTTATTTTTGAAACTTTATCATACTCTTTCGAAATAATAATACTTTTGCTATCAATCTCCTTCTTAAACTTCTTTACAATTTCGTCAGACAAACTAACTATGTTGGACATTTTTGGCTCTATGGAAAAAGTCCCCAAATCAATCCTTGATACAATTAATAAATTATTAACTAATTCTATCATCCTTTCATTAGCCTTATATGTTTCTCGCAAATACTTGAGCTGGTCTGTTTTGAGCTCTCCGGCATCTCCAGAAACTATGTAGTCTATATACCACTTTATAATAGAGAGCGGGGTTCTTAGTTGATGCGAAGCCAAAGAAACAAAATCTACTTTCGCCGCTTCTATCTCTTTGTTTTTAGAGGCTTTACTAATCGCTTTCGATTTTATCGCCACCATTAAGCTGTTGATTGAATCTGCGAGCTTTGTTATTTCGTCCTTGCCATGAAGCTTGATCTTTTCTTCCATCTCTCCTTTTTGCATTTTTTTTATTTTGCTTTGTAGAAGTTTCAACTTATCATCATGCTTTCTGAAAATAAAAAATATAAATAAAAGAGCAATGTAAAATACAATCAAGTTGCTAATCAAAATTGCGATAACATCGCTCAATAAATAGATGCTGGCAACAAAAAAAACAAAGGAAGAATAGATTATTACGATTATTTTATTTGATAGTTTCATGTTTATACCTTACCTATATATTTTACATCATTATCGTTCTTTCGTAAATTAAAAATACAGATGAAAAGACATATTGGATAAGCAGGCTATTTATTTACTAAATTCATAATCTTTTAATTAATATTTTTTAATATTAGTGTAATGATAATCCAAATTATTCAGAGTCCTGAAACACACAAAATACAATTATTCTCTTCATATATTTTGTTTTAAGGTTAGCAAAAAATGCCCTTGACAATATCAGATATTTCTGATAATATTTTTCTCTTGTATTAGAAATTAAAAATTCGAAATAGATATGAAAATCAATTTTAACAAAAAAACTATTTTTGCTGTTTTGGCAGTAATTATTCTAATTGTTGTTTTTACTAAAATAAGCAACAAAAACGCTTCTCCTGAAGCAGAGGAAACAACAGTCAAGACTGTTGCCACTATGATAATAGGTGAAGATTTAGCAACTCAGGGGTCAATAAAAACAGAAGGTTCTGTGAAAGCCGACTCTAATGTTTCTCTTATCTCAATGCAATCAGCAACAGTGAAGAACATAAACTTTGAAGTTGGAGATACGGTTTTTGCGGGACAAAACCTTATTAGCATGTCTGAAAACGCAATACTAACCAGTCTGCTTAATGCTCAAACCGACTATTCAAACAAACAAAACAATCTTGAGATAGTGAAAACAAGTACTGACCAGGATATTAAATCTTCTGAAATTAATTTTAGAAATGCCAAAGAAGCCTTAGAGCTTTCAAAGATTCAATTAAAGTCTGCTCAAGATAATTATGACAATGGAATAATCCAAATAGAAAAAGGAAAAGCTGATCTAAAAAACAATGCTGTTATTACCTACAATAACAATCTAAGCGCTCTCTTTGATATCCTTGATCAAATTGATTACATCATCAAAGAAGATGGAGAAGAACAAATCGCAGGGATCGAAAATGTTCTTGCTGTCAAAAATCGTCAAAGTCTCACAGAGACAAAAAGCTCTTACCGTACAACACGAACATGTTATGACACACTAGCTGCAAAACAAATTAGCGCTGAAAATATACAATCTGAAATAAATGAATCGATTTCCTGTCTCCAAAAAGCTAAAATTGCAATTGATAATTTAATTATTGCTCTTGAGAATACAATTAGCTCTCAAGATTTTAGTGAGGCAACTCTGAACTCACAAATTTCTAAGTTTAATCAACTGAGATTGTCTGTCTTAGGAACAGAGGCGAACACCAAATCAACAGAGCAAGCTCTAGAAAATATTGAAATAAACGCTAAAGCCGACAAAGACAGATTAGATAACGCTTTGGCTCTAGCAAAAAATCAATTAGCTCAAACTGAAATCGCCTACGAATCCGCTGAGCTGTCTCTTGAGAAAACAAAAAGCTTGAAAGAACAACAAATAGTCTCAGCCCAAATCGCAAAAGACAGTTCTCTGGGGCAACTAAATCTTGCCAGAGAAAGAGCTGGTGACCTCTATATCCAAAGTCCGATTAATGGTGTGGTTACGAAAAAATCAGTTCAACTAGGTGAAGAGGTTTCTCCAGGAAAGGTACTAGGAGAGGTTTCTCAATTGGGTCTAGTTAAAATAATAGTCAATCTATCTTCAGATGAAATTTACAGAATCGCCCTTGGAGATCTTGTTAAAATTGAAAAAGAACATGAAGGCACTGTCGTAAATATTGCCCCCGCCGCTGACCCACTAACAAAAAAGGTACGAATAGAAATTGCCTACGACAATACAAACTCAGACTTAATCGCAGAAACATTTGTTGATGTTGAGTTCCCTAAAAAGAAATTGGAAACTCAAGAAGAAGGAACTTTCTATATTCCTCTCAGCTCAGTCACTATTACTCAAAATGGAAACTATGTTTTTTTAAACGAGGATGGCAAAGCTAAAAAACAAGAAGTTAGTATCGGCAGAATCGATGATGCCTTGGTTGAAATAAGCTCTGGTCTTTCAAACGGAATGGAATTAATAATTGAAGGGAATAAATTAGTAGAAAATGGTGATTTAATAAAAACCGAATAGCCTTATGACATATCAAGAACAACTTGAAAAAAAATTAGCCGAAGGACTTAAATCAGAAAAGTCATCTCCTTTTGGTTTCTTTATTACTCACTTTCGTTTTACTTATCTTATCCTAATAATAATAACTATTTTTGGATTTTACTCAATTTCCTCTCTTCCCAAGGAAGCGAACCCCGAGGTAAATGTCCCCTACGCAGTTGTAAATACAATATATCCCGGGGCTAATCCAACAGATGTAGAAGAATTAATAACCGACAAGTTAGAATCGCGAATAAAAAACCTAGATAACTTAAAAAGATACACCTCTGGGACTGGAATTGGTATTTCAACTATCTTTGTTGAATTTGAGGCAGGGGTAGATATCGATAAATCTATTGAAGATTTAAAAGATGCCGTTGACCTTGCCAAGCCAGAACTCCCCGGTGAAGCAGAAGACCCAATGGTCTCTGAAATTTCCTTCTCAGATTTTCCTATTGTCACCTATTCTTTAGTCGGTGATTTTTCACTGGTTGAACTAAAAAAGTCGGCTGATTTTTTACAAGAGGAATTTGAAAGCATCAGAGATGTTTCAAAGGTAGTTATTTTAGGTGATCTTGAAAAAGAGTTTCGGGTTGAAGTCAGCCAAGACAAACTGGCAAATTTTGGAATTTCCATGGGACAAATTGCTAATGCGATCTCTCTAAATAACTTCAACCTCCCTAGCGGCAACATAGAAGTAGAAGGCTTTAAATATAATGTTAGAGTTAAAGGAAAATTTGAAAATATTGAAGATCTTAAGAATATCGTTATCAGGACAAGTTCAGAAACCCCTATCTACTTAAAAGATATTGCCAACGTAATAGACACCTACAAAGAAAAAACAACAGAGTCTCGAATAGGCTTCAAAGATGAGCTTCCTAGAAACACAATCTCCCTACAAGTTTACAAAAAAACTGGAGGAAATATCTTAAACATAGTTCAAGGAACTCAAGACAAAATAAACGAATTAACAAATGCTGGTAAATTTTCTGATGACCTTAAAATCCAAAAAACCAACGACAACGCTGTGTTTATTAAAGAAGACTTAAGAACCCTAGGAGGAAGTGCTGTACAAACAATGATTCTTATTACTATTATCCTGATGTTTGTCCTAAGTACTCGAGGAGCCATTATCACTGCCCTTTCAATTCCTTTTGCCTTCTTAATAACTTTCACAGTTATTTACCTCCAAGGCGGAACCCTAAATAGTTTAGCTTTGTTTTCATTGGTTATTGCTCTTGGTTTGATGGTGGACAACTCTATTATTATAATTGAAGGGATTAGTGAATATACAAGCAAACACGGAAAAGGAGTTTGTGAATCAGCCCTGCTCTCAGTCTGGAACTATAAGTGGCCAATAATTGCTGGAACCATGACTACCGTTTCTGCATTTTTGCCGATGCTTCTAGTCTCCGGAATAATGGGTGAATTTATCTCCACCCTACCAAAAACTATTTCCGCTGCTCTAATTTCATCTCTTTTTGTAGCTCTGGTCATCATCCCTACCCTAATTACCAGATTCATGCATGACAAAACAAACGGAGATTCAGGGGGATCGCAAAGAGACAAAAAAAGACATCAACGCGTAGCAAAGGTAATGGGATATTTTCAGAATCTATATGAAAAACAACTAACAGAAATCCTCCCTAACAAAAAGAAAAGGAGAAGAGTAATTAAAACAGCTTGGCTAGCTTTTATTATCGCTGTTTTAATTCCATTTTTTGGCATTCTAGAAGTAGAGATGTTCTCCCCGATTGATAACGACTATGCGGTCGTAAATATTTCCCTGCCCGTAGGGTCTTCTCTTGAAAAGACCAAGGAAATAACCGCTCAAGTCGAAGCTGTGGTTGATAAGATCCCTGAACTAGACAACTATGTCACCAACCTTGGGACCTCAGCCTCTGTTGGAATGACTGACAGCACTTCCATGGGTGGATCTTCGGATAACTCTCACCTATCTTCTATTACTGTTAATTTCACAGACAAAGATAAGCGAAAAAGAAAAAGCTATGAAATTTCTGAAGTCCTCAGAAATGAACTTAAAAATTTTAGTCAGGCTGAAGTAAAAGTAGAAGAGATAGGAGCCGGACCTCCAACAGGTGCCCCGATAGAACTTAGAGTGACTGGTACAGACATGAAAGAACTATCACTGGTTGGTGAAGAGGTAAAAAATATTATCAGAAACATAAACGGAACAATAAACGTAACAGACAACATTCAAGATTCAACAGGAGATTTTGTCTTTACTGTCAATAAGCAAAAAGCAAACTTCTACGGACTAAGCACAGTAGAAGTGGCTTCAACTATTAGAAGCGCCATATACGGACAAAAAGCTTCTGAGATCAATATTGATGGTGATGATGTTGATATCACCATTACTTATGATGAGGCTAAATTTAAAACTATTGATGATATCGAAAATATTCTTTTGTTTTCGCCAAGTGGACAGAACGTAAAGCTAAAAGAAGTAGTAGACACTCAGATTGAAGCATCTGTCCTAGCCATCGCCCACAGAGACGGTGATAAGGTTATCACGATTAGATCAGATATAGAACCAAACGCTAACCTCCAAAATATACTTAAAGAATTTGATCTAAAAATAGCGGAACTTACCCTGCCAGAAGGCTATGCGGTTGATGTTGGCGGAGAGGTTGAAGATATTGAACAATCATTTAGGGAGATATTTCTCTCTATGATATTGTCTATTATTCTTATAACTATCATTTTGGTATTGCAGTTCAACTCATTTAGACAACCGTTTATTATTTTGTTCACCCTCCCTTTGGCGGTGATAGGTGTTATTGCGGGGCTAGTAATACTAGGACTTCCATTCTCATTCACAGCTTTCCTGGGAATTGTTGCTCTGTCTGGAATAGTTGTAAATGATGCTATTGTTCTTATTGATAAAATAAATAAGAACGTTGATCTTGGAATGGAAATGGTCCCGGCAATTATTGAAGGAGGCAAGGCTAGGATGCAGCCAATTCTCCTGACCACTCTGACAACAGTTGCTGGGGTGTTCCCTCTTATATTTGCTTCAGAGCTCTGGATCGGGCTTAGTATATCTGTTATATTTGGTCTAAGTTTTGCTTCGGTGCTCTCTCTCATAATGATCCCTATTCTCTATCAAGGCTTTACCGATAAAAAATAATTTTAAAAAAACCGCCAAGTGGCGGTTTTTTTAAAATTATGTGACATGTTATAATTAATCTATAATAAAATTCTATGCTTCAAATATTTATTTTTGTTTCCATATTTTCTTTAATTGTTTTTGCCAGTCACTTACCACTGTATTTCTTTTTGATAAAATTTTTTGGTTTTTCAAACAAAAATCTCTTGCTTCTAATAATGGCTCTACTCTCTCTATCTCATATTTCGGCCAATCTGATAATTCATAAATTCGACAATATAATTACTCGTATTTTTTATTTACTTAGTGCTGTTTGGCTGGGCATTCTTGTTTGTTTCTTAATACTAATCTTTTTTTCCTCTATCCTGCTTATCGCTGCAAATCTTCTTGGGTTTTCTATTAATTTAAAAATTGCTGGATTGTTTATTATTTTACTTTCGCTAGCCTGGAGTTCTTTTAACTACATAAATTCTCGACAACTCAATATTAAGGAATTAGAAATATCAATTAAAAACCTTCCCGCTCGATGGGAGAATAAAAAAATTGTTCAGATTTCTGATGTCCACCTAGGTGTAATCCACGGTATGGATTATATGGAGAAAATAGTTGATAAAACAAACTCCCTGTCTCCAGAGGCTGTCTTTATTACAGGTGACTTATTTGACGGAGCTGGCGATAATTTAGCAAGATCAGTTTCCCCGCTTAACAATCTTTCTTCAAGGCTTGGCACATATTTTATAACCGGAAATCATGAAACTTATCTAGGAAAAGAAAATACTAAAAAGGCTCTTTCTGGCATAAATATTACAGAGCTAAAAGATAGAGTCGTTGACTTGAATGGAATTAGTCTTATCGGCATCAACTATATTCTTAGAGGAGAACAAAAAAATATTAAAGACATTCTAGATAAAGCAGATATGGAAAAGCCAAAAATACTATTATTACACGAACCAATTAAAGTAGATTATTTTAGAGAAAGCGGAATTAATCTAATGCTTTCTGGTCACACCCATAGAGGTCAAATGTGGCCATTTAACTATATTACAAAACAAATATATAAAGGCTATGACTATGGCTTGCACACCATGGATGATTTCAATATCTACACTACCAATGGTGCAGGAACTTGGGGCCCTCCCTTTAGAAGCATGCAGGCTTCTGAGATAGTCTCAATAACTCTTAAAAGAAAATAGGCCAAATCAATTTACCCTAGTCTTAAAACATTCCTAAAAATGATCCAACCTTTTTCATATCCTCGATAACATCCCTACTGCTGTCATCGGGGTTTTTTAATTTTTTGTTTACTTTTTCAATTATTTTATGGAAGCTTTTATCTTCTTTCAATTTATCAAATTCATCACTTATCCAAATACGAGCAATATTTTCATCAACAGCGCCACTTTCTACATCGTTTACCAAAGAAGCTAATATCTTCAACTTTGTAAAAGATTTATGATAATAACGGTCACTCTCGAGTGCATCTTGAACGTCTGCTAAATATATAAGGTCGGCAATATCACTCATACGCTGACCAATTATTATTGAAGAGTAGGCCTTTGACTTTTTCCCACCTAAAGCACTATAAGTATCTCCATGATTCCCTGCGATTGCAGCCTCTTTTTCATACCCCAGTTTATACAGGATATTAAATGATTCCTGCTCATGGGTTTTCATAATTTCCGTTAAAGAGACATCTTCTTCTATACCATATTCTTTTCTTAGTCTTCTGAATTCTTTTTTACTTATCCCGTGTCTGACAGGAGTAATTTGTACTGGTCTTATTTTCTTCGTTTTTAAAATACTTAAAATTTCATTTGGATTCTCAGCAAATGCTAATTTATCGGCAAAGTGAAATATATTATATTTTTTTAAATATTTTTTTGTAGTAAAATCTATCTTGTTCTTTTGTCTTTTAACTGACTTATAAAATTTGAGAGCCCAGTCTTTATCTGTTAAAGAATTTCTTAAAATAAATTTCGGTATAGTTATTTTACCAATATCATGAAACAAGCAGGCTCTATAAAAAACATCCAGACTCCCAGCCTCTTCTTGGACCCCTTTTTTGATTTCGGAACCTCCCTCAAGAGCATTCTCCAACTTATCCCAAACAATCATAAATGAACCGACAGAGTGCTCATAGGTCTGCCTGTCAAATAATCTAAGCAGAGTTAATAATGCCCAGTCCTTCTCATTTAATTTAAAAGACTTATCAAATATATATCTACACTCCTCTTTTGTTTTTTCTTTTTCCTCTTGAAATTTACTACTGTGCGGAAACTTTTTAAGTAAAATGTTAATTTCTCTATATTTTTTCAAGCCAACAATATCAGATTCTTTAAAATCATTGGCAGATTCGCTGTTTTGATTCTTTTTTAATAATTGAGTAATCATAATTATATTATATACTTTTTGTTAAAAATCCAAAAGAGAAAAACAAAAAAGAGCCTCTAGACTCTTTTTTGTTTTCGCTTTATTTATCTTATGTTAACAAATTCAGCTATGTTTCTATCTTCAATTGATTGATCAATCCAAACGCTAATAATAGACCCAACCTTCAAATCTTCTAAACTTGCTTCTTCTGACAACATTTCCTCGGTATCACCTGAATACTTTAACATCGGTATACCAACGGGAACTAACAAATCTTTTTGTTCTGTGCTTCTTTCCAAAAGATTCTGAACTCTTTCTTCATCACTAATAGACTCGTCTCTATTTCTACCACCACCCATCCCAGGAACTCCTCCACCTGGCATTGCAGTGCCCAGGGTTAGAGCTGCTGCTTCTTTCTCTTCGCTGTCGTCCTCAACTTGGTCATCTTTTTCCTGTCTTTCTATTATGGAAACTGTTATTTGATTACCAATCATTGATTTCACAACCCCATTAATATCAACCTCTCTATCTGGCTGAGTAAATTGTCCATCATTAATAGAGGATGTTGATGTTGTAATGGTATTGTTATTAGAAACATTTGACTGAGAACAAGCCGATAATAAAAAACCAGCTACTACTAATAAAGTAATTAATCTTTTTTTATTCATAAAATTTATTCACTCCTTAGAGCATCAACAGGGTCTAGGCGACTTGCTTTTAGGGCTGGATAAAAACCAAAAGTAATACCAACTAGAGCAGAAAAGGAAAACCCTAATAGTGGACCTGTAAATGAAGAAGCCATTGCTAAAATATTTAAATTTGAAATTATCGGAATAGCCGATTGTCCCAAAATCACACCTATTAAACCACCAATTGTAGAAAGAATAACAGATTCCATAAGAAACTGAGATAGAATGTCAGCTTGTTTTCCTCCGATAGCTTTAGCTATTCCTATTTCTTTTGTTCTCTCAGCCACAGTTACAAACATTACATTCATAATACCAATCCCTGAAACAACCAAGGTAATAGCAGCCACCAGGGTTAATATGGTGGACATTAACTCCGCAGAGTCTTGAGCGGCTCCAACCATCGATCCTGCATCAAAAATCCTAAAATCATCTTCGGCCGAGGCCTTTAAACCATGTTCCTCTCTTAGAATTTCTGTTACCTCTTCGGTCGCCAATTCAACATTGTCAACGTTGTTCACCTCTAAGGCTAACATTGTTTGAGCCCGATCTCCCAATATGCTTGAATTGGCAATCAAATATGGGATATAAATAGCCTCATCCTTGCTTAGTCTTCCTAGGGTTCCTCCGCTTTCTTTTAAGACACCAATTATTTCAATTTTTTTGCCGGCAATAGTAAGAATAACACCAATAGCCTCTTCTCCCTCTTCAAAAAATGCGGAATACACATCACTACCAATAACCGCTACCTTGTCTTTAGTTTCATCTTCATCAAAAAACCTCCCCTTCTCTAAATCAAGATTGGAAACAGAAAAATAATCTGGATCCGTCCCAACCAAACTAACTGAACTTTCTATAGAATTATAACTAACAGTCCCATTCCCTTGAACCATTCCAGTGGCAGACTCTATATATGTGGAATTTTCCTTTATCGCAGGAACATCATCTAAACTCAATTTTGAACTAGCCGTTGCCCCCGGTCTCCCCCCTGCTCCCATAACCATAATAGACTTTGCTGAAAGACCAGAAAATTGCTCATCAACAGCATTGCGAGCAGCTTGTCCTATGGCAAAAACAGCAATAACTGTAGCGACGCCGATAATAATACCAAGCATTGAAAGAAAACTTCTTGTTTTATTTGAGAATAATGACTCAAAAGCCATCTTAAATATTTCAAATCTCATATCTAGTAATTGCTTTTTAGTTTATAATTCCTATCAATAACTTTGCCATCTCGTAAAAAAATTATTCTATCGGCAAACTTAGCAACCTCAGCCGTATGGGTAACCATCACAACAGTTTTACCATCTTTCTTGAAGTTTTTGAATATTTCCATCACCTCAAGTCCAGACTTAGAATCAAGAGCCCCTGTTGGTTCATCGGCCAGGATGATCTCTGGTTCATTTACCAATGCTCTGGCCACAGCTACTCTTTGTTGTTGACCACCAGAAAGTTCAGTCGGCTTATGCCCAAGTCTATCCCCCAAACCAACCCTGTTAAGCAAATCTTTTGCTTTCTCTTCTCTTTCCTGTCTGTCTGCTCCGGCATAAAGTGCTGGCAAAGCAACGTTTTTTATAGCAGTCTTTCTTGTAAACAAATTAAATTGCTGAAAAATAAAACCCATTTTCTTGTTTCTAATATAAGCCAGAGTAAAGTCATCTCTCACCGAACCTATATCTTCACCATCAAGCAAATACTCACCTTCAGATAATGGGTGTAAACAGCCTATGATATTTAGAAGAGTAGTTTTACCCCCGCCAGATTCTCCCATCAAGGCAACAAATTCTCCCTCCTTAATCCTTAAATCAATTCCTTTTAAGACAGGTATTTCTTCTCCATTGCTTAGGTAATATGATTTCTTGACATCTTTTAATTCGATTGCGATATTATCCTTCATAAACTTTAATAAATAATTTTATCTCCAGCGCTAAGACCGCTAATCACTTCAACATATTTACCGTCTGTAAACCCAGTAATGACAGTAACCCAATCTCCTATCTCCGTCTGCACTGAAGGCTTTCCTGAAACATTTCTAACAGCGCTCACTGGTACCACTAAAACATCATTAGCCTCAGAGGTCACAAAATCGATGTAAGCACTCATGCCTTCTCTTATTTCATTCTCTCCTTTCGAAAATAGTACTCTCACTAAGTATGTCACAATACCATTATTGTTTGTTTCAGAGGTAAGGGAGATAAAGCTAATTTCTCCTTCTAGTTTTAGTTCATCCAGAGCATCAAAGGTGGCGTAAGCCTTTTGTCCAATTTTTAATATTGCGATATCAGCCTCTTCAATATCAACCTCAATAAACAAAGTATCATTATTAATAATAGTAGCAACTGTTTTACTATTATCTGTTATTATATCGCCGGCATCATAATTTAGTTCAACAATCTGGCCATCAATAGGAGAAACTAAGACTGCCTTATCTAATTCATTTTGAGCTTTTTCAAGTGAGATTGAAGAGCTGGTCAACCTGGATCTAGCGGATGCTAGTTCTGATTCACTTAATGGCTCCTTCAGTTCTTCTAGACTTCTTTCTGCTTGTTCTAAGGACATTTCTTTGGTGGTCACATTAGCTTCTGCGTTTTTTATACTTCTCTCACCGTCCTGCTTGGTGGTTTCTAAATCTCTTAATGCTTCCTCATATTCCGTCTCGTAATCGTCTAGGCTGTCGATAGTATCATTTATTTCATTTTCTTTACTATTTAATGTGGTTATCTTTGAATTAATACTTGTCCTATTGCTAGAAATTGAATTAATAAGAGAATCAAGGCTAGATTGACTAAAATCAATGCTTGTAACAGTCGCATCTAACATTAATTTCATGTCATACAAATGATCTTCGAAACTTTCTAGGGTAAGTATTGTTTGTTTTAATGCTTCATCAATCATATAGTAGCTACTAGAAAAATTAATAGTTACCGCTTGCTTATTTAGCTCAATACTATCTTCCTTTGCCTTATTATAACTTTTTAATGCGTCTGTTTTAGTCGAAGAGTCTTTTACGCCAAGCAGGTTTTCATAATCATCATTTAAATTCTTTTGATCAACTCCTAATATTTCATCACTTTTCTTTAAAATTGATTCAATAGAAATATTTGTGGATTTAATAAACTCAACCAATGACTCATAGGCATCTTTCACTTGTTCGCTGTCTTCTACATTAATGTTGTCCTCCCAGGCTTCTTTGGCTTCATCTAATTTCTTCTGTGCGTTATATATATTATCTTCTACATTAGTTTTCGTTGATTCAAGGCTATCCTTGGCTTGCTCCAATGACAATATTGCACTGGTTATCTTATCTTGAGCATCTGAAATCTCATCATCAGTTGCCCCAGCCATTGTTTCATTATAATCAGCTAAAGTAGACTGATAAGAGCTCCAGGCGCTTCTTAGGCTCAAATCTAGGGTATCAGAATTAACTGAAGCAATTTTATCTCCTTTGTTGATTTTATCACCTTCGTTTACAAACACTTCACTTACTTCCAGATTATCACCAGAAACCGAAAAGCTTAGTTCTACACCATCTTTGGCGACCACTTTACCATCTGCTTCTACAGAAACCATAATATCATCTTGCTTTACTATCCATTGTTTTATTGTTTTCTCTACTACATTCTCCTCTTTTTTGTTTAAAAAGAAATAAGATCCTCCCCCTACAAGTAAAATAAAAATTATTAAATACACTATTTTTTTATTTCTCCAAAAACCTAATAAGCCTGTTTGTTTTGCTTTTTTGCTTTCTTCTATTATTGATGCCATATTTTTATCTTGTTATTAATACGAAATCCGCTATCATTCTGTCCTCCACTTCCTCGTTTAACCAAACCTGAATCATAGTATTTTCTTTTATGTCTTCTAGACTAGCTTCAACCATCTCAGCTCCGAGTTCTGAGCTGGAAGGTCTTAGCATTTGAATACCTACAGGGACTAAGATTGTCTCTTCTCCCGTACTCATACTTTTAAATCTCTCGAGCATAGCCTCTTCATCAAAGTCCTCCCCCTCTAGCCTTTGTCCTCTTCCCATACCCATTCCAGGGCCCATCCCTGGAACTCTTCTCCCGGTGCTTAAAACAGGAGCATTAGTATTAGAATCGTTGTTTGTTTCACTTCTTCTAAAGTCCTCTGTATCACCCTCCTGATTTTGTGGCCTTTCTATTTTTAATATAGTAACCTCGTTCCCAGTTAAAGTTTTAACTAAGCCCCTCACATCAGAAGCTCTATCGGGTTGCCCAAAATCTGGTCTCCTAAAATCGTCTATTTGCCCCTGTCTCGTGGGAGAACTACTTGTTACGGTATTGCTATTTGACCCATTAGAGCAGCCGGTCAAAAGTGTTAATGCAAAAAAAGTAAACACTCCAAATATAAATGTTTTTTTCATAGTTTATTATTTAAAATCAAGGGAAGTACAAAAAGTACCTCCTCTGATTTCAAATTAATTATCTGAATTAATCATTCCTTGCCATTTTCCTCCCATTCTCCCCTTTCCAAATCCATCTCTCATCCCCATCTCAAGACCAAGATCTTCTTTTATTTGATTTGCCTCTTCAAAATCTCCGGCCTCAAATAATTCATGAGATTCTACTAGTTTTTGAAAGTCTTCTTCTGTTTGGATTATTTCTGACATTCTGGTATCTCCGACCTCTTCTTTCCAAGCTTCGTAATCACCAGACTCAATTGCCTCATAGCCTATTTGATTGTGACCATCTCTGCCGTGCATACCTCCGCCATCTCTCATCCCCTTGGGCCCCATCTCTGGTAAGCCAAGTTCTTCCCTTAGAACCTCTGCTTCTTCGAAGTCTCCTGATTGCATTAGGTTGTGCATTTCAGAATACTCTGAAAAGTTATCCTCTGTGATTAAATCTGTTATTCTTGGAATTGAGTTTTGAATACTCTTCCATGTGCCATAATCTCCATCTTCTATGGCTGCCTCGACAGCATCTCTTTGTTCCTCGTCTAGACCATAGCCTCCAAAATGTGCGCTTGTAATAGCTGTTACACCAAATGTGGCGACTATAGCAGAAATGGCAATAATGCCTGTAAATTTCTTTGAATTGTTTTTCATATATATTTATTATTTATTATTACCTAGGTTTGTCCGGGCCCGAACACTAAGTAATACGCAAACAATTTCTTTTTCTTTCAAAATAAAAAAACCTCCCAATGGGAGGTTTTAAACAAATCAACTATCTTTCTAAGATCGGCTCAGAGCTTGTACCGTGCCTTTCAAGAAACATCATTAGCTCTCTTCCGAACTGCCCTTCCGAACTTGTGGCATGTCCATCAAGAAAAGTTTTCAAGAATTCTCCCATCTCTGGTCTTTCTTCGATAATCCTT
Source organism: Candidatus Parcubacteria bacterium (assembly GCA_002869265.1). Lineage (GTDB taxonomy): Bacteria > Patescibacteriota > Patescibacteriia > Patescibacteriales > BM507 > BM507. The sequence continues at coordinate 83,577 of PKTH01000040.1, forward strand.
CTCATCTCATCTATTTTTTGCATCTTTCTCTCTGGGTCTTCCATCATATGCATCCCCCGACCCATCATTCCTCTTTCTAAAAATGCTCCCCCCGGTCTAAGCGGTCTAAAATCTTTTGCCTCAAAAATATTATTACTGAGAATATTCCCAATCAAACTAATCTTCATGTTATTTTCTAGTTTTGGCATTCTAAAAATTTCTTCCTTATTGTATACAATCAGCCAATCAACATTTTCTGCATCTCGAAAATTAAACTCAGCGTCAGAAACTATCCCCATAACTTGCCCAGTTAAGTATCCTTTTTCTGGGTTATTCCAAAACAGTGGTTTTCTATTTATTATTTCTTTATAAAAAGGGGCTCTGCTGCCAAGGATGTCGTCAATGGCCTGTCCCATTCCAATCTTATAAAAAATACCACCCAATAGAACGCTAGCGAACACACTGATTAAAACCACTACGGGCAAGCGATAACGATATCCTTTATTTGTGTGCCTTATATAATAATCGGCCACCAAGACAAAAATAATTAAAAACACAATCCAAAAATATGGAAGGGTAAGCAAAATAAACTGTGGTATACTGTCGCTGATATAATGATACTCTTCCCAGCCGTTATAGCGCAGCATATAAATAATGACTGATAGGGCGAGGGCCCCTATAACCAAAGAAATAAGGCCAGCAAACCAAACAACGTAATTGCGCAACAAAAAGGTCCACTTTGGCTTTGGAATAATCTTGTGTTTTTTAATTGACTCAAGCACTTTTTGGCTTAGTTCTTTTTTGTTCATATTATTTAAATTGAATATTTTGACTTTCTATTTCTTTTTCCATCTTCTTTTTAGCTCTGTTTATCAAAGTGGCTACAGTTCCCATTGGTTTTTTAATAATATCAGATATCTCTTTATAATCACGTTCTTCTAAAAACTTCAAAACTAAAACATCCCTATATTTTGGTTCTAACTGATTCAAAACCTTTCCAAGAAGCTCCTTATTTAACTGAGCATCAACCTCTTTTAGAACGTCGAATTCCCCCGATATATTATTAAACTCCTCTTCGGTTATCTCAAATACTTGTCCTTCCGCTCTAGATTTCAATTTTCTAAAACTACTTATGACATGATTGTGGGTTATTCTGTAAATCCAGGAACTAAATTTGAGAGAAGGATCATATGAGTTTAAATTCTGATAAACTTTTATAAAAACTTCCTGTAAAATATCTTCTGCTTCTTCAAAAGAAAAATTTGATATCCTCCTTATATATCTAAAAAGCCGCTCTTCGTGTCTTTTCATGATACACAAAAAATAGCTTTGGTTTTCAGAAGCTAGTCTAACTAATTCTTCATCGCTTTTTTCCTGACAATCTATACCTTGCATTTTTTTGTTTATACTGTGTAATACGCAATTTTACTACTTTTCTTTCAAAAAGAAAAGGGGCGCTGTGGCCCCTTAGTGTTTTTAGAAGATAAGATTAATGATTTTTTCAATAATATGTGCAATCGGCTCAGTGAAGGTGCCAACCCACATCTCCAAGGCAAAGGCTGGAGAAAGCATTAGCAGGGCTACAGCCCCGGTAAGCAATTTGATTAGATCATTACACTCTCCACTCTCTTCAATATCATCAATATAATCGCTCATCTCACTCTCCTTTCTCAAAAAAATGTACAATTCAGTGTGTATATATTAACACAAAAGGCCTAATGAGTCAATGGTTAATTAAAAATGCTAAACAACATTTTTTAATTAACTGTGATATATAAGCATATTTGGCTACTCCTCAAGTACCTGATCAATCATTAATGGCTCTTCCATGGTTCTCATAATAACTGGCTCGACAACACCAGTCCCTCGACTCTGAAGCATCTCATCAATAAGGGGTATAACTATATTGTTTTGATAAAAATTTACACCCTCTGGTTTTTCTAAAATTGGAAATATTAATGCGGGCACTAAAAGCTCCTGACTTACACCATCTCTATAATCCCAATATTGAACTAACTCTTGTTTCGGTTCTCCAAGGAGAATATCAATTTTTTCGGCTTTCTCATCAAAATATCTGTTAAGACCACCTTGTTCTAGTACAGCCAATACTTTTTCAATGTCAGTAACAGCCTTATACTGAGATTTTTCATAATCGTTAACCGACAAGGAACTTAATCCTGATACTTTATTATATTTAATATTCACATTAACCCTAACTCCACTAAGACCGCCACTCTGATCATACACACTTTGATTATCAACAAGCGTTGGATAAATAACAGAGATTGTCTCAGGGATATAGGCATTTGTTTTATTCTCAGTTCTTTCATAATTTTCAAACCACCTTTTATCAATCTCTGGCTCTCCAAAGTCGCCAATATCTATTCCTCTCTCCCTCATAAAACTATTAGCAATTTTTATCAACGATGCATCAGAAGGAACATCTTCCAGGCTCAATCGCTGAGCTTCAAAACATTTTTCGTCTTGGCATTTTTCTAAATCAGTGTCTCTCCATCTTTCCCAATTTTGATTTATAGAAATAACGCCCTCCCCTAGATTAACATTGACCCAATAACCAAAATCTCGATCCTCTACTAAACTAATATTTTGTAACATCGTATTTTCAAAACTGCCAAGATCCAATAATCCTAAATCAGCCTTAGTAAATTGACCAGCAAATGCTTTAGCTGCACTCAAATTTTTTACTTTTCGGTAAACATCTAATTCATCACTATTTAAAACCAACTCTCCCTCATAAACGTATCGAAAAGAATAGCGTGGATAAGGAGCTATCATTTTAGTGCTAATCATATCATCTGTTGCAATTTCTGATACAGCTGCATCAGAAGCCAACATCGCAGTCGATCCAATGCCTCCTCCCCCCGAAGCTCGAGGAACGGCCTCTTCACCCATTGTTAAATTTTGACTATCTTCAATTGCCAGATCCCCCAAACTACCAAATGCACTACCTGAAAGATTAGAAATCTTTGGAGAAAGGCTTAGCTTTAAAATATCCCCTTGCTGCTCTATTGGATTAAAATTGCCAGATGGAAAAAAATTAAAGGCTATAAACAAGACTGCCACCATGGCAGCTCCTGCCACTGCATAATAAATCCTTTGTGGAAATAAATAACTTTTATTTATTGTATCAGCATCTCCTATCTTCTCTTGCTTTGATAATTCAAACTTTAATTCAGAAACAAATTTTTCATCAATCACTACCTTGGGTTTGTTGTCTAATAATTTTTCTATTATTTTAACCAATCCTTCCTCTTGGTCTTTAAAAGTCTTATCCAGAGAGTAAAGATCATTTAGTATGTTTTTTACTTCTTTTTTCATATTTTTAAAAAATTAATATTAATAAGATCACTTCAATTGGTAAATTTTTCTTCATTTCTTTTATGGTTCTAGAAAACATCACTTTAACACTCCCTTCATTTTTCCCTAGAATCTCTGAAATCTCCCTATAGCTCATTCCCTGCCATATTCTCATTATCACAATATCCCTCTTTTCACTTTTTATTTCAGCTAAATATTTTTTAACCAATAATATTTTTTCCTTATTTTCTAAATCAACTAATAGGTCTTCACCGGAATCAATGTCCCAGAAATCTTCGATATTAGCCGTCTTCTTTGAAGATCGATAATGGTCAATAACTGTATTGCGAGCAATCTGGAAAAGCCAAGCTGCAAAATATTTCTCTTTTTTACCAAAGCTCTGAATATTTTTTACTGCTTTGAAAAATGTTTTACTAGTCAAATCTTCAGCAGTTTCCCGATGACTGGTCTTATAATAGATAAAATTATATATCTTATCTATATAGTCATCATATAATTCACCAAAACGTTCCAGGTCTCCTTTTTGACATGATTTAATTATTTCAATTTCTTTAAGTGTCATTTATTTAAGCTTAAATTATCACTTCTATCATTTTAAACGTATAAATATGATAAAAGTAACATTTATAATTTAGAATATATTTTATTGTACATTTTTTTATATATATTTAAAAATATGGCTAATAATAAGATAGCTGAAAAAATCTGAAGCCAAATCGGTATTTCTGAAAAATAGGCAAAAAAGATTGCGAAGGGAGTTAAGCCGATTATTGTTGCTAATAAATAGCTTCCTAGGCTCATGTTGGAAAAAAGTCCCAAGGCATAACTTAAAACATCAACTGGCAAAATAAAACGCAAAAGGACAACGGACCAGAACAAGTTCTTCTGAGGCAAAATCTTAGACCAGCTCTCGATTCTATCAATATCAGAAAATTCTCCAACTATTTTCCGGCCGTATTTTCTCGTTAAGAAAAACACCAAGCCAGAACCAAGTGTCCACCCTGCAATCGTATAGAGCGATGCTAGTATTGGCCCCCAGGCAACAACAGCTAATGGCAACAGGGGAAGAGTAGAGACGGGAGCAATAAATACCGCCAGGGCAGTAATGAAAAAATATGAAAATCTACCCAAAGAATCATCAAATATATTATTTGTATCAATCAAAGCATAGGCCTCTTTACTAAAATATGAAACTAGAATAAAGAGAGAAATAACAAAAAGAACTAATATTTTTTCTTTGATGCTCTTTTTCATATAATTATTTTATGATGATTTTATTAAAAAGACATTATTATTAATTAAAACCTTTTTCTTGAAAATTTTCAATATTTAGGCTAAAATATACTAACTATAATAAAGAAAACTATGAAAAAAACAATTGGAGTAATGGGCAATCTTGGGAGCTTCTCTGAAGAAGCAGCACTACATTATTGTCAAAAAAACAAAATTAAAGATTATGAATTTTCTTTCCTAGTGACTGCTGAACGCGTTTTGTCTGCTCTCTCTAAGGGAGAAGTAGACTTGGGAATCTTCCCGATAGAAAACTCAAATGGAGGGATTGTCTATGAATCAGTTTATGCTATGTCAAAAAACAATTTTGCCATTAAAGAATTTTTTGAGATTGACGTTAAACACAACCTGTTAGTTAAACCAGGAACAAAGGTTTCTGAAATAAATACAATTTCCTCTCACCCCCAAGCCCTAAAACAATGTCGAATGTACCTAAAAAGACAATGGAGTGAGACAGAATTGCAAGAATATTCTGATACAGCCAGTGCCGCTAAGGACTTGGGTTCCGGAGTACTGCCTAAAACTACCGCCGTCATTGCACCAAGAAAATCTGCAGAGATATATAAACTAGACATACTAGAAGAAGGGATTCAAGATCTAAAATTTAATTTTACTACTTTTATTGCTGCAACAAAAGATGAAGACTAAGAAAAAATTTTTAATTATCGGTTTTGGACGTTTTGGAAAACTAAGTGCTAGTATTTTCAAAAAATATTTTGAAGTTCAAATTTTTGATAATAATATCACCACCGAAAAAATAAAGGCCGCCAAAATTATTGGTGTAAATCTTATTAACCCTAAAGAGCTAAATAATGCTGATTTTATATTTCTTACAGTCCCCATTTCTAGAACTGAAGAGACTATTAAAAATATTTCAAACAAGTTAAAAGAAGGTTCTCTGGTTATGGATGCTTGTTCTGTTAAAACACTCCCTTGTAAATGGCTGAATAAATATCTTCCGAAAAATGTCCAAATACTTGGCACCCATCCTATGTTTGGACCAAACACAAGCCACTATAACCTAGAAAAACAATCCTGGGATCTCAAAAATATGCAAATTGTTCTTTGCCCCCAACGTGTAGAACCAAAGACTTATAAGCAAATTAAGGATGTTTTTATGGATCTAGGACTTAAAATTATCGAAACAACACCAAGTAACCATGATAAGCAAAACGCTAGAACCTTAAGTTTTGTGCATTTTCTTGGACGTTCTTTATGGGATGCAGGCTTTAGAGAGCAAGAAATATATACCCCTGGCTACAAAGATATCCTTCGAATATTTGGACACACGACAAACGATGATTGGAGATTGTTTTTTGATATGAACAAATTCAACCCCTACTCTACCGGAGTAAGAGAAAATTTTTTAAAGTCATGTTCAAAAATTGAAAACAGACTTTTGAAAAATGAATCTAAAGATGATTTTGACTATTTGAGAAGAAGAATAGTAAAAATAGATAAAAATATTTTCAGTCTTCTCAAAGAAAGATTTTCGATTGCAACAAAAATTGGAAAGATTAAAAAAAGAAAAGGGATAAAGGTTCTTGATAAGTCTCGAGAAAAAACAATTATTGATAAAGCAATTAAAGAATCGAAGCTCTCCCCCAGTTTTATTAAAAAAATCTATAGGACTATTTTAAATCAATCTTATAAACAACAATAAATGTTATCCAAAAGAATTAAAAACATAAAAGAATCAGGCATACGAAAGATTTTTAATAAAGCCCAGGGGCTAAACGCCAAAGATATCGTAAATCTTTCTATTGGCCAACCGCATTTTCAAACCCCTCTCGGGCTAAAAAATGCCGCAATTAAAGCTATAAACTCAGACCATAATGCCTATACACCTACAAGTGGCATTGAAGAGCTAAGAGAGTTAATATCAGAAAAGCTAAGACTGAAAAACAACATCCCTGCTGACAAGTCAGAAATTATAGTTACTAGTGGAGCTTCTGGTTCTCTTTATCTTGCCTTTTCGGCAATTTTTGACAAAGGAGATGAAATCATTATTCCAGAACCATACTTTGTTTCATATAAACAAATCGCTGACTTCCACGGCCTAAAAACTACTTATCTAAAAACTGGAGAAAATTTCAGAATATCACCGAAAGACCTAGAAAGATGCATTACAAAAAAAACCAAAGCCCTTATTCTAAACTCACCCAATAACCCAACTGGGGTAACATATTCTAGCAAAGAAATTATTGCTATTACCAAAATTGCCAAGAAACACAATATTTTTATTATTAGTGACGAAATTTATGAAATTTTTGACTATGATAAAAAATTCTGCAGTGTCGCTAGTTACTATGATAAAACCATCACCATAAACGGTTTCTCCAAAAGCCACTCCATAACTGGTTGGCGAGTTGGCTATGTGCATGCTCCTAAGGAAATTATCGAAGCTATGTCCAATTTGCAGCAATATACATTTGTCTGTTCACCAGCGCCCATGCAAAAAGCTCTGCTTGATGGTTTTAATATTTCTCTAGAAAAGCAAGTCGCCTACTACAAAGAGAACAGAGATTATTTGTGGACAGAGTTAAAGGGTTGTCTCCAGTTTCCTAAACCTGAAGGAGCGTTTTATGCTTTTATTAAATCACCAAAACCAGATTTTATAAACTCCCTTATAACCAAGGGGCTTTTGGTTGTTCCGGGTGAGGTTTTCTCAAGCGACAACGAACACTTTAGAATTTCTTTCGCAGTGGATAGAAACACCCTAAAAAAGGGAATAAAAATCATAAAAGACAGCCTGTAAAATTAAATATAATTATTTAAAAAAATAAACCCTTTTGGGTTTATTTTTTTTCGGAGTGCCGGGAATCGAAGGGATAAACCCCAACACCCGAAGACGCTCAAACACCTATACAAATTCACGTTTTGGCTAATATAAATAATTATTTGCATCAAAACACTACCCTCTCCCATGTCCTCTAAGCAGCAAGCCGGAAATAAAAAACTTATGGCACTTGCCATAAATTTTCTATGTCGGGGTGCCGGGAATCGAACCTGGACTATACGCACCCCATGCGCACGTACTACCACTATACTACACCCCGCAATAAATAAATAAAAAAACGCCCCACCAGGGATGCTAGTCAAGAATTGGTCTTATAAAATAATGGGAACTGACCCATAAGGCTAGATTAGCAATAATTTTCGAAAAATCTGAATACAAACTTATCGAAAACTCAGCTATTTACCCCTATACCCTATTCTCTTCCCCACGGAGAAAAGAAAAACAGGTAACCAATTCATAAAGTTTTGATCCAAAACTTGAGTAGCTTGGTGAAGCATTTTCTGATAAGAATAAATTCTTATATTTACATAATAGCATATATAAAATTAAAAATAAATTATTTTGAAAAGCTGTCTTTTTTTAAGAAGCTATTATAAAAAACCAATATTAGTATCGTTAAATAATAAAGAATTATAAGAGACTGATTTACTACTTCTATCTCCATGCTCAATATATCAATCCCCGCAAAAAAATTAACAGCGTGAAGTAAAGAAAAAATAAGAAAGCTGAGTGGAGCAAAAATAAATTGGGAAAATATTGGGAAAATAAAAGTTAGGAAATATGACAAAATTGCTCCAACCAAAATAATCGGCAAAGACCATAATACTAGCACATTCATTAGTGGAAAAGAAAAAGAAACAATCCCAAAGTTATTTACAATGAGTGGGAATATAAAAATTTGAGCTGATATTGAAACTAGAAAAACATCTCTTATATATTTTAATATTCTTTTTTCTGGAGTTTTTAAAAAGCTATCAAGTCTAGGATAAAAATATACAATTCCCAAAAGAGCCAAAAATGAATATATGAAGCCCGTATCATATCTAATGCTTAGGGGGTTTGCCAAAACCATAAAAAATCCTGCAATTATCACAGATTGTTTTATATTATTTATTCTTCCAATCTTAAAAAGATACAAAATTATTAAGCCCATTAAGCTGGCCCTCAATGCTGATGCTGGAAAGCCAATTAATATATTATAGAAAAGCAAGCTGATACATATTTGATAAAATATAAGCTTTCTTGAAAAGCCCATAGTATAAAACATATACCCTAAAAGAAAAATAATAATTCCAATATGCATTCCGGAGATAGCAATTATATGACTTAGGCCTGTTTTTGAAAAATTTAGCTTTAAATCATCGCTAAGCATTTTCTTATCACCTGTCAACATTGCATTTATGATAGACGCCCCTGGCTCGCTAATATTATCATTTATGGTTTTTTTAAAATTATTTTTTAAAGAATATGCCGTTTCTAAAAACAGAAATCTTTATTTTTTCTGGTTATTATTTATTTCTGGATAATAACATAAGAAATTAATTTTTTTCATCTCTAGGTATTTATCATATCTAAAGTCTTCTATAGGCTCGGGTCTTTGTAACTCACACTCCGGGTTTATAAAATCACCGTATGAAAATTTTGGATAAAGTCGAGCAAAAACTAATACATTTTTCTTAATATCTTGCCCGTTAATTCGATAAGTCTCTATTATAAACTGTTGATTCTTTATTCCTGTTTCAGGATTGTTCAATATTCTGGCCTCAATGCTGTGTTTTGAGGCCTCTAGGATCCTAATATCAGCATTTGGGTCTGTGTCTATAAATACTACGAAACGAAATATTCCCAAAAAGAAAAAAAGTATTATTAAAAAAACTAGTCTTATATAATAGTGTTTATAAAAAATAATAACAAATATGAAGCCAAGAAATACGCCTAAAATTATTCTGAATACTTCTCCAGCTAAAAATTCTTCGAAATAGCTAGCTAGCAATATTGCAAATACGAAGTCTAACAAGAGCAGGTAAAAAACCCTTGATCTTGTTTTAATAAGATTAGTTATTTTTTTTCTAAACAAATTATTATCTAACATAAAGTAAAAGAGCAATCCTGTGGACTGCTCTTGTTAAACAATTTTAAGAGGGACTACCACGAACTGGGTAAATACGATTATTTTTCATCGTAAAACTCCTTGGGGATCGTCGCTTGATTACAGGATGACCCGGGCGCCCTTGTCGCGCTTACCGGCATTCGCCTCGACATTTGCCATGACCTTGAAAGAATTCGGGGTGCCGCGAGCGGCCGCTGTAAGCATGTTCATGGTAAAAACTCCTCTCTCTTCTATAAAAGAAGGAACAAGACCCTCCTGACAACCAGGAAGGTAATTATTAATATTATATTATAAATAGATTAATAATGCAATAAAAACTATTCCTTTAGACTTCTTAAATAGCTTGTCATAAAGTCTTCTAAGTTGCCGTCTAAAACTCCATCAATGTCTTGAGTCTCTTCGTTTGTTCTATGATCTTTGACCATCTTATAGGGCTGCATAACATAAGACCTAATCTGCTTACCCCATTCTGCTTTTTTTATATCGCCCCTCAATTCAGACTCTTCCTCAGCTCTCTCTTCTTCTCTTTTTTGTAACAGCTTAGCTTGCAAAACCTTCAAGGCTCTTTCTCTGTTCTGGTGCTGAGATCTTTCAGTTTGACAAGTAACTGTTATGTTGGTTGGTATATGCACAATTCGAATAGCGGAGTCAGTTGTGTTAACACTCTGCCCTCCGGGCCCAGAAGACCTAAATACATCTATTCGCAAATCTGCCTCATTGATTTCTAGGTTTTCATCATCTGGTAGCTCGGGCAGCACTTCAACTAGTGCAAATGAGGTGTGTCTCATTGCTTCAGCATCGAATGGTGAAATCCTAACCAATCTATGAACACCGGCTTCGCTTTTTAAATATGCGAATGACCAACGTCCTGAAATATGAATAGAGGAATTCTTTATTCCTGCTTCATTCCCCTCATTTCTATCGATTATTTCAGCCTTCCACCCCATTTTATCTGCAAAGCGAAGATACATTCTTTCTAAGATTTGTGCCCAGTCCTGAGCATCAACGCCACCAGTCCCAGCATGAATAGTCACTATTGCATTATTTTTATCATACTTTCCAGAAAATAGAACATAAAATTCTAATTTTTCATATTTTGCCCTTAGTTCTTTGTATTTACTATTTACTTCACGGTCCAAAGAACTATCTTCTTCTTTTTCAGCTACTGCAACCAGCTCTTCTAAATCACGAACCTCTTTTAAAACTGTTCGCCAATCAGAATTCTCTGAATCAAGATCTTCTATTCTTTTAGAAATTTCGATCGCCTTTTGCTGGTTATCCCAAAATTTTGGGGAACTAGCTAGATTACGAAGTTCTACCACCTCCGCCTCTTGTCTTTCAATATCAAGAAGCTTAATTGTCTTCATTATCTCCTCTCTAAGATCTTCGATTTTTTTAAGTAAATTTTCCATTATTTTAAAAAAAGTATTATTAAAATACTTTTTTATTATTTAAACATTAAATTTATCGTATCATATCAAGCAATCCCGGAGTCAACGATTCTATGTTTGGGACATTATTCACGGTGGATCCGATATCTAGAATAGTTTTGTACTGCTCTAAAACTTGCTCTAGTATCGGTGGTAGGTAAATAAGTCCAATTATTATTGGTATAAGAAATATAAAGACCTTTAAAAAGCCAAAGACTTTTTGCCAAAAAATATATTTCTTTATATAAGTAATTGATTCATGAATTTCCTCTGTAAGCTCTACATTTCTTTTCAATAAATCTTTAATTTCATCAGAGTAATTATCTGACTCTACATTGTTTGACATATTTTTTTGCTATTTGACACATCTCATCCATCTCCTTCTCAGTAAAAGATGAAGCTCCTTCGAATGTGTCGTTAACTAATTTAGTGTCAGATTTAAATGGTTGTAAAAACCACTTCTCTGCCCCTTTAATTAATCCACCCATATCATTAATAATTTCCTTGTCGTGAAGCTCGGGGACTAAGGTTGTTCTAAACTCATATGGAAGACCAGACTTCATAATAATATCAATGCTTTCTTTTATTTTATTCATTTCTGGATCAATCCCCGTAACCAAATCATAGTTTTTTTCAGATCCCTTTATATCCATCGCAAGATAATCCAATAGTTTTTCTTCCAAGACATCTAAAAGCATCTTGGGGTTGGTTCCATTAGTATCCAACTTCACCTTAAAGCCTAGTTTTTTTATTTTTTTAATAAACTCCGGTAGATCGTAGTGCATTGTTGGCTCTCCGCCAGTAATGACAACTGCGTCTAATTTCCCTACTCTTTCTTTTAGAAAATCAAAAAGATTATCTTGACTTATTAGATAATCTTTCTGATCTCCCCCCAAAGGAGAGTTGTGGTCATATATTGACTCACTAGCACTGTTTTCAGGCCAGACAAGCATAGGGTTATAACAAAATTGGCATCTAAAATTACATCCTTTGGTAAATACGATAGCAGAAAGGTGTTCTGGGTAATCTATCAAGCTGAATTTTTCCAAGCCGCCAATTATCATTTTTGTTTTGGTTTTTCTTATTTAAACTATAAAGCTACTTACTCATTTTGTATGTCTTTCTGTCTACATACTCCGCTTTCTTTCCTTTGTTCCAATTAGTGGTTGGCGTAATCCAGCCTACTACTCTTGAGTAAACTGTGCATTCTTGTCTTTGAGTTTGTTTAGGGGACATAGTTTTTGTTTTTTTGTTGAAAAATTTATTTTAAATATATTCAACAAGCTCCTTATTATTTATAATTATTTGAAAAATTAATATTTATTATTTTTTAGCCAATACTTTTTCTTTCTTCTTCTTTGTGTTTAGGGTGTAACCCATCTCTTCATCGCATTTTGGACAATATTTATGTTCACCGGCCAAATATCCATGAGTTGGACAGATAGAAAAAGTGGGTGTAATAGTAAAATATGGCAATCTATGAGTTTCGGCAATCTTCTTTACTAATTTCTTGACAGACTCTGGATTGTCTATTTTCTCTCCTATGAAGCCGTGTAGAACTGTTCCTCCGGTATACTTTGTTTGAAGGTCGTCTTGAAGTTCAAGTGCTTCAAAGATATCGTCTGTATAACCAACTGGTAGATGTGAAGAATTAGTATAATATGGATTTGCATCATCATTTTTATAGGCTTCTTCATTGGCCACTACAATTTCTGGGAACAACTCTTTATCTTTCTTCGCGAATCTATAGGTTGCTCCTTCAGCAGGAGAGGCTTCAAGGTTGTAAAGATTGTTTGTTTCGTTTTGATAATTCATCAAGGTATCTCTCATGAAATCAAGAACCTCAGTGGCAAGCTTTTTACCTTCTTTTGTTGTAATGTCCTTTCCTAAAAAGTTTATCAAAGACTCGTTCATTCCGTTAATCCCAATAGTGTTAAAGTGGTTTTGCCAGTATGTATCAAATCTTTTTTTAATATCAACTAAGTAATATTTAGAATATGGATATAAACCGTCATCTGTGAATCTCTCAATAACTTTTCTTTTTATTTCCAAACTTTCCTTAGCTAAATCCATTAGACGTAGTAATTGCTTTTTATACTCCTTTTTGTCTTTAGCCAAATATCCAATTCTTGCAAGATTTATGGTTACAACACCGAGGCTTCCTGTTAGTGGGTTGGCTCCAAACAAACCTCCTCCTCTCTTTCTAAGCTCTCTATTATCGAGTCTCAGTCTACAACACATAGATCTAGCATCATCCCTATCCATGTCCGAATTAATAAAGTTTGAAAAATATGGAATTCCGTATTTTGCTGTCATTTCCCAAACTGGTTTTAATTCTTTTTTGTTCCATTCAAAATTCTTATCTACGTTATAGGTTGGGATAGGAAAAGCAAATACTCTTCCAGTGGCATCACCTTCAATCATTACTTCGGCATAAGCTTGATTAAACATATCCATTTCTTTTTGAAAATCACCGTAGGTCTCTTTTTTGATATCTCCGCCAATAATCACATGTTCTTTCTTCATTTGCTTAGAAGGAGTAACGTCTAATGTAACATTTGTAAACGGAGTCTGAAAACCCACTCTAGTCGGGACGTTGATATTGAACATGAACTCCTGAAGAGCTTGCTTAGTGTCTTTGTATGACAGTTTATCGTATCTAATAAAAGGTGCTAAATATGTATCAAAATTTGCAAATGCCTGTGCTCCAGCTGCTTCACCTTGAAGGGTATATAGAAAATTGATTATCTGGCCCAGGGCTGATCTAAAATGTTTCGGTGGTTTACTTTGAACTTTTTCACCAACCCCCCCAAAACCTTTCATTAAAATATCTTTAAGATCCCAACCGCAGCAATATGGTGCCAACATCCCTAAGTCATGAATATGAAATTCTCCTTCTGTGTGCGCCCTCCTAATCTCTTGGGGGTATAATTTATTTAACCAATACTTTGCTGAAATTGCTGATGATAAATAATTATTTAATCCTTGGACTGAGAAACTCATATTTGAGTTTTCTTTCAATCTCCAATCTGCTCTCCCCAAATAATCCTCCATCAACTTGGCTTCAACCTTCTCGTTATTAATGTCTCTTAGTTGTCTGTGCTGATCTCTATATAGTATATAAGCTTTCGCAACTTTAATCTGTTTGTTTTTAATCAATACCTCCTCAACCACATCTTGTATCTCCTCAACCGCGGGAATACTTCTCTCGTGAAATCTTTTTATAACTTCTTTAACCACTTTTTCTGTTAAAGTTTTGGCTAATTTTTTATCAGCTTCTCCAACTGCTTCAATGGCTTTATTGATAGCTTTTTCTATCTTCTTCGTATCAAATTTAACGATTTTGCCTGATCTTTTAATAATTTGTTTGATCGGCTTTGCGGCGGTTTTTTGTGGCATGGGGGTTTTTAGAAGAATTATTCGGGGACTCAACCTTATAATTCTCTCCTTTTACTTTTTATTGTTTAATGTTTTTTTAGGTTTTTTCTTTTCGAAGAGTTTGTTTAACTCTTTTTTGAATGTTGTTACATCTTCAAATGCCTGATAGACACTAGCGAATCTTATATAAGCTACCTTATCTATTTTTTTCAGTTGATTCATTATGATTTGCCCAACCTCGTCCGAACTCACTTCATTTTTCCTTAGCTTCTGTATATCTCTTTCAATCAAATGGATTAATTGTTTAAATTTATCGTCTGATACTGATCTTTTTTCTAAAGACTTCTTTAACCCTTTAACTATTTTTTCTCTACTGTAATTTTCTTTTTTGTCATCTCTTTTTACAACGGTTAGATCCAAAATTTCGATCTCTTCGAAGGTAGAAAATCTAAAACAACACTTAAGACATTCTCTTCTCCTCCTAATAGACAAACCGTCACTTGCAACCCTCGAATCTACAACCTTTGTGTCTTGAAAATAACAGACTGGACATTTCATATTTTTTGCTTATTCCTATAAAAAACTCCCTAAAAATGAGGCTTGGGGAGCTTAAATAGATGTAAATCAGCTATTAGGACTTAATCTATATATAGTATATCTACTATCTTCTTCATACTATATATTGTGTTATATCTATATTATATCACGCCCAAATTTAGTGTCAATAATCGATCACTTATCTAATTTTAGAGTATTCATGGGGCTAAAAAATTAAAGTTAAATTAAAGAGAAAATTTTAAATATTTTTTTAGCAAAAACCCTGTGGATAAGTCAAAAATTGGGGATAAGTGTCTTTCGTTTTCATGTTTTCAAGAATAAAAAAAGGATTATAATATATAATCCTTTTTTAAAATATATTCAATATTTTTACATCATCTTTTTTCGAATAAAGGCAGGAATTCCGATCTCCTCATCTTCTTCGTCTGTTTCTGTCTGCATTCCAGTATCTTTTTTTGCTGGCTCTTGTTGTGCTTCTTTAAGTGGTGATGTTTTAGTCTTCTTTTCCTCTGGCTTGTCTTTAGCTTTGTCGTCCTGGTCATCTGCCAAGAAAGAGCTTGGAGTATATCCTCTTTCAATAGAGCCCAGTTCACTCTTCCCTCCAACTTTTCCGTCAAAACCAGTTGCCACAACAGTTATCTTAACCTCATCTTTCATTTTTTCATCAACCACCGTACCAAATATAATCTTGGCATCTTCGTCAGCTGAAGCTGTAATAACCTTTGATGCTTCACTTACTTCAACCATCCCCAGTGAAGTTCCACCGGTAATAGTAAATAATATTCCTCTTGCTCCTTCGATTGACATTTCAAGTAAGGGTGAATTTATAGCCGCTTTAGCTGCTTCTAGAGCTTTATTCTCTCCACTAGCCTGGCCGATTCCCATTAGGGCTGACCCAGCATTGGCCATAACTGCTTTCACGTCTGCAAAATCAACGTTAATCAGACCGGGTACTGTAATTAGTTCAGCAATACCCTGAACCCCTTGTCTTAGAACTTCATCAACTATTTGAAAAGCATCGAGTAGTGATGTTTTCTTATCAATACTTTGCAAAAGTTTATCATTTGGAATTGTAATAATGGTATCAACTTTATCTGAAAGCTCTGTTAAGCCTCTGTCAGCCAAGTTTTTCCTTTGCTGTCCTTCAAAAGAAAATGGCTTTGTAACAACAGAAACGGTCAAAGCACCTAGATCTCTAGCTATTTCAGCTACTACCGGAGAGGCTCCTGTGCCAGTTCCACCACCAAGTCCACAAGTTACAAAAACCATGTCAGCGTCTTTTAGGGCATCTCTAATCTCGTTTTGAGATTCCTCTGCCGCTTGCATCCCTAACTCTGGGTTCATTCCGGCCCCTAAACCTCTTGTGATTGCCTTTCCTATGTGAATTTTTGTGTTTGCCTTATTGTAATGCAAGGCCTGAACATCTGTATTTACTGCAATAAACTCAACTCCTTTTACGCCAGCGTCAATCATTCTATCGATTGCGGTTCCTCCTCCGCCTCCTACGCCAACTACTTTAATTTTAGCAAAAGTTTCAATTGCTGGTTTTACTTCAGCCATATATAGATTTTAATTAAATTTAGTTTATATAATCTTAATATAATGCTTCAAAATTAGCAAGCATTATGGTTTAAACTTTGAAAAAACGTCTTTAACGTTATTTAAGACATTATTAAATGTTTTTTTGATTGCAACCCCATGAGAACTGTTTTCATCCATAAATTGATCTCCCCAGGCAACAAGACCAAGAGCTGTTAGGTAGTTTTGGTCATTTACCTTTTCAATAACTGCTGAAATACTTCTGTTAACACCGATACAGGCAGGCAGTCTAAGTTGTTTTTTTGCAACCTCGACTATGTCCTGGAGTTTTGTCCCAGCACCAACTAAAAAAGCCCCAGCCGGAAGCATTCCTGACCTATCGATTTTTTTCAATTCATTATCAACCTTTTGAAATATCTCTTCTACTCTTGCTTCTATTATTTCTGCAATATATTTTCTTGATACTTTCCTTGAATCGTCTTCTGAATTTTCTTCTTTTGCTAACTCACTAATATCAACCTCATCTTTTTTAGAAAATTTATCTGGATTAGCACTGCCGTATTCTAGCTTTATTCTTTCAGCCAAATTTATAGGACAACGTAGACCAATTGCGACATCGGCGGTGATATGTTCAGAGCCTATTGGCAGTATCGCTGTGTGCAATAGTTCTCCTTCTTCAAAAACCGCTAAACTAGTTGTTGATGATCCAATATTTATTAAAACCGCTCCTAATTCTTTTTGTTTAGAATCAACTACGGCCTCCGCTGCTGCCAATGGTGATAGCACCAAGTCTTCTATCCCAAGACCAGTCCTGTAAATTGCTTTGGTTAGATTGTTAATTTGAGATGTTAACCCTTGAATAATTAAAGCTTCAACCTCAAGTCTTACGCCAACCATTCCAATAGGGTCTTTAATATCTTCCTGATTGTCAACAATGTATTTTACAGGAATAACATGGAGTATTTCATAGTTAGGAGGAACTGACAGAGCACGAGCGGCCTCTATAGCTCTTTCAACATCATCACGCCCTATTTCGTTATCACTTTTACTTACCGCAACCACACCCTTACTTCTCTCACTCTTAATATGCGGACCATTAATACCGACCCAGACACTTGATATAGGGACGCCAACAAGTCTTTCAGCTTTTTCCAGACAAGCAGAAATAGAAGATGTAACATCCTCTATACTATTAACAGAGCCTTTGTTTATTCCCTCTGAGGGGGTTGAAACTGCCCCTATTATTTGGATCTTATCCCTTCGCTCTCCCTCGACCCTCTGACCGACTACAAGTCTAATTTCAGTAGAGCCAATATCTAAGCCAGCAATTATATCATCCTTCATAAATAAAAATTATGTATAAATTTTTTATACATATTAAGTTATATATAATATTATACTAAAAATTAAAAAATAAAACAATAGATTTTAGCCAATAAAAGTGAAATTTAAAAAAGACCTAGCAAATAAGGCCAAAAAATTGAAATACCTATGATTAGCGAAATTATCGAAGACAGCATGACAGCGGCAGCTGTAATATCTTTTATTTCTTTAACGTAATTATTGATTCTGGGACGAAGAACATCGGCCACTCTTTCAACTGCACTGTTTATGGTTTCGATTAAAAAAACTAAACCAATCGAAAAAACGATTAACAAAAACTCTATTTTATCTATTTTAAAATATACAGATAATATTAAAGCCAGCACCCCTATAAATCCTTGAATCTGCAGATTTTGTTCTTCTTTAAATATCCTAACTAAACCACTTATTGCATATTTAAAACTTTTAAACAGTCTTTTTACTCTTATCATCTAAAAATTATTATTTTTTATAAACTTTTCTCCCAATTTAATCATTATTTTCTCCTCTTTCTCGGTTTTATCACTATAGCCCAACAAATGCAAGAGGCCGTGCACTAAAATAAATACCATTTCTTCTTTTACACTATTACCAAATTTCTTTGCTTGTCTTTTTATTTGTGCATAATCTATTATAAGATCACCAAAATAATCTTCTTCTCCTTCAAATGAAAGAATATCTGTTATCCTATCAATTCCTCGAAAGTTCTTATTTATATCTCTTATTTTTTTGTCACCAACAAAGACTATAGACAAACCATAGCTAGCCCTCTTGTTCTTTAGTAGGAAAACTCCTGCTATATCCCTCGCCAGCTTGGTGTTAATTTTTGTTCTAGTTTTATTAAAGACCTCGACTGCCATATTAATTCAATATCTTAAAAGAATTAAAGACTACTTCAAAGATATTTAAATACTGCGCTTTTTCTAGGCTAGAATAATTAAAAGCAATAACATAATCACCTACATTATTCTTAAAGAAAATAGACCTTCTGTCTGCACTCTTTACAGCCTGCCAATCATTTTTTGAAAATATCAAATTCTCGTCAATAAGGTTCACGGCAAATTGAGCTTTATACCAATCCTCAATATTTAGTTTTTTAGAATTTGTATCAACAAATATTTGAAAAAATTCCTCATCTCCCAAGTCAAAAATTACCGCATCCTCACTACTGGCTTGAATCTTAAAAAGAGTCGGGTAATAAAATAAATAGCTATATTTAGTGTTTTCAAATTTTTGGAAGTTTTGGCTATTAGACAGCTCTCCTTCGCCGGTCGGATTGTATCCATTTAACATCTCGGCTAAATCATTGAATCCGTCTTTGTCCGTGTCAGCAAAACCATCGCTAGTTCCTGCTAGCTGCTCCTCTTTACTTGAGAGACCATCCATATCACTATCTACAATATTTATTTCTGGGAGATCGTCCTCTATGGGCTCTGTATCTGATTCCTCTAGTAGCTCTTCTGGCTCGCCCACCTCTATTTCATCTTCGCTTATATTTTCTTCTTCCACTTCATCAGCAGGGTCTTCAGCGGACTCTTCAGGGTTACTTTGTTCATCATTCATTTCATTCTCGTTCATTTTTTCTTCTGGCTCACTGTTTTCTAGCCCCTCTGCTACCTGAGAATTATTTTGCTTATTGTCTCTTTCTATATTGTTTGCATTTTGTGGAGACATAGCCTGTTTGTTCCCGGCAGCTACAAAATAATAATAAGCCCCAGCGAGAATTATTAATAAAAAGACAGACCCTAAAACCAAGATAATAAAGCCCGTTTTTTTTGCATGGTCCGCATCAGAAGCGCCTGAATCACTATTTTTTGCGCTGTCCTTTGGCATAGAGTAAACTTTAACATCTTTAAAATTATACGATGTCTCTTGAACTTGTTCTATATTTTTCTTTAATTCTTTATCCATTTTTTTATTGTCCTATTTCATAAAGTTTCCCTGCCCCATTTGGATTATAACCCGCTTGTACTTCGCTGCCGTCGGAAAAACTATCACCATCTGTGTCGGCGTTTTTAGGATTTGTTTTGTATACCTCAACCTCTTCTCTATCAAAAAGACCATCACCGTCTGTATCAATATTATCAACCCTGGTCCCGAGCTCCATTTCTCGAGCATCGCTTAGACCATCGCCGTCTGTATCTAAATTGCTCTCGCTTGGTGTAACTGTCCTTTCTTGGATTACCTCCTCTTGGACAGGTTCTGTCTTTATTTCTTGAACTTCCTCTACCTTAGCTTCAAGATCCTCTTCTTGAGAATTTAGATCTGCCTGCTCTGTCTGCTCATAATCATTTGTAATCATTTTATCTTTTAGATACAGATCATAAGCAAAATATGCACCAACGCCGATTGCTAATATTATAAGCAAAACAATAACAAATTTTATCAATTTTGATATAAATGATCCAGCGGCATCTTCTTGTTGAACAACTTCTCTGGGCCTATCTCCTTCAATCGGCTTAAAAGCATCTGGCTTTTCCTTGCCTTCATTTATAGAAAGGGTTGACTCAGAAGAATCTTCTGTCATTTCTTCCCCGCCACTAGAAAAAATATCTTCTACTTCATTATTTGAAACGTTGCCTGGTTTTTTTTCTGGCATTATTGGTTTTTGCTCTGGGTTGTTTAATGATAATTTTTCTCCCTGGTCTTCTGTTGGTTTTTCATTAATATCTAGGTCGTCAAACATGTTTTTATTATTATTTTATTATTTTTTTGGGTCAAATCCAGCTTGAACCTCCTCTCCATCCAAATATGTATCTCCATCTGTATCTGAATTTAGAGGGTCTGTGAAGTATTTGTTTAATTCATCTCCATCGGACAATGCATCACCATCAGTGTCACTTTTTATTGGGTTTAACTTCATCTTCAATTCATATAAATTATTCAAACCATCCCCGTCCGTATCATCCGATATAGGATCAAGCCCTTTCCTGATTGACTCAAAATCTGTTACCCAATCACCGTTTGTGTCACTTTTATAAGGGTTGGTTCCTAGTTCTAATTCTTCTTTATCACTAAGCCTGTCTCCATCAAAATCAGCGTCTCCCTCTCCTAGAGGATTGCTTCCATTGTCTATCTCTTGTTTATCATCTACCCCATCGTCATCTGAGTCTTTTTTTAGTGGGTCAGTCAAATAAAATATTTCATCAATATCCAAAAGGCCATCGCCATCTGTATCACTCTTCCAGCCCTCCCCTAACGGGTTCATCCCGTTTATTACTTCATCTCTATCATTAACACCATCACCATCTGTGTCTTTATTGTTTGGGTCTGTCCCCCACTGAGCTTCCTCTGCGTCACTCAGTCTGTCATTATCACTATCTCCGGATATCGGATCATTGTCAACGCTATCTAACACCCCATCTCCGTCGGTATCCGGTCTTTGGAGACTTGTCCCTAAAACATACTCCTCTTTATCGCCAAGGCCGTCTTGGTCAGTGTCAGCCTCAACTGGATTTGAGTGAATTTCAATCACCTCTTGATAATCGCTTAGGCCATCATCGTCTGAATCGGCCTTAAAAGGGTCGGTGTTCAGCCATAACTCTTTAAAGTGTGTTAAGCCATCCCCATCAGTATCAAAATCATAGTCTTTATCTTCTCTTTTTTCGAGAATCTCTAAACAAACTTTTTTATAGTTTATGTCAGGGATTTCTAAACACTTTTTTTCTGTATCTGCTATCAAAAATAGAGCCTCGGAAAAACATTTATCTCTTCCTTCTTTGTCTACAATATCATCACAGCTTTTCCCGCTAGTCTCAGCGGCCATTATTCTACACAACCCTCCATATTCCAGTGTTTCTATATCCCCACATTCTTCGAGTTTGCCTGAGTCTTTTAGCTTAAAAGCCATTGTCCTATCAAGACATTCTTGTTTTTCATGTGGTTCCCCATCAAAAATATCACAAAAATCAGAATACCTAGTTTCTATACTAGCCAGCTGAACACAAGCTTCTGCCTTAAAATGATCTGGAATTCTGCCACAACTTCTTACGCTATATAAATCTCTTACTCCCTGAAAAATACAATCACTTCTTAATTCATAATCATCAACCTCTAAACATTTTTCTAGATCTTCTTCCAAAGATGATTCATTCACTATAATTTGATTATAACACCTATCTCTCTCCTCTCCATTTAGTTCATCGCAAGTCTCTTCGGTCAATGGCCTAGCGATTCTCATTACTCTGTTGCTATCATTATTTGAAACAATATATTGACTAGACGTTGCTTTTCTCTCCGGTAGAATAAGTTCTTTCTCTACGGGCTTGTCATTTTTAAAAGCATAATAAAAGAAAGAAGCCAAAAGAGCCACCAAACTTAAAACAACTGCTATTATAATTTTATTTTTAAAACTAATCATTTTTATTGACAATAACATGCCGCTTCTCCGACATGAAAGTTAGGACTTAGAGGAGGAAGAGAAGATCCGTCACTACAAGTTCCTAGATACCCGGCAAAAGTATATCCAACCAAAGATGAGGCTGTGCTTGCTCCCGCTAAACTAAAATAAGATTTACAATCATCATAGGCTGTGTTTCCGCTATTTTCACAATTGTTTCCCATATCATGAACCACTGATTTACAAGCGTTTGTCTCATGATTATTAAGGCCAACTCCGATACAAACCTGCCCGGTCTGCTTGCACACGTAGTCACAAGTATAATAATAAAAAGTTGTTCCTGTGTTTTGATAAATACCAAGAAAACTACCATAATAACCCCCAGCTGCACTAAAAACAACGTCTGTAGCGTTTGCCCGAACAACACTAAAGGGGCCAATATCTGGGACAGTGGCGCAAGCCCCCGTGTTATTTCCCGTACAAGATAAAAAATCGCTTTGCCCCGAACAGCAATAATCAAACTTTACAGAACCACCCGCAGCCGTATAAACATCAACGCATTTCAAGTTGTTGTTGAGACAAATGTTTTTTCCTTTCTGGCATTCGCCAATACCAATATAACCATCATTGTTAGCATCAATATAACAACCCTCAGCCAATAGCGGGTCACCCACGCAACCCATTCTACAACTAGTCATATCACAAGAAAGACTGATGGCCTGCCACCTGGCATCATCTCCCAAAACTGAAGTATCTCCTGTTCGAGAAACATATTGGGTTACTGTCTCTGCTGGATCACATTCTTCGCTCCAGTCTGCAGTCCCATTTGTACCGTCTTGGACTATTCCATCTCCACACCAACCACCTCCATTCGCAGAATCAAGGTAAGAACAGGTTCCCGTACAGTCTGATCCCTCAGTGCAAGGGCCTGAACAAGCATAGCTTTTAACTCCGCCAACACTATCTGCTGGGTTAATTGCTACCCCATCCTGACCGTCACAATCTTCATGGCCGTTATTCGTAGGTCCTCCCTGCCCTTCTGAGTTGGGCGTCTGCTTAGTGTTGTCTCCACAATAACTATTTATCTGCAAACTAAAGGTCGCCTCAGGTGATTCTGCCCCATACTCATCTCTAGCCTGAATGCTTATATTATGTATACCAACATCCTTAGATGATCCTGTTATTATGCCTGTAGCTGGATCTATAACAATCCCTGGAGTACTTTGGGTCAACGAAAAAGTAAAAGAATTACCCTCGGCATCATTGGCTTCAATCTGACAAGGTGGTAGTATTTTGCCCGCGATTGAAGAGTTTAGAGACATTAAAATAAAGGCAAAAGAAGCCAGAAGCCCTATATTAAATTTTATCATTTTACCTTTTTCCATATAGCATTATGAACTATATTATAACACAAATTATTTTATACCATTTAACTCTTCGACATATGTATCGATCTTCTCTTGCCATTCATTGTCTATTTCAAGTTCAGGATAGAGCTCTGGCCTTAAGGCATTATAAAAACCAGAAGAAACGAAGATATATGCTTCTTTTTCATTTTCTTTCTTAATATATCTACCGGCCCTGAACTCTAAATCTATTTCATCTCCTTGCTTTGTATCAACATACACAAAATCTTTTTCCTCCAACCTCTCTAATACATCTTCCCCACTTGAATGAAGGGCTTCTGTGGTTAAGAGTTCTTCTAGTCTGTACTCTAATTCCTCTGAGATAACAACAGAGATTTGATCTACCCAATGTTCTTGGGTCCAGACAATTTTAGCTTTCAAACTATCTCTCTGAGATCTAGAAATTAACTCGCTAATATCAATGTAGGATGTAGTTTCAATCTCCCTTGGATGTATCTGATTTAACTCCAGGTACTCTCCATTTCCCTCTGTATCAAAATAAATAGACATGGAAGCTTCCGCACTGGCCTTGCCCGCCAACGGTTTCATTGGGAGAGGTGTAGAGCCCCAAGAGTTCATAGATAGATAAATATTTTTCCCTTTCAAATTTTTTGTATTTATTTCAAACTCGATGAAATCATTTTTCCTCCCATACACACTGTTGTTATCATTTTCTAAAATCTCCCCTAAACACTCCTCTTTTATTTCTTGACTATTTATCTCACAACCAGATATAACCTCTCTAAGCTTTTCTTTTTTAATGCTTCTTAATTGGTTTGTTTGATTGTCTACTATTAACTCTGTCTGATCGTTATATAAAGCCCTAACTAATCTTATCTGGTCAATATGAGACTCTTCTGGCTCTAACTCTTTGATATTTAATTTCAATATACCTTTTTCTATGCTTGGTTTGTTGGCGAGAATATATCTGTCGGTTGTTCTGTATTTATTATTAGAAAATCCATAGTCACTTAGTGGCGTTTCTTCATACATCTCCTTTGCTCTACTGTAATCAATATCCCAAAAGGTTGCCATAATATCGTTTTCAATGTAATTGTATCCGTCTATATTGGTAAAGAGGTACGGTGTAGAACTACATTCTATCGTTCCTCCGCAACCATCACTCTGAGTCGTTCCACCTGAGCAATGTATTTGTGGTTGGCAGCAAGTATTAGTTGGATAACAAACATACGCAGGCCAGTCTGAAGGACAAGACCAAGGACAGGGAACATTAACTGTAGATGTTATTTCTTGAGTATCAGTTGAACAGTCCGCATTTGTCTTGGTCTGAGTTTCATATTGAGCAACATCAGCTGACCCACATTCACAAGTAGCCGGAGTTGGATCAGTAACCACTGATGTGGTTACCCATCCTGTTTCAACGCAAGTAGAGTCATCAATACTTAAATCTCCATCACATATTCCCAGTGAAGCATCACAGCAATTTCCCGTAGTAACATCAAAGATGCCACTAAGCGTTTGACAATGAACTAATTTATACTCATTTGGAAGACCAATATTTTCACAATGGGTTCCCGGTAAAACAATCTGACCATCACAATGTGTCACTGAGTCAGCCCAGGTGCAGTTTTCATAAGAGGTGTATTCTTTCCAAAAATCAGCCTGACAGCCGCAAGAACCACCTGAACATGTTTCTGTCGGGGAAGTACATAAATTATCAAAACAATTAGGATTAGTGAAACCCCCTGAAAGATTTCCATCATCACAAACCCTAGTTTCTGAGTTACAAAAACCCGCTCCACAAAAAACATTTAAATCTTCATAAGCAACAACAGAGGCTCCGTCAGGAATTGTTCCACCCCAAGGCAAAACACAATCAGAAGAACAAGGCTCAATGGTGCAACTAGGGCTAGTGTATACACCAGTTAAGCTACCCCCAGAACAAATCCTTGTTTCTGATTCGCAAGTTTCACCACAATAAATATAAGATTTTTTATAAGCCGTAATCCCAGCCCCCTCCGAGACAAGTGCTCCCCAAGGAGTTACACAACCATCAGTGTTTACCCGCAGGGTTGTTTCGCAGGTCAGTGGCGTCTCTATTGCCGGCGGATGATTTATAACGTTTATTGTTATATCTTTATCACTCACCGTTCCGTAAGTATCAGCTACCTCTAAGTTGCGGACAACCTGCGTAACTGAATTTGAAAAAGTATTTGTTAGAGGATTAAAAATACCAAATATATCAAAGTCCCAAGTAATTCCATCGGCGTTTATATTATAATTAAGGTTCAGAGCATCAGGTAACGGTGTTGTAAAAGATGGTGTTAAGGGATAATTAAGAACATCTCCCTGAACTGTAAAGGATCCCGAAAAAGGGTTGGTGCTACTAGCATGATAAGTAAAAGGATTTGAATTTATAATCGGAGGGAATATAACTATTTTTATTGAAAAAGATTTAGTGGTCACCCCTCCCATCCCATCATCTAGGGTTACAGAAAAACTATATACACCCTCATCACCAGCACTTGTAGCTTTGATACTTACATGATTATCAACTGCGGAAAATTGTAAAATCGGTGGGCTTGACCATCCAGTCCATGTCCCCGGTGTGTTAATACTCCAAGTGATCGGATCGTTGTTTGGATCAACCGCCTGCAAATACCCAGCATAAGGGTGTCCAGCGTAACCAACTGGGATGTTAGAAGCAATTATTTGAGGAGCATGATTGACGACCACCCCAACCGAACCGGCGGCTGCTGTAAAACCAGAACAAGCCCCACTAGCACCACTTACAAAACCGCTTTCCATCTCACCACAAAAAGAATATGAGGCACCATCTGGGCTAACTTGATAAATAAAAGCTTTGCTGTCACTTGGGAGATTAAGAGCCGAGTCAGTGGGGTCGGAGTCAGCAAACTCTTTACTAACATCATCCCAACAGGTAACGTCATCATAGCCAGAACATACCCCTAGGTCATTGATAGGATCAACCGGAAGCTGAACTCCCAACTCTTGCGAAAGGGTCCCCTGCCAACTTGGCCAAGTAGAAATACTTTTATTTGGCAAATAACTTCCAGCAGAAAGAATCGGATAATGCCCAGTTCTTTCTTTATAATCATTTAGGGCAATATCTATTTCAGCAATATTCTCAAGACGAATTGTATCGCGAATAGTATTTGACTTTGCCCCCAGACAATAATCTCCATTTTCACAGTCGTCATTTAGAACACAAGAAATGTCTGTGTTTTGGGCACAGGTTCCAATTAAATTTGTATTTAGATTAATATTAAATTTCCAATTATCTAAAATCTTTGCAAAAATATCCTCTGTCTCTTGCCCCGCTTCTATATTATAAGAAATAATATAAATATTTGTAAAAAGCGTTTGCGGAGTGGTATTTGTAACATTAGCAGCGTTCACATAGACAGTGCTTCCATTCCTTACCCCCAAATAACCGTCAACTACAACTTGTTGAGGGGTACCAATAAACCCCTGCTCTTTATACCAACGCAGGGAAGAATAATGGCTAGGGTTTGGAATTAGTCTAACAGATATTGCATCAGAAGAATTTTCAGCTGAGGTGGTTCCAGGGGAAATAAAAATACCAAAAAAGAAAAACAGAAATATATAATATTTTATACTTTTATAACCAATTAAATCTATCGATTATATAATAAACTATTTAAGTTTTAGATAGGAAATACCTCCTATTAAATCTATGTCTATATTACTAGACGGCTTTTTCAATATCAGCTTATATCGACTATCTTCATTTAAATTTTTAACGATTGTCCTGTGTTCACCACCCACTGTTATAATCTCTTCCCTGCAAATATTATCATCAGATGAATCACATAAAAGAATTTCTATTTCTCTGGACTGAGCCTCAGCACTACTAACAAAAGTATGTGAAATCTTTTTAAACAAAAATTTCATAATACTTCCAAAAAGATTGACTCGGTTCCCTTCCATTTCCTCCAATGCTTCAAAGGCGCCAGCGATCTCCCCATCATCAAGATAGTAAAGACTTTCTTCTGCTGGAACATCAGAAGAATCCCAGGCTAGAACCAAGTTATTTTCTGTGTTTATGTCAGCTGCAGTCAAAACCGGAGTATCAGAAACCTCTCCCGAATAAGGACTCTCATTGCCAGAAGAATCAATCGCTGTAACCGCAAAGAAGTAAGGAGTACCATTTGCTAGATCGGTAATAACCACTCCTGTAGAGTTGCCAACGTTTTGCGAGCTTGCATAACAGTCTGGAGGAGTAGAACCAACGCAACCAGATCCCGCTTTCCAATAAATCCTGTAAGACGAAGCGTCTGTAATTTCCGTCCACTCTATCTCAATCTGAGCATTTCCCACAGTCGTAGTGCTAATAGAAGGAGCAAACGGGGCCAAAGTGTCAACTGGAGTAGCGCTAATTTCAGGAGAAGGATCGCTCTCGGCTCCACTAACATATACTGCTGTTACTGCAATATAATAAATAGTTCCATTACTAAGGCCGGTAAGACTAGTATTAAAGACAGCAGGCCCAACTGAGACACTATCGCTATAATTGCCACTTGCTGTTCCGTAATGTACTAAGAATTCTTGGACAGTTTCGCCTGGGTCTACGGTAAAGGCTGACCAAGAAACATTGATTGTCCCGCCCTGGGTTGGTGCAGTGGCATTTACTGTAATGCTTGAAAGATCAGGTGTTTCTTCTCTAAAGAAATAATATTCTTTAAATAAATCTTGATCTGCGTCTCTACCTCGAATAACTGACTCATTCAGTATTGGAGGTAGGTCATCGTAAGTATCTTCGGTCCCCTGATCACGACAATAATAAAATTCATAATTAGCATTTATACATGAGTTGGTAGCTCCGGCGCCTTCCGGATAAATAGTACAGTTGTTTTCTTGGTCTGACCAAGGGGCCCACTGACCACTAGCATCGAATGGTGGCCAAGGATTATTACAAAGGAATAAATATAAATCAGCATCACCAACTTTGGTATCAGAACCAATGGTTCCAGTAATATTTGCTGTGGCTTGAATCACGGTATGCCCGTCGGTGGCAGTACTTTGAGCTCTAATTAGTCTATTGTCACCATCGCTTGCAAAAACAGAAGGGCTGACAAAGTCTGCAATCCCAATATTTGAACTACTCCAACCCCATGTCCATGAATAAACCCCTGGAACAGGGACTAAGGTTTGTCCACTAATAGTTTTTGCTTTCGCGGTATATCTTTTATCTGAATCATTAACTGTATCAAAACTATTTGCCAAAGGATTTGTATCATCCTCTACCAAACTATTCTCTGTAGTTTGTATTAAATAAGAAGCTGGCACAACATTAATATAATCAACCAGACAATAACCTTGATTTGGTCCTTGGTCGGGTAGAGTTACAAATGACCAAATATAAGCGTTTTCATATTCTTTAGCATTAAAAGTAGCTAATGGAGTTGTTCCTGTTGTTCCCATACTTAGACTTACTTCGTCCAAGACTCCTTGGGAGCTATCATCCCCCAGGTCTCTATCACCCAAAATAATCACATAATATCGAATATCTCCATCAAGCGGCTTGTTTGGAGAGAATGTTAAAACACCCTGACCTGAAACATCATTATAACCACTAGTCTTTCCTGTTACAGCGCAATAATTATTTGTTCCCCCTATTGGGAAAAAAGCTTTAGCTTCGTCTATGAAAAATTTATTTATTTTACCTTTTAGAACATTTGAGACTTGAGTAAAAGTATTCTCTTCTCCTAAAATCTCTCTCTCTTCCTGACTAAGATACTGGGTCCCCACGGGACAAGGATCATTGCCATAATCTCCAAGAACTATAACGTTCCCGCTAAAAGTGGATACATTCATTTCTTTATTAAAAGTCGCTTCTATCATTACGTTTCTACAGGCTTTATCACTGTCCGTAACTGGGCTTGGCTCATCTGGAGGGATGGTGCTCACAACATAAGGCCTTGGTTGGCAGCAAGTATCATCGCCACAGGCATTCAGATCTGTATTACCGCACTCTGTATCACTCTCACAGCCGCAATATAGTCCTCTGCCCTCACCGCTGCAAGGACCTTTATCTTCTTGGCAAGTCAGAGTTCCTCCATCAGCAGTCGGCAATGTTTGAGGTATGGTTGGGTCACAACAGCAAGTACCACAACTATCCAGAGGGTCTCCTGTAGGGGGGTCGGCTGAAAGACAGTCATAGCCAGCTCCACAATTAAACGAAGGGTCACAAACAAAATTGGAAGTTAAACCAACAAATAATTCTTGAATACACAGAGCTCCGGGATAGGTCTTTTCTAGCTGACAAGTACATGAACCAGGGTCGCAAAACTGGCCGGTCGAACAAGCAGTGGTCCCAACCGTACATGAAGCTCCATCAACACAAGGATCTCCAACATCGGTTGGAGGTGATGGTGGGGGGGCATCAACACAGGTTCCCGTATCACTTGGCAGGGCGGGGTTAATCTGACAAATCTTTCCAGTGGTACCCGAACAATTACAAGCTAGGTCACTTGCCGCCTGATCTACAACTCCAGCATTTTCTACACGACAACCAGTACATTGACCAAAATTCGCTTGAACAGTTGAGCTAGCTGTATCACCACAGCCGCCAGGAGAACAAGTTAGTCCCATACAACAGTCATTGGCTCCCACTTCACAACAACACTCACAAGTCGCAGAGCCTAGACAAAAGCTACCATCACAAGCAGAATCCCCATTACAAACATCACCAGCCTTAGCACAAGCGCCACCCTCACAAGTAAAACCACTGTCACAAATATCACAAGTCTGAGCTAGAGGTACAAATAAACTACCTACTGTACACTTGCCGTTAGTTGCATCTTGATATGTGCCAGCTGGACAAGAGCCTGGAACCGTAATCTGCCAGGCATTTACTGTGCCATCGACTGGATGTGTTACCGTAGCACACGTTGCAGTATAGCCAGCATAAACACTGGTCGAAGGTTCACTACAAGTATCCTGAACTGCTCCACCTGGAGTGGCTATACATTTATTATAAGTTGGATTATTTGTATCATCATCATATTCACAATTTCCTGGGCCACAACCAGCTAAGCTTTCACAATAATTATCTCCACAAAAACCAGTTATAGGATTTGGATTGGTCTGGCACTCACCAGGAGAGTTTGGACAATCTACATTATCAGCCAGACAAGCATTTCCTCCTGACCAGCCAGAACAAGTTTCAGTTGGGTCAGTGGGGGTTTCAGTGGTCGTCCCCTCTGAAGTGAAAGACCATCCATAACCAGTATCGCTAATTGGGGCTCCGTCATCACAAGAACCTATGTCACGACAAATACCACTCCAATAAGTAGAACTAGGGCAACATTCTTCCAAGACAACATCACACGGGAAGTTTGGACTTGTTGTTGCGATACTCGCATCACAATACCCAACAGTAAAAAGGACTGGGTTGGAACTAGTAGAAGTGAAAACCTCGACTGGCCCAGTTTGTGCTCCAACCGGAACATATGTTTCTATAAATTGATTCTCCCAGGTATCAAAAGTAGTGGCTGAAATTGCATTATGAAAATTTACTGTATTGGTAGTATTGGTAAAGTTGTCACCGAAAATATCAACATCAAGACCAGTTGGACCATTTCGTGGAGACATCTTACAGATTCCTGGACCAGGAGAGTCTGTATTTACAAAATAATCATATGGCTGACTTGTGAAATTGCTTGAATTTGTAACAGTTACTGTATAGTCCCCCAAATTACCATCCCCTCCTATTAGGATTGGAACCTGCACCAAAATAATATTCTTACTCCACCAAGAATCTTGACATTCCAAAGGAAAGCTAAGTCCGTCAGCTGTATAAACACTACCTGGGTTAGTAGTACCAGGACCAGCAGTAAATAAAACTTCAGCCGGTGCCGCATATGAATTTCCAAAACCCGAACCCGTGATAGTTATATACTGACCGGGAGGCCCTGGTTCAGGAGAAATATCCTCAATAAAAGGCACATTTGTATTGTCTATAAAAACATTAAAACCAACAGCATTTGAAGAACTACCATTTACACTCACATAAACCGTATTATTTCCGCCGCCAACATTTGGAACACCAGCCACCACAGAAGAATTCGTCCAAGAATTAATATTCACAGCACTGATAAAGCTACTTGGATTACCAAAATTTACTTCTTGAGTGGCTCCTGGAGGGCCCAAAAATGAGACACCCTGCAATGTAAAAGGGTCTTCAAAGGAACCAGTAATCGGACTAATCCCACAAACACCTGGTCTTTTTTCTATATTTACCAAAAAATCATCAATAGGTGCTCCACGAGAATTATCTGTTACATCTTCTGCGGAATCAGCTTGTCTAATTATTTTAATTGGCCCATCGGAAACACCGCTTGGGACCACAATAATCACTTGTGTTTCAGTCCAAGTGTCTGTACAATTAGCATTTACTGTACTTGGAGATATCCCGTTTCTATCATCTGCATCACCAAAAATATCTCCATCGCCATTCACATCCTGACCTCCAAACACTATCGTCCCAGCTGTCGCTCCAAAGAATCTTCCACCGATAGTTATTATATCCCCCTCTGCTCCATTGGGTGTTCCTAAATAATCAACCGGACTTATCCAGTCAATAATAGGTGCTCCTTCACAAGTACAGCCCGTCGGGTCACAAACTAAACCAGCCATACACATAGAGTCATCTGGGGAAACACAGGCCGGACCAGTAGTGTCAAAATCACAATCTGCACCAGGGCCTCCCAAGAGCTGACAAGTGCAAGAACTGGCCTCACAATACTCAACCCCTGTCACACACATCGAATCAGTTGGGTCACAAATCGGAGTCAAAGTATTTCCATCACAAGGAGTGCCACTAGGAGAACAGCCTGCGCCAACACAATCTGGAGGCGGAGGCAAGCAACCTGCTCCCACACAAGGGGTTGAAGTCGTACCAGAAGTTGAAGTAGTTGCACTCAAAAGTCTACTTAATATAAAGCTTGCTATTGCAAAAGATGAAAGAATAATCAAAAGTCCAATAATAGCAGAAACTAATATCTTTTTAGCTTTATCTATTTTAGAAGGGTCTCCAGCGCTTGTTGTCCATAAAAAACCGGCGTACAAAATTAAAACCAAAGCGATTATTCCTAGAAAGCCAAGAAATATCCGAATAACATTGGCGGCCACTACCCGAGGATCAGCATCCCCAAGGCCAATAACCGACACCTCATTTAACCCCGTATCGATTTGCGCTAAAGCAAAATTACCTATCAGAAAAACAAAAACCAGACTGAAAGAAAACGCTATTAATTTTTTGATTTTTTTATTCATTTAATTACAAGCAGTTGTACTCAAAGCTCCATCACAACAATAAGGAAAAGCTGTAGGAGTTGATGTTGGAGTTGGCGTACATACCCCAGTATTTGTTCCAGAAACAGGACCTGAGCCAGGGTAAAAACAATTTTGATAAATATCTTTAAGTCCTGAATTAAATTCTGGAGTATACTCTGCAGTGTCTCCAAAAGGACTATGACTTATTTCTATTGTTGTTTCCTTATTAACTATATCGTCAGTTTTAGACAACCAAAAAGATATTTCTGGAACCGAATATAGAGCTACCGATCCTAGAGATGGTGGTGAGTGC
The DNA here is from genome assembly GCA_002869265.1 of Candidatus Parcubacteria bacterium. GTDB lineage: Bacteria > Patescibacteriota > Patescibacteriia > Patescibacteriales > BM507 > BM507. The sequence goes on from PKTH01000040.1 coordinate 116,702, forward strand.
TTAGTCATACTAGAACTCATCATCAATCTATCAAAAGTAGCCGCCGGCTTAAAATTAGTTTGGATATTATTTGATCCAATAGCCGGTAGGACGTTTATAATATTTGGGCTAGAAAGCAAAATTTCATCAGAAGTGCCAAAGTCCCACCGATAAGAATCTCCTTGAGTTAAAGCATCAGAAGCTCCTGGGTTAGCATTGAAAGGTTCCACAAAAGCATCAGCTGGGTCCTGGTCTTCAGGTCCCTGAGAGGTTCCGTCGTTATTCCCGTCTAGGGAATTACTAGCCATATCAACAATTCCATCAAAAGGGAAAGTCGCTTCATTCTGCCCAGGAATTACAGTGGCCGCTTTTACAAGCGCCTCTATAGTACTTGTAGCTGGCAAACAATAAACCCCATCTCCACATGAATTTCTTCCGCAAAGGGTTTCTGTTAAAAATTCTATTGTTCTGTATTTATTTGAAATATAAAAGTTTCCGTTGACGTCGCTCCCATCACTAAGATTATTAATCTCGATGTTTTCAAAGTCGTCTGGAAAATTTCCAGGAGAAACATAAGAACCACTTCCTGAAAGAGGATTAATCGCTTCATTAAAATTGATTTGGACAATAACATTTCTTGGTTCTGTTGTAGCCGGATAAGGAATAACATTAGTTATCTTTGGTGGAGTTGTGTCAAAAATTGTGCTTACCAAAAACGACCAGTAATATCCGGCGGGATTACTAAAGGCTGGAGTCAGATTTGCTTTTTGCAGGGCGCTAGTTAGGGCAACCGTATACCAAATCTCCTCAGAAGGGCTACCAATATAGTCAGGAGGCCTTGGCTTAAACATGAATGTTTTATTGTCGGCTGTTGTTGCAAAAACCTCTGTTACCAGAGTTGCAGCTGCCGGTCCATCTGCTTCTTTGTAGAGTAAAACATAAGCCTCGTTTACAGAATCATAAACCTCTCCAGTGTCCAATACTCCATTAAGGTTTGAATCTGTGAAATCACCATAAGTACCGTTTCCATTATTATCCTTGATAAGCTGTCCGACGTTCATTTCCTCCTTAAAGGTGATAATGATTGAAGTGTTTCTTGGCACATCTTGTTGGCCACTCTCAGGATAGTGATATTCAATTATCTTATTTCCCGAAACTGGCACTCCTCCACCAAAGGTAGTTCCTCCTCCGCCTGGCCCAGAACTTGTCCCTGAGGTAGAATTAGTGAGGAAATTTAAAATAAAAGAAACAATAGCAAAAGAAGCTAGAATTATAATAAGCCCTATGGCTGCGCTGGTTAATATTTTCTTGGCTTTATCAATTTTGTCTGGTGCCCCCGCACTGGTCATATAAAGAAAACCAGCATAAAGAACCAAGACCAAGGCAATGATACCAAGAAATCCTAAGGCAACTCGAATGACTCGAGCAATAACAATTATGGGGTCTGTATCAGAAAGACCAATCCCCGCCGCCTGATCAATACCTGTGTCAACTTGAGCTAGCGCAAAATTAGGTAATAAAAAAATTGCTACCGCCAATAAAATACTGAAAACAGCAATTTGAAAAATCCTTCCTTGAATTAATTTGTAAAGCATGGAGGCTTTAATTTTAGTAGTAAATAACACAAAATCAAGGAGAAAATATCTCTTTGACTTTTCCACAATTTTATAATAGTATTATAACATAAATTACTAAAAAATGGCTAGTGTTATGGAGATGACAATAGACAGAATAATACATAAGGTAAAGGAAAACAGTCCAGAAGCTGATGTTGATTTATTGCGTCTAGCCTATGACTTCGCCAACGAAGCTCACAAGGGACAAAAAAGAAAAACTGGTGAGCCATACATCCAACACTCTCTGCACACTTCTTTCCTTCTGGCACAGATAAAAGCAGACCTAGAAACTGTCATCGCTGGCATCCTCCACGATGTACCAGAAGATACAGAAAGAACGCTAGAAGATGTTGAAAAAGAGTTTGGTAAAGAAGTGGGTTTTCTAGTAGAAGGAATAACCAAGCTTAGTAAAATCAAATACCGAGGAGTTGATAGATACAACGAATCTCTTCGTAAAATGTTTTTGGCCATGGCCCAAGACCTAAGAGTTATTCTTATCAAATTTGCCGACAGGTTACACAATCTTCGTACCCTAGAGGGCTTACCAGATAAAAAACGCGCAAGAATTGCCAGAGAAACATTGGAGATTTATGCTCCTATAGCTGGACTTTTGGGTATTTGGAGATTTAAATGGCAGTTGGAAGATCTGTGTTTTAAACATCTCTACCCTGAAGAATTCAAAAAACTAGAATACAAATACGAGGTTGAACAAAGAGTAGAAAGAAACCAATATATCCAAAAAATTAAAAAAGAGCTCGGTAAAAAGCTAAAAGATGAAGGAGTGGAAGAATTTGAAATACTCGGAAGATTCAAACATCTCTACAGCATTTACAAGAAAATGCAAATAAAAAACAGACGTTTTGACGAAATATTTGATGTATTTGCTCTAAGAGTTGTTGTACCAAATATATCTGATTGTTATCGTGTTCTTGGAATAATCCACGAACTATGGAGACCAAAATCATCCCGCTTTAAAGACTATATTGCTGTTCCTAAACCAAATGGTTATAGGAGTTTACATACTACTGTTTTCGGCCCCGGAGGGAAAGCCACGGAATTTCAAATCAGAACAACCGAAATGAATGATGAGGCCTTTTACGGAATTGCCGCCCACTGGTACTACAAAAAGGGTGGTAGTGCTAAAAGCCCCAAAGAAAACCAACCAAAATGGGTTAAAGAAATACTTAACACCCAAAAAGATGCCCTTGATTCAAACGAATTTATCCAAAAAATTAAAATAGATATATTTCAAAAAAGAAAGTTTATATTTTCACCCAAAGGAGATGTTTTTGACCTCCCAGAAGGATCAACCCCAATAGATTTTGCATACGCAGTTCATACAGAAATTGGCAATCACGCCACCGGAGCTCTTGTAAATAATACTATGTCTAGTCTAGATAGAGAATTAAAAAACGGAGACATGGTAGAAATCATTATCGACAAAAAAAGAAAAGGACCAAATAAAGCCTGGCTCAAGTTTGTAAAAACAGGTAGAGCTAAAGACAAAATAAACCAAGCCCTAAAAAATTCTTCTCACTTCGAAAATATCAAAAAGCTTATCCCCTATACAAAAAAATAATTGACCCAAAAAAAAGAAAAGGAGCTACTTCAGTAGCTCCTTTTTTGCGTCTTATGCCGCAACTTTTTCATTTTTCTTGATAATCCGAGGATTGATAATGTTTTGACTTTTTTTAGCACCGGCAAGTGCTGAGTCGGCTTTGCAACCAAGGCCAGATTCTCTGAAATCCAGAGAAGATTCTCCATAGGTGGCCAAGCGTTCTTCTCCATCAACCACTACATCATGCACGACAACTTCTTCGTTCCTTTTCAGAGCCTCTCTCACCTCATTTTCGTCCAAAAATACTGTCCCGTGTTCCATGTCGATCTCCTCTCTTGCTTAGCTAAGTTGTTGTAGCTTCAAAACTGGTCTTCCGTCTGCGCCATCTCTTGCTTCTTTGTACAACTCTTCGAAATTTTCACAGAAATCTTTTGTAGAAACAGAACCCATGGCTGTTTCAATCTCTCCTCCCAAGCCCTCTTCTCCAGTCTGATAAATCAAAACTATATGGTCCCTGGGTAATTCTTTAAAAACCTCTTGTTGAGAACTAAAAATTTTACCTTTACCCAAACTTTCCAATACGGTTTTGGCCAAACATGCGCCCTGACTACTCATAAGTCACCTCCTCGTTTTTTTAGTTTAAATTGATTAAAAGAACAAAAAATCGTCTTTTGAAGACGATTTGTAAATAACTGCTTTATGCGTCTTCAAGAAAACAAAGGAATATCACCAATAATAATGATAATAACAAGGTGAATGAAAACTCTGTTTTCAGAGAGGGTGGCCTGGGCCATTTGAAATATTCCTTTGTTTCCTTGAATTTTCATATATAAAATAATGATAAATAATTTGGGAAGGAGGGAGAAGGAAAATCCTTCTCCCTCCTTTTGTTTTTAGGTCGATGAAAACGAAGATTTGTTGGTAAAGAACATTTCTGTTCACAAATCCAATTCTCAAAGAGGGATTACCTCGCTTGACCTAAAAATCTAATTCATAGAAGCTGCGCCCATGCGGACCGGGGGTGATTCAGAAATTACTTTATCGCTAGGATCTATTTCATCCCCCAGACAAACGTTTCTCACTTTTTTACATCCACATTCACAACGGCTCGATCCTTTCGGTCTAACACGACGACATTTTTCACAAAGCGTTCTGCAGGTTTCATTGATAAAGGGCTCTTCACCGGTTTCGTAAGCAACAAGAAATGGCGTCAATTGAGGCATCTTGTCTAATTCAGTCTGAAGTTGCAATAAAATTGCTTCACTTTTTTCGGGATTTCCGGAATTTTTGTTTGCTGCCCGATAAAGACCTTTCAGGTTTTTCAGGGCTTTTCTCTCGCTAACGCTTAATTCGTACAAGGCTCTCTCCTTTTGGTTTGAGATATTAACGATAAGCAAAATCGTGAAGTTGTTTTGTGATGCGAGGAATAGCAATTGTTAAGAGGAGCTTTTTTTGACGAGCGATTCTTTTCTTTCTTGATTCTGAAATCCTGGGATCATTAATCCTCTTCTCATGAGTTATCGTCTCTTCACAAAGCTTGGCAAGCTTTTCTTGCCTGGATACCATTTCAATGTTCTTAAGATCATCACTGTAATAAATTTCCACCTTTACCTCCTCAGCTTCTATGGGTTATAAATGAACAACTTTTGCTTCAAAAAAACCGCCCCTATTGGACGGCTTACATATTTTTTTGATTTTATTTATAAATATATTAGTCGTCCAATTGTTTCACAGGAAAAATCACTGGCATAATAATGACAGCGACAGCCCATAAAATTGTTAAACTATATATATTCATATGTGGATATCTTAACATATTTTTAATTTTTGTCAATATTGTCTAAAAATTGTTTAATATTTACCTAAAAATAGTAAAAATATAGATATTTTATTGACAACGAAACTCTCTATTGCTAAGCTTTGCCTATCTTTTAATATAGCCAAGGAGATTAAAATGAATATTATTGGAAGATTTTTTAAAGCTCTTTTTAACGAATTTGATATTATTATCTTTACAAAAAGTCAGTTGGAGAAGATGAGAGACGACCTTGTCGACCAATCTGAGGCCGCAAGAAGAGAGGTTATTTCCCATCGAAATGAAATTCAGAACATTAACTCAAATCAGCCAAATCGATTCAATAAAAAAGAAGACCCAGGAATCATAGAAATGCCTATTAAATTATCAGGAAAGATTTCCTTGCTAAACCATCTCCTTAGAATATCAACTCCAGTTCGTCGACTAGGCGGGGGTGAGAGCACTTTCTTTCCAGAATAAACAAAAGCTACGGGAAAACCGTAGCTCTTTTATTATTCATGAGAAACAACACTACCTCCTGACTCGGCCAAGGCAAGAAATGCTCTAGACACAGCAACCCCCCAAGCCTGGGGCATTTCTACTCGCCCCTCCAGATGTACATATGCGCACAGAACGGACCGGAACTTCACCTTCAGGAACTACCGCTACATACCAATCCCCGTTTCTTCCCATAGTTATGACTAACTCATGTCTATGTGGCATATCACGATCGTCCGTTAAATATCTTACCTCTGTTATTTCTGACATTTTCTTCTCCTTTTTGGTTAATTTACAACAATTTTTAATGGTCCATTTTTTTGTGACATTAACATAGATATTCCTTACTGGCAACAAAAAAAGAATTACGAAATGTTGTGTAATTCTTTTTTATCTAAATTGAGGATCAACTATTCTACTGCTTCATTGGAGGCTGAGGAGGTGCCAATTTTAAAATTTAAATTTATTACTAAATCATCATTTTCAAAACAACTTTCGTTTTTAGTTTTTAGGCAACCACCATCGTCAACCTTGTTCACCCCTACAGAATAAAGCATTTTTTCTGTAGGTTTATAAATATATTCACTGTCTACAAACGTATCTTTTGGAGTCGCTTGAACATATGTAGGATAAAGATTTGTTATATCTTCCGGCAAAGCTCCTTCATTGTCGTAAAAAGACTTTATCGATAACAACAATTTTGTTAAAAGAACATCTTCCTCAAGTTCACATGTTTTTCTCTCTACATTATTCAATGAAACAACCCCCAAGCTTCTTAAGAGCTCACCAATCACATTTTCTGTTTTTAGAAGTTTAAAATAATCATAAATATTATCAAGCTTTATAGTCTCCTCTGCTTCTACATCTACTCTTTCGTAACATTCTTTCTTTGACTCATCAACTATGAGTCTTAGCCTGTTCAGGGAGTGAGATACTGTTAGATTCGGTTTGAAGTAATAAACAGATGAAGGATCAGTGTTGTTCGAATCGAATTCTCTGGAAATATCATCAAATGCTCTTTTTTTAGCAACATATTCAAACTTATATCTTGAAAAATCGTCTTTAACAACCGAATATTTCTCTAATTCCCTAGCAATATATTCCTTATCACTCGGGGTTGTTTCTGCTAAGATAAGAATTCTTTGGATGCCGTTAAGGCCGTTTTTCTTTATAGACATTCCAACAAGATAACCAATCAATGAATTCTGAGATTCCATCATTTTATGACCCAAAACAACAGATTTAAAAGCCTCTTTATAAGAATTCTCAACGTCCCCTTTCGAGGCAAGCCAAATTGCCTTAGAAACAGAGACCCTGCTAATCTTTCTGTAATTGTTTAGTGGATAAATTTCAAAAGTTGAACTTGAGATTTCTTTAGTAGCCAAAGTCGGGACTTGATAATAATTTTTACTGGCAGCATCCGTGAAATACTGAAGTGCTTCTCTGTTTTTTTCCCAAGTACTACTAGCAAGCTCATCATCCCAAGAATCAGAATATAAAAAATTACTTGCATATCTTTTTTCTGCTTCTGGTTCATAAACCTCTTCTATTTTCTCTAGATCAAAAAAAGAATTATCTTCATTTGGAACAAAAACGTCTACAGGTAAAAAATCCTCATCTTGCAGGATTTCTAGGTCATCGCCCCAAAAGACATTTAAGCTCAATACAAAAAAACTAAAAAATGAGATTATCATCGCAATGCTCAGAAAAAATTTTAGACTTCCTGTAACAAGCTGCCTTGCAATATTTTTAAACCTACCGACCTCCTCATGTTCTTCTCTTAATTCTAGCTCCCCTCTCTTTATCTTGGTCCTTAGCCAAATATACCAGGGGAAAAATATTATCCAAAACAAGTATACTGAAAGAAACAAAAGATAAGGGGAGGAGATTATCCTAGTTTTGTATTTATTTGTTTGTGTTTTTTTGTTATCGATAAATACAAAAATCGCACTAAAAAAAGCTACTAATAAACCCACTGGGCTCCCTACGCCCCCTGGTAAAAGCTGCAGAAATAATTCATAGGAAAAGACTGCCAAGACAATTAGTAATATTAATTTTGTACTTTTATTTAACATACCTTAACTATACATTAATTCAGCTATAAAAAAAGAATTACGCAATGTTGTGTAATTCTTTTTTATCTAAATTGAGGATCAATTATTCTTTTATTCCATCAAGATCCACATCATAAAGCATTGCTTCTGTAATATGTCTGTATTCTAAAATCTCATCGTTATTAAACCAGATTTTTATTTCTTTTTCTGCTTCTTCAACTTCCCCTGAAGCGTGAATTAGATTTCTAACAGATCGCTCCCCTTGGTCTGCCATAGCATATGAATCCAGGGTGTAATCACCTCTAATTGTTCCTACATCACTAGATAGAGGTTCAGTCCCACCGGTAATCTTTCTTACTAACGGAACAGCTTGATTTCCTTGCCAGATCATAGCAACCACTGGCCCAGCGCTCATGTATTTAGCATTTCTCTCAAGAACAGCTACACCACAGTCTCTGTTGGTTGCAAATGGAGATTTCAAACCTTTTTTCTCGTAAGAAGCGTTGGCTTTTCTGCCAACTTCTTCTAACCACTCTTCTCCACCGACCATATAATGTTCAGTAGCCTTCTCGGGTGTTGGCATAACCATTTTCATGGCAACTAATTTCAATCCAACTTGTTCATATCTTTTAACAATCTCACCAATCAAAGTTCTTTGAACTCCATCCGGCTTGATAATGACAAGTGTCCTTTCATTTTTTGGATGACTCATACAAAATAAAATTCTAAGAGAAGCTTAGCCTCAAAACTTAGAATTGCTATAATTAATATTATTTAAATTCTTTTTTCACCTTAGCGAGAACCTCTCCTGGTGTCAAGCTAGCCTTTACTAGGTAATCTTTTGCTCCCAACTCTTGTCCCTTTTTAACGTCCTCTTCTGTGCCTAGATTTGTTAATAAAAACACCGGTATACTTTTAGTTTTAGCACTCATCTTGAGTCTTTCCAGAACAGCAAAGCCGTCCAATTGGGGCATTATAATATCTAGAAGTATTAAATCAGGCTTTTTTGACATTGCTAATTCAAGTCCATCAGCACCATTATCTGCTGTGATAACTTCAAATTTAGCTGACTCAAACTTAGTCTTATACATTGAGCTAATCATTGTGTCGTCTTCAACTAATAATATTGTTTTTTGTCCGTTTGGCATATTTTTTCGTTAATTCACTCTAATTATAGCAAGAAATATCTTTTTTTCAAGAGATTTAAGGGGTAAATTCTATCCTTTGGCCATCACTCCGAAAAACAATATCACCGTAAATATCTGTCCTCAATATTTCTGAACCAAGATTGTCTAAAATATTTAAAGTATTTTGACTCGGATGTAAAAATATATTATCTTCACCAACTGAAATAACTGCATACTCTGGTCCAACGGCCTCTAGGAATCTCTTATCATTCGTTTTTGAGCCATGGTGAGAGACCTTTAAAACATCAATATCTTTTATTTTATCTTTATCGATTTTTTCCTCTATTTCACTCTCCGCATCCCCCATAAACAAAAATGAATTCTCTCCAAAAACCAACTTAAGCACCATTGAAGTGTTGTTCAAATCATTTATAACCATTTCTGAGATATCTTCGTTTGGGTATAATATTTCCAATAAAGCATTATCTCCCAAGGAAATGCTTTGTTCCTTATTTACAATCAGCAAATCAATTTTATCTTGTTTTTTTATTTCATTTAAAAATTCTTCATAAACTTCTGACTGATGATCAGCTCCGGTGTATAATATTTTATCAACATCATATCTTCTAATAATTTCGACAAGACCTGTTAAATGATCTTCGTGTGGGTGGCTAATAATCAAAAGCTCAATGTCTCGATTGAAAACACCAAGTTCGTAACCAAGTCTCTCTAAAACACTGTTGTCCGGACCACCATCTATCAAAATATCTTGACCAAATGGTGTCTGTATTAAGGCCGAATCCCCTTGGCCAACATCAAAAAACACAACCCTCATCAGATCATCCTCTCTCTCAAAAAATAAAAAAATCGCTATTGCGAAAAAAGCGATCAAAAATATTGAGAAAATTTTTCTCATACTACTTTGCCAGAGTGTGTTTTAACATCATTTGCTCTTTTTGTTCTCGAACTAATCTTTTCATTGTTCGTCTATTCCAAACTTCTTCTTTCAGAGTTTTAGCAAGCCAATCTCCTCCGATTAGGTGTGGCATCATGATATAGTCTGCTCCCGCTTCATACATTTCATCCAAAAATCTCACATAAGACAAATTTCCTATAATGATAGGATTAGGAAAATTTTCCCTAACATGTTTTATCATTGTTATCTGACAACTAGAGTTTGGCAAAGTCGAGACAATCATCTTCACATTTTCTAATGGCAGTTCAGATAAAAGCTCCACATCTGTTGCATCGCCAAAATAGTAGGGAATATTTCTATCTTTTAATTTTTCGATAGCCAATGGATCAAAATCAACCACCGCAAAACTTACGCCCATTTCTGCTAGAGCATCAGCCACCTTCCAGCCCAATCTATGATAACCAAAAAGCAAAACATCATACTTTGCATTATCTTCCTCTTTAGTGACATATTTATCTTTACCAAAAAGTTTAAAAAATCCTCCAAACATCTTATATATCTCGCCATTATACATAATAAGATAAGAAGAAATAAAAATTGTCACTAGGGCCACAAATGTAAATAATGGTAGAAGGCTTGAGTCAGAAAAACCTTGTTGTTCCACCAGAAAAAGAAAAACAAATCCAAATTCAGAAACCTGAGCAGCTGTTAAGCCTGCCCGAAAGGAAACTCTTCTAGAAAATTTCATTATTCTATACAAGAGATAAAGAATAAATGGATTACCGATCAGAACAAAGATTGAAAGAACTATCCCCGGAATAACCACATCACCAAAACTGGCTATATCCATTTCTGAACCCAAAATAATAAAAAACATCACAATAAAAAAATCTCTTAGGGGTTTTAATCTTGAAATAATCTCAGCACTATAGATGGATGAACCCAGAGCAAGACCAGCAACTATTGCTCCAACTTCCAATGAAAGACCAGCCAATTCCGCTACGCCAGCCACAGAAAAACACCAAGCAATGGTAAATATCAAAAGAAATTCTCCAGACTTGGCCACTCGATCAATCACCAAGAGGATAATCCGAGAAGTTAAATAAATAACCATCAGAAATAAAAGAGATTTTAAAATAACCGTCACCAAGGCAAAGACTACTGAGCCACCCTGCTTGAAGGCAGGAAGCATAATAAGTAGTAGTATGGCTATAATGTCTTGCACAAGCATCAAGCCAATAGTATATCGACCATAAACAGTTTCTGTCTCCCTCTTTTCTCCCAAAAGTTTCATTATAATAATTGTCGAAGAAAAGGTTATAGCAATAGCTAAATAAGTTGCAAACTCTTGATCGAAGCCTAGCCAGCTAAGTATTAAATACCCGACAAGGGCTGTAAAAAGAATTTGCCCCCCTCCAGTTATAGCAGCTACTCGCCCTATTTTTTTGAGAAAATGAAAATTGAGACCCAAGCCAACTAAGAATAAAAGCAGGATAACACCAAATTCAGCAAAAATATGAAAATACTCCTGACTACTATTAACGATATTTAGAAAAACTGGACCAACGATAATGCCGGTAACAATATAAGAGATAATCAAGGGTTGTTTTAATAGTTGCACCAAAAACGAGACAGCAATAGCTATCCCTAAAATAATACTTGTGTTTAGAAATATTGAATCAACCATATTTTATTTTAACAACTATATTATAACACATTTTATTTAAATTAGCATCTCATTGACTGATTTATTTTAAGTTGATATAAAGAGACAAAAGCACATTGTAAAATAATATTATTTTTTAAATCCAACATTCAACCCACACCGAAGGAGTAGCCATGACAACAAACGTATCAGAAATTATTGCCCTTCTGAATGGCAACAAACTCTTGTCAGGAAATATTTTTCAAGACATTTTATCTGCTCTGGCCGAAGGGAGGTTCGGAGAACCAAAAGAGCCTGTTCAGGAGTATGACGTCATAATCGATGAAATGAATGCTTTTGAGAAAGCAATAAATTATGTCTTTATGCAAACAGGATTTGAGGCAAATGCTATTTATGACCAGTACATCAAGCAAGCTGAGGGATCAAATACAGCAATAAGGCTTGAGTTTGAATACTACGCCATACTCAAAAAGCAAGACGCTCTTAATGCCCTCCTCTGGGAAAACATAAGTAAAAGATTGCCCCAAACAGACCACGAAAAACCATTCATGTATGTTAGGGCAGGCTTTAAAATTGTCGTAAATGACAACGCAGAAGAGCCCCAAGAGAAAATCCTAGAGGAAGTAAAAAAAGCCCTGGATGATTATGGGGTTCTCGAGGAAGCTAGGGCCGACGGTCTTAATGTTGAAATTGCAGTAGAGGGCCCGAACGGCGCTATAGCTACAGACTTGATTGAAAATGAATGCTCAGACCAAGCCCCTAAACGCGTGTTGAATTAATTTTTTAAAAAAAGGACTACTCTAAAGTAGTCATTTTCTTTTTTTATATTTCAGAAGTCTACAAGTTCTCTTCAAAATATTTATCCATTTCTTCTAATTTGATAGTTTCTTGTTTCATGGTATCTCTATCACGAACTGTTACCGTTCCTTTTTCTAGAGTGTCGAAATCGACAGTCAAACAATACGGAGTTCCTATTTCGTCTTGTCTTCTATAACGTTTACCAACATTGCCATTGTCGTCAAATTCGCATGTATATTTCTGACTCAAATTTGTGAACACCTCTTTTGCTTTTTCAACTAGGTCGGGCTTGTTTTTAAGAAGAGGGAAAACAGCTATTTTCACTGGAGCAATTTCCTTCGGGAATTTCATAACTACTCGAGTCTCCCCACCCTCTAATTCTTCTTCGGTGTAGGCAGCTACTAGGGAAACCAGTATTGCTCTATCTAAACCAAAGGTTGGTTCTAAAACATGAGGCACATACCTTCTGTTATTCGGGGCGTCAAAGTATTCTAGCTTTTCGTTTGAATATTCAGAATGCTGTGTTAGGTCAAAGTTCCCCCTGTGAGCAAGACCTGAAACTTCTCCCCAGCCAAATGAAAAATTGTATTCAAAGTCGATAGTCTTTTTGGAATAGTGCGACAGCTTCTCTTTTGGATGCTCGTATTGTCTTAGATCTCTATCGTCTGCTCCCAGTCTATTATAAAATTCCTTTTGTTTAGAGAGCCAGTCTTCAAATAATGGCTCCCAATCAATTTCCGGATCAATAAAGTACTCTATCTCCATTTGCTCAAATTCACGTATTCGAAATGTAAAGTTACGAGCAACTATTTCATTACGAAAAGCTTTACCAATTTGCGCTACCCCAAAAGGCACTTTCACTCGAAGTGAATCAGTGATATTTTTGAAGTCCATAAAGATGGCTCCTGCGGTCTCGGGACGCAGATAAACTGGGCCTTCATAGGCATTCATCTCTGTTTTAAACATCATGCTAATGTGTCTAGCTTCTGTCCAATTAGATTTCTTACATTCTGGACATTTCATTTTAGGATCTTGTAAAACCTTTGTCATTCCCTCCAGGTCCCCTTCCATGTCTTTACCTGTTAAATCCATAACAAGATGATCTGCTCTAAATCTTTTTTTACACTCCTTACAATCAACCAAAGCATCGTTAAATCCACTAGTATGACCTGAAGCCTCCCAAAGCTTTGGGTGTAAAAGTATTGGACCATCCATACCAACTATATCTGGTCTAGATGAAACAAACATTTTCCACCACATGTTTTTTATATTGTTTTTAATCTCCGCTCCATATGGTCCATAAGAATAAGAGTTCGCAAATCCTCCATAAATTTCTGAACTAGGATAAATAAAACCTTTTCGTTTAGAATAGGCGGAGATTATCTCCATTGGTACTTGTTTTTTTTCATTTTCCATATTTTTATATAATTTATTATAATTTACATTCTTCCCATCCCCATTGGCCAAAGTCCAAAGATTAGATACAAAACGCCTCCAATAGCAAAACCTGCCACTAAGAGTGCAAGAATATGGCCGAAATACTTAAATATGAACACAACCTGATTGCTATCATCCATTTCCTCTTGATTGTATTTTTCTTCTTCACTCATATATTTATATTAATTATTATTTTTCACTTCTCTGTTTTGCTTCATTTTGCTAATAAAATAATTTATGTATATAACAAAAGAAGACGGCACTAAAAAATAACTGATTTTATCATTGTTCGCAATATCTTCTATGGAATTAATAAACTTATATACAAAAGCCGATCCAATAATTAAACAAAAAACCACAAAGGTTTTTTTAAAACGATCAGGAATATGTTCTTTTGTTTTTATAAAAAACCAGAACAAAAATGACAATAAAAGAACTGCTAAGATAAACACTGACATTACTCCAGCAAATGATTCATTAACCATCTCACTGGAATCACTAATAATAAATCCCTTAAAAAAGTTTTCTGAAATAACTGAAATAAGAAATACTATAAACCCGCTCCAAACTAAAATATTAAAAATTTCACTATCTTTTCCATTCATCTTAAGTCTTATAATCGCAAAAACAAGAAGAGATACACAAACAAAGCCCATGAAAGCACTTGAATAGATATTTTTTTCATTTATTATCTCGAAGGCAAGTCCTGTCAAAAAAAACATCAAATAGAATCCGCTAAGAGCATAGGCAGGCATCATTGAAAGATAGCTCCAAACATTTGAAAAGTTTATTGTATTTTTAACCTTAGGTTTTTCCATATTTTTATTATAATTAAAAAATCTCGTTCCTATAATCCAAAATTAATTGAATTACTAGAACGAGATTTCCCGCGGTTCCATCTAGTTTTCCCATTACTGGGACGCCTTGATTTATGTAACTTATCTCTTTTGAGAACAGGGTGCCAATCTCCCCGCGTAGCTACAAATTAAATTTTCAATATCTTCATTATACTTTTTTTTGTGCTTTTGTCAACTTATGAATATGTTTCATGAACCTTTTCAAGCTCTTGCTCCCAGTATTCTTTTTTTTCTGCCTCCAGGGCATCTTCTTTGAGCGCCTTATATTGTGTTGCAACTCTAAAAAATTCTTCTCCAGGAATCTGAGTATCATTCTTTACTACCAGAGCTGTTATCATTATTCCTCTCTCTAAAACACTTACCTCATTTACTTCCCTTAATATTTCTGAACCACGTTTTCGCTCGCCTGCATTCTTCATATCAACCCCAATCTGATCATATAATTCACCATAAGTTATAATAGCTTCTCTTTTTGCTACTTTTTTTAATATCTCATAGGTTTTTTCAACCACTTTGCTTATTTGCATATTAATAATCTTTAATTACTTTCTATCCCTAAAAGTCCAATAATACAATTTCTCAACTTTTTCTCTGGCCCAAGGGGTTCTACGTAAAAACTTTAAGCTAGATTTAATACTTGGATTTTCTTTGAAACAATTTATTTTTACTTGCTCATAGAGTCTTTCCCAGCCATATTTCTCAAACAACTCCCCTATAATCATCTGAAGAGTCACTCCGTGCTGAGGATTATTTTTATCTGTTGTTTTTTCCACCATTTTTTTATCTAAACTAAATGTCTATACATATGTCTATACATATGTATAGACATTTTTTTCATCTTACTTTCTTTTAGCTTATCTCTAATAAAAAACCATGTCAAACTAATATAATTGACAAGAAAGGTTTTTGTTGATATAAAAACATATTGCTCTTTCAAAAAATATTTGCCCTTCAAAAGGAGGCGATTATGCCAAAAGAAATATTAGTCAAAAGATACATTGAACAGATTAAGGATGGTCTTCACTACAGAGGAAAGTTAACTTTAGGAGGTATAGTTCTAGAATATGAAATTATCTTTACAGTTCATATTAAAAACACAGGGTACTCCACCTCCGCAAAAGACCCGTCTGCAATACGTGAAAGATACCCAATAAGCATTAAACGTAATGGTTCAAAAATTGAACTAAACGATAATGAACTTTTTGTCTTTTTCTACCTAATTGTCTTTTTTGCAGTTGAATTTTACTGCAGCCCAGAAGTTGTCGAGCTTAATGCCAGCAATATTGAAGACAAACTGAAGGTAGATCCAAAAACAGTTAATCTGGTAAACTCTACTCTTATTTGCTGCGAAGATGAAACAACACTTTCTGTATCGACGCAGGTTTTCAAAATCCTCCAAAATCCCAAATTTGGTTTTATTTTCTCAAATTAAGTTCAAAGTAAGCGACTACTAAAGTGGTCGCTTTTTATTTTCCTTAATATTAAAAAAATGGTATAATGTATTTATTCAAATTCTTAATAAAAAACATGAAAATTAAAGAAAAGATAACTCTAACTATCATTGTCTTGGTGTTTATTCCTTCTGCTTTTATCGGGCTTATTGCCTACAACGAAGCTAAGGGGCGCTTAGAGTTGCAAAATGAGGCCGAAAGAGAGTTTATGGAACACCTTGTAAAAGGTAATGTAAAAGTGCAGGCGGATCTTGTAAATACTTTTCATATTTTTGCAGCTGATAATATTGATGTAAATTTTGACGTTGCCGTAGATAAATTCATCGAATACTGTGGCACTTTCGTAGATATTGACGAAGAAAACGACGAACTTGTTTGTGAAACTGGCAAAAAGTTTAATGATAAATACTACGATAACGACCTAGTAACAGATATTAAAAGGATTGTAAAAGGAAACACTTCAATTTTCATAAGAGAAGCTGACAACACAGCCAAAAAAATATCAACCACTGTAACTGACGGTCTTTATGAATACGGATACATTATGGAAGACGTTATGTACAATACCACGATAGAAAACGAGGAAATATATTCAGAATATACAAAAATTGAAGGAGAATACAAAACAAAGAAATGCCAATCATTTAATGATTCAAACGGAAGACCCTCTGCTGTTCTTTGCGTAGGAATATACGAGGGAGATACCGCAGATAGATTACTGAAAAAACTTGAAGAAGTTAGTTTTGGAAATGAGGGAAATATTTTCGTTATTGGGAACCAGGAAGGTGTAAATAGGGGCAAAATCGTCTACCATGAAGGGCATGTCGGAGACACTAAGCCTAGCGGAGAATACATAGAAAATATCCTAAATGAAAAAGACGGTTTTATAAAATACAATCTTAACGGAGTTGAAAAAATAGCCTCCTTCAAATACTTCGAGCCATATGAATGGATTATTGTTGCTGAACAAACTTTTGTTGATCCGAATAATTCTATCAAAGATATCAAAAATACTATTCTTCTTAGTACTCTGCTATTCCTACTTTTTGCTACAATCATCGGAGCAATCGCTTCATCAAAAATATCTGGACCAATCAAAAAACTAAACGAAGCAGGGAAAAAGATAGCTAATAATAATTTAAACACCGAAATACCTAAGATCAAAACAAACGACGAGCTCAAAGATTTAAGTGAGACATTACAAATTCTTCTAGACAAGATAAAATCTAGTAAAAAATAGAAAGCAAATAAATAAAAAATCGATAGAAACTAGCGATTTTTTATTTGCTAATTATTTTTGCCAATCTCCAAGGATGTAGGCTTCTGCCCCTACGGGCTTTCCGGCACTACCAAAAATAACTACTCTCTCTTTTGTTGTCTTATACTCATTTTTATCGTCTCTTGCTAAAACTGTCCCAGCGGGGACTGTTTCGAAATCCGCAAAAGATCTTGTCATCTGAAAACTATCATCTGTTACAATCTGCACTTCATCTACATGAACAACTTTCTGCGAAATTTCATGTTCGCTGTTTATTTTTTCTATAGAATTATAATGTTGCAAAAATTGGACAATAGAATCATAGGCCAGGTCAGAGTTTTCACTGCTCGCCCCCAAATAACCACATTCTAGACATAGGCCAATTTTTTTGTTGTTCAACATGTAGCCGTCCGAGCCACCAGGCTCAACTGTATCAAAGCCAGTCGCAATTAATTCAAAATTCATTTTAGCAGAAAGCTCTAAGCCGTTATCTGTGATAATAAATGGTTTTGTGTCAGAACTAATACTCGAATGAAGGTCGAGTAGAGCGTCACACTCGTCCAATAACCTCATTAGTTCCCTAGCCCTATTATCTTCATAAGCATCTCCTGTGTTAGTACTAATAAAACACCTATTTAAATTTTTTTCTGTAAACCTAATATTCTTTTCAATTGCCCTGGGGTTTGCAAAAACAAAATACACCGAACCC
>PKTH01000012.1 GCA_002869265.1 Candidatus Parcubacteria bacterium
ATGGAATAATATATATAATAATTTAGAACATTGCGCCCTAGACGGACTCACCCCGAATGAGGCCCTGACTAGAGTGCAAGATGTGTGTTCCTAAAACAAAAGCCGGTGATTAATTTCACCGGCTCGCATATTACGCGGTTTTAAGCCAGGGGTAGACTTCGTTGGAACTTATTTCAAGAACGAGTCTAAACAAACCCACATCAGACACCAGTCCCATATCTTCAAGGGAGGCAACTAAGCAGGCTTCGTCACCTGCTTCTGGAAGGCCAGAGAATGAAACATATCCCCAGTCGAAAAGATTTATTCCACCTCCCCACAAGGTTTTTCCATCACGACTTTGATAACTGCTAACATGTTCCGGGTTAAGCATGAGCTGGGTTAGGATTTTCCGAACAGCAGTTGCCAGATAGCGTGCGGAGTCTTCCGGGGCAACAATCCCGATCATCTGAGCCTGGAGCCGTCCATTCGGATTTAGATAAACCAGCCAGCCACCGGTTCGTCCCTTGGGATTGATAGTTTGGTCAGTATTTTCAACAAATTGAGTGACTCTCTTGGTCATTGCCGTTAACAGACTGTCGAAGTTCAAAATCAGTGTTGGTGCTTTCATAGCCTCTCCTTTTTGGCTTGGGTTGATAGAAAAATAAAATGATCAATTGTATACCTTGCAATAAAGCAGTCAATATGTCAATACGCAAGAAAAAGACCAGGCTTAGCTGGTCTTTTGTTTTTATGCTCCGAAATGGTCGCGCACAGACCCTTCTAGGTCCTCTATATCAGCCGTAAACTGTTATTCGTTGATTTCTAAGAGGATCATTGTGTCCAGGTCTCCCTGCTGGGTACAGCCGTTTTCATAGGCGAAATCGATGATCTCGTGTTCGAAACGATCTGGGTCTTCAGCTTCCTCAGGGTCAAGTTGAACTGCGTTCAGAAAACCTATTTCTGCATATTCATCATTTGCCTGTACTGATTCCATGACTTACCTCCTCTGCTATTTGCTCATAAATCCCTCTGTTTGGTGTTGATCGAAGTCTGCTCCACAGTTATTACAGGTTAATGAGTGGTTTGGCAGTTGTGACTGACCTTTGACTGGCGCAAGCTTGCCTTTTAGGCATGCGGGACACTTTTCTCCAGGACTTTGAAATGAATTATTCATTAATATCTCCTATTAAAAGAACGAAGTGAAAATAAAAATTATTCAATAATCTATGCTATAATATTAACTCGACTTTGTCAATCAAAGTGAAAGAAAATTATATATAAGGCGTACTACTAGGTGTAGAAAAAAATATGAAAAAAAACAAATACATTCAATTTTTACTAATTTTGTTAAGTGCTCAGGTCCTGACAGCTTGTTCATCAGATGCTCCATCTCAAAATCAAGAAGAGACTATCGATACTTCAAACAATCAAAACGAAGACTCTCCCTTAGTGACAAGCACAGCAGTATCAGAAGAGAAAATTACTATAAATCATAAATGCATAGGATGTAATAGGTGTGTTATGGTTGACCGAGAGCACTTTTCCTACCAGCCCGGCTCAAGAATCCCTGCGGTCAAAAGCCAAGAAAACACTGATTCAAGCAAGCTAAGGATGGCGATTAGACATTGTCCAACAAGCGCTATTGAATTGAGTTAAATGAAAAACATATATTCTAAAATAAGAATAGGGAGGCATTTTTCAAGACTCGGTTTTGTTATTGCTCTCTATTTTAGCTTTGGCTTAATTCAGCAGCAATCAAGACCTCTGATGTTTACTCTGGCAATAATTGCTGGTGTATTTTTTTGTGGTTGGCTTTGCCCCTTTGGCGCTTTGCAAGAATATATTGGAATGTTTGGGAAAAGGTTTTTGAAAAAACAATTCAGAATGCCTGAAAAAATTCATAAACACATTCAGTGGTTTAGATATTCACTTTATTTGCTCGTGCCAATGGGTTTTGGTTATGTGTTTATTTTTGATCCCCAGAATTCAACGATTTCTTTTTTTTCAGGACAAATTCTAACCATTCTTTCCTGGGTGGTG
The DNA here is from genome assembly GCA_002869265.1 of Candidatus Parcubacteria bacterium. Taxonomy (GTDB): domain Bacteria; phylum Patescibacteriota; class Patescibacteriia; order Patescibacteriales; family BM507; genus BM507. The sequence continues at coordinate 2,020 of PKTH01000012.1, forward strand.
GTAATTAGCTTTTTAATTCTAGCCTTCTTTTTTGAAAGACCATTCTGTAATTATTTTTGTATAGAAGGCGCTCAGTTAGGTGCACTAAGTTTGTTGCGAGTTTTTACAATCAAAAGAGACAGGGACAAATGTATCGACTGTAAAATATGCGACAAAAACTGCCCAATGAATATTAAGATAAGTACAAAAAAACAGGTTCGTAGCCCTAATTGTGTAAACTGTTTTAATTGTTTGGCTACTTGTCCAACAAAGGCATTATCCTATGGCTTTGTTATTGGTAAAAATAAAAAGTAGTTTTTTATTGTTTTCTGTATATAGCCAGAACAACAATAGTATATACTAAGGCTGTTAGAGCCATTAGGGGAATGGTGATATACCCAAGTTCAAATATATATCTAGTGGTGCATGAGGTCTCTATAGAGATACCGCAAAAAGCGCTTTGTATAGATCTGTAGTAAATATAGTTGTGATAGATTGATATAGTAAGACCAATAATCGCCATTGTTAAAGAATATTTAACAATGGTTTTTTCATTTTTAAAATAGGCGATTCCCAGGAGAATCACTTGAGGGTATATAAATATTCTTTGATACCAACAGAGCTTGCAAGGATCATATCCGGCTATTTCTGAATAAAACAAGCTTCCCATTGTGGCTAATAGAGAAAGCAAAAAAACAAAGAGTAATCCTTTGGTTTTTATAATAGACAAAATAAAGTTACTGGTTTTCTTGTTCAATAGAGCAATCAGAAAAAGAACAATAAGAAGATGAGAGAATAATGTTAGGTAGGTTAGGACTTGATTTATATTTTCTATAAACATACTAATTTGGAACAGAGCAGCCAGTCTGTTCGCTTAGTTGATTAAAAGAAAGTTCTCCGCCAAGACTTTTACCATTGGCAAACTTCCATGTTGGGTATCCCTCTATGCCTTCTTTTTGGCAAATCTCTAGTTGGCCTTGTCCGTCGGCTGTGGAGCATTCGATATAGGGGAGTTTGTCAGAGTTTCCAAAATCTTCTTTTTGAGCTTTGCAGTGAGAACACCAAAAAGCTCCATAAAACTTAGCGCCACTATCACTAATACACTGAGCAAAAGAGTCAAGTGCTTCATTGGAGACCACTTTTTTAGAAGAAAGCAAAAAGAACCCTCCAATTATGATTATTAATATTAGACCAAAAAATGCGATGTTGTTGTTCATAAAAAATATTTAATTATATCTAATATTATCTTACACTAATATTAATAAAAAATTAATCTTAATAAAAATTCTTAGAAAATTTTTATTAATTTCCTTAAATAAGTTTTATTTTAAGGAAATTAAACCGCAAAACAAAAGGAACTTTAATGTGTTTAGCTGGTTCTATGTTTTTGGTTGCTGATAAATTTTAGGAAGATTAAAAGTATTTTGATTATAAGACAGCCATTGATAGATTCTAATATTCTATTAATGTAAAAAAAGCCCTGACCTAAATTGGTCAGGGCAGCATGTTTTAATTCGATTTGTAAGAAACTATAACCACACAACGGTTTGGGGCAAACTGTTTTTCTTCGTCGGTAAAATCGTTTGTCTCACCGAGGGGAATCAATTCAATGTTTTCCAGATTTACTTTTTCAGACTGGAGAAAGTCGATAACTGGTTCCAGTCTTTTTTGGGACAATTTAGAGTTGTAGTCTTCAGTCCCACGTTCATCAGTGTAGCCAAGGGCAATGATTGGAAGGGCGCCAGTTTCTTTAATTGCGTCTGCTGTTTTTTTGGCAGATTCTTGTACTGATTTATTCATTTCAGCTTTATCAAAATCAAATGTTAGAATTCGGCTAAAATAAAGCTGATCCTGGTCTTGGACCCTGATTCCACGAGCATCCAGATTTTCCAAAACTTTCGCATAAATGGATCTACTGTTTTCTCGAAGTTCAGCTGCAGTAAAGAAAGCCTGTCCATCGTCCCAGACAACCACCTTGTTTTGGGAATTAAGCTTGATGTAGGTGAACTCTCGATCGGGATAAAGATCCTTGACGTGCTTTATTGATTCTGTATTAACCATCAAGGGGTTTGAGGAATAGCCGTTTTCAGCCACCCTTTTTACTGGAGCAGCGCAAGCTGTGAGTAGGAGTAGCAGGATGGTAATAAATAAGAATTGTTTCAGCTTCATTATTATTCTCCCATATTTAAGGTAAAGTAGTTTTCGTCGATGACGTTATTGCTGAGGTAGGTAATTTTATAACGGGTTTGACTATGGCTTTGACTCGCAGCAGTGGAACCTTGAAACAGCCCACCTCCACCAAGAATTACTTCCTGGGGGATTCCACTAGCCAGTGCTTGCGCGTTTCCGCCCCGAGCACCTGTTTTGCTAATGGTGGACACTTGCTTCTCAACAATAATTTGATGAGAGGAAAGGCCAAAAAGGTTGTAAGCAATAGAGATTGCCCGCAAGAGACTCTCTTCAGGGAGATTGTTGGCTGGTCCATCGAATTGGTGAACATCCAAAACTATTGCTCCCTTCGGAATTCCAAATAAGGTGTAAATAAGTTTTCCTGGCAAGGGGTCGTCTCGTAGAGGGTTACCTCTCGACTGGAAATTATCCAAACCCGATTTAAGAACAGTTTGAAGTTGCTCATTAGAGTAGAGTCTTCTGGGATCAATTGCTCCAAGCTCAGTTACAATTTCCCAGCCAGACTCAGACTTAAAGGTAATCGGCGGTGAAATAAACTGGGGGCTAATAATCGGCAGAGAGGCATTTAAAATTTCATCAGCTTCGTTGGTGATGTTGTTTACATTTACATCTCCTTCTTGGATATTGACGTCACCCGAACTAAAATTATTGCTTTCATTTACGGTTACGCCTCCAAGGTCAACATCGACATCACCTTGCTCGAAGACATTATTACCTTCGTTCACAGTGACATCACCTGTGTTTAGACTGACGTCTCCTGTTTGCAAGCTTGTGTCACCGTCGTTAACAATCACATCTCCAACATTGAGGCTAACATCACCTTCGTTGACAATGTTAGTTTCATTGTTGTTTTGAGGGCCGTTGTTGTTGCTTGGGCCATTACGAACTGTGGTTTGATTAGCCCAGGCTGGTCCAGAGCAAACCGTCAGTAGAACAAAAACTACCAAAAATTTTTCTAGGACTTTTCTCATTTTTTTCTCCTTTTTTGGGTTGTTGTGTTGTTTTGCGCATTTCTAAGAATAGATATATGCGACCAATGTTAATGAACAAAATAAAAGTGACTTAAAAGTGTCACAGAAGACAACAATACACTAAAACCAGTAAAATATCAAGGCCTGCCCACATGAACGTGAAATGTTTTTTCAAGACGCGAAAGAATTATTGTGATAAAATTAAGAACAAAGAATGTAATAAATGAAATACAAAAAAATATATAAAATTTTATTAAAATGGATTGAAATAGTTTTATTGTCCTCAATGGTTCTTCTGTTATCCGCTTATTTATACGGCACATATCAAATAAAGAGGAGTGCCGAAAATGAAATATATTGTTTACAGTTTAATGAGTTTGAATGCCCGCAGCATCGTTGTGAGATTGTAAAAATCGAGAGAGATTGTGGTTGGGATCTAGGTGAGAGTTGCAAGGATGCTACATTGGATAACTATTGTCGTCCCAGACATTAAATATAATAGCGATAACTTTTAAAACAAAAAACACCTATGATTTAGGTGTTTTTTAATGCGGAACGGACGGGACTCGAATGGCATTCCCTAAAAATCATTTTAACCGCATAAACACTATATTTCTTCTAATGTTAGATAGAAAACAGTGTTATCATTACTAATCAAATTTAATCAATATTATCATCTTTTATCAATTTCAGGTCAAAAGACGGTCAAAGAGAAAAAGATAAATATAGAATCGAAAATAAATACCCCCTCCTCTCGATGTTCCGAGAGAGAGGGGTAATATAAGAATGGTTTTAAGCTAAAAAATTTCCCAACCATTAGAAGCAAGCTGTTCTTTAATGGTTTCCCAGCTTGCGCATTGCAAAATTCTGGATATATCAAAATTTACGAGCTTAATATTATTAATCACACAGGAAGGGTTTGTTATAAATCTGCTACTTTCTACGTAAGTAACCATCGGCAATAAGCCGTTGATCCCTGTGATGTCTAATTCAGCAGTCTGAATCTCAGCTCCGTCGGGAAGGAAAAATGTTTCATCATAATATTTATGAAATGCTGTAATTTTCCCTTTACTGTCTATGACAAATAGATCGATTTTTGTGCTCATGAGTATCTCCTTTTTTTTATGAGTTTTAAGTGATTAGACCTATAATTAAGCTAGCTTATTAAAATTTAAATGAACTTGTAGATGTGTTAAGTATACCATATATTATTAAATATGTCAATAGGTAATGGTAATGTGCACACACATATTGCACTTTTTTGTTAATCTAGGGGCATATGAAAACTATGCCAAATAATACACAAGAAGAAAGGTATCGGTGGATTAA
>PKTH01000006.1 GCA_002869265.1 Candidatus Parcubacteria bacterium
CTCAATGCCCAAATAGCTATGTCACTCTCCGGCGGCTCCTCTTTAACCTCCATAATCACAGCAAAATCTGTTAAAAACATGGGGCTGAGTGTCGGCGATTATATCTATGCAATTATCAAATCTAGCGATATAAATATAGTAAATAAGATTCCGGATGATTGTGAGGATTTAAATATCTTAGAAGGAACAATAAAAACAGTAGAGATTTCACAAGACTCCGTAGAAGTCTCTTTTGTTATAGACAAGCACACAACATTGACAGCCCTTTTAAATAAAAAAAACATAGATTCTCTAAAGATAGGCTCCAAAGCCTACGCGATAATAAACAAAAACAATATCATTATTGGCTTATAAGTGAAACTTTAATAAAGATCTAAGAAATCTTTGTTTATTATTCGTTATATCATTAAAGATATAAAGAAAAAGTAAATAATTCTCGAAGGAACAGAAGATGTACTCTCTAGATTTTATCGTTATATCAAAAAAGATATATAATATTGTAAAAGATGAAATATTTCAAATTAAAAAAAAGACTCTTCAGAAAATAGTGCAAAAAATAAAAAAAGCACTATTTTCTGAGGCGTCTACGCCTCACATATCTAGTGAATCTGTTTATGCGCTGTGCACAACCGAGCAAATTTCTCCTTTTTTTCTCTATTTTCTTGTTAGATGTCCAAAACAAGCCACAACTCTATACAGCAAAAAAAAACACTTCACTAGATTTCAACTTTTACTTTAAAAACCAATTCTATTTTTTTCAATAAAAAATCATAAGGAAAACTAATGAACAAAAGCAGTACAGCTACTAGTACAAAAATCACAAATGAGCCTATTTCGAGTTCACTATATGCCTGTAGGTTCGGAAAAAAAAAGAAATTTAATTCGATTTGTCTCAATAATACAATGATGAAAAAACTATGTTTGCTCCCTTTGCTTGCATGGTGTTCTCTTTATGGTTCAGATGTGAGTTATGACGCAGATATAAGACTCAGGGGAGAATATTTCAACAATATGAATGAAAAATATTATGGAAATGCTCCGGCTGCTGGTCAAAGCGAAGATAGCTATTTACTCAGCAGAGTAAGACTTGGAATCACTTATAAAGTTGACGACAGTTTGTTGTTGAGAATATCGGGGCAGGATTCCAGAGCGTTTGGATACGAGCTTACATCCGATGATTGGTATAACAAAGAGTTTAATCAGAAAAACAATCCGCAAGAAGACTATTTTGAACTCTCCGAGACCTATATCAAAAAGAATTTCTCAGATATAGAACTCAAAATAGGACGTCAAAAGATGGCGTTTGGCGATAACAGAATTTTCGGGCCCGGAGAGTGGAAAAACTCCGGAAAATGGGTATGGGATGCCGCTAAAGTAACCTATAAAACCGATGAGCATTTCATATCGCTTTTTTATGGAGCAACGATGCTTCACGATGAAAACCATTTCAGCCTCAATCACCGCCACGGATATTACGGCTACGGCATCTATTCCCATCTTAATTTTGGCACTGTCAATGTAGAGCCTATGCTTTTTAGAAAAGAAAACGATAAAGAAAACAGCAACTATCTTAAACTACAAAGTAATTATGCAGGAGCTAGAATTTACGGTACTGCAAATGCTCTTTTTTTTGATACGACGGTTGTTAAATCATTTGGAACAAGAACAAATAAGGACGGAACCGATGTTGATATTGACGGACTTGGTCTTATTGCAGTCGCCGGGTACAAATTCAACAACATGTTCAAAGCGGGCGTCGAGTATGTTCGTGCCTCAGGAGACAATCCAAATACAAAAGATAAAAACGAAAACTTTGACGGCGCTTTCGGTGCAAGCGATAAGTATTACGGAAGGATGAACCTTTTTCAATTTTCCAACCTCATCGATTATTCTGCTTTTGCCGACATAAAATTTTCGGATGCATTCAGATCAAAGCTTGAGTATCACAGATTTTATGCAGACCGACCTACGAACAAATGGCTAAGCTATTCATTTGGGGATATGAAAAGTGATCATTACGGTGATGAGATCGATTTGGTAAGCGCCTATGATCATTCAAAAGCCTTGTCGTTTCAACTCGGTCTTAGTTACTTTAAAAGCGGAAGCTATATACAAGAAGCTACAAATTACAGCAATAAGATAACGGACGATAATGCTTTTTCCGTATTTGCGCAAGTTCAATATAAATTTAAAGGATAAATCATGCTACGAAAAATTATTACAGCAGCATTGGTTTTTACAACATTGCTACAAGCAGAGGGCACAGAAAAAAAGAATCTTAATTTTGCCGTCGAATATACAAGCCATGCGACTTCGTTTTATTATGCCCAAGCAAAAGAGTTGTTTAAAAACGAGAACATCAATGTCAATGATGTCAAAGTCTATGTAAGCGGTGCTGCGGTGGCTACTGCTTTTGTAAAAGAACATTTTGATGTTTCATATATGTGTCTAGTTCCCGCCATCATTACCTATGCAAACGGCGGAGTGCCGATTAAAATTGTTGCGGGAACCCATAAAGACGGATACGGGATTGTCGTTAACAGCGCAAAAATTAAAACGCTAAAAGACCTGGAAAAAGAGGGAATAAAAATAGGTGTTGGACCTAAAGGGACTGTAACGAGTTTTATCCAGGAAGTGATCATCGAAAAAGGAGGCCTGGACCCTCAAAAAGCAAGAAAGAACTTTGTAACGATGAACTCTTCCAAACAGATAATGGCACTCAAAGCTGGTATTGTCGATGCAGTTGTTTTGCCTGAACACTTTGTAACGCTTGCAGGAAATATAGAGGGGATGAAAGTGTTGGCAAGAAGTCAAGATTTGTGGAAAGAGTTGCAAGGAAGTGTGATTGTAGTCTCTGATAAACTTTTGAATGAGTATCCAAAAAGTGTTGAAAAAATCAAAAAAGTAAATAAAATTGCAATTGATGCGATAAATAAAAACAAGGAAGAAGCATCTGTGATTGTTGCAAAAAATCTAAATGTTTATCAAGATAGAATAAAACATCAGACAAAAACTTCTGACATCGATTTGACTGTAACTCCAAAAATTGCGAAAGGTTCAATAGAAAATATGACACTAACTCCTGAAATTTCAGTAGAAGACATTCAAGAGGTGATAGAGAAGATGTATCAATATGGATTTATCCGAAAATCATTTGATGCTAAAGAGATTTTGGTATTGGATTAAAATAGAATGAAAGATAGCATTTTAAATATCCTTATTAAAAATAGCCCGATAATTTTGTTTTTGACGACTTGGGAAGTGGCGGGAAAAGTGGCAAATACTCCACTGCTTCCATCATTTTCCCAAGTGATAGTTGAATTTTTCAATCTTTTGCAATCTGGAGTGATTGTAGAAAATCTTAGCCACTCATTTTTAAGAGTAGTTATTGGCTACCTGATTGGTGGGCTTTTGGGGATAGTTGTAGGGATTTTTATGGGAATAAATAGAACTATTGAGCTCTCACTGAGACCACTTATTAGTATGTTACTTCCAATTCCAACACTTGGATGGCTACCACTTATGATGCTTTGGATTGGAATAAATGAAGCACTGCCGATAGTTTTGATTTTTATCTGTGCATTTTTTCCTGTAGCTTATGCGACACTTCTTGGAATCAAAGAGATCCCACAAGATTATATAAATTCTGCAAAAGCTTTGGGTGCGTCTAATAGCTATATTCTTTTTAGAATTATTCTACCTTTGGCTTCCCCATCAATCTTTACAGGACTTAGACTAGAATCTGGAATGGTTTGGAAAACTGTTTTAGCTGCTGAAATGTTTGCAATACCTACAGGAATTGGAGCTATGATGATAAATGCGGAATCACTTATAAGAGTTGATGTAATTATGGTAGCATTAATAATTTTGGCACTGATGAGTTTTGGATTTGAAAAAACTATCTATGCACTAGAAAAAGCCGCTACCGGCAAATGGAGATAAATTTTGGGATATATCAAATTAGAAAACATATCTACCGATTTTTGTTTAAAGGATATAAAACTATCCATTAGCAATGGTGAATTCGTTGTTGTTCTTGGACATTCTGGGGCGGGAAAAAGTACTTTGTTAAATATTCTTGCAGGATTTACAAAGCATAGTGGTAATCTTTATTTAAATGGGGAATTAATTAATAATGTAGCCACTCAAAAAAGAGGCATAGGATATCTCCATCAAGGTATCCATCTCTTTCCGAATCTCAGCGTGTATGAAAATATCGCATTTGCATTAAAAGCAAAAAAAGTGGATAAACACAATGTTGCAAAAGAGGTCCAAAAGATAACACAGATGCTCCAAATATCCCATTTATTAGGTAGATACCCGAAAAATTTAAGCGGTGGTGAAAAACAAAGGGTTGGCATTGCAAGATCAATAATTACAAAACCCAAAGTGTTGCTTTTGGATGAGCCTCTCTCAAGTCTTGATGAAACAACCGCAAACGATATCCGTAAAGAGTTAAAAGCCCTTAGCGACACATTAAAACTTACTGTTATATATGTGACGCATAATAAATTAGATGCAAAAGTACTTGCAGATAAAATCGTTTATATAAACAAAGGAGAAATCTACAAGATTGCAAATAAATATGAAGATTATCAATGACATTAGACACAAAAGATGTGTACCCATTTTTGTACAAGGAACAAAATGAAATCTCAACAAAAATTTTCTAAAAACAAAATCTCTTTAAAAACAAAAAGTTTTTTAGGAGGAGTGACTATCGGATCGCTTGGCGGGCTTATCGGTCTTGGAGGAGCTGAGTTTAGACTCCCCTTTTTAGTAGGAGTTTTAAAGGTAGATACACTTCATGCTATTATTTTAAATCTTTTAATCTCACTTGTTACAGTAATTTTTGCTCTTGCTTTTAGAGGCATTGATGCTCATATTCTCTCTTATAGTTATGTTGTTTTAAATCTACTTTTTGGAACTCTTATGGGTGCCTGGATAGGTGTGAATTTTGCCACAGGCGTCAATAAAGAAACTCTTAATACTTATATTTTTTATCTTCTGATTTTTTTAAGTATTGTTCTTTTCAGTCATATTTTTCTTGATTTTACACAGACAATAAGACTTCCTTATATCCTACAGCTTAGCATAGGCTTTATAGCCGGTCTTGGAATCGGCATTATTAGTTCGCTCTTAGGCGTTGCAGGCGGAGAGCTGCTTATTCCCACCATTATACTTCTTTACGGCACCGATATAAAATTGGCAGGGACATTAAGTTTGGCAATTTCACTTCCAACTCTTATTGTTTCACTTTTTAAGTACCACAAAAACAATAGATTGATTGAAGTCTTAACCTTTAAAAATATTATTATTTTTATGGCTCTGGGATCTATTTTGGGAGCATTTTTAGGCTCACTCTTATTTGGAATTGTAAATGCTCTATTTATTGAAGCCGGATTAAGCTTTATACTGTTATTTTCTGCGTACAAACTCTTTAAAAAAACAAAAACTTGACATTACAACTTCTATTAGTGTAAAATTACGGCATCAAATTGTGTAAATAATTCTTACACTTTCCCTATACTTCTTACAAGAAATACCTACTGGGCAAAATCTAAAAAAACTAAGGCAGCTAATCGTATGAGCGAAAATACTCCACAACAA
>PKTH01000042.1 GCA_002869265.1 Candidatus Parcubacteria bacterium
AAATTTAAATCTTCTTTTGATGGACTCACTCAAGAGGAAGCAACAAGAAGACTCGAAAACAAAGGACTGAATGAGCTTCCAACAAAAAAACCAATCAACAAAACTGTTATTTTCTTCAGTCAGTTTAATAACGCTTTGATATATATATTATTAGTCGCAGGTATGTTGTCTTTTTTTCTAAAAGACTTTATAGATGCGGCTATTATTTTTGCCGCTATTATTATAAATACAATAATTGGCTATATCCAAGAGCTCAAGGCCAGCAATGCCCTTGCTAAACTCAAAAGGCTAGTCGAACATAAAGCCTATGTTTTGCGCGATGGTCACGAAGTAGAGGTAGATAGTAAGAATATCGCAGCTGGGGATGTTTTATTAATAAAATCAGGAAATAAAATACCGGCCGATTGCAGGCTTCTTGAAACTATCAATCTTCAAATTAATGAATCAAGCTTAACCGGTGAATCTATACCATCTACTAAATCTTCTAGTCCAGTATCTCCTGGAGCCGCAGTAGCAGATAGAGATTCAATGATATATGCAGGGACAGTTGTTGCTCGCGGATCAGGCAGGGCTATCGTAGTCGCTACAGGGATTGAAACAGAAATCGGTCAAATCGCTAAAATGGTTTCTGAAGAAAAAGAAAGCGAAACGCCTCTTCAGAAAAGACTAACTTCATTTTCAAAGCAAATCGGATTGTACATTATTGTAGTTAGTTTTGCTCTTGTTTTTATAGGAGTTATACAAGGCAGGGCCTTATTTGAGATGTTTTTAACAGGAGTTGCTCTTATCGTGGCTGCTATTCCAGAGGGTCTGACTGTGGCCTTAACGGTTGTTCTAACTATTGGCATGCAACAGATATTAAAGCACAAGGCCTTGGTCAGAAAATTAGTTGCTGCTGAAACCCTAGGCTCAACTACTGTTATTTGCACAGATAAAACTGGAACCTTAACTGAAGGAGTTATGCATGTAGCTCATATTGTTATTGGTGAGAAAGAGTTTGAAATAGAAGAACAAGGATCAAGACAAAGTCAAAAAGAGGCTAAGATAGTTAGCCTAGCTTTGCAAACTGCTTTGATGTGTAATGATGCAATAATTGAAAACCCTACAGATGAGTTGTCTTCTTGGAAAATTATAGGTGGTTCAACTGATGTGGCACTTTATTCTGCGGCTATCCAATCTGGTCTAAATAAAGACAAGCTTTTAAAAATAGAACCAAGAATTGACGAACTGCCATTTGAAAGTGATTTGAAATACATGATCAGTCTACATAAAAAAAAGGGTGGTTATGTTTTGTATGAAAAGGGTGCTCCGGAAAGACTTATTGAAAAGTCTGCCTATTTTTATCACCTTGGTAAAAAGAAAAAGCTTGGTGTTAAAGACAAAACCAGACTTAATGCAAATTATAAAAAATTAGCCTCTAAGGGACTGCGAATAGTTGCAGTTGCTCATAGAGAATTTAAGGAACTTGATTGGGAAGTGGGTGACAAATGGGAAAGCATAGATGAAAAACTAACTTTTATTGGTTTTCTTGCTCTGAAAGACCCCCTGAGAGCAGAAGCTAAAGAAACTATTCATTTATGTAAACAAGCGGGGATAAGACCAATAGTTATAACGGGAGATTATCATTTAACGGCTAAGGCGATTGCCTCAGAGTTGGGGATGAAAACAAGTGATAAACAGATAATAACGGGCCCAGATCTAGATAAAATAAATGACGATGAGTTAAAGAATGTAGTAAGCACAGTAAATATTTATGCCAGAGTTAATCCGCATCATAAGCTCAGGATAGTAAAAGCTTTAAAGAAACGTGGTGAAGTTGTAGCCATGACTGGTGATGGTATAAAGGACTCTCCAGCTTTGAAGGCAGCTGATATTGGTATTGCCTTAGGGACTGGTACAGACATTGCTAAAGAAACTTCAGATATGGTTTTACTAGATAGTAATTTTAAAACAATCGTTGATGCAGTAAAAAATGGTAGAGTAATTTTTGATAACATTCGTAAGGTAATTACTTTCTTGATGTCTGATTCGTTTTCACAAATTATTCTCATAGCAGGGTCGATTCTTTTGGGTCTACCGCTAGCTCTGATTCCAGCACAAATTTTGTGGATGAATATTGTTCAGGACGGTGTCCCTGGATTTACCCTAGCTAAAGAAAAAGATAGTAGCGGAGTAATGAATAGAAAACCAATAGAGAAAAACGAGCCTATCTTAAACAAGGAAATGAAGTTTATTATTTTTGCCGTTGGACTTTCTCGTGATTTTTTAATATTTTTTGTTTATATATATATGGTGAAAAATAATTTTGATATCACTTACGCTAGAACTTTTATATTCGCTGCTCTATCAGCTAATTCTCTTATGAATTTATATAGCATAAGGTCCTTGATTAGGCCGATTTGGTTGTCTAACCCATTTGCGAATAAATACTTAAACATAGGGGCCTTAATAAGTTTTTTTCTTTTATTGTTAGCTGTATATTTCCCACCTCTTCAGGCCGTATTATCAACCACTGCCCTTAGCTTGAATGCCTGGGCCCTTGTCTTTACACTTGGCATTTTAACTGTTCTTTTGATAGAATTAGTTAAACACATGTTTTCTCGTATATATTCAAAGGAAATAAAAACAACTAATGTTTAGAAAAAAGAAAAAAAACATTTTCTCAAGACTTCTATTTAATCAATATGTAGTATTTGCTTTTTTTATTCTGATATTGTTTCTTATCAGTGTTCCTTTGGCAAAAAATATTAGCAAAAAATACGAAATTGACACAGAAGTAAGAGAATTGGAGAGTGAAATACTTAGCTTACAAAAAAAGAATTTAGAATTAGAAAAGATGATCGATGATTATGAGTCAGCTGATTTTGTTGAGGAGATTGCTAGATTAAATCTGGGCCTTAAAAAAGAAGGTGAAGAGGTTCTGGTTGTTAAAACAAATAATGAAGAGGTAGTAGAACTAGATAATTATAAAATTGGTGACTTAAAATTTGCAGGAGACGAGAAAGAGGGGAATCCAAGAAAATGGCTTAGATATTTTTTAAAAAACTAAATTATGTCTGAAAACAAAAATATAGACGGAATCAAAAAACTATCCAAAGAAGAGGTGAAAAAAGCTCGGAAGGTTTTGCTTGATTATATTGGAGAGGATGAAAAAAAGAAGCCTGAAGAACCAAAAAACAAAAAAAAGAATCGCAATATGGATGGCATTATGGGCAACTTTAATTTTAGTAAAAACACTAGAAAAGCAGATAGAGAAAAGATTAGCGAAAAACAACTTATCAGTGAAAGAGATGAATTGAAAAAAGAGCTAGGAATAAAAAAAGAAAAAGAGGAAGATACTAAAGATAAAGTTTCAGACGATGCATTAATGAAAATTGCTGAGAGAGAGACCAGAAAAAAAGCCTTGAAACAAAAAAGAGAGGAACAAAGAATAAAAGAACTCAAAGAGAGACAAGCTGAAGAGGAGAAAGAGAAAGAGGAGAAGGAATTAGCAAAAAAAGAAAAAGAAGAAAAGAAAAAGCTAGCTCTTGAAGCAAAAAAAGAAAAGGAAGAAAAAGAAAAAAGAGAAAAGGAGTTAGAAGCGAAGACTGAAGAGAATCTAAAGCTAAAAAAACATCTTGAGAAAGTAAGAAAAGAAGAGGAGGAGAGAAAAAAAAGGAAAAAAGAAGAAGAAAGATTGGCAAAAAAGAAGAAAAAAGAAGAGGAGAAAAAAGAGAAAAAAAAGCATAGAAAGAAAAAAAGAAAACAAGAAATTCACAAGGCTTATAAAAAAACCTTGAATTTCCTGAAAGAGATGGGACACAAGAAAAAGAAGATTATTATTTTATTCCTGTTATTTTTTGTCTCTTCTGTGCTTGTTTATTTAGTTTTTGTTTTAGTTTTAGTTAAGGCAAGTCCAGACAACAAATTCTCTCGTTTGGTTGCAGATTATATTCCGGTTCCTGTTTTGGTTAGCTCTGCTGGGGTTATCGAGTATTATGATTATGTCGATAAACAAAAAGAAATATCAGCCGGGTTTGATATTAGTTCCCAAGCAGAAATAAATAAAGTTTTTGCATTTGACTTTGTCCTGAATTCTCTTATAAAAAAATATGCGATTAACCCAAGTGAAGATGATTTGCGAAAAAAGATTGAAACAGCCATGCTTTACGATCTTGATGTAAATAATGTTGGTATAAAAAGAATAGGAAAGATAAAAGAGCTGATTGATGATGGAGAAAATTTTGTCCAGGTTTCAAATAAATATGGAGACAAAGTTGAAAAGGTTGATTTTTCAAATGAGGAAGAGGCAGTAGAAGCTTTTGGCTCTAAGTTGTCTGGCCTGAGAATAGAAGAAGTTAGTGATATAGTTGTCCATGATGACGGTTACTATATTTTTAAGCGATACAAAAAAAATGACTTATTCTCTCTGAGCTATGTGTATATAAAATCTCTTTCACTTGATGAATATTTAAATGAAGAAGCTCAACAATTGAAAATCTGGAGTTTAGTTGATTAATTATCTCAAATAGAAAACCCGCTCAGATTATTGAGCGGGTTTTTGTTTTTAGTCCCAACCATAAACAGGACCATCCTCAAAACCTTTGAAAAGCAATATAACCGATGCCGTAAATGGTAATATGCACAATACTAGAACAAACTTTTGCTCTAGAAGATACGCAGAAAATAAGAATCCAGAGAAAACACTGACCAGTGATCCTCCGAAAGAAATTGCAATTACATTTTCCATTCCACTGACAACTGCCCTTCCTTCAAGTCTTTCAGAAAAAGTGAAACCGAGAGCGCAAAGATAATAAAATGAAATTCCGAAAAGCTGATAATAAGATCCATTAAAATGAATCACAGAGAGACCGATAGTCATAGAGAGTATTGCTACAAAGATTGTACAGGCTGCAACTGTTGGAAAGTGTTTTTTTTGATCAGCACGAACAATTATTTTTATGTGCTCCTGAACTCTTTTTTCATAGCAACTTTTGCTTTCGTTGACCATTCTTTCCGGGAAATCCATAATTAGCCTCCTTGGAAGTTGTAAAGGACGATTTAAAAAATATCACAAGTCGATATTGTTGTAAATGGGAGCCGATAAGCAGAATCGAACTGCTGACCTATGCTTTACGAGGGCATTGCTCTACCAACTGAGCTATATCGGCAAATATCTAATTTTAGTACAAAATTTGATATTTTTTTATTCTAAGCTTTATGTTATAATAAACTAAAGGAAATATCAATTGTTAATAATAAATCCATGATATATAAAAACAGAATATTTTTAGGAGTTTTTTTTGCTGTGCTTTTCTTTTCATCATATATTGCGTTTGCTTCTGAGGGTATTTTCCCAACCAAGACAGTTATAGAGAATAGAGAGTATAGCATTAGACTAGATAAAGAAACCATTGCTAAGGGCTATACAGTTACGGCCTTTGATAAGCTGAAGCTGTCTTTAGTACCAGGCATTTTGGACGAAGCTACCCCAGTTGAAGTTATAGAGTTAAAGGAAGAAATGCCACTCCCTTGGAAATTTGAAAAGATTAGTGAAATATTTCAATTCGAATTTAAAAACAAACAGGCTTACGACAACCACAAACCATTTTATATTGAATTTCACTATGATGAGTTAAATGGTGGTTATAAACAAGTATTTTTTTATGATAAGAATTTTTCATCTTGGAGGCCTCTTCCAACGAAAGATTATCCTGAAGAGAAATTTGTCCGTTCTTTGATTCACTTGCCATATGCCAGAATTGCAGTTTTTACAGATAATACTAAAATGACTAGCGGAGAAGCTAGTTGGTATGCGTATAAAGGCGGTAATTTTGCCGCATCGCCTGACTTTCCAAAGGGCTCTGTTTTGAGAGTCACAAACCTCTATAATGACAAATATGTAGACGTAACAGTGAATGATTATGGACCTGATAGAAGTTTGTTTCCAAAGAGGGCGATTGATTTGGACAAGTTAGCTTTTGCCGAAATCTCTCCCCTTGGAGCCGGGATTATTGATGTCAGAATAGAACCACTGAAAATCGTTCCAGATGATGATGGTAGAGTTGCTGGAGTTAGCGCGGCGGGGGCAGGAGAGCTACCTGATATTAGTTCGAGGGCAGCTGTTGTCTACAATGAGGAGAGTGACGAAGTTTTGTTCGCTAAAGATGCTACCACAACCATGCCTTTAGCCAGTCTTACAAAGCTGGTTGCGATGAAAGTATTTTTGGAGACTAAGCCTAGTTTAAATGAAGTTGTGGAATATAAATACCAAGATGAAAAATATAACTACGAATGGGCTGAGCCATGGGAAATAGCAAAGTTGAAAGTAAAAGACGGGGAAACTATGACTATCGAAGATCTTGTTTATTCTTCCTTGGTTGGATCAGCAAACAATTCTATTGAATCATTAGTTCGAGTCAGTGGCTTAGCTAGAAATGTTTTTATAGAGAAGATGAACAAAACAGTAAAGGATTGGGGAGCAAGTTCAACTGTTTTTTATGAGCCTACTGGCTTATCTCCGGACAACATGACCACCGCTTATGACTACGCGTTAATAACAGAACAGGTATTTCGAAATCCAATAATTGAAAAGGCCAGCAAGATGCCTAGATATGAGTTCTACACTCAAAACACAGAAGAGTTTCACAGATTAATAAATACAAACAACCTAATAAGATATTCTCATCTAAATTATGAGATAACTGGTTCAAAGACAGGCTATTTGCACGAAGCTCTTTATTGTTTGATGGTTAGACTAAAAGACACAAATGATGACCAGCTGGTAGTAGTTACTCTGGGCTCCGAGACAAAGGACATTAGCTTGAATGAAACTCAAGAATTAATGGACTTTGCCCTAAAGATGAATAAATAAAATGATTAAACTCGAAAACGTAACAAAATTTTACAACAAGTACAAAGCCCTAGACAGGGTTAGTCTTCATATTAAACCAGGGGAATTTGTTTCTTTGGTTGGGCAGTCAGGAACAGGGAAGACAACTATTGTAAAATCATTGATTGGAGAAGAGAGGATTCATAGTGGTAAAGTCATTGTTGGTGGTTGGGATATTACAAATATTAGATACAGAGAAGTGCCATACCTCAGAAGACAAATTGGAGTCATCTTTCAAGACTTTAAGTTGTTACCAAAAAAGACTTTGTATGAGAACGTTGCTTTTGCTATGCAAGTTTGTGGTGTAAGCCCCAAGAGAATAAAGACTATAGTTCCTCATGTTATGAAAATAGTTGGTCTAGATAAGAAGATGCATAGGTATCCTTATGAGGTTTCTGGAGGAGAACAACAGAGAACTGCTATTGCTAGATCACTTGTTCATAGGCCCAAGATTATTTTAGCTGATGAGCCAACAGGGAATTTAGATTCTATAAATGCCAACGATATTATTGACTTGCTTTTAAGAATAAATAAATTTGGCACAACGGTTGTTTTGGTTACACACAACAGGGAAGTGGTTAACAAACTTAAGAGGAGAGTTATTGTGCTAGATAATGGCTTAGTTATTTCTGATGAAGAAATAGGAAAATACGTTTTGTAATATGTTTTTATCACTGTTAAGAGCAATAAAATTTAGTATTCAAGATGTTTACAGAAACATCTGGCTTTCGGTTGTGACGGTTATTATTATAGTCCTTGCCCTCTTTACGGTGAATATGCTTTTGACAGTAAAGGTTATTGGCGACAC
>PKTH01000011.1 GCA_002869265.1 Candidatus Parcubacteria bacterium
CCACCAGCTGTTAACCATATAAACCCCCCAACCATTAACATAACAGTAGCCACTATTCCGACTATACTGATAGCATAGGTGTATATAGCCTTTAAATATTCAGCAAGCGTTTCAGTGGTTGCCCTCCCTTCACCATCTTTTGAAATGCTAGTGCTTGCAGTATTTACAAACTTCGTCGACCCAGGAATACTAACCTGAGGAGAGAATTTAATATCAGAAGCAGAGACTTGTTTGAAGCTCACTAAAAACCCGAGAGAAGAAATAAGTATAAATATAAATAGTCCAATTTTAGGAATTAATCTCATTTTCTTTTATTTACCAATAAATTTTGCTTCTGAGTCTTTCTTTTTTATCTCCTTAGCTATTTTCTTAATCATATCTTTTGTGATATCCCTACCACCAAGACCGACTACAAAGTTTTGAACCTTTACTTGGGTCTTTCCTTGAACGGCTGATTTTATTTCTTGGGTAAGGGGACCTTCAGATCCGAGGGAGACTGCTTTCTCTAAGACAGCAACATATTTTACTTTTTTGACAATTTTTAGCACTTCTTCTGATGGGAAGGGTCTAAAAGTTTTTATCTTTAAAACCCCGATAGACCCTGAAAGAGAGAATTCTTTACTGTGATCATCTACAACATCTTTAATGGTTCCAACGACAGAGCCCATGGCAACTAATAGAATCTTTGGTTTTTGAGGTCCATAATATTCTATAAGTCCATTATTAACTTTGCTTTGATGTTCGTCTTCTTTGGAGGCTTGGCCTAATACTTTTTTAAAATTTTTGTATTCTTTGTTAATTACAGTTAAAGAAGATTTCAGGTCGTCGTATAGTTCCTGTCTGATCTCCATATAAGAGTGTGGGGGAGCGAAGGCCCCAAAGGTTGTAGGGTTTTGAGGATCTAGGTATTCTCCTTTTTCTGGCTTGTAGGCTGGAAGGTATTTTTTTATTTCAGCAGCACTTGGTATAACAACTGGTTCATAGGAGTGAGTTAGTACAAAGCCGTCGATATTTACCATTACTGGGATTTTTACAGTTTCAGCTATTTTATAAGCCATGATATGTTGTTCAACTGCTTCTTGGTGGTTTTCTGCAAATAGCATGATCCAACCAGAATCACGAATAGTCATAGAATCTTGGTGATCATTCCAGATAGTGATAGGAGCTGAAAGTCCACGGTTAGCACAGGTGAGGACTACTGGGAGTCGCATGCCTGCGATATTAAAAAGAACTTCTGTCATTAGAAGTATTCCCTGTGAGCTAGTGGCGGTATAGACCCTGGAACCAGCCGCAGAAGCACCTGTAACAATAGAGGCGGCCGCAAACTCTGACTCTGCTCGGACATATTCGTAAGTGGCCTTGCCATCTGCTTTTAGTTTAGCCAAATCTTCTACTATGTGAGTTTGAGGTGTGATGGGGTAGGCTGAAACAACTGCCGGTTTTATATTGTTAATAGTTTGGGAAACGGCTTGGGAGCCTTCCAAAATTTGTTTCTTCATAGATATTATAGAATCATGAGGCATGAATTATGAATCATGAATTTCTTTTGATTTTTTAATTAATCCACTTATTAGTTTATGTGAGGTGATTGTTTTGTTGGCCAACTCTTCAAATGATTGGTTTGTGATATATTTAACATCCTTTGCTATTAGAAGTTGGTTTTGTAGTTCAGTTAAAGAACCCTGAGCAATATAATAGAATTTAATTTTATCTTTATACGATGGTCTACTGAATCCTTCCGCTATGTTTGATGTAATTGATATTGCTGATCTCTTTATTTGAGGAGTTAGTCCGAACAACTCTTCTTTTGGAAAATTTTTAGTTGTGGTATAGATTGCAAGGACTAGTTCATGAGATTTCTTCCAAGAATTAAGGTCTGTGAATGATTTTATTTTTTCATTGTTCATAACTCTTGATTCAATATTCTTGCAAGCTTCGCTTGCTATTTTTTATCTAGTTCCATTGTTATTGCTTTGACCGGACATTCTTCTGCACAAACACCACAGCCCTTACAATAATCATAATCGGTGATTGGCTTATTTTTACCTTCTACTACAGTCATCTTTATACAGTACTCAGGGCAGACCCGTGAACAGGTTCCACAACCAATGCAAGTGTTGTAGTCAGTGCTTGGGATAAAGGTTCTCCAACCTCCAGTTTTGTTTTTCCTGGTTGATCCAGGATCAGCTGTTATTTTTAATTTCATATTATAATCTATTTATTGTTTAATTTATGAGTTAAAAGCGAGCTCGACCGCTTTGATATTTTTATCAATTATTGACTTGTCTTTACCCTCAAATTTTTGCTTAACAGCTTTTTTAGCTGAGGCCAGGGAAAAGAGGTCAGTGTCCTTCGCTATGCTTCCAAGAATTACCGTGTTTACTATATTTTTGCCTATTACATCAAGAGCTATTTTAGTGGCATTAATTACAAAAACATTTTCATCAGGCAGATTAATGTCTATCTCACTTCTATTCAGTGAAGTATTTATGATTGCTATGGTGTTTTCATTTGCCCCCTTGGTGACGTCTGTTGTTTCGAGGAGGGTAGCGTCTTGAATTATTAGTAGGTCTGGGTTTTGAACCTGCTCTCTTGTTCTAATAAAATGTTTATCGATTCTAACAAATGATTCGATTGGAGCTCCTGTTCTCTCCACACCAAAATGTGGGAAAGCCTGAGACATCTTACCCTCATAAAAAGCTGAAATAGCTATTAGTTCGGCGGCGGTGACAACACCTTGTCCACCACGTCCATGAATTCTTATTTCCTTCATACTATATGTATATTTAATTATTTATTAATATATTTTCTATAATATCATTTAACATTTCTTCAGGCATATCACCGTCGGCTCGATATCCGTTAATGAACCAAGTTGGAGTGCCTTTGATACCTAGGTTTAGGCCGTCATTTAGATCTACCTGCACCTCACCAAGGTGTTTGTTGGAGGCTAGACATTCTAATAATTCATCTCCATCTACACCGATTTGAAGCATAACCTCATAAATTTCTTGTTTTGTAGATATTCCTTGATTTTCATATAAGGCATCATGAGCTAGCCAGTATAAACCTTGATCCCCAGCACATCTAGCAGCCAAAGCTAGGTCTTGGGAGTAGTCTGCAATAACCGGAAAATCTCTATGTACTATCCTTATTCTACCATAGTATTTTGTTCTTAGGTTTTTTGTTTTCTTGTAGAAATTTTTGCAATTAGGACAGGCGTAATCTGAAAATTCAACGATTGATATTTCTGGGTTTACAGAACCAATGAAATAACTATTTTTCCCTTCGATTTCAGATTTGCTGTAAGTTTGAACAACTTGCGTATTATCGCCAAAAAATCCCTGCTCTTGGTATATTTTAATTTGTTTATAGACGTATATCCCAGAAGCTACGGAAAATATTAAGAACAAAGACAATAAAGAGAGAATTAAAAGACCCCACCATTTTTTATACCAGGGCTTTTGAATTTTATAATCTTCTTTAAAGTCAGGGGTCGTGTTTGGCACTAAGTCCTCCTCCATTTGATATATGAGATAAATTAGATTAAAATAAAAGCACGAAAAGAATCTCTTTTCATGCTAATTATAACATTTTATTTATTAATAATCAAAATATGAAATTAATATCATGGAACGTAAATGGTGTACGAGCTGTCCTTAAAAAAAACTTCCAAGAATTTCTAAATAAAGAAAAGCCAGATATTTTAGGAATTCAAGAAATTAAGATATCTGAAGCTGCTCTCGAAAAAGAGAATATAGAATTTCCAGGCTATAATGTTTTTTGGAATTCGGCGGAGAGGCCAGGCTATAGTGGCACAGCTACTTTGGTTCGAGAAGGGGTTGAGCCAGTCAGGGTTGAGCGAGGAATGGGGGTGGAAGAGTTTGATCAAGAGGGAAGATTGCAAGTTCTGGAATTTGATAAGTTTTATTTTCTGAATATATATTTCCCAAATGCCAACCATGAACTATCTCGCCTTCCATACAAAGAGGGTTTCAATGAAGAATTTATTAAGTTTGTAAAAAAAATAGAAAAGAAAAAACCAGTTCTTGCCTGTGGAGACTATAATGTCGCTCATATGGAAATAGATCTAGCCAGACCAAAAGAAAACGTTGGTAATCCAGGGTTTACCGATGAGGAAAGATATTGGATGACACAATTTGTTAAAAAAGATATGGTTGATACTTATAGACATTTTAATGATCAAAAAATACAGTACTCCTGGTGGAGTTATAGAGCAGGAGCGAGAGCTAGAAATGTTGGTTGGAGAATAGACTATTTTCTTTCTAGCAAAAAATTTGTTCCAGAGATAAAGAATGCCTTTATCCTTGATAAGGTCCTTGGCTCTGATCATTGTCCTGTTGGAATAGAGCTAAAATAAAAAAGTCGACTATTTCTAGTCGACTTTGTTTTAAATTTATGCTGGAGCAAGTCTTTGCCCTTTTTTAGGTTTTGCCGTTCGGGCCTCTCTTGCTTCTTTTTGTTGTAAAAGAGTTTTTCTGTGTGCTTCAATACTGCCTTTATTGTTATGGTTCTTGAGTTTTCTTTTTTCTTTCGGGCTTAAATCTTTACAGATTTCACATTTTTCAGTGTAGCTACTGGCAAAAGGGATGAGGTCTGTGATGCTATTGCAATCTGGACACTTGTATTGAGCAAGTTGGGTGCATTTTATATGCTCTCCTGTTTTGGGGTTTCTGTATTCACCAACATCGCAGTTTACTTGTTCCCATTCTTTTCCCATGGCAACTCCTCTAGTTTTGAGTTAAAGACGAGTTTCAAAGAACTTATATTTTTAAAATATCATAAAAAAGTAAAAATAACAACATTTGTGCAAAAAGGCATTTTATGGTTTGCCAAATTGATAAAATTAGGCTAATATAAAAAAAGAATTAAAAGATTAATTAATATGAAAATTGAATATAATCATAAGAAAATAGAAGAAAAGTGGAAGAAAAAATGGGAGAAAACTGGTATTTATAAAGTTGATGATAAAAATGATAAACCAAAATATTATATTCTAGACATGTTCCCATATCCTTCAGGAGAAGGACTTCATGTTGGCCATCCAAAGGGCTATATTGCTACTGATATTTTTGCCAGAATGAAAATGATGCAAGGCTTTAATGTTCTTCACCCAATGGGGTGGGATGCTTTTGGTTTGCCGGCAGAGAACTATGCGATAAAAAACAAAGTTCATCCAAAACTGGCTACAGATAAAAATGTTGCAACCTATAAAAGGCAATTGGAGATGCTTGGGTTTTCATATGATTGGGAAAGAGAAATAAACACCACTGACCCAGAATTTTATAAATGGACCCAGTGGATATTTTTGAAAATGTTTGAACGCGGATTGGCTTATGAATCAAATGAGCCAATAAATTGGTGTCCGAGCTGTAAGACAGGTCTTGCTAATGAAGACTTGGAAGACGGTCGATGTGAGAGATGCGGATCAGAAATAGAGAGGGTGCCTATGCGACAATGGGTTTTGAAAATTACAGACTATGCTGACAGACTTCTAAATGACATAGATAAGCTAGAAGATTGGGAAGAGTCAATTAAAGAACAACAGAGAAATTGGATAGGCAGATCTGAGGGAGCGAGGGTGAATTTTCAGCACAGAGACGGCACAGAAAATATTGAGGTTTTTACAACAAGACCCGACACACTTTTTGGGGCAACTTATATGGTTTTGGCTCCAGAGCATAAGCTGGTTTCCACCCTAACAACAAAAGAACAGAAGAAAACAGTTCAAGAATATATAAAAAATGCAGCCAAAAAATCAAACCTAGAGAGAACTGAACTACAAAAAGAAAAGACAGGTGTTTTTACTGGAGCCTATGCTATTAATCCTGTGAGTGGCAAAGAAATCCCCATCTGGATAGCTGACTATGTTTTGGCGGGTTATGGAACCGGGGCTATTATGTCTGTTCCTGCTCATGATGAGAGAGATTGGGAGTTTGCTAAGAAATATGGTCTAGATATTGTTGAAGTTGTTCTTGGGGGAGAGGATGTTGACCAGGAAGCATTCTGTGGAGAGGGGACAAATGTAAATTCTGGATTTTTAAATACGCTTGAGACCGCTGATGCCAAAGAAAAAATGTTTAAATGGCTTGAAGAGAAGAAAAGAGGGGAGAAGGCAGTGAATTATAAATTGGAAGATTGGGTTTTTTCTAGACAGAGATATTGGGGTGAACCAATCCCTCTCGTGCATTGCGCGAAATGTGGCGTAGTTCCTGTTCCAGAAAAAGAACTGCCAGTTGTATTGCCTGATGTGGAGAATTATGAACCAACTGGAACCGGGGAGTCTCCCTTGGCCGCGATAGAGGAATGGGTCAATACAAAATGTCCTAAATGTTTGGGTGAGGCCAAGAGGGAAACAAATACCATGCCACAATGGGCAGGATCTTCTTGGTATTATTTGCGATATATTGATCCCAAGAACGATAAAGAGCTAGTCTCAAAAGAAAAGGAAAGCTATTGGTCACCGGTAGATTTTTATGTTGGGGGAGCAGAGCACGCCACTAGACACTTGATTTATGCTCGTTTCTGGCATAAGTTTTTATTTGATATTGGAGCGGTTGCCTATGATGAGCCATTTAAAAGACTACAGCATGTCGGCCTTATTCAGGGAGAAGATAATAGAAAAATGAGTAAACGTTGGGGTAATGTTATTAATCCGGACGAGATAGTAGATGCCCATGGAGCTGACTCTATGCGAGTTTATGAGATGTTTATGGGGCCTTTTTCTCAGGCCGCTTCTTGGAGTACAAATGGACTTGTGGGTGCTAGAAAGTTTATTGAAAAATCAATTTCAATTACTGAAAAGGTTACAGAAGAGGAAAGTAGTGAGGAGATAAAAAATCTACTTCATAAAACTATAAAAAAAGTAGCCGAAGATATTGAAGATTTTAAATTCAATACAGCCATTTCACAAATGATGATATTAGTAAACAAAATAACTGAAATCGGATCAGTAAACAAAAAGGACTATCTCTTATTTATTTCAGTTCTAGCTCCTTTTGCTCCTCATATTTGTGAAGAGATTAGAGAAAAGCTAGGAGAGACGGTAAGTGTTTTTGAAAGTGATTGGCCAAAATATGATCCGGAATTAATTATAGACAAAAAAATAAACCTAGTAATTCAAGTTAATGGCAAATTGAGAGAGACTATTGAAGTTGAAGCAGACATTCAAGAAGAGGAGGCCAAGAAAATTGCAACCGAGAATGAAACTATTCAAAAATGGATAGAAGGCAAAGAAATAGTGAAAACAATCTTTGTCAAAGGCAAATTAGTGAATATCGTTGTTAAATAAAATATTTTATACCCATGCATAAAATTAAATACCTGCATTCAAATCTCTCAAAGGGTTTTGTGGCTTTGTTTTCTGGAAGATTGTTTCAATTTGTAGCCAATGGCCTCCTGGGGCTTTTCTTGCCAATATTTTTCCTAGATAAACTTGATGGTCGGGTTGAGTTTGTTTTTCTCTACTATCTAATCGGCCACCTAGCATATACCATTTTCGTTCCTTTTGGGGTGAAATATTTAAACAAAATAGGTCTCAATAACTCTCTTCGTATAAGCATAGTTTTTTGGTGTCTTTTTTATATAGTGCTTTTTAATGTTGATAAAAATATTCATTTGTATCTCAGTTTATCTATTGTAGTTTTGACATTACTAAGAATGATGTTTTGGATTCCTTACCATGTTGATATAGCTGAGTTCACTGACAAGAGAGACCGTGGGAAGGAAGTGAGTATTTTGTGGGGAGCAAGAACAATTCTGGGCGTTATTATGCCAGTTGTGGCGGGGTTTCTTTTGGCAAAGTTTTCTTTTAATTTCGTGTTCGTTTTAGCAATGATTATTTACGCGTCAGCTCTGATTCCTTTTATTAAACTACCTGAGATCGATGAAAAATATTCTTGGGGTTATCTTGAAACATTTAAAAAATGTTTTGCTCCAGAAACAAAAAAAGTTTTTTTTGCCAACATGGCCAATGGAGCAGAAAATGCAGTGGGTTTAATAATATGGCCAATCTTTATTTTTTTAGCCCTTGATGGAGACTTTTTAAAGGTTGGTGTTATTTCTTCTCTAATTGTATTTGTAACAGTGATGTTACAGTTAAGTGTCGGTAAATATACAGACTCAATAAATAAAAGAAAAATGTTAAAACTAGGAAGCCTTTTTTATGCTTCTGGTTGGTTGGCTAAAATTTTTGTTTTAACGGCAGGGCAAATTTTCGTTGTGGGCACCTATCATAGCCTGGCTCTTATTTTAAAAGACACACCTTTTGATACTCTAAACTATGAAATACTTGCTGACCAAGGACATTATATTGATGAGTACACTGTGGTAAAGGAAGTCGCGGTTAATCTGGGTAAAGTTTTTATTTTGGCTTTTGCAATAGTAGTGGCTTTTAATTTTGGACTAAATTGGACCTTTGCTCTAGCAGCGCTTGCTTCACTCTTTATAAACGTTTTGTAATAAAATATTTTGATTTTTTGTTAAAATACTATAAAATATGATTATGGTAAAGATTAGGTATATTTTATTATCAATATTAATATTAATACCCCTTTTTGTTAGAGCGGAGAACGTATCTGAAAGAATGTCGGGAAATATTCTTCTCCAGGTTGAACAAAATGGAGAGGCTTGGTATGTAGATGTTAATAGTCGATTAAGATATTTTTTAAATAGGCCAGATGATGCGTTTAAGGTTATGAGAGAACTTGGACTTGGGATATCGAATAATGATTTGTTTAAAATTGAAATAGGCTCTGTTAGTAAGCTTGATAATTCTATTGATTCGGATGGAGATGGTTTTAGTGATAATGAGGAAATTAAAAATCATTATAACCCCTTTGGTCCTGAATATTTTAGGATTGAACATCTTTTTGCAGATAAACATCTTGGGAAGATCTTTTTACAAGTTGAAGAGAATGGTGAGGCTTGGTATGTTAATCCTTCTGACAAAAAAAGGTATTTTATGGGTAGGCCATCTGACGCTTTCGATCTTATGAAAGAATTAGGGGTGGGAATAAATGATGAGGATTTGAGAGAGATATTAGTTGGTTCCTTGGAGGCAGACTATGAGGAACCACCAAAGACCGATGAAGAAAAAAAAGATGTTGCTTTGGATGTTCTTCTTATGGCTGCAGAAAACTTTAGGTCAGGTGATTCAGAGAGTGCTAAAAAATTTTTTACTGATAAAATGTACCGTTTTATTGATCACATTTTTTTGGTATTAGACCCTGGAGAAAGACTTTTAGTGGCTAATTTGATGTCGGGGGCAAAAAAAACGAGCAGTCTTGAATCTTTAGAAGTATTTACAACACAAGTCTTTTTTAATGGAGAGGATGTACCCCATGACTACAATCTAATAAAACAAGATGATGGATCTTGGCTAATTGATAGTTTATAATAATATGTTCAGACGAAAAAAAATCTATTTGTTTGTATTAATCCCATTCTTGATGATTTTTGTTTTTATTATGTTTGATTTTATTCAATATAAGGAATTTGTTGGGGTAGCCGATGCTGGAGGAGGGTGTGTTAAATTTGATGCTGGAACCGTTGGCACTGTTTTGGGTAATACTCCTCCATGTTCAATAACCCCAGCTGGTGCTTGCACTTGCCCTTTAATTTATACACCAGAGTTTGCTCAATCCTGCGTTGGCTATTTACAGGTTTCTGTTGTTGGAACCCAATATGGGGCGATGACATATGCTGTCCCTACAGTGTTTTCCAACTATAGGGGGGGAGGGATGATGATTAAAACTGGTGACCAATTTATTTATTGCGGCACCACTAATGCTATGCCTATTGTTTGGGGCGCTCCAGGCGCTGGTGCAAAGAGAATTCAAAAAGTTTTGGACTTTTATGATTACGCCGTAGCCTTTTTTAAAGAAAAATAAAGTGAGCTTATTAGAAGAAACAAAAAAAATATGTAAACTGTATGATATAAATCCTGCTCGCTCTAAGGGGCAGAATTTTTTGATTAATGAGAACGTTTACGACAAAATAATTGAAAATGCTGATATTTCCAAGGAGGATATAGTGCTTGAGGTTGGTCAGGGGCTTGGTTTTTTGACTGAGAAATTAGCCCAAAGAGCTAAAAAAGTATTAGCGGTGGAGCTAGATGATAAGTTAGCTGGACTTTTAAAGACAAGACTCTTAGCAAATAAAATAAATAATGTTGAATTGATAAACCAGGATATAATAGAACTTTTACGCTTGCCAGAATTTGGTGAGCTGGAAGAATTCTGTAAAGGAAAATATAAAATAGTGGCCAACCTACCATACAATATAAGTTCAATTTTTCTAAGAACCGTATTTGAGTTGAAGAATAAACCCAGCTCTCTGACTTTGATGCTACAAAAGGAAGTAGCAGAGAGGATTGTGGCTAAGCCTGGTGCTATGAGTTTGTTGTCTGTCTCAGTTCAACTATATGCAGACGGTGAAATAATCATAGATGTTCCTGGTGGTGATTTTTGGCCGGCACCAGAAGTGGATAGTGCAGTTATAAAAATAGATGTTAACAAAGAGGAGAAAATAGATATTAAAAAATTCTTTCAAATAGTGAAATTTGGTTTCTCTTCCAAGAGAAAAATGCTAAAAAATAATTTAGCAGCGGGCCTTAGAGTTAGTCAAGGGGAAGTAGGGGAGAGATTGTTGACTGCTGGGTTTGACATGAAGATAAGAGCGCAGGAACTAAGTGTTGATGATTGGAAAAAAGTGCTTAAGTTATTTTAATTCTACTTATAAGAGCCCTCAAGGGTTCTTTTTAACTTATTATTAATATTGTGGATAAATATTTGGAATATTTAGGAAAAATGTGTTATAATTTTAATAAGTTTTTAAAATAAAATATCTTATAAACACCCCATGCAAGATATTAAAAAAGATGGGTCTTTTGCGCAAAAGAAAGACTCTAATCTAAATACTGATCAAAATAAGCATCACGAAATAAAAACAGCTTTTAGTGATTTGAGTACAAGTCGAAGAATATTAGTCGTTTCTTTGGCTTTTTTTAGTATAATTTTATTTTTTTTCTGGGGTGGTAGTACAAAAAAAAGATTAAGTTCTCCTTTAAACCCTGACGTTGACACAGAACCTCTTGTCAGCTTAAATCAATCGGAAAATAATCTACTAAATGCTGACGAAGATGGAGATGGCTTAACTGACCTAGAAGAAGAGAATTTGTATCAAACTTCTCCTTATCTTGATGATACAGATAGCGATGGTGTTTCAGACGGAGATGAAGTTAAAAATGGAAGTGACCCAAACTGCGCTGAAGGACAAAACTGTTATCAGGAAACAATAGTAAACATTGACAATCAAGACAGTGCAGATCTCGATAATATTGGCTTAAGTGGTGATATCTCAGATGAGGAATTGTCTCAAGCTCTAAGCGGGAAGAGTAGTGTTGAAACGTTGAGAGAAATGCTTTTAGAGGCCGGTATGCAAAAAGAGGTTTTAGATTCGATTTCCGATGAAGATTTATTAAAAAGCTATCAAGAGGTTTTACAATAATTTTTATATAAGTATATGAAAAATTTATTTTTTCAAAAAAGAATATTTGCCGGGGCGTTGATTGTTCTTACTCTATTCGGATTATTAGCTTTTCAAAAACCAGCCTTTTCTCTCGAGATTTTAGTTAGAGACAACGAGACAATCGTTGGCCAGTACGAACAATCTGCTTATGATAAAGCAGTCCAAGCCATGAAAGAAGCTGCTGACAAACTTGTTGCTGGTCTTAAAACCGCTGGGTCAAAAGCCCTTTCTTCAAGTCTTCGTGCAGCGCTTAATACAATAGCATATGATACAGCCACATACCTTGGATCAGGCAACAGGGGTCAAAAACCCCTTTTTATTACAGAGGGTTGGGGGGAATATATGAACAATATAGCTGATAATGCAGCGGGATCATTTATTGAAGACTTGGGACGTAATCCAGACTTTTTTGGTCAGTTTAATCTATGTGAACCAGACCTCGCTGTTAAATTTAACATAGGTTTGGGGCTAAGGCAGCAATATAGACCTTCAGAACCGGTTTGTACATTTAGCGAAATGAAAGAAAACTGGGATGAGGAATTATCTAGAGGAGATTTTTTAGAGAGGTTCAGCACCTCCTTTAGCCCAACAAGTAATGAAGCTATGATTGCTGTTTCACTTCATACGAACATTGTCCAAGATATTAAAGGTAGTACAGAAGCAGCAGAGAAAGACAGGGAAGAAACAGGTGGGTGGTTAGATGTTAGAAATATTGCTGGAGACAGAGTATCTCCTCCTAGCGAAGCGGAAAGGGAACTGGAAATGGCTATTGAGATGCAGAATGCTCAGCTTGGTGCCTGGACAGGAGATGCACTTGTTGATGCGTCAAATGTTTTCTTAAATCAGTTGGCCATAACTGCTTTTCAGACAGCAATGCGTAGTTTAGCTGATGGTGAAAATACTAATTTCACATCTCCATATGATTGGGCAAGTTTAACCGACTTCGAGGCTGGCCCTGCTAGCCAGGGCGTTTCTGGAACTCAGGGTAAATTAAGTGGAGTTATTCAGCCTAATTTTTCAATTAGGGGTGATTATAATATTCTTTCAGAATTAACAATGTGTCCTGATCCAACAAAAGCTGGACCGACTGAGTGTGTAATAACCGATAAATTTAATCAGGCAATTTTGAATAAATTAACCCTGGCAGAGGCAGTAAGACAAGGTTACTTAAGCGGAGATCTTGTCTTTGGTTTCAGAGATGGGGGGGTTGAGCCTAGGTACAACGAAGGGCTTCCGTATAGATCTATGATTATTCTAAGAAAATTTAGGATCATACCCGTAACTTGGGAAATAATAGCTCAACATATAACAAAAAATTTCAATAGAGCATATAGTCTTCAAGAACTTATTAATTGTTATGATTCGAATGATGAGTTTGGTGAACCGGCAGATACCCTAAATTGGTGTGAAGGGATGATTGATCCTAGTTGGGTTTTAAAGGCTCCCCTAAACTATTGTGGTCGAGAAGGTCCAGGGCCAAATATAAGGTTTGAAACTATCACGGGGGAAGGCGATGATAGCAAGGTAAATATTTCAAGGGACGATAAATATTGTGGAGATGAACAAACCTGTATAGATGAAAACAGTGATGGCTCTTGTAATGTTTATGGATATTGTACGGAAGAAAAAAGAAAGTGGGTTTTTGGTTCTGAGGCTTGTGAGCCAAAATTTAACACTTGTCAAACTTTTAAGAAAAGTGATGGTTCAACAATTAGCTTCCTAGAAAATACAGTTGATTCATTTAGTTGTTCTCTCGACAATGCTGGCTGTTCAGAATATTTTACACAAGCAGATTCAGTTGATCCTTATGACGAAAATACAAATAATGTTTTTTGGAGCACTGCAGTGGGTGATCCACATATAAATCTAGATAGAGACGCTGAAGAATGTTCAGAGAAAAACGAGGGCTGTACTCAATTAATTAGAACAAAGGAAGGGACAGGTGTAAATATATTACCAAACGCTAGTTTCGAAGATACTGATGTTTCTGGGAATCTGGTTTACTGGAGTGGGCTTGGGACATTGAGCACAGAGGCTTTTGATGGCTATTCTTCACTAGAACTTTCGCCAGGGTATTCTTCTATCTTAATTCCAGTTGGGCCTTTTGGGTATTTGGCTGCTGGAGAGGAATTTTCTCTTTCTTTTTACGCAAAAGATTGTACCGATGGGACAATCGTTGGTTTTGATGAGAGTATTATCCCTGGAGCAGAAATAGCTACAAGCTCAGTCAGTGAGGGTGCTCAGTGGAGAAGATTTGGAGTGTCTCGCTACTATAAACCAGACTATTTTACAAACGATGTAGAAATATTTTTTGATGTTCCAGCAGGCGGCACCTGTCTCATAGATGCTATAAAACTAGAAAGAGGAGGAGCTTCTACTCAGTATTCAGGTTATATGGATGAAGGGATCATTTATGAAAAATTAATTCCAGAATACTTATATGAAGATTGCTATCAGGATGCTTTTGCCACTGTCCCAAACTACGAACTTGAAGCAAGTCGACCTGCTGAGTGTGATACCTATGCTCGTCTATGTATGCAAGAAGAGGTAGGCTGTAATATGTTTACTTCTCTTAGTGACAATATGCAAGTTCCTGCGAAAGTGACAGCGCAAGATTATTGTCCTGATGTTTGTGTTGGCTATGATTCATACATTCAAACGAAGACTTCTTTTGATTCAGAGCAAGAACAATTATTTATTCCCAATACAGCCGAGTCTTGTAGTGCTAAAAACGCAGGTTGTGACGAATTTACAAACCTTGATAAAACAGAAGAGGGGGGAGAGGCTAGGGAGTATTATAAAAGTTTAAAACAGTGTATCAAGCCTGGTGATCCTGCAGCAGATTGTGGTGATTACTATACTTGGGAAGGGGCCGAGGCTACTGGTTTTCAATTAAAAACCTTTAGCTTGCAAAGAGGAGTTGGGACCACAAGTCCAGCTACAGCTTCCGGTGTCTATAACCCCTTTACCTGCAATGCCCTTATTTATGCGGCCAGTTCGACAAGTCCCCTATATAATCCTGATTGTCGAGAATATTATGCAAAAACCGGAGATGTTTATTATCTCCTTAACTCAGAAACCATAACCTGCTCCGACAATTGTCATCCTTATAGAAGAACAGAAGATAATGTAGTGAAAAATAATGGTGTGAATGTTAACAGCGCTACTTGTTCTTCTTTACCCGGATATTCAGCAAGCCCCACTACTGTTGGTTGGGATGGGGATAATAACTATTGTGTAGAATGTATAAACGGAGGAGTCTGGAATCCTCAACATAATGCTTGTATTTATATGGCAATTCCTAACGAGGGAGAGTCCTGTACGGCTTCTGATGCTGGATGTCGTGAATATGGAGGTAATTACGGAAATAATGTGAGAATTATTCTAAATAATGATTTTGAAGGGTCAGTACAAGGCTGGGACTCTGAAGGGTCGACCAACGCAAGTGTTAGTAATGAGTCTTTAAGAATTGGAGAAAACTCTCTTTTTGTCCAGTCAGCGCCAAACACAATTTCTTACAATGTGGGATACAGGGTGGTAGAGGGGAGTGCTTATGTAATTCGTTTTCTTGCCAAATCAACCACCGATTTGGTTGACCTAGATATATATTTTGAGAATTCATTGGCTTCGACGACTCATTTTTCTGAAATTTTGCAAGTAAGTCCGGGTGAGTGGGGTATTTATGAAGTTAATTTATTATCACTAAACCACAGGGTTGATTTTGCAGAAAAACTTGTTATAGCAGGAAGTGGTGCTGGGGCAACAGATTTTTATATCGATGATATCAAACTGACAAATATAAGAGATAAATACTATATCATTAAAAATTCTTGGGCGATGCCAGAGATTAATGGTCGTGATATTTGTAATTGGGATATTTTGGCCGATAGTTTATATCCACAATATTCCTTGGGTTGTGAACAATACAGCGACAACGATAATAAGGTTTACAGCCTGAGAGATTTCACCAAACTTTGTCAGGAGTCTGCTGTTGGCTGTGAAATAATGATAGATACTCAGAATTCAGATTCTTATGAAGCTCAGCTCCTACCAGAAGGGGCCATTACCCCAAAGGTCAACGTTCCAGCAGATGAATACGTCTATGCTGTTTACAGTGAAGACAAGCTTTGTGAGTCAGCGGATGAGGGTTGTCAGAGAATGGGAAAAGCCTATACATATGAGGGGCAAAAGTTAACTCAAGATTTCTATATTAAGAATAACCCAGACAAATACGATACAAGTGTTTGTTCAGAATTTGCAGTTGGTTGCGAGGAATGGACAACAAATAACGGATCAGCTACATTTAAAGACCCCTATAATCAGGTTTGTGAGTGGAGACAGGAGAGTGGTGGAAGTGCTTGGGCTTGGTTAAAAAAGAAAATAAAGAGATGTGATATGGAGGCCTTGCCGACGGATCCGGGCTACGGGATAATTGACACGGTAAGTGCAGGAGAAACAACAATATGTTTTGACGACAGTGATTGTTCTGGTGGAAGGTGTATCGTAGATGAAACAGACTATGATTGTGCGGTTTCTCAATACAAAACGATAGGCTTTGGTGGTGCTGGCAATGCCGTAAAACAGCCAATGTCAGATGCAGACGGTAATTGGGTAGGAGTTTGTTCAGTTAGTAACTCTGGTTGCTCTGAATACATAGATCCTGTCTCTGATTTTCAATCGAACAAATTGTTTAATGCCAATTTCTACCAAGATATAGACTCAGATGGTTACGCAGATGGTTGGGATCCAGTGGGGCCAAGCGGTGGTTCGCAAGAGATACTCCTAGAATCCAACACTTTGTATGTTATTTCAGTTGAAGGGGATAATACTCTTACCGTGACAGCCCCAATCGTAGCTCCAGCAGCTGTTCCTCCTTCAGCCTTTAGGATTCTAAATAATTCAAATGAATTTGAACCAAACACTTCTGTGGTCACAGTCACTTCCGCTGACGATGACATAAATAGCGTACGTTTTTATATTGACGGAAGTTATACAGTCAAAGTCGAAATAGCAGATGCTTCTTCTCATCTTTATGGAAATAATAGTGTGGTTTCTGTAAAAAAGGTCTCCATAGATTATCAAAAAGAAGATCTAGTAGACAGAGAGTCATGTAATGGAACAGTTGATTTCGAGAAGGGTTGCGTTTTATTTAATGAGAGGGTTGTCGATGGTCAAGGCTATGAAGATTTGAGCTGGGAAGCAGACGAAACAATCCATGATGGTTCGGGAATGTCTCCTTTACCTGGTGGGGCAGGTCTCCAAAATGCAAATGTTCTATTGAAAGTATCTCCGGATAGAACTTGTGGTTCATGGCTTGCTTGCAGCGACTACGTAACAGATGATGATAATAATGTGGTTTGTCAAGATATAGGTTTGTGTGATGGTCTGGATGATAACGGTAATTGTAGTAATTTCCTAGTTGAGGAAGCCGTTCAAAATAGTTATACCCTGCCAGCAAGCATAGATTTCTCTAATATTTCTGGCTACGCCAAATATGGCCTTCAAACTCCTCCAGAAGAGGGGATGGAAGGTATATATCCTTTTGGTAAGATGGAGCAAGCCACAGAACTTGCCTTTATGCCAAATGGAGATTTTGAAATGAATGCTGACGGCACCATGCCCTTTGGTTGGAACTCTGGACCAGAACTGTGGAGTGAAAATATTTTCAAAGTAGTTGATAACCCAGTAGAAGCTGAAGGAGAGGGTGTGGATAGGGCTCCAAGTGGACAGAGCTTTTTGCAGGTTGGTGGAAGCACAGCCTATAAAGTTTATTCAGAGTATATTGATGTCATAGGCGGTATGGAATATTCCTTAACAGCCTATATGAATACTATAAATCTACCAGATGGTGCAGCTGCTATTTGGTGGGATGAGATTGATTCAAACGGTGCGTTAACTTTTTTCGATAGACTTTTGGTTTCTTCAGAGTATGGTAATGACTGGGAGAAGTTGACTGGGACTGTGCAGGTAGAAGATGCAACAACTCAAATAAAATTGAAAATAGGTGTTACGACTGCTGGAAGTGGAAGTTTCTATGTTGATGATGTAAAAATAAGACCTACTCTAAACTCAAAGCCAGGCACATATGTAGATCAAACCTGTAGGCTTTATCCTCAAGATGATTCACTCTCTTGTGAATATATAGAAGACTCAGGAGCCAAGCAAAAAGGTTGGTGGGGTTACTGTTTGGAGTATGATAGAGCTCCTGGTGACCCGGGCGCTTGTCTGCAGTGGTGGCCAGTGGCGAATATAAAGGGCGATGGCGTTAGCGAGGGCGGCTCAAATTATGAAGGAAGATATCCGCTATATTACTGTACACAAACTATGGTTGAACCGCTTTATGAATACAGGCATACTTATACATTATACAGGTCTGGTTGTCATACTAATTTTTTGTGGTGGTCTAGTGGGAATGCTTGTAATGGCCTCGAATGTCCTGATGGTTATATTGAATATAGCCACAAGGGTGACGATTGTAGCGATACTTTTGATATAGAGGAAAGAGTATATTGTTCTTGCCGACCAGATGGCGTGGGATTGGTTGCAGGACTAGAAGACGGTAGTCCTAATAGTTATAGTAACTATCAAGTTTATCCATCAAGTGCTAATGATGGCTGGTATATAGCAACCGCAGATCAAACAAACTATAATACCCCAGCAGAAATTACTGCAGCAAATCCAAATTATGAACTTTTCTGTGGCACGGGTTCAGATCCTTGCTACCTTGAAGGAGAGGTTCGAAAATTAAGATATGGAGACTATATTGATTATTATGCTGGAGATGAAATAATCCCTGAACCAATGTGTATTAAATTTGCTAAAACCGTTACTGAAACTGGTAAAAATAAATATTGGAGTGGACGTGTTTTTGAAGGATCTGATTTTCAAATACCTTGCTATGATGGCTTGATGTCAGCCCCTACTCCGATTTGTACTCAAGACAGCGACTATGCGCCTTTCGGTTCGGCAGTATATCCTGAACCTGTTGAGAATCCAGCTCTATGGGATAGTGATGATTATATGACAGGAGTTCAGCCAATGCATTATCAAGACCCAAATACCAATTTAGCAGAACCATATCAAAACAGGATGGGTAAACTGTATACAGAGGACGACATTAGAAGACTTTTTGCTCAGTCATATGGTGTTTGGGATTGGTCAAGCCCAACAACATTTACTCCGACCAGTACCACACCAGGGGAATACATTGTTTCTTATACAGGGCATTGGGAGGCTCCGAAAAATGAATGTACAGGACCTCTAGGACAAAGACCACCAACGCCAACTGACCCAACTGCTCCACCAATAGATCTGTGTGGGGTGATCCCTCGTGTAGACAGTGATCTTAATGATGCTAACGGAAATGATATTCGAGTTTCGGGAAATACTGGCGATATTTATGTATCACGAAATGGTTTTGTTGAATTAACCTTTAACACTCTTATGGATAGTGAACAATGGCCATTGGTTTTC
Organism: Candidatus Parcubacteria bacterium; assembly: GCA_002869265.1. Classification (GTDB taxonomy): domain Bacteria; phylum Patescibacteriota; class Patescibacteriia; order Patescibacteriales; family BM507; genus BM507. The sequence continues at coordinate 19,024 of PKTH01000011.1, forward strand.
TATGCTATAGACTGGGGGGATGGTAAATCTACTGTGAAGTCAGGAACGTAACTTCGTGATAGACATGATGTAGATAACCCATTTTCAGTCTTTCATTTATTTGATTATTATAATTTATTACATGATAGTTATGACAATCCAAACATTGATTGTAACCTAGCTGGTATTCCAAACGCATGTGCAGTTAGGCCCGGTGTAAAGATTAAGGACAATTGGGGTTGGTGTAGTGATGCTCTTTTGGACACAAGCGATCCAACTAATATCTGTCCTGGTTTTGCTTATGAGATGTTTGATGGCAGGATAATTGTAAAAGAAAAGTAGTGATAGTAATAAATAATATTTGTAATTTAAATAAGCAGAATGGCTAACGAACCTGGAAATCAAAATAGATCAGTTGATACAGACGTTTTGAGAAACGAGAGGATGGCTAATGAAATGAGAGAAAGTAAACAGCAGAAAAAAATAGAAAATCAGCAAGCCCTGAAAGAGGAGCAAGTAGAACAAGGGGAAGTCCAAGCGGAACCAGTAAATAAAGAGACCGGGCTAGCAACTAAAGGGAAAAAGAAAAAAAGTGTAAGTAAGAGAAAGTTATTGTTAGCAAGGAAACTTGAAAAAAAAATTAAAAAAGAAAGATTTGATGGTTTACCTTTTTTTTCAGCAATAATTCTTGCACAAATAAAGGATATTATTGATATTTTGAGCTTGGGCACAGTTGGCACGGTTCTTGGTTTCGTTATTGGACCAATGTTAGGGATAATAATGTGGTCGGTTGGAGAATCTAGTATTACGCTCAAGTTAAAAAGAGTGATAATCGTCAACGTACTTGAGGATATACCTTTTTTGAATATATTGCCTATATGGACACTGGTGATTATATATATGAAGGTACAACATGACAACAAAGTGAGGCTTTATCAGCATCAATTAAAGAGGTTGAGCAAATAGAATTTATGAATTTGAATAAAATAAAAGAAAAAAATAAGAAAAAAATAGCATTTGCCTTTAGTGTTTTGTTTTTGTCTTTCTTTTTATTCTTTTCTGGTGCGCAGGGTGTTGATGCGGCCTGGTGGGACGCGGCTGTCGTGACAGTAGAAAAAATGGTTTTAATGCTCGTTGGGGGGTTCTTACAGATAATTGTCGGGGTAGTAGGGCTACTGGCGATGGTTGTTGTCCAAGCATTGATTTATATAGCTTCTTATAATAATTATGCCCATGAGGCAAGCGTGATAATGGCCTGGGGAGTGGTGAGGGATTTTTGTAATATGTTTTTTATACTAATTCTTTTAGTGATTGCCTTTGCTACTATTCTACGGATCGAAAGTTACAATATGAAACGCTGGCTTCCTAAGCTTTTAATGATGGCAGTGTTGATAAACTTTTCTAAAACCATTGCATCCCTTATTATTGATGTTTCACAAATTTTTATGCTCACTTTTGTTTCTGCCATAGGGACAACTGGTGGAGCGATAATTTCTGCATTAGGTGTTCAAGGTTATTTTGACATAGTCAGAACCCAAATAACGGAAAACAGCAAGTCTCCAAATCTCTTATCTACAATAATTGGCCTTATAATGGGTACTATTTTCTTGATAATAGCAACAATAGTTTTGATAGTGTTTTTAGGAGCCTTAGTTATTAGGATGGTTATGCTGTGGGTTTACACTGTTTTATCACCTTTAGCTTTTCTTTTAGCTGCCTTTCCAGGTGGCCAGAGTTATTCATCAAGATGGTGGAGTGAGTTTACAAAAAATGTGATCTCAGGACCTGTTTTGATGTTTTTCTTCTGGTTGGGCCTTATTGCAGCAAACGGTTATACCCCCTCTACCGAGGTCACAAGCCAATGTTTTGGTCCTGTTTCATCTCTTTGCCCAGATAATTTTCTTCATTTCATTATCGCGATTGGGATGCTTGTTGGTGGGTTGATAGTGACCTCTCAGATTGGTGGCGCAGCTGGCGGCCTAGCCGGCAAAGGAATGGGAGCTATAAACAAAGGTAAAGCACTAGCCTTGAGGCCAGGTCAAAAGGCAGGCGCTTGGGCAGGAAGGAAGGCAAAAAGTGGAGCATTGGCTACTGGTAGAGCAGGCCTTGGTCTTGCTAGTGGGTTTGACAGAGTGGCAGGAGCTAAGCTGGGTCTTGAAGGAGGAGCTCTTAGTACAGCTAGTAGGTCAGCATTGAACACAATAACGTTCCAAGGAAGGAGAGAGAAGTGGAGAAAGAATAGAGAGGATAAAATGGATGTATATAATAATCAAAGAGACATAAACAGGGTTGAGGCTATGTCTGAAAACAATGACGAAGAAAGAAAAGCCAAAGAAGAGGCGGCTAGAAACATAACAACAAAGGAAGGCGGTAAAGAATTCACCTATGACCTAGCTAGTAAGAAATTTGTCAGAAAAGATAAAGACGGAAATATAATTGAGGATAAAGAAGTTCAGAAAATGTCTGAAAGAAAGATGAGAATGCTTGAAGGTTATTCTTCTGCTCATAGTGTTGCAAATGCTACAAAGAAAGCAGCCGAAGAAGAATCGGTTGAGAAGAAGTCTAATGAGTATGCTCAATCTGGGAAATCATCACAAGAACTCTATAGAATGCTTAGCGATGGATCTCTTTCTTCTAGAGACAAGAAGGCTGTTGCTCTTGCTCTAGGAAAAGATGCAGACCACATAGGCAGTATGTCTAGACAACAAGTGAAAGAAGTTAGGGATATCTTGGGTCAAAATAAAGGTCTTCAAGATAAATTTGATGAACCAATGCTCAAAAAATATGCCCACAAGATATATAACATTAAAGAGGATGTTGGCAAACAAAAATATATAAAAGCACTTAAGAGCGGTAAAATTGATGATCATCTTCATGAAAGTGCTTTAGAGGATGCAAATGTCCATAAAATAATAAGGAGCGCTTCTCAGGCTAAGTATGAGAGAATGATGAAAAATGCTAAAGAGGATACAAGCACCAGGGATGCTGCTAAAAAAGGTCTCAAGGAAGCTTTTAATACTAGTGACAACTCGCTAATTAATGGAGTGATAGATCCATTTAGACAGCATTTTTCCAATATGTCAGACAGCATAGGAGAAGCACTTGAGGGTGTTGTAGATCCTAATATTATTCGAAGTAGTGTAGAGCAAATTGTCCAGAATGCAAGCACAAGTGATATTGCTTCGTTGAATCACAGTAATTTTAATACACAAGCAGCGTCAAGATTGTTTAATGGAGATAGTGTGTTGATAGATGAGTTTAGAGACAGTTTCGATCAAAATATGATGTCGAGATTAGATCAAAGAGAGATGTCAAGACTTCGGTCAGCCGAAGGCTTGAGAGATTACAGAGACTTTGAAAGATTGCATAACGCAAGAAATGCTTCAACAAGTGGAGGTCAAAATCAATCAAACAATCCGCCAACTATTCCTGGTTATCAGAGTAACCAACACCAACCGTAAAATTATGATAAAAAACTTTGACGAAAAATTAAATAAACTACCAAAAGATGTACGAGAGTATCTTCTCTTTGAGACGGGCTCTAGACTAGAAAGGTATTTAATTCAGAACTACCAGATATCTTCTAAAGAGTATACAATTGGTGATCTTCTTTGTATGGTCTACTTTGGTGATCTTTCACTTGAAAAAGTCCTAGATTTCTTTAGGGAAAATTTTGAGCCGTCCGACGAAAGAGCAAAGAAGTTTATTTTAGATTTAATTGGAATCAGGATTTTACCCATTAAAGATTACCTGAAAAACGAAGACTTTGAGTATGTTATTTATAATTTAGGCGGCAATATAGATGATTATAATAAGTTTATTGAATTCAGCAGAATGGCTGCCGAAAAAGAATCAAGAGGGGAAATGGTGGAAATCGATGATATTTTAGGAATAAAAAAGGGCGAAGAGCAATTCGAAGAGACCCTTAATAGGCTTAGCCCAGATTTGGATGAGAAAAGCGAGAAAAGGGATAGCTTAAAAGTGTTTGAAACATCAATTAAGCAGATGTTGGTTAGTGCGGATAAAGATATATTGGAGGATTATAATTTAGCCTTGATGGAGCTGATAACAGATGATGTTAAATTTAAAAGAGATCTTGAAAATAGTCTTTATCATAATAACGAACTATTAACAACTTCTAAATTTAAGTTGGGAGAAAAAGAGGAAAAACCCACAATTGGAAATTGGCTAAAAGATTTTATAAAAAGAGTAGGAACTAAGAACTTTTCAAATGTTACTTTAATGGATTACCTGACCAAAAATGCAAACACCAAAAATCTTTATACTAATGAAAGAGTTCTCTTAAGTAAGCTTTTGCAACTTTATAGGAACCTTAAATTTTTCCCAGAAAGCCAAAAGGGTCTTCGAGAAGAAAACTGGGAAATAATTCCAGCCGAAGAAATAAAAGAGACAAAGATTGGGCACAGGTCTATTGGGGTGCCAAAAACAGAGGCTGAAAAGAATATTGAAAAATTAGAAGAAGAGTCGAAAGATTTTGAAGAGAATAGTCTTGAAAAACTTGCCATAGAAGAGGCAATTGATAAAGAAAAGAAAATTGAAGAATTGCGATTTATGGCGACTAAGTTTGCCGAAGATAGTTTGGAAAAGAAAGCGATTGAAGAAGAAATAAAAAAAATGGAACACGAAAAATAAATGCTTGATTATTTAACAAAATTTAATGCTTTGCCAAAGTACTTGAAGGATAAAATGTCAGATCCTTCTATTTTGAGTGCAGTGAAGGCTATAGAGGAAAAGTATGATCTAAGTCTAGCAGCAACAATAATGAAAGTGATGGTAAAAGATATTTCTATTTTGGATTTATCTAAGTATTTTGTTTTCGAACATGATCTTTCAGGAGACAAGGCAGAAGAATTGGTTACTGAGTTAAAAAACAAGGTTTTGTATGTTGCCGCTGAACACCTGGGCTTAAAAGATGTTAAACAAAAAGATTTGATTGGAATAGAGGATCAAGAAAAAGACAATGATGAAAACAGGGTAAAAAGCTCAAACTTTTTTTTCTCATCTGAGGATGAGGAGGAGGTTTCTAGCTTAACTCAGAAACTAGGCACTGTTGGGAAAGAGAAAAAAATAGATGAAAAAAAGATAGATAGTGTTATTAATGACGTTATTTTTGACACAGGAGTTAGTTTTAGCTCTTCAGATCTCTCTGAGCGTTTTATAAAGGTTTTGAAAACCTACACAAAAGGGGTAAGAAAAAGAATTGATACCAAATTAACTCTGGCAAAAGATGTAGACAAAGGTGGTCTCGGTATGAGTGGTGGACGAGTAGAGGAGGTTTTGAAACTGTTAGATAAAAAAAATAAAGAAAGCGGTTCGGATATCTTTGAAATAAAGCTTAAAGAAGATTCTCTGGATACAAAGCCAAAAATTGATCAATTAATAGAGAAGACCGAAAAGAACAACCATGACAAAGAAAAAAAATCTGGCCTAGAGAATTTTAGAAAAAAAGTTGATGCAGGGGCGCTAAACGAATCAAGAGATGTGGCTTATGACCTGTCGTCTATGCCTAAAAAGACTGACACAAAAGATAAACAGTCATCAGCAAAAGAAAAGAACGTTACTGAAATCCCCAAAAAAGAGGCAAGTAGTAGTCCTAAGTTAGATGAAAAAGGTTTCCCAGTCGTAGGGACCCCAGTTATCAATAGCCTGCCAAATGTTAAAGAAAATATTCCCGAAAAAAAAGATTCTCCAGAAATAAAAAAACCACTCAAAGCACCGATCAAGTCCGTTCAAAAAGAAAAAAATCTTGATGATCATATAGCGGGGAAAGATGGTAAATTCAAGCCAAGAATTGTGGCCCCCGAAACAGGGAAGAAAAGAGTAGAGGATGTGAAAGCGGTTCCGAGATTAATGGGCCCTATTGATGAGCTTTTAAATATGACAATTATTGATTTTCGAAGACTTGATTCTGACCCGATGAGAGCGGCAGCAAAAATAAAAGAAAAAATTGACCTACTTGGAGAAGACGGGATTAAGAAAAAATTGGAAGGTAAGGCCGCTTGGAGAAAAAGTAAAGTTTTTAAAGAGTATATAGATATTGGAAGGAAGGCAATTGGTCAGAAAAAACCAATTTACGAAGTTATTAATGATAAAACATTTAGCAATCAAGAGACATTGAAAGAAGCCGAATTTGAGGCCGTCTTAAATCTAAATAGAGAAATTAGATTTTAAATATGCAACAGTTTACAGTACCACAATTTATTGATGTAGAGGATAAAATAATCGGACCAGTAACTACAAGACAATTTGTTATTATCTTGTCTGGCTCCTTGATTCTTTTTATTATTTTTAAATTTTTCAATCTACTTTACCTTTTAACTGTTGGTAGCTTTGTGTTTATCAATATGGTGCTCTTTGCTTTTTTTAAAGTAGCAGGTAGACCGTTTCATTTTTTTGTTTTAAATTTTATTCAAACGCTTTTAAAAGCGGGGACTAGGGTTTGGCAAAATCTACCAGCAAGTGAAGAGAAGGAAGAAATAATGGTCCACAAGGTCGAGACGAAAAGAATAAAACAAAGAGAATATACTTCTTCTAGGCTAGCTGAGCTATCTTTGATTGTCGACACTCAGGGGAAATTTAAACATGAAAATGGAAGTGCTGATATAGAGAGCGGCCTAGGGATAAAAAATAAAATTAACGAGATTTTATAATATGACCAATAAAGGAAAATTAGCAAGGAATAAAGTACAAGCCTCAACACAGAAATATGTTGATATTGGTGAAATAAAAGAGGACACTGTAGTGATGCGTGATGGAACCATGAGGGCGGTTTTACTTGTCTCAAGTATTAATTTTGCTCTAAAGAGTGAAGAGGAGCAGAACGCAACTATCTCTTCTTATGTGAGCTTTTTGAATAATATAAGTTTCCCATTACAGATTATAATCCAGTCAAGAGAATTAAACATTGAAGAATATATTATAAGGTTGAGGGAGAAGGAAAATGAACAAACCAACGAGCTTTTGAAAATGCAGACAGCTGACTATATTGCCTATATCCAAGAATTAGTTGATATGAGTAGAATTATGAACAAGAGGTTTTATGTGGTGGTTCCATATAACCCCTTATCAGACAAACAGAAAGGATTTTTTGCCAGGCTTTTCGATCTTTTTAGACCAGACTCAGCCGTTAAAATGAGAGACAAAGCATTTAATAATAGACGCAAAGAACTAAACAGAAGAGTTGATAATGTTTTGGGTGGCCTAACCTCTATGGGTCTTAGCGCAGTTCAGCTAGACACTCAAAGTTTGATTGAATTGTATTATAATACATATAACCCTATTACATCGGCCAACGAAAAATTGGTTAAAACAGAAAAATTAAGGGTAAATAAACAAAACTAATTATGGTTAATTTTAAAAAATTAAACAATTTAGATAGTAGCAAAGAAGAAGATAAATACTCCCAGGGACAGCAAAAGACAAATATTGATGTAACTAAAGATCTTATCGAAGAAGAGAAGGAATATAGAAGAGGTTCCTTGTCTATTAGGGACTTGATTGCTCCTGCAAGCTTTCAGGTTAACCCAAGTTATTTAATGCTCGGGGACAAGTTTGTCAGAACAATATTTGTAATCACGTATCCTCGTTATATTAGTGTTGGGTGGTTCGCTCCGGTTATCAATCTTAACTCTACTTTTGATGTTTCAATGTTTTTCTATCCGGTTAACAATACCATGGTTTTGAAACAGCTGAAAAACAAGGTTGGTGCCCTTGAAGCTCAAATCATTTCTGATGCTGAGAAAGGAGCAGCTCGTGACCCATTAAGAGAAACAGCCTTGAGAGATATTGAAGCACTAAGAGATGCCCTAACCCAGGGAATAGAAAAGTTTTTCCAATTTGCACTATATGTAACTCTTTACGCTGACTCAAAGAAAGAGCTTGATAGAATGTCGGATGAGGTTGAAGATATATTTGGTTCACGCTTAGTTTATTCTAGAAGAGTTTTTTATCAAGCTGAGCAAGGATTCAATTCGACTATGCCTCTGGGTAATGACGAATTATATATTGCTTTCAATATGAATTCATCACCGATTGCTTCTTCTTTTCCTTTTATTTCTAGTGAGCTTACAAGTGATAATGGTATTTTGTATGGAATTAACAGACATAATAATAGTTTGATACTCTTTGATAGATTTAGTTTGCAAAATGCTAATACGGTTGTATTTGCTACTTCCGGTGCTGGTAAAAGTTATGCTATTAAATTAGAGGTGTTAAGGAGTTTGATGCTAGGAACGGATGTTATGATTATCGACCCGGAGTTTGAGTATAAATATCTATCGGATGCAGTTGGAGGGACTTATATTAATGTTTCTTTATCATCTGAGAACAAGATTAACCCCTTTGACTTGCCAAGATCAATTGGAGGAGACTCTAAAGCAGGGGATATAATTAGAAGTGCTGTTATAACTGTAAAGGGGCTTATTAGACTTATGCTTGGTGATCTAACCCATGAAGAAGATTCGATAATTGACAGAGCACTCTTGGAAACTTATGCTAAAAAAGACATAACCCCAGAAAGTGATCTCAATAATATAGAGCCCCCAGTTATGCAGGACTTTCAAGACGTTTTGGAAGGAATGGAGGGTGGAAACAGTCTTGCGCTTCGTTTGAAAAAATATACCGAAGGAACTTTCTCAGGACTTTTTAATAGCCCCACCAACGTTGAGATGGACAACAACTTGGTTTGTTTCAGTGTTCGTGATTTAGAAGATGAGCTGAGACCTATTTCAATTTATACTGTCGTAAATTATATTTGGAATGTGGTTAGGTCAGAGATGAAGAAGAGAATATTGGTAATAGATGAGGCTTGGTGGTTGATGCAACACGAGGATTCAGCAAAGTTTATATTCGCCCTGGTTAAGAGATGCAGAAAATACTATCTGGGTGTAACCACGATCACACAAGATGTAAATGACTTTTTAACTTCTCCTTATGGACAAGCTATTGTTACCAACTCATCTTTGCAACTACTTCTGAAGCAATCTACAGCCGGGGTCGATCTTATTCAGAAAACCTTTGCCCTAACGGAAGGAGAAAAATATTTACTTTTAGAGTCTGGTCTTGGTGAAGGGATTTTCTTTGCGGGTTCAAAGCATGCGGCAATAAAAATAGTCGCTTCATATACAGAAGACCAACTAATCACATCTTACCCAAGACAATTAATGCAGATAGAAGACTCTAAAAAAGAATTTGACGAGAGTTTGGCCGATGAATATGATACTAATCGGAGTGAAGAATAAGTTTTAAATTTATGAGTACAAAAATAATAGGAATTCTAATAATCATAATAGGGCTTGGAGGTCTTTTTGGCGCAGCCTATTATGTTTATAGAGAAATGTACTATGTTCCAGATGAACCGGTTGTTCTTATTGATCAAACAGAGGAAGAAGAGATAGAGGTAGAGAAAGAAGAGACAATAATTCCTAAAAACAATCTATTAAATATCCCTGTAAAGACAGAGGAGGGTAGTACTGAAAAAATATTAGAAAGACAAAAGGAGAGTGTTGTTATTAGTGCTAAAGACTCTAATCAAGAAGAGTCTACACCATTGGTGGAGAGTCAATTGAAGAGGACGGCAGCTCTTTTTATTGAGAGATTTGGTTCTTATTCAAATCAGTCTAATTTTTCAAATATTAGTGATTTGAAAATATACATGAGTGAGGGAATGAAGGTTTGGGCAGATGACTTTGTCCAAAAAAACAACGTTGACAGAGATGTCTCTACTTATTATGGTATAACAACAAAGGCTATTTCGCAGGATGTTGAATTTATAGATGAGAGTGCTGGAAACGTTTCTATTTTAGTGACATCCTTGCGTAGAGAAACAGGCGGAGACTTGAGCGAAGACAATTCTTTTTATCAAGAAGCTTTGGTCAGATTTGTTTTAGAAAAAGGGTTTTGGAAAGTAAGTAGTGCTAATTGGCAATAATATGAAAAAAGACAGTATAAAAATTTCAACTTTTGTTTTCGTTACGTTCTCACTATCAGCTTTTGTGGTGGTAAGTTTTTTATTTATTTTTCTTAGTTCTAAGATTAAATACGCAGTTGTAAATAGCGATTCTTATTCTGAGGAAACACGAAATATAAGATATGAAGAAAATGCAGGGCACGATGATCCTTTTTTAACTAAGGCAAGCACGTATAGAAGGACCATAGCAGGGCCAATAATTTCAAATTTTGATCCCTATATTGGTAATCTAGAATCACCAATCAAGATAATTGTTTATTCAGATTTTACTTGTCCTTATTGTTATGAGCAGGAGAGGGTTATAAAAAAAGTTATTGATAAGTATGGTGAGTCTGTTCGATTTATTTGGAAAGATTATCCGGAGCTAGATATTGAATCAATGTCTTTTCGAGGGGCTGTTGCAGCCCGTTGTGCTCAAGAACAAGACGCTTTCTGGCTTTTTCATGACAGACTCTTTGCCAAGAAAGGTGTATTTGATGAAGAAGATTTTATTGAAATTGGAAAAAATATAGGTTTAAATATTGGGAAGTTTAATGTTTGCATTGAAAATTACGACACCCAAAAACTAATATTAGACAACGTGGAGGAAGCCAATGCCCTCGGGATAATAGGGGTTCCTAATGTTTATGTTAATGACAGGGAATTTATTGGTAATGTTAGCGAAAAAGATTTTTCTTTAATTATAGATAATGAGCTCAAGGCAAATGAGTAAAATCCAAGAAATATATACATGTCAAAAATGTGGCGCCCAACATCCAAAATGGAGTGGGCGTTGTTTGGAGTGTGGGGCTTGGAGTAGTCTAGAAAAGGACATCGTAGACTCAAAGAAAAAGTTAAAAATAGAAAGTCAAAATGTTCCAGAGGCAAGTATTATTAATTTTAAACAAATACAGAAAGACAAAATTGAAAGAGATAAAATAAACATCTCAGAAGTTGATAGGGTTTTTGGAGGAGGATTGGTACCAGGATCTCTCGTTCTCTTAGCGGGAGAACCGGGTATTGGCAAGTCTACTATTTTAGCCCAAATCTCCGATTCTTTTTCTAAAAATACTCAGAAGAAAACTCTCTATATAAGTGGAGAGGAGTCAGCTGGCCAAGTTAAAGACCGATTTGATAGACTGTCCTGCAATCTAGATAACATAAGCTTTATTGGTGATACTAATCTAGAAAAGATTGTTTCAGCAATCAATAAATCCAAACCTTCTCTAGTAATAATTTACTCTGTCCAGACAATTTATTCTTCGCTAGTTCCTTCTGAGGCGGGGAGTGTTACTCAGATTAGGGCCTGTACCTCTGGTTTTATGGAACTATCAAAGGAGTCTGGTATTCCCATTATTTTAGTGGGGCACATAACGAAAGATGGTAATGTGGCGGGGCCTAAAACGCTAGAACACATGGTTGACGTTGTGGTTTATCTGGAAACAGATAATACTCAGATGTATCGGATAATGAGGACAACAAAAAATAGATTTGGATCTACTCATGAGATTGGGATTTTTGAAATGAAAGAGAGTGGTTTTTCAGAGATAAAAAACGCTTCAGCAATATTTATTGATAATAATATAAATTCTTTCCCTGGTTCGGTTGTCAGCTCCTTGATTGAGGGGTCAAGATCTTTTTTGGTTGAAATACAGGCTCTAGTCTCAAAAACAATGTTTGGTTATCCTCAGAGAAAGGCGTCTGGTTTTGATTTGAACCGACTCCAAGTTTTGTCAGCGGTAATATCAAAAAGAACTACTGTAAACCTTTTAAACCAAGATATAATTTTAAACTCAGTCGGGGGTATTAAAATTAGTGACCCAGCTCTTGATTTAGCGGCCTGTCTTGCTATTGCCTCTTCATATTTTGATAAAGAAATAAAGCAAAAGACCATAATCCTTGGAGAGGTCGGTCTTGGGGGAGAGGTGAGAAATATCCCCAATATAGATGCTAGATTAAGAGAGGCGGAAAAACTTGGTTTCGAACGAGCTATAATCCCTGAGATGAAAATAAGCAAAACAAAACTTTCTGTTACTAAGGTGAAAGACCTTAACTCTGCTGTGAAATTAATTTAGCTATTCTAAGTGAATATCATCTTCAAAGCTGTCCAAACTTTTTTTAAGGTTTGGATTTTTTGTTAGCCCAGGATCATCTTTCATGACCTCTTCAGCTGATTTTCTAGCTAAAAGAATTTGTTCATAGTCGAAGAGTGTTGCTACCTTTAGTTCTGGGAATCCTTTCTGCGAGCTGCCAAAAAATTCTCCAGGCCCTCTTAGTTTAAGGTCTATTTTAGATAATTCAAAGCCATTGTTTGTCTTAAGCATAGCCTCTAGTCTTTTTAACGTATTCTCTGCTTTGCTTTCAGTTGCCAGAAAGCAGTAAGACTGGTGTTCCCCTCTACCTACTCTTCCTCTGAATTGGTGAAGTTGGGACAAACCGAAACGGTCGGCGCCTTCGATTATTATAATATTTGCGTTTGGGATGTCGATTCCCACCTCGATTACCGAAGTTGAGATAAGAATATTGGTTTTATTGGAAGAAAAGTTCTCCATAATATGCTCTTTTTCATCATTTTTCATTTTTCCGTGTAGCATCTCAATTTTTAGATCGGGGAAGATATTTTGAGAAAATCTTTCATATACTTCTTTTACTGATTTCAGCCCCAGTTTATCTGAAGGATCTATTAGGGGGCACACAACAAAAGATTGTCTTCCTTGATTAATTTGCTCTCTGACAAACGAATGAAGACTGTTTTCTTTTGTCGGGGGGACTAGCTTGGTGATAATTGGCAGTCTCCCTTTTGGCAGTTCGTTAATAATTGAAATATCTAAATCACCATAAATAGAAAGAGCTAGCGATCTTGGGATGGGGGTAGCTGTCATGGACAAGAAGTGAGGGCTTTGCTTATCTGGAAGGCCACATTTATCAAGGAGAGCTTTTCTTTGCTCTACTCCAAATCTGTGTTGTTCATCAATAACAACCAGGGCTAAGTTCTTAAAAGAAACTGAGTCTTGGAATAGAGAGTGTGTTCCTATTATTAGATCAATCTTGTTTTCAGCAATTTCTTTAAGAATTTTTTTCTTCGTATGCTTTTCTCCATTAATAATAAAAAAGTTTCTACTCAGAAGAGCAATGTTTACTTTCTCATTTTTAAATAATTCTAAAAGTGTTTTATAGTGTTGTTCAGCAAGTATCTCTGTTGGTGCCATTATTGCAGATTGTTTAGCACCAAGAATAGTGTTGAGAATTGCAATCGAGGCAACAACTGTTTTTCCGCTACCAACATCTCCTTCTAAGAGTCTAGACATTGGTGAATTCTTTTGGATGTCACCCAATATTTCCCAGGCAGATTTTCTTTGAGAGTCAGTTAGTTTAAAGGGGAGAGAATTTACAAAGTTCTTTGTTTCTTTTTCTAAAAAATTAATTTTTGGGCTTTTCTTATTCTGAAGAGTCTTTCTTATGGAAATGTATTTTATTTGCAATAGAAATAATTCATTAAAGGCAAGTTTTTTTTGAGCAGTACTTATATCGTTCTCAGATTTAGGAAAATGGATTTTCTCGATTGCTTTATTTATTTGATCCAGTTTAAGCCTCTCGTTTACTTCTTTAGGCAGAGGGTCTTCTAGAAAATCTAGGAATTTTAGAGCAGATTTAATGAGAAATCTTATTTGTTTTTGGCTAATATTAGAAGTAGAATGGTAGACAGGAACAATACCCTGAGTGTTGATGTTGTCTCCATTTTCGGCCTTATCGTATACAGGAGACTTTATTACTAAAGATCCATTATCGTTTTCAACTTTGCCAGTAATTGATACCTTGTCCCCGGGTTTAATATTTTTAGAAATAAATGCTTGATTGAACCATATTACTCTAATGGAGTCTTCCTCGTCTCTTAAAATTGCCTCAGTGATGCTAATTTTTTTTCTAAAGCTTTTTTTGGTGTTTATTAGTTCGATGTGTCCGACTACGTTTGCGCTTTCTCCAGACAATAGGTCCTTAATCTTTTTACTTTTACTGAAGTTTTCGTACCTAAAAGGGAAGAAGCTAATCAAGTCGCTAATAGTTTCAATCCCCAGTCGTTTTAAACGCTTGGCGGTTGTTTCACCAACCCTATTTAGATGTTTTATATTTGTATCTAGATTCATAATAATATTGTAACATGCGTTTCGCAACAATTGAAATCCTTCAAAATTAAAAAACAACCCCCGAGGGGCCATTTTTTCATTGTGCTCTCGCCAGGGCCGATGCACCTCTTCGAGGTTTTCGGCATGTCGCACTAACACGTGCTCCAAATCGTGTTGTTCTGTCCAGGTTCTCAACCCAGCAAGAACCCAATAAAAAACAACCCTAGTCGGGATGTCTTTTCTTGTGCTCTCGCCAGGGCCGATGCACCTCATCGAGGTTTTCGGCATGTCGCACTAACACGTGCTCCAAATCGTGTTGTTCTGTCCAGGTTCTCAACCCAGCAAGAACCCAATAAAAAACAAACCTAGTCGGGATGTCTTTTCTTGTGCTCTCGCCAGGAATCGAACCTGGACTTTGGGATCCGCAATCCCACGTTCTATCCGTTGAACTACGAGAGCAATAAAAAAACTAAATTCTAAATATTTAGTTTTAAAGTATATTAAATTTTTAGCAATTTTGACAAGCCTTCCGATAAAGGAATATTCGTTCTGTCTAAATCTTCATCTAGATATTTTAATAGAAAGTTTCTGATTTGGAGTGGGTTGTTATCAAGAAGGGGGATCGAGAGTCTTTGTTTTGCAGGGTTTTTAAATTCGAAATAAAGATTTTTTAGTTCCTCATTTGGCTTAAATAACACCGAAAAGTTCTTTAAGTCATCATAATCAAAAACCTTACTACCAATAGCAACACCATCACTAGAAAGAGTCACATTCACGTTATCAGGAGAGTTGCCGTCATGAACAATAGTTATAATAGAAGTGGCAATTATGATAATAGCAAATAGGTAATTGCTTGTAAAAATAGCGAAAATTAAAAGAAAAGAAGCAGTAAGCCCAGCAACAATATACCAGGTATTTGATCTGTTGTGCTTTTCAAACTCTGGCACGTTCCAGGAAATTTGTAATATTTCTTTTTCTTCGTTGTTATCCATTATTGTTGACATTTAGATATTATTCATATAATATTATTATAGCAGATAGATAATTATTTTAAAATAAGCAAATGCAAAGAATCTTGCATTTTTATTTTTGAATAAGGAAGGAGAGGTGCCTGAGTGGTTGAAAGGGGCACCCTGCTAAGGTGTTAGGTCTTCACGGGCCTCGAGGGTTCGAATCCCTCTCTCTCCGCCATTATCTTTTTGATAAGGAGAAAAATATCCCCGGAGGGATGACGGAGCGGTTGAACGTGACGGTCTTGAAAACCGTTGAGCCTTAACGGGTTCCCAGGGTTCGAATCCCTGTCCCTCCGCACAAAACAAGAAGCTGGTATAATGCCAGTTTTTTGTTTTGATCGAGGGATGCTGTATTAGAACCCCATGGCAAGAATGTAGTCATATAACACGTCAGCGGCTTGGAAGTAGGAATAAATGGATATATTAAAAACATATTCGATTGAAGCACGTATCCCTGTCCCTCCGCAATATAAAAACTGGCAAATAGCAAGTTTTTTATTTGACTAGAGTAAATAAAAAAGGCTATTATTAAATAAGTTATTAAAAAGAGAAATTTATGTCAAAAATCAGTTTAGCTAGTGAATTAAAAGAAAGGGGTTATATATACCAATACTCCACAGATAATCTTGAGGATATTTTTGAAGATAAAAGAGTAATATACTTAGGAGTGGATCCAAACGCTGACTCAATTCATGTCGGCCATTTAGTTACCTATATGCTTGCTTATCACTTGGTTCAAGCGGGGCACAAGATGATTCTTTTGGTTGGTGGAGCGACAGCCTTGATTGGCGACCCATCTGGGAAAGACGCTGAAAGACCATTTCAAGATGAAAGCGAGGTGGCGAAGAATGCTTTAGCTCTCACTAAACAAATTGAAAGTCTTCTAAAGATTGATAATATTGAAATGGTTAATAATTTGGACTGGTTTTCAGAAATTAACGTGATGGAATTTTTAAGAGAAGTGGGTAAGCACTTTACGGTTAACAATATGATCAGGAAAGAGTCGGTTTCAAAAAGGATTCAGAGTGAAAATGGCATTTCATTTACAGAGTTTGCCTATACTCTTTTGCAGGGCTATGATTATTTTCACCTCAATCAAGAAAAAAACTGCGATCTCCAGATTGGAGGTTCGGATCAGTGGGGGAATATAGTGTCAGGGATAGAGTTAATCAGAAGAAAAAAATCACAAGAGGTTTATGGAATAACGGTTCCTTTGTTACTGGATAAGAACACAGGAAAGAAGTTTGGTAAAAGTGAAGGTAATGCTATCTGGCTAGACCCAGAGAAGACAAGCCCATATGTTTTTTATCAATTTTGGTTAAATATCGATGATGCCAATGTTGTTGATTATTTAAAATTGTTTTCCATTTTATCACTTGAGGACATTGGTGCTCTTGAGACGGAAATTAAAAATTATCCTGAGCAAAGAAAAGCACAAAAAACCCTAGCTTATGAAGTGACAAAATTTGTCCATGGTGAAAATTTGGCTGAGTCAGTAAAAAAGATTTCTGAAATAATGTTCAGCGGGGAAGGTCTAGCAGCTCTTAGTGACGAAGAAAAAGAACTTCTCTTGAAAGAAGCTCCTAGTTATAATGTTTCTGAAGATATGTCTCTGGTCGATGTTTTAGTTGAATCTGGGCTTGCTTCGAGTAAAAGGGAGTCAAGGGAATTTATTGAAAACGGAGCAGTTAGCTTAAATAACGACAAAATTGTTGACACTATGTTTAGATTAAATCCGGAATTGACCAGAAACTCTTTAGCTATATTAAAGAGAGGCAAGAAAAATAAAATAATCTTAAGTTTCAAATAATACCTTAGTCCAAGATTATCCGTGCGCTAAAACGAGGCCCAGTATTTGCTTCGCACCATTCGCTTTAAGAACTTTGGAGCACTCACATAAAGTAGCAGTGCTAGTACTAACATCATCTATCAAGATGATGTTTTTATTTTCCAGGGGTTTTCCATCCCAGGTGAATGAATTCTTGATATTTTTAAATCTTTCTTCTCTTCCCAGGCTGGTTTGTGGTTTTTTAAATTTATGTCTTTTTAGCTGGTTTGTGTTTATTTCAAGCTTGAGTTTAGAAGAAAAAATATTGGCCAGGTCTTCTGATTGATTGAAGCCTCTCCATCTTAATCTTTTTTTGTGTAGGGGGACGGGGATAATGAGGACATTTTGGAAATCATTTATTAGCCTTTTTTCTGAACTGTGCCAGAAATAATTATTTTTCCGAGTTTCTATTAGATTCCGAGAAAAGTCAATTAGTAGGGATCCTAAGGGATCTTTTAATTCTCTGACAAATTTATATTTATAGCTTTTTATTACCTTGGATAGCAGTTTGTTCTTATAATCAGAGGCCACTAGTATCCCACTGAGCGAGGCCTCGGTAGAACAATTTTTACAAAATGAACCTAAGAAATTGTTTTTATTACAAACAGGACATGATTGCACGGTATTTAATTGAATATCATTATAACAGACATCACATAAATATGTTCCTTCCTTCAAACATCCAAGACACTCTTTAGGGAATAGAAGATCTAATAAAAAAATACGCAATTTTTTTGCGTATCTAATTAAACCCTTCAAAGAATAGCTATGCATTATTGAAGATTTATTTTGTGGATTCTGTCTGTTTTTTCATCAGTGAAATAAAGGATTTTGCCGTCTTCGCTTATGATGATGTTTGAGATATTATAATCTTGATCAGGGATAGCAATTATTTTTTTGGCGCCAGTATTGATGTCTATTTTGTAGAGAGTGTCAACCGTATTTTTAGCTATTTCAGGAAAAAGACCAGCCCCTTCTTCTAGCTCGTTCGGGACAGCACAATATAGTTCGCTAGAACTGTAGTAATTGCATTTACTTGCCCAGGTTTCTATTTTAAGACTTTTTCTGTTTGAACCAATTTGTTCACCAGATGAGTTAACAAGCCAAAGCGAAGGTTTCATGTCGTTGTCGCTTGAGTATACGCTGTACAGCAGTTTTTCTCCTTCAGGAGACCACTCAAACTGGAATCCGCGACCTTCAATTACTGTTGATTTAAAATTTTCGTTATTTTGGCCAATAAAGAAAACTTCTTGTCGATTAAAATCAATACCTTCAGTATATAAAGCAAGTACTTGATCATTTGGTGACCAACTTGGATAGACATCATCTCCATTCTTCCCAATGTTTTCTATGGCTTTTGCTTTGGAGCCATTTGTGTTTGCAATTGCAAAGTATCTATTGTCTGGATCAAGCCCTATGCTCTTCAGAGAAAGCTTATCCCCAGAAGACGAGAACTGAAAATCTTCCCAATGTTTCGGTAAGCTAATTTGTTCTCCAGTATTAAAATCATATACTATGTTCGACCCATCTGGATATTCTAAAACAGCCTTTTCTCTGTTAGGGGACCAAGTAGTCTTTTCAACCTGATGAAAAACCTTGTCTGTCATGGGAAATATTTCACCATTCGAATTTATATAATAGAACTTACCATCGTCATTATTATAGTACTGAACGGTGTTGCCATTAGGACCGAGAGTGAGCCCTGAGCTTTGGTTTTGATTTAATTCAGTAGTTTTTGTTAAACCTCCTCTGGCAACATTACTTGGAATAAGTTTGTTTTCAGAACCTAAAAGGTCAGACACCTTTGTGTCGTCTGTCACAGTATTTACTATATTTGGGCCGTCTCCAACCCCCGCTATTGGAAGCCCGGTGGTTCCCGAGGTGCTTGTAGAGACTGGGGTAGGAGTGGGGCTAGATATCATTGGTTTAAAAAAAGCTAGATATAAAAGCACCCCAAGAAGAATTATCAGAGAGATAAAACCAATTAATATTAATATTTTTTTTTGAGACGGACTTAGCATTTATTATGGGGAATAATTTTTTGCCTGCAATATGTAAAATGTGTTATAATATCTACAAGTTTACTTTGTGTATTATATTATATAATTTTATAGAAATACTGTAAAGTAAGAAAATTAATTATCAAAGATATCTATGGGATTTTTTTCTTCAGTTGATTCTTATCTGGGCGTTGATATTGGTGGCTCCGGTATAAAAGTGGTGGAACTTAAAAAAGAAGGCAGGGGAGCGAAGCTGGTTTCTTATGGTTTTTCAGAAAACTCAAAAATCAAACCAGGGTTAATGGAAAATACTTCGTATGCCGCTCAACTTCTAAAGAAGGTTTGTAAGGATGCTGGCATAAAAAACAAGGCGGCCGTTGCAGCTCTGCCTACTTATGCTGTGTTTTCTTCTATCCTAAATTTATCAAATGTTACAGAAAAGGACATGGCGTCAGCTGTCCACTGGGAGGCAAAGAAGGTTATCCCCTTGCCGTTAGAGGACATGATTCTTGATTGGAAGACAATTGATGAAAAAGATGAGAAAGATAAAGACAAGGGTAATATGAAAGTTCTTCTTACCGGGGCTCCTAAGGCTTTAGTAAAAAGATATGTCGATATTTTTAAAGAAGCACAAATGAACTTGATTAGTCTTGAGACAGAGACTTTTTCCCTTGTGCGCTCACTTATGGGAAACGATAAATCAACTGTCATGATTGTAGAAATGGGGGATGGCACAACAGACATAACGATAGCAGATAACGGTATCCCTTCTTTTAGTAGAAGTGTTGATGTTGGAGGAGGTAAAATAACACAAGACATTAGTGAAAAAGGCTCAATGGAATCTGAGATAGCAGAACAATTCAAATACGACCTTGGAATTAGTGCTTTAGGTTCAGGAGAAGTTTCTATACCGAAGTTGATTGAAGATAATATTGGACCAATTGTAAATGAAATTAAATACGCTATAAATCTTTATCAAACCAAAGACAATAAGAAAGTAGAAAAAATTATTTTGTCAGGTGGGGCCGCTCTCTTGGTTAACTTTTCTGGTTATCTATCAAAAGTATTAGATATAAAAGTTATTCTGGGTGATCCCTGGGATAAAATATCATATCCTGACGAGCTTAGACCATTGATGGATGAAATAGGTCCAAAATTGGCTGTTTCAGCTGGCCTAGCCTTAAGAGGAATTTATTAATTTATATGTTTGGAATACAAGGAGAAAAAAATAAAAATAACGATTCACCCAACAAGGAGGGGAAAGTCGATAATAAAAAAATCATCTCAGAATATGATGAAACTTTGAGCACAGAACAGAATGAAAGAAATGGCGGAGTTAGTAATAAACTAGATGCTCTTAAGGAAAAACTTGGTCTTCATTCCTCAGCCACGGGGGAGTCAGGGATAAAAACAAATCTTATAGATACTGATGATGTTGCAACCTTTATAGACTGGAAATCAAGCTCTAGTATTTTTATAAGTTATTTTTTAGTTCTTTTAATAATTATTAGTGGGGGGATGGCATATCTAACGTTCTTAGAGGGAGAAAAAGAAAAAAAGGCTACAAGCTACGAAGAAAGAATCTTGGCCATCAAAGCTAATATCTCGAGCGAAGAGCAAAAGGCTGAAGAGGTCGACAGGCTTCAAAAAAAGATGATTGCCTTTGAGACTATTCTAGATAACCACATTTATTGGACAAACTTTTTTGACTATATTGAGGATAACACCTTAGCTCAGGTTTCTTATCAACAATTTTCTGGAGAGACAGACGGAGAGTATAGCCTTCTTGCCAAGGCAGAGAATTCTTTTTTTACGGCAGGGGAGCAACTCAAGAAATTCAAAGAAGATGAACTGACCGTTGCGGCAGATGCAAGTCAACTGAGTTTATCTTCTAGAGAAGGAAATACTTTTGTTAATTTTATTTTTAGCTTAAAGGTAGACCCAAAGATTTTTTACAATAAAGAGTAAATATGTCTGACGCTTTTAAAAATTTAAATATCAGTAAGGGGAAGAGGGCCTTATCATTAATAATTTACAAGTACTCGAATTTGTTAGCAATTTTTTTATTGTTAATTATTTTATTAATTAGTTTTCAGCTAATTATTAAGCCAAAATACGACAAGATGAAAAACACCTCAGTTGAAATTGAAAAAAGAAAAACCGAGGAAATAGATAAACTGGAAACATATCTAGCTCAACTAAAATCTTTTAATAAATCTTATAATGAAGTTAGTGACAATGATAAAGAAAGAATGAGCAGGATTATTCCAGGAAACGGTGATTATGAGGACTTAATGGCCGAATTTGAAAACATTGTTAATAAAAGAAATCTTATTTTAAGGTCTGTGGAGATAAAAAAGACAGGGGCTGCCGCTAGCAATAAAAGAGTGAAGGTGGCCTCGAATGAAGAAGGCGCTACCTCACTCCCTGAAGGAATAAAAGAGATTATTTTGTCTTTAAGTATTGAAGGGGCCGATTATGATACATTTAAAAGGCTTATGGAAGATTTTGAAAAGAATCTTCGCATTACAGATGTTAAAAAAATAGATTTTATTGACAAGGGGAGAGTGAGTTTAGATGTTTCGGTTTATTATTATGATTTATAGCTTATGATAATACAGAAAATAAACAAGAAAAAACTATACATGAATATTGGGGCCCTGGTTCTGATTTTTGGGTTGATTGCTTATTTGCTTTTAAGCACTTTTTCGTCCCCTAAAAAGAAGTCTAGTGGAAGCGGTCAGACAGTTGATTTTACTAAAGAAGTTGTTATTGAAAAGAAATATAAAAGTTTAAAAAAGATCAATTCAGGAATTTTTGAAGATCCAAGATATAAAGAACTAAAAGATATGAGCAGAAGTTTTGATCCTGACATAGATACTGGGAATAAAAATCCATTTGAAGTTAAAGAAAAAAATGAAGAATAAAGATATATTAGACATATTGGCTGAGAAAGAGATCTTGGGGGTAAACGAAGTTGTAGCGCTAAGAGAAGAGGCTGAAAAGGATAAGATCTTAATAGAAGATTTATTAGAACGAAAAAAAATAATAGATGCTGAGGGTATAAGCAAACTTCAGGCTGAGGTTTTTGGCTTTCCTTATGCAAATCTTATGGATAAGGATTTGCCGGAAGAAGCTTTGCAGATTATTCCGAGTGAAGTTGCCCAGAATTATCAAATTATTTGTTTTTCAAAAGAAGACAAGAAGATAAAAGTCGGTATAGTTGACCCCAATAATTTCAAGGCAATAGAGGCAGTAGATTTTTTGTCAAAAAGAGGAGGATTACTGGCCGAGTATTTTTTAATTTCTAGGAAAAGTTTTAACTTTGCTTTTAAAAAATACCAAATTTTGTCCAAAGAGTTAGCCTCTGCGCTTGAAACAAAAGAAGAAGACGAAAAAGTACAAGATAAAAAGAAAGAAGACGAGGGAGATCTGGAAGAAGTTACTAAAAGCGCTCCAGTGGCCAAAATAGTTTCAGTCATTATTAGACATGCTGTTGAAGGGAAAGCTTCTGATATACACATTGAGCCCCTGGAAAAGGAGACCAGGATTAGATATAGGATTGATGGTATTTTGCACACCTCGCTGGTTCTACCAAAAAACATTCATTCAGCTATTGTTGCCAGAATAAAAGTTATGGCAAATCTAAAACTAGATGAAACAAGAACACCCCAGGATGGAAGAATTAGAATGCCAATAGATGATAAAGAATATGATTTTCGTGTTTCTATACTGCCTTTAACGGGCTCAGAAAAGGTTGTGATGAGAATTTTGGACACTAATAAGGGCGCTCCTGCTTTAGCCGACCTTGGGTTTCAGGGACATGCTCTAAAAGTTATTGAGAGAGGAATAAAATTAACAGAAGGGCTCTTGCTTGTAACTGGACCCACTGGTTCTGGTAAATCGACAACCCTTTTCTCTGTTCTTAGTAAACTAAATAAAGAAGGTATAAACATATCCACTCTCGAAGATCCTGTAGAGTATCATTTAACCGGGGCTAATCAATCTCAGATTAGGCCGGAAGTGGGGTATACCTTCTCAGCTGGGCTTAGATCTTTTTTAAGACAAGACCCAGATATTATTATGGTTGGTGAGATTCGTGACAAGGAAACTGCTGAGCTTTCTATTCATGCTGCGATGACTGGTCATTTTGTTTTATCGACTGTTCACACTATCAGTGCTGTTGGGGCGCTTACTAGATTGATAGATATTGGAGTGGAGCCATTTCTGGTCGGGACAACTATGCGCGTAATAATATCTCAGAGATTGGCCAGAAAGATCTGTGAAAATTGTAAGGAGGTTGATAAAGTGGGAAGTGAAGTGATAGGGAAAATAATAGAAGAACTAAAAGGAGTTCCTAAAAATTATATAGAAGAAATAATTCCTGATTTTGATTTAGATAAGGTTTCTATGTATAAGGGGATGGGTTGTGTAAAATGTGGCAATACTGGGTATAAAGGCAGGGTTGCGATATCAGAGGTTATCGAAGTAAACAAAAAAATGCAAAAACAAATACTAGATGGTAAAAAACATTTTTCAACAGATGAGATCAGGGAACTTCAAAAGTATATTACAATAAACGAAGATGGTTTAATTAAAATAATACAGGGCAAAACTACTCTCGAAGAGGTGTTGAGAGTGACCCAAAATTAATAATCATATGTCAACAAAAAAGAAAATTTTAATTGTGGAGGATGACGAGTTTTTATTGAGTATGTATTCAACCAAATTTGAAATAGAAGGCTATGAGGTGGTTATAGCCGCTAATGGTGAAGAGGGGGTTGAAAAATCTAGAAATTCAAATCCGGATATAATTCTCCTAGACATAATGCTTCCGCAAATGGATGGTTTTGATGTTTTGAAAAAAATAAAAGCAAGCAGAGAAACAAACTCAATCCCCGTAATATTATTAACCAATCTTAGTCAAAAACAAGATGTTGAACAGGGCTTATCTCTAGGGGCTGATGATTATTTAGTTAAAGCACATTTTATGCCGTCAGAGGTTGTTGATAAAATTAAAAGACTTATAAAATAATAAAATGGAAGTAGTTTCAATATTTTTAAATAGAATATTATTAGCGGGACAAAAGAAAAGGGCTACATCTCTTCATCTGAGTTCTGATAGCCTGCCTATCGTTCGTGTAAATAACCAGCTTTTGGAGGTGGCAGGTGAGCCAGTTGTTGAACATGATTTATTGATGGGGATTATTAAATCTATTTTGATGGAAGATGAATTAAATGTCTTGGGAGAAAAGAAAGAAATAACAATTGCCAAAGACCTAGCAGGAGATCTTCGCTTTAGAATAAATATTTTTAAACAGAACAACTCATACTCTATTTCTTTTTATTATGTTTCTAAAAAAATAAAAACAATTAAAGAATTAGAACTTCCAGAAGTTTTGTCGGGGATAGTCAAACAAAAGACAGGTCTTTTAGTGGTTGCCGGACCGCAGGGTTCAGGAAGAACAGCAACCAGTAGCGCTTTGGTTGAAGAGGTAAACAGTGTAGGTGGCCACATAGTAACAATCGAAGAGCCCATAGATAATATTTTTGTCAGAAACAAAGCATTAATAGATCAAAGACAAGTAGGTCGTGATGTAAAGACGGCAGATGATGCAATAAAATATTGTTTAATGGATGACGTTGATTTTGTCTATATTGGGGAAATTAGAAAGCATTTTGAGCTGGCTTTTCCCTTGGCGGCTGAACTGGCTTCTGGGAACGCTTTTGTTTTGTTGGAACTTAATGCTACAAGCTCGGTGCAAGTTATTGAAAAACTCACAACTGCTCTAGAGTCAAAGTATAACGAAGAAGCTGCTCGATTTATGTTAGCTGATGTTTTATCAGCAATCATTACTCAAAAGTCATTTTTCAAAAAACCCACAGGGAAAGTGATTGCTAGGGAGCTGATGATTAATAATGCTGCCATTCAATCACTGATAAGAGAGGGTAAGCATTTTCAAATAGAAAGTGTTATCCAAACTTCTCGCAATGAAGGTATGATAAGCATGGCCAAATCGATTGAAGACCTTGTATCAAGGGGAGTAATAAACGAAAATGATGTTTACTAAATATGTCATTATATAAATACAAAGTATTAGATCCGTCAGGTAAGGCCCTTTCTGGCCTAGTTGAAGCGAATTCAGAGGATTCAGCTGCCGCCACTTTACGTGAAAAAGGCTATTCTATAATTTCTCTATATTTAGAGTCCGCCGGGGATAAAGCTAAGGGCTCTTTTGTTATCGACAGAGTTACTCCGAAAGATATGGTTATATTTTCTCGGCAGTTATCTGTTTTGATTTCGGCCAATGTTGCTATAGTGCAGGCCCTCCGAATACTTGTAGACCAAACAGAAAATTTGAAGTTAAAAATGGTTCTCTCTGAGGTTGTTGACGAAATAGACGGAGGTTCAACTCTCTCAATTTCTTTTAGTAAAAGACCCAAGATTTTTGATAGCTTTTTTGTGAATATTGTAAAATCAGGTGAAAGTTCGGGTAAGCTAGATGAGGTTCTAGATTATCTAGCAGATGAAATGGAAAAAGAGTATGACATGCTTAGTAAGATAAAGGGGGCAATGATATACCCAGCTTTTGTCTTAGTGGGGTTAGTTGGTGTGGGGATAGTGATGATGGTATTTGTGGTCCCGAAACTTACAGCAGTTTTAGAAGAGAGTGGAATGGAGCTTCCTTTTGCCACTAAAGTTCTAATTTTAGTGTCCGGTTTGCTACAATCTTATTGGTTGTTAGTGATTATTGGTCTTGTCGGTTTCTACTTTGGTTTTAAATATATTATAAACACAAAAGTTGGGAAGGTGGTTTTTGATAACGTAGTTCTACGTTTACCAATATTTGGTAAACTTTTTCAATTAATTTATCTCACCAGGTTTACAAGATCCTTCAGTACACTTTTGGTTGGGGGAGTGACAATTACTCACGGTCTAAAAATTGTCGAAGATGTAGTTACAAATTCAGTCTACAAGGATCTTATTCATAAAACGGTTATTAGTATTGAAGATGGGCACTCTATTTCAGAAGAATTTACTAAAAGTAAAAGTATTCCTAAAATGGTTAGTCAAATGATGAATATTGGAGAAAAAACAGGTAGGCTTGATATGATTTTGAAAAAAATTACAGAGTTTTATTCGAGAGAAATAGATAATATTGTAGCTAATCTAATGACCCTGATGGAACCAATTATTATGGTTATTATGGGAGTAGCTGTGGGATTGATGGTGGCTGCTATTATTCTCCCGATGTATCAAATGGCTGGGGTATAGGCAAAAATATTTTCAGAAATATTAAAAATATGTTATAATGTGGATAAGTATTTTTATATACTTTTATTAATTAATCCTCATGCTTGTTTATTTAAATTCTAGGATTAAATAAATATGTGTGTAAATTGGAAAGAGAGGTGAATTATGAAAAAGAATAATCAAAAAGGTTTTACTCTTATTGAGTTGTTGGTAGTAATCGCCATTATTGGTCTTCTATCAACTCTAGCGGTTGTTTCTCTAAACAATGCTAGAACAAAGTCTAGAGATGCTAGACGTATTGCTGATGTTAAGCAGATACAAACAGCCTTAGAGCTTTATTTCACTGATAACGGTGAATACCCTGATCAGCCAGCAAGTGGTGTTTGCCCAGACTCTAGTACTGGTCACGTAGCAGCCGCTGGAAAGATTGCTGGTTGTTGTTTAGCTGAAACAGGTGGTTTCGCTGCAACATGTGGTGGTGGCACTACTTTCATGGGTGTTGTCCCTGATAATCCAGATCCAAATGGACAAGATTATGTATACACAGCCGATGTCTCTGGTTCATCAAATGATTCATATCACTTGGTTTACTTGCTTGAGGAAGACACCGCTGGTGTTGCTGGTGGAACTCCTCATAACGCTACTCCATCAGGTATTGTTGAAGACTAGTACTTAACAATATTTCAAAACAAAAAAACCTCTTTTAAGAGGTTTTTTTGTTGTTTTGCTTATTTTTATGAGAATAGTATAATAAATGTATGAAAAAAACTTTTAACTTTAGAAAAATACTAGAAATTTTTGAAAGTATTTTAGTTTATGCTATCCCGTTTTTTGTACCCTTGTTTTTTGCATTATTTTTCAAAACAAACAATGTCTTTTCTCTGAATAAAATAGTTTTATTTAAAGTTCTGGTAATTTTTTTGTTTTTAGTAAATATCATAAATTTTGTTTTTTATAAAGACCATAGAATAAGGAGTCTTATTAGTAGATTAAAGGAGAGGAGGATTATATTTCTATCTTTCTTTTTCTATATATTAATATTATTTATTTCAACTTTATTTTCCATTTCCCCGTCTTTTAGTTTTTATGGTTCATATGAAAGACAGCTAGGGCTAGAAAGCTATCTATATTTATTATTGTATTTTTTTCTTTTACTTATTTTTTTGGATAATAGAAAAAAAATTATTATAACACTTAAGTCTTTGGC
The DNA here is from genome assembly GCA_002869265.1 of Candidatus Parcubacteria bacterium. Taxonomy (GTDB): domain Bacteria; phylum Patescibacteriota; class Patescibacteriia; order Patescibacteriales; family BM507; genus BM507. The sequence continues at coordinate 46,397 of PKTH01000011.1, forward strand.
TTTCTCTTCTTTTTTTATTTCAGTCTATGCACTCTTACAATCAATAGGGATAGATGTTTTTACTTGGATTGAGTCTACAGAATTGCGAGTAACTTCCAGTTTTGGACAGCCAAATTTGCTTGGGATATTTCTTGTTATGGCTATGCCCATAAATATTTTTCTCTATAAAGAGAGTAAGTCAAAATTCCGTTATTTTTTTGTTATTAATTCTGTGTTCTTGTTTGTCTCTCTTATCTACACAGCTAGCATTAGTTCTTTTTTATCACTTATTTTGACAAGTGGTTTTTTTATTTTACTGATAGCCAGGAAGCGAGGCCTGGTCTCTGTTCTAAAAGACAAGAAAGTTATTTTAATATTTTTTATTTTCTTTATTTTTATTCTTAGCTCAAACAAAATTTTTGAAAAAAAGTTTTTTTCAACTATAAATCTTCAATCAGGAAGCACTGCCGCTAGAATCAATTATTGGCAGGCTGGGCTAAAGGCAATAAAAGTTTCTCCCATATTTGGTTATGGCCTAGAAACCCAGGATTCGGTTTTAGCTAGATTTTATGATACCGACTGGGCTATTCATTCCAATATTGGCGTTCGGCCAGACAGAGCACATAACATTTTAATAGATAGCTTTTTAACTTCAGGTTTTTTAGGGCCGCTTGCTTTTATTTTTTTCTACTTTGTAATATTTACTTTGATATATCAAAACATTAAAAGCAAGAAAGAAGCTCGTCTTAATTATGCTATCTCTTTCTCGTTATTATCTTATCTTATTTATTTATTCTTTAACTTTTCATCGGTTAGTTTAGAAATAATTACCTGGGTATTTTTTTCTATTTTAATTATCATTTCTATTAATAGCCCAAGGGATAAAGAAAACACTCCAGATGAGCAAAAGATTTTTTCTAAAAACAGTTTTGTTGATGTTGCTAGCAAGGTTTTTTTGCTAGTAATTTTTATTTTGCCTCTTTTCTTTTTGCTACGCCAAGAATTAAATAAGCTAATAGCCGACAAGTATTTCTTAGATATCCGTCAGGCTAGAATTAATAATGAATTTTTTAAAGCGCTGACACTATATGATTATATAGGAGTGTTAAATTTAAAAACAAACACCTATGATATAAAATTCGCTCAAATGCTTTCTTCTTGGACCCCAGAAATGGAGCAATACGGCAAGCTTTTTAAGGTAACTGGAGCTAATTATATGAAAAGTGCAGTAAGCAGGATAGGTGGCCGTACATATGAAGAGAGACTTGCCAGAGCAAGCGTTCTTTCCACTCTGTCAGCTAATGATTCCGAATATTTAGACGATGCCGAAGAAGAGCTTAGCAGTGTTATTTTAGATTTCCCAAATATTCCTAGAAATTACTATAATTTAGCAAGATTTTATTTTAATAATAACAAACTTGAATTAGCTGAAGAAAATATATACAAAGCTCTAGAAAGGATACCTAGCGTTGATAACCAAAATTTAAATAGGGAGCATAAAGAAAAGATTTTGGAGGAACTTTATATCAACAACATCTTGCTTGGAGATATTTACTTGAAGATAAGTAATTTGCTAAAGGCTTTGGATTATTACAAAGAAGCGAATTCGATATTAGAAAATCCACACAGTAATTATAAAATTGCTAATATATATATTCTGCAGGGGGAAGTGGACAAAGCTATTTGGCACAACAAGAAATCAATTGAGTTAGACCAAGGTAATTATATTTGGTATTATTATTTAGCAGAGACCTATAATAAAACAAAAGATTTTGAGAATGCTCTTGTCTTTCTGGAAAAGGCTCTCGAGAGATTTCCAGAACATTCCGAGTCTTTAAAACTAAAAGAATCAATTCAGGCAAATGGAAAAAATAACAATAATTAAACCAAGAAAAACATTTGATTTTTCCGACCTAAGAGAGATTTGGGATTATCGAGAGCTTTTATATTTTTTTACCCATTGTTGATATTTAACATTCTTAAAGGACCGAAAGATAGTTTGCCTATATTGTTTAGAATTGACTTTTTGTGATATAATGGTTGTATATTAAATTTTATAATTATGTTTAAAAAACACTTTTTAGCACCATTAACTATAGTATTCTTTTCTTTTTTTGTAAGTCTTTTTCTTTTTGCTCCTGTGTCTTTTAAAAATGTTGCTCTAGCACTTAACTTAGCAGATTATAATAAAAGCCCTGGGGATCAATTAACCAATAATGATTGGAATAGATTGTCCGATGACTTTGTGGCCAAGAGTGGTGACACTATGACAGGGCCTTTATTGTTACCTTCAAGCACTCCATCTTCATCAAACGAGGCGGTGTCTAAAGACTATGTTGACAACATGGCTCTTGTTCTTGGTCCTTCTGGAGATCAATATAAAATGTACTGTGATCATGGACCAGTTGGTGGCTGGACCAGTTATGGTACCGCAGGGTCTGCGACCGTCGCAACAGTCGTCGACTCAAGTGCTTCCGGGTTCTCTTCTGTTATTAGATATTTTGTTTCTTTGACTGGGTCAAATGTGGCTCCAACCCTAGGTCAGAATACAATATATAATATGACCAGTAACTCATTCGAACTTCATATAGTATATGCAGATTGGCATGGAGAATTTAATCCATTTACTGGCGATCAGGCGAATACTTGGGGCTGGCAAGTCCATTGGTGTGCTGTAGGTTATTAGTATTATGAAATATATAACAAAAACATTATTTTTTTCTTTATTTTTTCTCTTAGGTTTTCTGTCATCTTATCTTATTAATCAAGGAATTAAAGAACAATCCTATGAGGCCTGCAGGGAAGAAGTTAAAGAAAGGTTCAGTCTACTTGACCCTGCAACAGCAGAAAGGATCGACCTCAAGGCCCCTGTAAAGGCTGTCTTTGGAAAAATTGAGACAATCGGAGGAAATGAAATCACAGTTAAGATAAGACCAATAAATGCAGTTGCTGACCCAGAGCTGGATTTTAGAGATGTATTGATAGGTGACAAAACACAAATAGTTAAATATGTTCCAAAGAATAATTCTGCCGCTCAGGTGAGTGAGGTTGGTGATGAGCAGGCTTACGAAGAGGATGGTTATACTTATGAAAAGGCGATATTAGACATTAATAGTCTCAGCGCTGGCCAAAATGTGGTTGTTCACTCTGATATTGATATCGAAAACGAGAGAGAATTTATTGCCAGAGAGATTGTTATATACGAAAATTAAAAGAACCAATCAAATAAGGGAGGCAGGTAAAGTTACTATTTGTTAACCCTTTTTTTATTTCAAGAAATAGAGATGTAAATGAAAACACAACCTAAATTTTCAATAGTTATAGCAAATTATAATTATGGCCGATATATTGAAGAGGCCATAAAAAGTGTTTTCTCTCAGACATATTCAAACTGGGAAATTATTGTTGTTGATGATGGGTCAACTGACAACTCGGTAGTTAATATAAAAAAGTTTTTACCAAGCAAAAGAATTAAATTGTTTGAATTAAATAAAAACATGGGATGTGGTTATGCTAAAGACTATGCAATTAAAAAGAGCAATGGCGATATAGTTGGAATTTTAGATTCAGACGACTGTCTAAGCATTAATTGTTTAGAGGAAGTCGTGCTAGCTTATAACAAGGAGAGTGAAGCTGGTATGATTTATACGACTAGTTTTCAGTGTGACAGTAACCTTGAAAAGAAAAAAATAACTGACTGGGTTGGAGCTCTAGGTGACAATAAAACTAATTTACACGAATCAAGGATAGATCATTTCTTAACCTTTAGAAAAGAGCTTTACAGCAAGACAGTTGGAATTAACAATAAGCTAAGAAGCGCAGTTGATAAGGACCTTATTTACAAGCTAGAGGAGGTTACGCAACCGGTTTTTTTGGATAAGCCACTTTATTATAGACGTGATAATGATAAGGGGATTTCCCAAAAAAAACAGGAAGCAGATGCCTATCTTAATTGTGTTGATGTCATGTTCGATGCTTTTAAAAGAAGAAAAGGTTTGAATTTTAATAATTTATCGAACAGAAAAATGTCAGAGGTATTAATGAAAGCATCTCTACTGGCCACTAGAAGAAAGAAGTATATATTGTTTGTTATTTTTATTCTTAGAGGTATTGTCCTGTGTCCTAGAAATATTTTACTCTTTTATAATTTTGCAATAAGAAAATTGTTTATAAAAAAACGATGAAATTATTATCAATTGTCGTTTGCACAATAGGGAAAACCGAAACGCTTCAAGACTCATTAGAAGAGATTCTGCTTCAAATCAGAAACTCAGATGTAGAATTGGTTTTGGTTGCTAATAATCAAAAAAGTTTTGATTTGCTAAAAAGCTTTAACTTTAGGGATGACAATAAATTAAGTATTCATTTTGAGGAAAAGATTGGTTTAAGTTTTGCAAGGAATAGGGGGGTTAAAGAGGCTTCCGGAGAATATGTATTATTTACTGATGATGATGCATTCTTGAGTGAAGGTTTTATTGATGAACTTTTTAAGACTCTCAAATCAAACAAACACGATATTGTCGGAGGCCCCATAAAACCTTTTTTTCTGACAGGCAAAGCTAAATGGTTTAAAGAAGATTATGAGACCCTGTATTTTGGTGAACAAGGAAGGAATCTTAAAGAAAACGAATTTCTGTATGGACCTAATATTATAATAAAAAAAGAAATTATAAATCACATTGGTGGTTTTGATCCATCCTTCGGTCTTAGAGGGGAGAAAATATATTTAGGCGAGGAGATAGATATACAGATTAGAGCAAGAAAGAAGGGGTATAAGGTCTTCTACAATCCAGATCTTTTGGTAAAGCATTATATCGAGAAGAGAAAGACAAGTCTTTCATATGTTGTTTTAAGGAGATTTCAATCAGCACAGTCAAATTTTTTTCTTTTTTCAAAGGATAACTGTATTGTGGACACTTGTTTCTATCTGCTAAGGCAAGGAGTTATTATTGTTTTTAGATTATTAACCTTTTTTTTTCGAGACAGAAATAAATGGCCACATTGGCAACAGTATTTTATAGAAGAATTTTTAAGAAGGACAGAAGCATTTGTTTGGTTATTTTTGTGTATAAAAAAATCATTTCGTTTGGATAAAATTTTATGAAAAATATCTTGATTTCAGTTTTAATGGCTAATCGGAATAACCAGAAATATATTAGCCAATCTATAGAAAGCTTAATTAGCCAGACTTATCATAACTGGGAGCTGATTATCGTTGACGATTGTTCAAGTGACAACTCTCCATCTATCGCCTATGCTTATTTAAAGGATCAAAGGATTAAATATTATAGAAACAAGGAGCGGTTATATTGTGGGGGGGCAAAAAAATATGCGGCTAGTAAAGCGTCAGGAAGCATTTTTGTTGTTCTGGATTCGGATGACATATTATTATCAAGTGCTTTGCATTGTCTTGTTCAAAGCCATATTGAAAGTATTGATTCGGGTTTAATTTATAGTAACCATTCTTACATAGATGAAAAGGGTCGGGTTATAGGTAAGAATCTCTGGACTGGAGAGGTGGAGAGCGGTAGTACTCATCTGCATGAGATCAAAGCCCACCATGTCCTGTCCTTTAAAGAAAAATATTATAATATGTGTGGTGGTTTTTCAGATGAATTCAGGGTTGCTGAAGACAAAGATCTGATATATAAAATTGAAGAAGTTTCTAAGACTAGGCATATTGATGGGGAATTATATTGTTACAGAATTCATAATAACAGCATTTCCCAGAAAGGAGCAAAGGCAAATTTATCGAAAACTTACGATATAAAGGCAAAATATAGTGCATTTCTCAGAAGAAAAAACAATGGTTTCCACTCTCTTTCTGAAGAGAGAATGGCAGAGCTTCTTTACGAGGGGGCGGCCAGATCTGTACTTGGCTTCAATATAATTAATTTTCTTTGGTTTTTTCAAAAAGCATTTAAGCTTAATAGAAACATGTTCAGAGGCGTGGTGGTTATTTTAAATAAAATAGTTAATAAAAAAAATGCCTAAAATATCTATCTTGATGGCAAATTACAACAATGCCCTGTATATTGAAGAATCAATCAAGTCTATTCTAGAACAGGAGTACAAGGACTGGGAGCTTATTATCGTTGATGATTGCTCAATAGACAATTCTGTGGAAAAGATTTCTAAAAACTTGGGAGAGGATAGAATTCGTTTTTATAAAAATGAATTAAACCAAGGATACATAGCTACACTGAAAAAAATGATTTCATTAAGTTCCACAAATATTTTAACTATAGTGGACAGTGATGACGCGATTAATAAAAACGCTTTGAAGACATTAATGAAAGTATTTTTGGATAATCCCAGTGTTGGACTTGTCTACTCACAGAATTGGCACTGTGATGAGAATTTAAAAATACTTAAAAAGGGGTACTAACAGGCCTTGCCAGAGGGGGAGAGTAATCTGAGAAATAATTACATACATCATTTACGCGCATTTAAAAAGAGTGAGTATCTAAAAACCTCTGGGTACGATGAGGACATCCTTTACGCAGAAGACATAGATATAATCCTTAAATTAGAGGAGGTGACGGAAATATATTTTATTGATAAGCCTTTGTATTACTATAGAGTGTTAAAAAATTCCCAAACCCACGGGTTTAGAAATGAAATGATTAATAGATCCTCTGCGGCACTTGCAAAGTATAATGCGTACAAGAGAAGAGAGATGAAAGGACTAGACAACTTAGATAAAAACGAAATAACTTTTGTCTTATTTCTTGGACTTATTACCTCTGTTTTATCATTTAGAGTGTCTTTGTTTTTTGTATTTTTACGAGGGCTATTTAAAATTTCTCCTTTTTTTATATTTAATATAAATTTCTATAAACAGATTTTTCTAAAAATAAAAAAAATAAAAAACTTTTAGGCCTCATAGACCTTCTTCTTCGAAAATATTTTTTGCCAGAATTTGTCTCTATAGATAATTATTAGAACAGCTATGTGGAAAATATCTGTTAAAATAAAAGACAATATTGTCCCCATTAAACCAAAAAAGGTTGTTAAAAAAAATAGCGCAGATATCCTGAATACAGGAACAAGGGTTTGTAAAAAATATAATTTTTTTGTCTCGGCATGCGCAATTAGTGCTTGGCCAAAAAGAACTTTTGGGAAAAAAATAAGAGATATTGCAAATAGTTGAGAATAGATAACAGCATCTTCATATTGATGAAATAATATTCTAAAGATTAGGGGAGATGATAGGTAGTAAAGTACAATTATCGGTATAAGCACAATTGAAAATTTAAGACTTTTGACGAGTAGAGTTTTTTTCAGATCATCCATTTTTCTCTGGCTTAGTTTTGGTAAGAAAATATTTGAAAAATTCCCTAGAAAGCTGGTTATTTCAGAAATAGGTCTTGTGGCAAAAGAGTATATTGCAAGTTGCACCGGCCCCAAAAGATTAAAGATGAGAATCTTGTCTATATTAAAAGAGATAGTTGAAAGAACACCCATCAAACTTAAGTGCTTTCCATATTTAATAAAAGACTCATCTTTATTTTTATTGGGTGGAAAATTTTTAAGAGTTAGTCGAATTAAAATTATTTTAGACAAAACACCAAAGACAAGAAAAGTGCTTAGTATAATATAGATATTCTTTGTAAAAACAGTAGCAATAAGGAGTGGGAAAAAATTTAAAAAATTTCCAAATATTTTATATTTTGCAATTGTTTGGAAATTCTTTTTCCCAAATAAATATGCTGCCCATAAATCAAGGTTGTTTAAAAATGGCACAAAGACTACTGAAATGAGGAATATAACAGACAGGGTTATGTCGTTCTGGGTGAAATAATAAAATGACAGGAAAAGAGATATAATCGATCCGAGGACACCCCATTTCGCCTTTTCTGTTATAGCTTTCTTGACCACCATTTCATTTCCTTGAGCAACGGTTCGTGTTACAGAGGTATCTATCCCACTTAAGGTAGATATCATTAGTATTGTAATCACTGATAAAGAATATCTGTATGTTCCGTAGATTTCGGGGGAGAGATAGTTAGCAAATACTATAGCAATAAGAAAGCTAGAAGAAACAGAAAAAAACTTCTCAATTGTTAGCCAAAATCCTCCGTTTGCTAAATAAACCATATCAGTGTTTGTCCATTTCTCAGTCCATTTAAGAAATACTATTATATATTTTTTGAAATAATCTATCATTTTTTTAAAAAGTATTTTGGTATCTCATGTTCTTGTTGTTTGCTTTTTTGAGCAACAACTATCATCCAGGGTCCAACTATTTTTATTTCTAAAATGCTTATTCTTTTTTTTAGGAAATTATAAATCCTTGACAGGTCAAAGTATACGACGTGCTCATTTATCTGAATTGAATCTTCAAATGGAGTAGATATGAGCAGGAGACCATTTTCTTCTAGATGGGAAATGGCCTGATCAATAGTTTGCTTCCACCTTTTTACATGTTCCAGGGTTTCAAAACAGCTTATAATATCAAATTTTGACCATAGATTAATTTTGGGAAGAGTTCGCACATGGCCTTCTATGTTTTTTTTGATAAGATTGTCTATCGCTTTTTTGGAAAAATCTATGCCCACTCTTTTTTTAGCTTCTGGTATATTTGTAAGAAAATATCCCTGTCCACAACCAATATCTAAAACACTCTTGTTATTAAAGTCTACTCTATTAATAATATCTTTAATTAAATTATCAAAACGGAATGTTGGATTTTTTATTTCTTGACTATGAATATTGTCCCAGTACTCAGAAGAATTGACATTAAGTTTTGAGTATTTAATAAAGAGATACAAAAAGGGAAAATGTTTGTATGTAAAATTACTAAACAGGACTTTTTTTATAAATTTTTTTATTATTTTTATCATCTATATTTATATTTTAGCTCTTTTAGGCTATAATTAAATAATACCAGTACTGATCTTTATCGGCAAATGTTATGCAGATAAAATATTTCCTTATTTTCTAAAAGTCAAGCAATAAATGATTTGTTATTTTTACTCAACAATTTTTATTCTCGGAACATTGATTGGCAGTTTTATTAACTGTCTTGTTTGGCGTCTCCATAAAAACGAAAGTATTTTGGGGAGGTCTTATTGTCCTAAGTGTCGAAAGCAAATCTACTGGTATGAAAATATTCCAATTCTTTCATATATATTCTTGAAAGCAAAATGTAGTGGTTGTGGGAAGAAGATTAGTATTCAATATCCTTTAGTAGAACTTATTACAGGCATCTTATTTGCTCTGTCTTTTTATTTAAATTTAGTTAACTTGGGCGCGATTGATCTTTATGGCATTGTTTTTTCGTTTGATTTTGAGTTTTTAATTAGAGTTATTAGAGATTTGTTTTTAATTTCTGTAATGATAATTATCTTTTTATACGACCTCCGTTGGTATTTAATTTTGGACAGAATAACTCTACCTGCGATTTTTCTTATTTTTGCATTAAACATTTTTCTAGGCTTTGACCTAAAAAGTCTTTTACTCGGCGTTCTAGTTGGGGGAGGCTTCTTCTTGTTCCAATTCTTAGTTTCTAGAGGGAAATGGATTGGAGGAGGGGATATTAGGCTGGGGGCGCTTATGGGAGCTATGTTTTCTTGGCCAATGATTTTATTGGCCTTATTCCTTTCATACATAATTGGTTCACTTGTCTCAGTTCCTTTGGTCATTTTTGGAAAAAAAGAATGGGGCTCTCAAATACCCTTCGGAGTCTTTCTGACCAGCGCCTCTGTGGTCGTCGTTTTTTGGGGCACAGAAATTCTTAGGTGGTATCTATCTCTAATCTATTAATATATTTATAATCTAATATTAGACAAAAAAATTGTCTTTATTTTTTTGTTTTAATGCTCTTTTTGTGTTATAATTTGCATATATTAGATAAAATTAATGAATATTTTAAAGAAAAAATCAGGCTTTAGTCTTATTGAGCTTGTAGTCTCCATATCTATAATTGCTATAATTTCCGCTATAATGATAGCTAACTATAGGTCTGGGGGGAATTCCAATGAGTTAAGTGTTGCTGCCCAGAACTTGGTTAGTGAAATAAGAAAAGCTCAGGCATATTCATTGAGCCACAGAGAACATAATGGGACTATTTATCCAACAGGCGGCTGGGGAGTTCGCCTGACAGATGATACTTCAGGTGATCTGAATAAGAATTTTATATTTTATTATGATATCCCTGACATTGGGCCACCACTTAGAACTCAAAAGTTTGATCAAGCTATTGAGAAAAGCTATTCATCGCAAATAGGTCATAATGTCTTTGTTTCCAATATAATTTGTGATGGGGTAGACACCAATGCCTATTTTTGGGTTGTTTTTGAGCCACCGGAACCGAAGATTAATTTTCTTCGTTCTAGTGATCCAAGTAACACTACCCTAACAGAAGGCATAAATACTGTTGAGATAGTTTTGGAACACAGTTCTGGTAAAACAAAGAGTATAATTCTAAATAAATTTGGTCTTATTGATATAAACTAAATGAGATTCAAGATAAAAAAAAATAAATTTCTGAACAATAAGCAAGGCTTCTCTGTTATGGAAGTAATCGTTGCGCTTTCAATTTTTTCAATCGGCCTTATTGGCATGGCCAGCCTGATGCTTCAGTCAATGCAGGCTGAAGCCTTAAATGAAGGTTATCTAAAGGCTTCGTTATTTGCTCAAGAGGGAGTAGAACTGGTCAGAGGGATAAGGGATGAGAATTGGTTAAACCCTTCTTTGGTCGCCTGGGATCTAAATATCTATGACCCAGCTGATACAACCTTTACTATAGATTATAATAATAACATTGATCGATCTGTAGATTTTATAACAGACGCAGGGGCCGTTTTGCGTTTAAATGGTGGTGATTTTTATGAGCATGCTGCGGGCCAGGCGACCACTTACAGCAGATTAATGGATGTGACTTCTTGTGGTCCGGACTGCAGAGAAGTGAAGGCGACAGTTTCTTGGAAACATTCCGGGAAAGTCAGTACTTATGAAGCAACAACTATTTTATATGACTGGAGATAATATGCATAAAATAAATAATCAAAAAGGACACACCCTGTTAGAGATGGTTGTTGCTGTTGCGATTTTTTCTGTACTTTTTTTAATGATTACAAATATCTATTTAATGATGACCCAAAACCAAAACAGGGTTATAGCTACTCAAAACATCCAAGAAAGTATGAAATTTGTTTTTGAAATGATAAGTAAAGAAATGAGAACCGCTAGAAAAAGTGATAATACTTGCTCAACCTTTTTACCTGCCGCCTCTGTCCCGGATACAAACAATAAGGTTTATAACACCGCTGACTCTGGAGCCGTATTTTATTTTGAGAACAAGGATGGGCAATGTGTGGTATATCTTCTTGAAGCCTATGGCCCCGTGGGTGGTTTTAAGATTATCCGTGATACTGAAGAATATTTTGTTACCCCCGATGAGCTAAATTTAGAAAACATGCATTTTTTTATCTGGGATGATGCTGTTGGAGACTTTCACTCTGATCAACCGTTTGTAACCATGAGGGTTGATGTCGAGGATAGCACCCCTAGAGAAATGAATAAATTAAGAACTAGGTATCAAACAACTATTTCATCAAGATATTATGAATAAATTTTTTGGGAAAATATCAAAAAACGAAGAAGGTGGAACTATTATTTTGTTAACGGTTTTAATAATGGGGAGTATCTTGGCAGTTAGCTTGTCTCTTGGTAATGTTGTGGTTAACGGACTAAGGGTTTCTTCGAATCAGGCGAATGCGACTCAGGCATATTTTGCCGCAGAGGCGGGGGCGGAGATGTATCTCTATGAAGTTAGAAAAGGCACTTCGGGCACTCCGTTTAATCCTATTCCAGTTTGTAATGATGCAGAGTATATAAATTCAACATTTGATGATTGTGATGTGGTCCCTGTCCCGACGCCAACACCAGCTTCGTTCCCTGTGGGAGCATCAGACTTTTCCCTGCTGTATAATTATTCAATAACCGGAACAACCACTCTGACAAGTCTTGGAACCTTCAGGGGGACTAGACGATCCATAAAGATTACATATTAAAATGACTAAAGCAGATATAAAAAAAAGAATTGAGAAGTTGAGAAAAGAAATCGATCATCATCGTTATCTTTATCATGTTCTAGATAAGCCAGAGATTTCTGATGCAGCTCACGATAGTTTAAAAAATGAATTACAAAAACTAGAGGAAGAAAACCCAGAGTTTATTAGCCCAGATTCACCAACACAGAGAATAGGTGGAGAGCCTTTAGAAAAGTTTGAAAAAGCTGTCCACTCAAGACCAATGATGTCTATGTTCGACTCATTCTCGGAGACTGACATGTACAATTGGGAAGGGCGTATTTCGAAAATTCTCATTGAAAATATAGGGGAGGGTCGAACCAAGAAAGACCTCGATTATTTTTGTGAACTCAAAATGGATGGCCTGGCAGCTAGTTTGGTTTATCAGAGCGGTAGTTTAGTCAGGGGGGCCACTAGGGGAGACGGCCGAACCGGGGAAGACGTGACAGCCAATCTAAAAACCATTGGGTCAATCCCACTTAGTTTAAGGGAGGTCAGTCTTTCTGATATCGAAAAAATTGGCATCAAAAAAGAGAATGCTAAAAAAATACTTAAAGAAGTGCAAGAAGGCGTCCTAGAATTCCGTGGAGAAACCATAATGACCAAAGATGTTTTTCGAAAACTAAATAAAAAGCAAGAGAAAGAGGGGAAAAATATCTTCGCCAATCCTCGCAATGCAGCTGCCGGGTCAATCAGACAACTAGACCCAAGAATAGTCTCTGAGAGAAAACTTGATTTTTTTGTATATAGTTTAATATTCCAAGACAGCTCTTTGTTGGAAAATCATAAGCAGGAACATGATCTGGCAGGTATTTTGGGTTTCAAAGTTTTGGCAGAAAATAAAGTTGCCTCAGATATGAAAGCGGTAATAGCTTTTCATCATTATTGGGACGAAAACAGAGATTCACTTCCTTTCGAATGTGACGGAGTGGTGGTCAAGGTAAATAATCTTTCTCTTTGGCCGGTTCTTGGCGTTGTCGGGAAAGGTCCTCGATATTATATGGCCTATAAGTTTTCAGCTGAGCAGGTAACTACAAAAGTTAAAGAAGTGCTTTGGCAAATAGGCAGAACCGGCACCCTAACACCAATAGCAAGTGTTGAGCCGGTTTTTGTGGGAGGGGTTACAGTTAGTCATGCTACTCTTCACAATATGGATGAGATAGAAAGGCTTGGTTTAAAGATTGGGGATACAGTTATTTTAGAAAGAGCAGGGGATGTTATCCCGAAAATAATAGAAGTTATTAAAAATTTACGTGATGGCTCTGAGAAAAAAATAAAAACCCCAGACAAGTGCCCAGTCTGTGAGAGTGCGGTTGAAAAAGTTTCTGGAGAAGTTGCCTATCGTTGTACTAACAAAAAATGTTACGCCGTTAATCTTCGTCGTTTAATGCATTTTGTTTCAAAAGGAGCGTTGGATATAGAGGGACTAGGACCAAAAATTGTTGAACAATTAATTGACGAGGGGCTTCTCAAAGATATCAGTGACTTTTTTGATTTAAAAAAAGAAAATCTTTTGCAACTTGAGAGGTTTGCCGAAAAGTCAGTTGATAATTTATTGAAATCAATAGAAGAAAAGAAAAACATTGATTTTGCTCGATTTATTATTTCACTAGGCATTAGACATGTTGGTGAAGAAACAGCGATTTTACTCAGTCAGGAAATAGATCTCCGGGGCAACAAACCCTCAGAGCTACTTAGGGCTTTTCAATCTCTTAGTTTGAAAGAGCTTGAGAATATGGAGGACATTGGGCCAATTGTCGCCAGTAGTATTTATGAATGGTTTAGAGATGAACACAATATAGAAATCCTCGATAAACTAGAAGATCGTGGTATACAGATAAAACATGCAAATACAAAAGATAAGGCTAAAATAAGCAAATTTTCCGGGAAAACCTTTGTTTTGACAGGCACTCTGTCTAAATTGACAAGAGAGGAAGCAAAAGCTAGAATAAGAGAGATAGGAGGCTCAGTTTCTTCTTCAGTTAGCAAAAAAACTGATTTTGTCGTTGCAGGAGAGAAGGCCGGTTCAAAATATGAAAAAGCGAAAAGTTTTGGGGTGAGTATTTTGAGTGAAGATGAGTTTTTAAAAATGATTAAATAATATTATGAAATTAGAAAAAAAAGATATTGAACATATTGCTCGTCTTGCCAGACTTGATTTAAGTGAGCAAGAATTAAAAGAGTACGGAGATCAGCTTTCAGACGTTTTGGGTTATATAAATCAATTGCAGGAGGTAAATACTGACAGTGTTGAGCCGACTGCTCAGGTAACTGGTCTAGAAAATAGTTTACGAGAAGATACTGTCGACAATTGGCCAGAGGCCGAAAGAGAAGAAGCTCTAGCTGAAGCTCCAGAAACAGAAGATCATCAAGTAAAAGTAAAAAGAGTCCTGTAGTCACAAAACATTAAACCTAAAACACGCAGCAAAATGAGATACCATGAAAAACTAAAAATCAAAATGGATCAATATGCACATATGGTTTATGGGCTTACAAAAAGTTTTCCAAAAGAAGAGCTTTATGGAGTCACTTCTCAGTTGAGAAGATCGTCATTATCAGTTATCTTAAATTATGTTGAAGGGTTTGCTAGAAGAAAAGGAGATAACTGTAAGGTGTATAAAAATTTTTTGGAAATTTCTTATGGATCACTTAAAGAGTCAAAATATCTTTTACATTTTTCATTAGTGGAAAAATATTTAAGTGAAGACGATTATAAAAAAATTGCACCACTCTCTGATGAGATAGGGGCAATGTTGTATAAAGCACTATAATTAAAAACGTTGCATGTTACATGCTGACTGTTATTATAAATATATATGTTAAACGAGTTAACCATAAAAGAAGCGCAAGAAAAACTAAAAAACAAAGAAATAAGTTCTGTTGATTTAGTGAAAGCTTGCCTTGAGAGAATTAAAAAAACAGACGAAAAAGTCAAAGCCTGCGTAAGCGTTTTGGAGGAGGGTGCTTTAGTAGAAGCGAAAAAGGCTGACGAGAGAATTGCCAAGGGAGAATGGGAGGAATTACTTGGTATTCCTTATATTGCCAAGGACAATATAATGACCAGAGGAGTAAGAACAACAGCTTCTTCAAAAATATTAGAAAACTATATTGCTCCATACGACGCAACTATTATTAAAAAGATAAAAGCTGCCGGTGGCATATTGATTGCCAAGGCCAATCTTGATGAATTCGCCCATGGAGCTTCTACTGAAAATTCTGCTTTCGGTACTACTCACAACCCTTGGGACTTGTCACGGGTTCCTGGCGGCTCTTCTGGGGGTTCAGCCGCAGCGGTTGCAGCAAATATGTGTATCTTTGCTCTCGGTACAGATACTGGTGGTTCTATTAGGTGTCCAGCTTCTTTTTGTGGTGTTGTGGGCATGAAACCAACATATGGTAGAGCCTCTCGTTTTGGTCTTATTGCGATGACTAGCTCTACTGATGTTCCAGGTCCAATAACCAAAACCATCGAAGACACAGCGATTATTCAAAAAATTATTTCTGGTACCGACAAAAATGATCTAACAACAGTTGATGAAAAAATAGATGATTACCAAGAAGAAATTCAAAAAGACATAAAAGGACTAAAGATTGGTCTGCCTAAAGAATTCTTTGAAGAGGGGATAGATGCGGGAGTTGCTGATTCACTAAATTCAGCGATTGAGAAGCTAAAAGAATTAGGGGCTGAGTTTGTGGATATTAGTCTTCCCAATACAAAATATGCAGTTCCTGTTTATTATATAGTTACACCATCGGAGGTTAGCTCTAATTTAGCTCGCTTTGATGGTATTCGCTATGGACTCTCCGATCAAGGAGGAAGCGACTTGTTTGATATTTATGCTCATAGTCGAGGGAAAGGCCTTGGCCCAGAAGCCAAAAGAAGAATAATGCTTGGAACATATGCACTTTCAGCTGGTTATTATGACGCTTATTACTTGAAAGCTCAAAAAGTGCGAACATTAATAAAACAAGAAATGGATGAAGCCCTTAAAAAGGTTGATCTTATTTTAACCCCAACATCTCCTCATACAGCCTTTAAGATTGGCGAGCAGTCAAACGATCCATTAAAAATGTATTTAGAAGATATATTTGTTACGAGCGCATCTTTGGCCGGGTTGCCTGCCGTCTCTGTTCCTTGTGGTTTTTCGGACGGTTTGCCAGTCGGAATGCAATTGATCGGATCTCGTTTTGATGAGAAGACTATTTTGCGCGTAGCAAAAAAATACGAAGAGAATTCAGAAAAAGCCGAGTTGAAAACTTAAATATAATTTTCAAATAATAAATTTAATCTCATGCTAAAAAACAAAAAAGGCAATGCTATTATTATTCTTTTGGTTGTTTTTTCTTTAATAGGTCTTGCCTATCTTTTTTCTTTTAAAAACAACGACAAGGCAGTTGAAAACATATTGGGTGATACAGGATTAATAGAGAAGGACAGCACAAAAAATTCGTATAGCCAAGCATTAGACGCCGCTAAAAAACTGAAGTATCTTCAGATGCGACCGATAGATGAGAGTGATTATCATATTGGCAATCTTGATGCGCCAGTCAAAATAATATATTATTCTGACTTCGAATGTCCGTTTTGCCCCGATTATGTAGAGACTCTTAACACGGTGCTGGAGGAATATAGTAGCGAAGAAGTTGTTTTTGCTTTTAGGCATTTTATCTTAAGTAATCATAGTTTTGCTCTCGATGCCGCCCTGGCTTTTGAGTGTGGAGTAGAGCAAACTGATTTTATGGATATGTATTTGGCGCTTTATGAGGACAGCAAGAATCAAACATTAACAGAAGAAGAATATTTATCAGATGCCGAAGATTTGGGTCTGGATACAGAACAGTTTAGCGATTGTCTAAAAACAGAAAAGTATAAACAAAAAATTGATAAGTTGGTTCAAGAAGCAAGAAACTTTGGTGTGACCGGAACCCCTTCAACTTTTTTGAACGGGAAACCCCTAGCAGGAGCTTACCCTTATGAAGACTTTGTTGATCAATTAGGACAAGAAAAAGAAGGATTAAAAACAATTATTGATAAAGAATTAGCAAAACCACAATTTTAATATGGCAGATTACGCAACAAAATTAATAGGGCAGAAGGTTACTGTGATGATGGATAGAAAGATGGGTTCGGTTCATCCTAGATTTAAAGAAATATATTATTGTCAGAACTATGGTTATGTTCCAGAAACTAAAGCGCCAGATGGTGATGAAATAGATGCTTATGTCTTGGGAGTTTTCAAGCCTTTCCATAAATATATTGGCAAGGCGATCGCGGTTGTGAGAAGAGAAGATGACGATGATGATAAATTGATTGTTGTTCCAGATGGAGTAGATTATAGTGATGAGCAGATATTGGCTTTAGTAGAATTTCAAGAAAGATTTTTTAAAGCAAGTGTTATAAGAAAAGATTGAAATAAAATATAAGGAGAGTTCGCCTAGAGGCCTATGGCGCCCGCTTGGAAAGCGGGTGGGTTCACGCCCACGCGGGTTCGAATCCCGCACTCTCCGCAATTAAGTTGTTTAAATGAAAAAAATTAATCCCCAGGTTAAAGCAGCAAAAATTGAAAAGAAGCATTTAGCTAAACATGAGACAAAAAGAGAAATTTTGTTCCGTTTTTTGATTCTTATTGCCATCCTTGGTGCGTATTTTGTCTACCTTACATTGGAGCATGGACTAGGAAGGGGTTTTTCAGTTTTATTGATAACCTGGAGCTTTTTTGTTCTCTGTACGCCAATAGCCGATGCAGGATTTATTCTAGATTTTCCAATACGGCTTTTCCTGCGAATAAAAATGTTTGTTAGCGAAGTTGTAGTATGGGTCATTGCAATCTTGATAAATATTTCTTTTTTGCTTTTTAGGCCGGAGATATACAATTCAGATCTTCTGACAAAAATATTTAAAGAAATACTAACCAATCCTTTTCCTTATTGGTCTATTATTATTTTGTCAGGAATAGGGACATTCTTATCAGTTTCCTTTGGGGATGAACTCTTAGATGTAATCCGCTACAAAGACAGAAAGCTTTTCAATAAAAGAAGTTTTATTGCAAAGAGTGTTTTTCTGTTTTCAGTATTTATTATTATATTTATTCTTTACGATATTTTAATATACAAGCTAGGTTTAAATACTGTTTTTGCAAGATAGTATTTTTTTGTGAGAAAATTCTTTAAATTTAGTAAAAAAATAGTTATGTCAGATCAATACAAGGAGGTAGTAAGTAGAGGCTTAGGCTCTAGACTAATGAATTCAATCAAAGGAATATTGATTGGTCTTCTTTTGTTTGTGGTTTCATTTATTGTTTTGTATGTAAACGAAGGGAGAGTGGATCTTTCAAAGGTCGCCGAAGAGGCGATTCAAATAGATTTAAGTGAAGAGGTACAACTTGGTTTAGATGGACTGCTTATTTCTTCAACGGGTGAATTGAAATCAGACGAAAAAATAGGAGATACTTATCTAGTAGAAGGAGATTATCTTCTCATAAAAAGAGTTGTGGAGATGTATGCTTGGGAGGAGGAATCTCATTCAGAAACAGAGAAAAATATTGGTGGCTCTGAAACAACAGAGACGACTTATACCTACACCACTAAATGGACAAGTTCTCCAAAAAGTTCTTCAAGGTTCAAAATAGAGGAGGGGCACACAAATCCTAAACTAAAGATTGATTCAAAGACTATTACAACAAAAAAAGCTATGCTGGGTTTATACGAGCTTGATACGGCGAGTGTTAGCTTGCCTCAACCTTTTAGTCTTGATCTTACAGAAGACAAGGTGATTGAAAAAGATTCTTTCAGACTTGTTGGAGATTATTTATACCAGGGGAACGGAACTCTCGGCAACCCGGCAGTTGGTGACTTGCGGATTAGTTATCTTGGCTTAGAGAATCCTATGGAGCGAGCAACTATTTTTGGTTCAATCAATGTTTCTCAAAAAAGTATCGAAGCCCATAGAGACAAAAAAGCAAAACTCTTCAGAGTTTTTGATGGTAGTAGAGAAGAGGCTATCACAAAGATGGCCACTGAACATTCGACCATGACCTGGATTTTACGACTAGTTGGATTTTTTATGATGTGGTTTGGGCTTATGGCCCTATTTGGACCAATTTCCGTTGTCTTGGATATTCTCCCTACCTTTGGTTCAATCAGTCGTTTTAGTATTGGTCTAGTTTCATTTTTCGCTTCACTTGTTTTATCGGGGGTTACTATTATAGTTTCTAAAATAGCTCATAACCCAGTAGCTCTTTTTATGGTGGTTTTAATTTTTGTTGTGATAATGTTAAGCTATTTGAAAACCAAAAGAAAAAAGGGCTATGTCGACAAGGATGGAGGTAGTATCTTAAATAATATTTAATTTTATAAATAAATAATAAAACTATGAATTATTATTTAGCAGTTTTGAAAAAGTACGCAGTTTTTAATGGG
This sequence comes from Candidatus Parcubacteria bacterium, assembly GCA_002869265.1. GTDB lineage: Bacteria > Patescibacteriota > Patescibacteriia > Patescibacteriales > BM507 > BM507. The sequence continues at coordinate 65,833 of PKTH01000011.1, forward strand.
CGTGCTCGTAGGGCAGAGTATTGGTACTTTGTTTTATTCAATATGATATTCGCCATGGTTCTGGGGATTATCCAAAATACACTAGGTCTATCAACAGAGGATGGTGGTCCACTGACAGATATTTACCAATTAGCTGTTTTTATTCCAAGTATTGCCGCAGCGGTTAGAAGAATGCACGATGTAAACAAAAGCGGTTGGTTTGTTCTGATCCCACTGTATAACTTATTTCTAGCTGTGACCGCTGGGGACAAGGGAGAAAATAGATTTGGCCCAGACCCAATAGAAGAGGAAGAGAAACAAACGGGCACAAAGACAGAGCCAAAGAGTGAAGAAAAAGTAGTTGAAGCTAGTGTTGAACCTGTAAATGAAGAAAAAGGTGAGTCTGCTGAAGAATCAATAGAAAAGGAAAGAGAAGAATTGGGCAAGTAATTTTTACCAAATAGAAAAGCTCAGCTATTTAGCTGAGCTTTTTGTTTTTTTACAATGAGCTTATTGCTTTTTGAGCAATCTTTAAGTGTTCTGGGGAGCCAACAACCATGATATGGAAAGCTTCTGCCAGTAGGCGACAACCCATAATCTGAACAAGCGAGCTACCGGATATTACTCCTTCTTCTGAAAGTTCTTCAGCGCGTTCAATGATCTTGATTCCTTCTTGATTTTTGATCATATCAGGATTGTCTTTAACAAACTTTTTAACGTTCTCGACAGCATACATATATGTCTCCTCCTTAGAAAATGTTCAATATAAGAGCATTTAATCATAAAATAATATATCTGTCCATTTAGTATTGACAAAGTAGACTAAAAGATGGATAATGGTGAGGTTGTTTAACAACATTGCTCATTTTAAAGAGGAGGCGATATGGAAAACCATATAGGAGAGAATTTCTATATTCGGGTAGAATGCCCGGTTTTCATAAAGCCTGGCTCTGCCACAATCATTAGTTTCAGAACTTCTGAACCCGCAAGAATCATAAAAATAGGTCAAGCATATAGCGAAATATCAAAAGAAGAAGAACTTTGTTTTATTGTCCAATTTGATGATGGTGAATTATTATCCATTCCGAGAAGATTAGAAAAATTAGGTCTACTAACAGTTATTGGAGGGGAGGATTTTTTAACAAAAAAAGAATTGCAAGAATATTCCAGTCGGAATAATAATCAAACATTCAAAGTGAAAAAAGGAGAGAGAAGTGGGAGAAATTCAACTGAAAACAATCGACGGCGAAGAGATTGACGGCAAAATAATTTCGATAGAAATGTCTTTGGCAGGCAAAATATTGGTAGTTTCGTGCTCCGGCACAGAAAAACATTTTATGCAAACACCAGCTGGCTTGAAACTCCTCAAATAAAATTTCAAAGCAGGATGAATAAATCCTGCTTTTCTTTTTACCGAAAATATGTCAAAGTATAGTTATAACCCAAACCGTTCTTTGAAAGGAGGTGACATATGTCTGTTCCGAATATAAGTAAAAAAATGAAGAAAGAAGCCCTAGCCTTCCTTGAGCAATGTGAATTGTTCGGAGAAAAAAACCTGGAAGGTAACCCCATTATTTTGGCGCATCAGTCAGAAAGCGATTTTGTACATCCCGACAATGGGAGCCCAGTAAACCGTCGGCAGGGAAGACCAGCAATATCTTATTTTTACTTAAGCATAAATGTCGGCAGACAAGTATTTTCTGTCAGTGCAGTTGATAATCGAAATGTTGCTCGTTTTATGAAAAAGGGAGAAAAGAAAGATGATGATAAACGTATTTAAGAAACAGAAAAAAACAAAAACCTCCACTCAAACCAACTAAAAGACCCAAATTGAAAATGGGTCTTTTTATTTGACAATATTAACAAAAAATGTTAAACATTAGATATATGGATAAAATAAATTTTAACAATCTAAACAAAGCTTACAGAAACGCTCCAATTGGTGCGGGTCTTATGGTTTCTGGAACCAGAAAATCCAGCAAGCTTTTGTTTAGACGTGGTAAGTTTATTATGTAATATTTGATTATTTTAGATAAAAAGACCTCGACTGAACAAAAGTCGAGGTCTTTTGTATTCAGTGAATTTTGGTTCTTTTCAAAGGAGAAAAAAATGAGAGAAGCAAAGTTTATCCAAGGCAAGCGTCTTTATCTACGTCCGGTTATGAAAGATGATGCAAATATCTTTCAAGTTTGGATCAATGATCGGGAAGTTACAAAATTTCTCGTGGTCAACACTCCAGTAACCATGCAAATGCAAGAGAAGTGGGTAGAAGATAGGGCAGTAAATGATACATCTATGGTTCTTTCGATTGTTTTAAACAATGGCACTCTTATTGGCAACATAGCCGTGAGGGACATTAATCGTGTGGATAGAACTGCTAACACCGGTTGTGTAATTGGCGAAAAGGATGAATGGGGTAAGGGCTATGGAAGGGAAGCAAAGATGCTTTTCCTGGATTATCTTTTTAACACGCTCAATCTTAGAAAGATTAATTCCACTGCCATAGCATTTAACGGCAGAAGCATTTCATATCAAATGAAATGTGGGGCAGTTCAGGAAGGTTTGAAGAAAAAGCAAATCTTCCAAGATGGACAATATCACGACGAAGTTGTTTTAGCAGTATTTAAAGAGGATTTTGAAAAGCTATGGAAGAAAGAAAGTGGCAAATTTCTTTCTTAGTAAAAAAGCGCACAATTAATTTGTGCGCTTTTAATCTTTGAACTTTTCTTTTCTTTTTTTGCGGTGGTATTTTACTCGGTAGACGATCATTGGCATGGCAATGATAACTGTGATAAAGATCATGAAATAGTAAAGAGCGTCATCGTGACTTGCTTGCATAGCCTCTCCTTTCGCAAATGGTTTATGACAACATATCAAGCATAAAAACTATTGTCAATTAGAAAAATTAGTTAATAAATGCTATAATATAGATAGTTCTTTACATTTCTCTTTTGAAAAAGGAGGAGTTATGGATAAAATAACAATAGAAGAATTAGCAGATACTTTGGGACTCGAGGAGGAGCAAACAGAAATTATTGATTTAAACCAAGAAATAGATGCAGAAGGAGTTGATTGGGTCCAAGAAGAAGGTGGAATTGTATATATTAGAGTAGGGGCAAGGCTAACAGAAGTGACCGCAGAACATGCGGGACATCCAAAGGATCGAGCAATAGTGGTGGTTCAGAATGGTTTGGAAATGCAATTTCCGGTCAAAGAAAGTCTGGGTTTTAGATTTAGAGATGAAGACACTAAGAAGCCGTTCGAAACCCCGTACTACATGAGTGATATGATTTTTAATGATGAGTAAAAATAAGCCCATTTTAAAATGGGCTTTTTCATTTCTATATAAACCAAGTCTAGGCACTAGGTGACTTGCCAAAGGACTTGGTTTTTTGCTAAAATATGCTAAAATATAGTGGTGAAAATAATTAAGTATAGAATTAATTCTATACATAAATTTTATGGCTAGAACAAACTTAGATGATCGTAATATTAGGAAATTATCGAGAGTGGGGAGTGGAAAAACATATACAATCACTCTGCCAATAGAGGCTATTCGAAAGTTTGGTTGGCAGAAAAAGCAAAAACTGGAAGTGGAGGTAGATGAGGAGGGTAAACGTTTAATAGTTAAGGACTGGGAAAAATAGCTATGCAAGAAACAGACTTTGTTAAAATACCAGCCCTGAAGAGACTTTTTGATATGGTTTTTTCCCTATCAGTCATTCTCTTATTTTCTCCTTTGGTACTATTGACCCTTCTGAGTATATTTATAGAGCACATAGTTCTTCACCGGACATTTTCTCCCCTTTTTTATAGCGAAAAAAGAATATCTCAAGGAGGACAATTCAATTTTAGAAAGTTTAATATTTTTAAGCCAAGAGTTATAGAAAGCTTGAAGAGTAGTGGAACTTTTATTCACACCAAGCCTCTCGAACACGATGGCTATAGCCTGACACATACCGGACGCTTTCTTCAAAAAATATACCTAGATGAATTCCCTCAGTTTTTTAATATTTTAAAAGGAGATATTAGCCTGATCGGGCCGAGACCAGTCAATCTAGAGGTTTATCAAGGCCTTCTCGATAGGGGAATTCACACAAAAACGGTTATTAGGGCCGGACTTACTGGCTATTATCAATCCATGAAAGGCGTCACTAAAAAAACGGATATTGAACTAGATCAAGAATATATCGAATACTGCAGAAAACATGGCGCGATAAAAATTTTACTTTTTGATTTTAAAATAATTATAAATACCATAAAAGTGCTCTTTAGAGCACAAGGGATATGAATCTCCAAAAACAAATATATGAACAATAAAAAAATTGGATTTATAGGCCAGGGATGGATTGGAGGATCTTACTCAGATGATTTTGAAAAAAGAGGATATAATGTGGTTCGTTACGCTCTATACCCTCCCTATAATTTAAATAAAGGGAAAATAGCAGATTGCGATATTGTGTTTATTGCAGTGCCTACTCCGAGCACTCCTGATGGCTTTGATGATTCGATTATTCGTAGTGTCATTAAGCTTGTAGGAGAAGGCAATATTGCAGTTATAAAATCCACCATTGTTCCAGGTACAACAAAGTCTATCCAAAAAGAAAACCCCGGTATATTTGTGATGCACTCGCCAGAGTTTTTAACAGAGGCTACAGCATCTCACGATGCTTCAAATCCAGAGAGAAACATAGTTGGTCTTCCTGTTGATTCAGAAGAATACAGAGAACAGGCTAAAAAAGTCCTAGATGTGCTTCCTAGGGCAAAATATGCAAAAATAATGGATAGTGTAGAGGCAGAGCTTGTTAAATATGGAGGGAATGTATCTTTTTATTTTAAGGTAATGTTTATGAATATGCTTTATGATATTAGTCAGAAGTATGGAGTTGATTGGAAAAATATCAAAGAGGCCATGTCTATGGACTCTCGCATTGGTCATGTTCACCTTGACCCAGTTCACAAAAGTGGCAGAGGGGCAGGAGGGCATTGCTTTATAAAAGACTTCGCAGCTTTTCGAGATATATATGAAAAGGAATTTGGAGAAGGCTACGAAATCGAAACATTAAAAGCGATGGAAAATATGAATATTAATCTACTAAAGTCATCCAGAAAAGACCTAGATCTATTAGAAGGGGTTTACGGGAAAGAGATCTTAAAAAATAATTAGTCTAAGATGAAAAAGATATTATACATAATAACAGGCCTAAATATCGGCGGGGCTGAAATGGTTCTAAAAAACATTTTATCAGGATTAGATAAAGAGAAATTTGATCCAATTGTTATTTCTCTTGCTCCCGAAGGGGAGATAGCTTCACAGATCAAAGATTTGGGGGTGAAGGTTGTCAGCTTGGATTGGAAGAATAAAATAAATTTTTTCCCATTTTTAAGATTGCATAAAATTGTAAAAAATGAAAAGCCAGATATTATTCATGCACATTTATTTCATGCGAACCTTATCGCTAGATTATTAAAAATAATGAATAATGAACTGGTTGTTGTCTCAACAATTCATAATATAAATTTTGGTGGCAAACTAAGAGAGGTATTGTTGAAGTTTACTGATTTTTTAAGTGATAAGAATGTCGTGGTGTCAAAAAAAATATTAAATGAAATGGCACCTAAAGGGGTTATCACGAAACAAAATACAGAGATTATATACAACGGGGTAGACTTTGATTTTTATAATGGCAAAATTGATAATAAAAATAATTTAAAATTAGTCGCAATAGGCAGATTAACAGAAGCTAAAGGATATATGTATTTACTTAAGGCCATGATTAAGCTAAAAGAAATATTTCCAGGAATTAAACTTAGCATACTTGGTCTAGGGGACAAAAAGAATGAACTAGAATCTTTTGTTAGAAAAAATAATTTAGAAGAAAATGTTTTCTTTGCTGGAAACCAGAGTGACGTAAAATCGTTTTTAGATAAGAATAATTTTTTTGTTTTAGCTTCTCTTTGGGAGGGTTTACCAATGGCTATTTGTGAAGCCATGGCTAACGGCAAAATAGTGATTGCCACTAAAGTGGGTGGTGTTCCAGAGATTATTGAGAATGGAGTGGATGGGTATTTAATTAATCCGAAAGATGAAACTGAACTTGCAGACACAATTGAATCTGTTTTGAAAATGGCTGATGAGGACAAGAATTTATTATCAAAGAACGCAAAAGCAAAGATCAAAAGTAAATTTTCAGTTTCAATAATGATAAAAAAATATGAAAAACTGTATAATGAGTTAAGTTAAGAAAATGGATAAAAAAACCAAAGTATGTTTTGTATCAATATTTTCATATCCTCTCTTTAATCCAGACTGTGATTTAACTTTTGGAGGGGCTGAGGTTCAGATTAGTCTGATTGCAAAGGAACTTGCCAGGGATGAAAATTTGGATATAAATGTTATTGTTGCTGACACAGGACAGGGGGAGATGGAGATACACGAAGGAGTGAAAGTTCACAAGGCATACAAAAGAGGCCTGGGGAAAATAAACGCGCTAGGGGCACCTTTTGTTTTATATAAAAAACTAAAAAGCATAAATCCGGATGTGGTGGTGTGTAGAGCTGCTGGGGTTGAGGTGGGAATAGCAGGTTTTTATGCATATAAAAACAAGAAAAAATTTATATATAGTATAGCTCATTTTGACGATTTGACAGGTAAGCATTCTAGAGGTCTTAGAGGGCTGATATATCAATTGGGGTTTAACCTTGCTACTAACTATATTGCCCAGACAGAAGATCAAAAAAAATATTTGGAGAAAAAGACTCAAAAGAAGATTAGTATTATAAAAAATAGTTTTCCCGCACCTAAAGACTTGAAAGAAAAAATGAATACGAGTAAAGTATTATGGATAGGAAGGTCAGTAGATTTTAAAAGACCTGAAAAGTTCATTGAGTTAGCTGAGCTGATGCCGGAAAAAAAATTTGAGATGGTATTACAAAAGACAGCTGTTCAGAGGTGGGAAGAATTAAGAAAACATGCCAGGGGAGTTCGAAATTTAAAATTTATAGAAAAGATTCCATTTGAAAAAATAAATGCAGTTTTTCAATCTTCAAGTCTCTATGTGAATACATCAACAGAAGAGGGTTTCCCGAATACTTTTATTCAATCTACAATGTATGGTGTTCCTATAATTAGTCTTAATATTAATCCCGATAATTTTATAAATGAATATCGTTGTGGTGTCTGTTGTGATGATGATGTAGAAAGAATGGCAAGTATGATAAACAGTATATTGTCTGACAGGGGACGTTATCAAATGTTTTCAGATAGTGCAAAAAGATATTTTAGCCAAAACCATGATATAAAAGTGAACATTTTAAAGTGGAAAGAATTATTAAAAAAATGAGAATTTTATTTATAGCACCAAGATATCATACTAATCTCCATTTTAGGATTAAAGCATTGCAAGAATCTGGGCATGAGGTGGTTTTTTTATCTCAGTACAAAGGGCAGTCTGAGAGGTACGATGCAATAGAGCCAAAAATTATTGGATTTTCTCCTCTCTATTTGTTTCTGGATAATTTGCTAAGAATATTTTTCAAAAAGGAAACCCCCAATTTATGGAAACTAAACCTTGCTTGGCCAAGAACAAGTAGTTTAAAAAAAGAAATTAAAGATTTTTCTCCCGATGTTATTATTGTGAAGGGGATGAAAAGTGTCTTGTCTTTGATAGCTTTATGGTTAGCTAAGAGAAGTGCTGCACGTTCATTCTTCCTCTTGCAGATTAGGAACCATTATGCAAATACACCTGCTAAGAAAATTGTTTTATGGTTTATAAAAAATATTTTAAAAGCTGAAGGGATAATTTCTGAAATTGATAATGAAAACAATAAGCATGATCCTTTTTATCACTATATTCCATTTGCTACAGAGGTTAAGGATTTCGAGAAAAAATATTTTAAAGATGATAAGATAAACATTATAGGTATTGGTAAATTTGTTGAAAGGAAGGCTCATCTAGATTTATTAAAGGCTATAAAAAAATTAAGGAGTAAATATGATTTTAATGTAACTATAGTAGGTGAGAGATCTGATGAGAAAGTTTTAAATATGGTGAAACAACACATAGAGAGTGAGAGGTTGGGTGAAATTGTGGACCTAAGATTAAATCTTTCTAATCAGGAAGTCTTAAATGAGTATAAAAAAAATGACTTATTTGTGCTCTCTAGTTATAATGAACCAGCATCATATTCTGTACTTGAAGCCATGGCAAATAAGTTGCCAGTAATTTGTAGCGACACAAATGGAACAAAGTGTTATATTAAAGAGGGTGAAAACGGATATATCTTTCGGTCAAAAAATTCTGATAGCCTAAAAAATATGATAGATATTCTTGTGAATAGGAGAGGAAATATCGTGCGTATGGGGAAATTGGCTTTTGATCATGTAACGGAAAATTTTTCAGAAGAAAAATTTATTGCAAATATTAATAAACTACTAAATAAAGATGCTTAAAGTATTTAAAGAAAAAGCCAACTCAGGGTATTGGGACGCTCATTGGAGTAAGTTGAGTACTAATGAATTATATAAAATTGACAAAGGATCTTTTCTGGAAAAAAAGTTTTTAAAGTTTCTACCAAAAGATGGGAAAATTCTTGAAGGAGGATGTGGCCTTGGACAATGGGTGAAAATATTAGTTGAACATGGTTATGATATATTTGGTCTTGATTTTGCAGAGGAAACTGTTAAAACTTTAAATAAAACCAACCCAGAATTAAAAATTAGTAAAGGAGACGTTTTTAACCTTCTCCTGAAAGATGGAGGCTTGAGCGGGTATATATCCCTGGGGGTTATTGAGCATTTTGAAGAAGGTCCAGAGAAAATTATTAAAGAAATGAAGAGAGTTTTAAGAAGAGACGGTATATTAATTGTTACGGTTCCGTTCCAAAGTATGTTTTTACGATTTAAGTATTTTTTTAATAATAATCAGAAAGGAGAGGGGGCTTTTTATCAATATCATTATAATTTAAATGAAATGAAGAGTTTTTTTGAGGAGTTTAGTGTGATTGATGTAGATTATTTTGACCCCTTTAAAACACTTAGAGATGAAAGTAGTCTATTAAAAAAATTCCATAGAAAAATTAAAGGCAGCAATCAAAAAGAAAGAAATGGTAATTCTATAAATGTTAACAATAGTGAGCAAAAAAGTTTAATTAAAAATCTAAATAAAATAAAGTTATTCCGTTGGTTCTTCGGCCATATGATAATTTTAACTTTAAAGAATGATAAAAAAGATATTATTTAAAATATATTTAATAGTAAGAGAGTCTTTTCTGAGAAAGCACCTTCTTAGATTCTTGATTTTTGTAAATAATTATTCTTACGGTTGGATTAAACTTTTTGTAATCGAGAACGGTAAGCACCCCAAACATGAAATATTGAGATATGATAAGTTTTTTGCTAAGCACTTGAATAAGGAGAGCACCGTACTTGATCTTGGTTGTGGAAATGGCAGCTTGGCTAAAAAGATTTCAGGGGAAGTTAAAAGGGTTGTTGCAATCGATATCTCGGAAAGAAATATAGAAGAAGCTGAAAAAATCAATAGTCGAGACAACATTACTTATATAAAAGGGGACGCCACGTCATTTGATTTTAAAGACAAATTTGATTCGATAGTCCTTTCGAATGTTTTGGAGCATATAGAAGATAGAATAGAGTTTTTAAAAAAATTACATCAACTTTCAGATATTATCTTGATAAGAGTTCCTATGTTGGACAGAGACTGGCTGTCGGTATATAAAAAAGAAAATGGGTATGAATATAGATTGGATAATACTCATTTCGTTGAATATACGACCAAACTTCTCAAGGAAGAGTTGAGAGTATCAAGTTGGAGGCTCAAAGAGTACTCTATCCAATTTGGTGAGTTTTGGGGAGTGCTTATTAATTTTGACAAACAATAAAATGACAGAAAGTAGTAAAGAAATCTTTATCCATATTGGATTCCCAAAATCAGCAAGTACATATTTGCAAACGGAGGTGTTTCCAGAAATTGATGCAGAATATTTTTTTGTTTTAGGAGATCTTAATATTATTACGGAATTAATTAAGAACTTAAAAGCGCAAGTTGCAAAAAGTAAAAAGAAAAAGATTGTCATATCGCAGGAAAGTCTTTCGGGTCATCCGCATGGTCATAATGCTCCTATTGGCTTTAATAAAATTGCAGATGCACTGAAAGAAAACTTTCCAAATGCGAAAATATTAATAATTATTAGAAATCAATTTGAGTATATCAAGTCTGTGTATTCCTATTCTACTGCTACGGAAGGAATGCTTTCATGCAATTTTGAAAATTATTTAAATAAAATTGGTGATAATTATTTATTTCCAAAATTACAATACAATATTTTAATAGAATATTATATAAAATATTTTGGTAAGGATCGGGTCTTGGTTGTTCCTATGGAAATGATAAAAAACAAAACAGAATTTAACAACAAATTAATGAACTTTTTTGGGGTTAGTTCCTTACCTTTTGTGAATTCAAAAAAGGTCAACACCTCAACAAAAAATTTGTGTATCATTAATTTTTGGAGACCATTTAATTATTTTCTTAAAAAAGCAGTGTCGTTACTTGTTGTTCTGGGGCTTATTCAAAAAGAAAAAATCAGAGCTGTTAAGAATTTTTACTATCGTTTTAAAATTATCTCTTTGCCGATATTAGAAAAAATATTTTTCCTTTCAGGTGATTTAAAAATTCCAAAAGAAAGAGAAAAAAAATTAAGTACTATTTTTAGTAAATCAAATAAGGACACAGAAAATTTAATTGATATTGATTTAAATAAATATGATTATCCATAAAAATATTTTAAAAATACTAGACCTTGCCGAAAGATGGATAAAAACAGACATTAGATTTCTTCTTAAAAATGGAGGGTGGATATTTTTGGGACAGTTTTTTTCTACCTTATTTTCTTTGGTTCTTGTATATGTTTTCGCAAATTATTTACCAACTGAAATATATGGAACTTATAAATATATTATTTCCATTATTTCAATTCTATATATCTTTAGTCTTTCCGGACTAAACCAATCTTTAACTATTGCCATTGCAAAAGGCAAAGAAGGCAATTTGTTTATTGCGACTAAAACAAAATTTTTATTTTCTTTGGTGGGAACTTTAATTGGAATTCTCTTGTCTTTGTATTATTTTTTTCAAGGAAACATTGAGTATTCAATTCTAGTTTTGTTATCTTCTGTTTTTATCCCGTTTATTGGATCGTTTAATATTTACGGCTCATATCTTCAGGGTAAAAAAAAGTTTAAAGAAAATTCAATATTAATAATATTTTTTTCTTTTATCCATTCTTTGTTGCTTGTACTAACTGTCTATTTCTCTAATAATTTATTTATTATTATTACTGTTTATTATTTAGTTTTGGCATTTTTAAATTATCTATTCTTTACTTTTTCAATTAAAAAACATCCACCAAATACAGTTTCTGACCGTAGCTTTATCGGGTATGGTAAACATTTGAGTTTAATGTCAGTTACAAACACAGTTGCAACCCATGTTGACAAAATAATTATTGGACATCTTTTTGGTCCGATTGATGTGGCAATATACGTATTTGCGAACGCTCCGATTAGAAAACTATTGGAGCTGTTTGGAAAAATTTTAGGTCCTTTAGCTTTTGTGAAGTTTTCGGAAACCAGTGTAGCTGTCCTTAAGAAAACCTTAATTATAAAAATACTTAAATCATTTCTTTTGGTAATTCCTATTTTTATCCTTTATGTTTATTTTTCTCAATATTTGTATAACATATTTTTCCCGCAATATTATGCATCAATAAAATATACTAGATGGTTAGCATTAATCATCTTGGCGATGCCCTTCATGTTTCTTGGGACAGCAATCACAGCCCAAGCCCAAAAGAAGATGCTCTATTATTATAAGTTTTCTACAAACCTTTTCTTAATTATCCTGATGTTAATTTTGTCTCCAATCTTTGGAGTCTGGGGTATTGTTTGGTCAAGAGTTGTTTATCACTTTGTAAGCATTTCTATTCTAATGTACTTCTTTAAAAGAATGAATTAGAGGTCTTTTAGAGCGTCTTTTATTACGTTAATGTTAAAGTTGTCTTTCATAAACTTGCTAGCCCCGAGAGATAGCTGCTTTCTAAAATTATTATCTTTGAGTAACATTATTTTTTTAATCCATTGTTCCGGTTTTTCAGCCACTAAATAGTGCTTGTTGTCCTCTCCACCAAAAACATCATGCACTCTCTTAGAGACGATGGTTGGGAAGCCTCTTTTAAGAGACTCGTAGGCTTTAATTTTCATTCCATATCCAATCTTCACTGGTATTATTGAGATGTCCATTTTATCTAGGAATGTATCAATGTCATCAATGAAACCCGTGGGACTTAAATTTTCTGCCTTGAAGTGTTGCGGACAATTTCTTCCCAGAATATGGAATTTTATTTTTTCTTTTTTTAACTTGGGGATTAGTTTATTGTAAATAAAAAGCAGTCCAGACAAGTTGACAGAATTATTAAAATTGCTGCCAAAGTAAAAGATGTTAAGGTTGAGATCATTTTTATTTCTATATACAAAATCATATTTTTTGTAGAAGGGGAGATAAGTTGCTTTATTTGAAAAGTACTTTTTTTCAAAAAGATTTTGATCAAGCTTAGAAATGAAAAATATTTGATCTGAAATTTTAGCCATTTCTTTTTCCATCTTTTTTATTTTAAAATAAGTATAAAAAAAGATTAAAATAATTTTTAAGTTACCATCCTTAAAAATAGAATAAAGAGCCTTCTCGTAGTAGTGAGCTGATTCAAGATTGTGGTTTCTGAAATAAATTTTCTTTTTTGGGAAACTTGAACTTATTTCTCTAGCTACTTTCATGCTTTTTAGATATTCGAACCAGAAAATATCAGGGTTTAATTCCTTGCACAAATTGATAATTTTGTCTTTATCGGCTTTAAAATTGTTTGTCTTAGCAACTTTTATTACATTTACATCATCTTCAACAACAGTTTCTTCCAAATTTTCCTTGTACTCAATTAGAGTGACTTTGTAGCCCAGCTCAAGAAATATTTTTATTCTAAAATATATATCTTGCTGGTTGGCCATCTCAACAGGGAACACTTTAAGCGGAGCAAAAATGAGAATGTGTTTATTTGTCATAAATTTCTCTTAGTATTTTATAATATTTTGATCCTAAAACATTCCAATCGTATTGGTCTAAGGTTTTTCTCCGGGCTTTGATCCCCATTTGTATGAAGTTTTTTTCTGAATTTACGCAGGCGGCTATTTGTTTTTCATTCTTTCTATCAATAATAAAGCCAGTCTCTTTATCTACACATTCAGCACTTCCGCAATTTTTAGTAACAATTACAGGTGTTTCACAAGCCATTGATTCAATGGTTACATACCCAAAAGTTTCTAACCATATAGATGGCACTACAGTCAAAAGGGCTCCAGAATAAATTTTTCTCATTTCTTCAAAATTTAGCATTCCAGTGAAAATTACTCTTTTTTCCAGTTTGTTTTGTCGGACTATTTGTTTTATTTCTTGTCCATATTTCCCCAGGTCTTCCTTGCTTCCAGAAAAAAGATTAGAACTGCCAACAAAGACGATTTTGAGATTATCATCTTTTAAATACTTGATAGCTTTGACTAGGTATTCTTGTCCCTTTATTCTGTTAATTCTACTAGTACAAAGAAGATATTTTTTTTCAGTTAAATTATATTTTTTTAGGAATTTTTTATCGATGTCTTTGTAATAATGATTGTGAATGTTTTTATTAGACGAATTAATAGGTAAGGGGAGTCCCCATAAATTATTTTCTTTTTTAAAAAGACTAGCCGTTAATTTTGAGTTTCCGATAATTCCTTTAGCTGACAAAAGAGTTTTATATGATTTTTTGTAAAGCCAATAATTTTTTTGTGTATTATATTTTCTTATATTAATTTTATTGGCATAGGGGGTGAAAAAAATGATAGTTGCAAATACCTTTTTCCAATTAGCCAAGTTTTCTTTCCATAGCCAGATCAGGGATTTTTTGATAGTGGGAAAGCCTCGTGATATTTCATCATTTGGCATTAAAAATTTTCTTTTAAAGGGGTCGATAAGACCTACTCCATGACAGATATAAACTATTGGTAATTTTGCTATTTTTGCAGCCTTTATCCATGCGAGGGAGTTATGATTGTTCGCAATGATATAATCAAAATTATTTTTTATTAAAAAATCAGCAAATTTCCTTTTATTTTTAATAACTGAAAAAGGGTCTCTTAATGACCCGTTCATTAGCGGTGATCTTATAATTTTTCCTTCTTTCCTTGTCTCTTCTTTGTGAGCGCTGTTAATAGTGCTTGTATATATAGACACATCATTATTGTTTTTTGTAAGGAACTCAGCTAGTCCTCTGACAAACTGTTCAATACCCCCTCCTTTCGGATAATAATTTTCTGTAGTAATTAGTATCTTTTTCATTATTTCGTTTCTTTATAAGCTAAAAGTTTTGTTATAAATAATATTCTGAAAATAGAAAAAAGCAAGAAGAAAAAAATGAGTGGATTGTGTCTTTTTTTAATTATCAGAGCAGCTCCCGGAACTTTTCTGGTGCCTATTAATAGTTGAAAGAAAAACCATTTCAACTTATTGAGTTTTAAATTTTTTAACACGAACAATGAATGTGTTAGATACACATAGTACATTCTTTTAAATTTGTCATTTCTAGCTATAACCCTTTTTGGCCTCATAGCCCCTCGGTGTACATATGAAATCTTTTTGGTAAGAAAAATTTTAGCCCCAATGTTTTTAATTTTTATACAAAAGTCAGTTTCTCCCCTGAAACCCATTCCAGAAGTTAGGTCATCATAGTAACAGTCAAAACCATTGATTTTTTTAAAGACACTAGAACGATAGGCTAGAAAGCATGATCTAGCATGATCAATTTCAATTTTGCTTGCTTCCTCAAATTTTGCATCAGAAAAATTGGTATTTACTATTCCATAATTGGTAATTCTTCCGATTCCTTGTACCTTGCTTCTCTCAGGAATTGCCCAATCAACTTTTTCTGATCCAGTGAGGGCTGATATTTCTTTGTTCTCAAATAATGAAATTAATAAAGATAGAGTATCTTCTTGGACTAAGGATGTGTCATCATCTATTTGTAGATGGATATTAAAATTTGCATTTACTGAACCCAGTTCCCTAGCGTAGGTAACGCCTGGTTTTGATGTTTTTATGTATACAATATTTCTATATTTTTCTTTGTAGGTCAGTACGATCTTTTCAGTATTGTCGCTTGAAGGACCATTGTCTACTATAATGACTTCAAAATTGTCTCTACTTATCTTTTGTTTATAAATGTGTAACAATGTCTCTTCGAGGTCTGTAGCTCTATTAAATGTGGGTATAATAATTGATATTTTCATTTTTGGATAGAATTATTTTCGGGTTATTTGAGTCGTTTGACGGTTATTTGCGCTAATACTATAATACTATCACAGCAATAAATAGTAAAGAAGTAAATGATAGACAATTTTTTAAAAAATTACGATGAATATGAGAAGGTAGGCAGGGCTTATATTCTGAAAAAAAGGGGCAATGAGGCTTTTGAAAGTTTTTATTTAGATAGTTATGGAGGAAACAGCTTAGATAATAATGAAAATGATTTAATTTCTAAGACTTTAAGTGATGAAAGGTCAAGAAAGACTGTAGAAAACTTAAAGGACATTAAGGGGGCAGTATTGGACCTTGGTACTGGGCAAGGTTTTCTTTCCGGTGCACTAAAGAGGATTAATGATAAGATTAAGGTTGTTGGTTATGATATTTCTCCGAAAGCTTGTATGAAGTCTGTAGAAAATGATTTTGTTGACTATAGTGTTCAGGGTTCCGATTCTTTGCCTTTTAGGGATTCTATTTTTGATGGGGTGATAATGGGTGATCTGATTGAGCATTTATTGATGCCAGAGACATTCTTGGAAGAAATATTCAGAGTACTTAAAGATGGAGGAGCTTTGTCTTTGTCTACCCCTAATGTTTCATTTTTGGATAATAGATTGAAGATGTTGAAAGGGGAGTTTCCTAAAACCGAATGTAATAAAGACGTAGAAGTTTGGAATGCGCAACATATTAGGTTTTTTAATTTTTATACAATAAGAAGTATTTTAGAAAAAAAAGGTTTTTCGGTTGAGAAGATCGAAGGGGTAAGATTTATGAAGTCATATAAAATAAGAAGGCCTATTAAAAAAATATTTAAATATCTACCAGATAATCTCACCCACCAAATGATGGTAGCTAAAGCATTTAAAAAAAATGAAAAACAATATTACTGAGGATGAAAAAAAATACCATGATAAGGTTGCATTAGATTATAGTAAGAGGCAGAAGAGTTTAAATGGGTGGCAGATTTGTGAAATGATTTTTATTTGGAAAAAAATTCACCAAATATATAAAACCAATAATTCAATTAAAATTCTAGATATTGGTTGCGGCCCCGCTGTCAATGCATCAAAAAATATTGATTATTTTAAAATTTATAAGAATCAGTATACAGGTCTAGACTTAAGCGATGAGTTTTCTAGAATTGCGGCAAATGAATTTGGATTAAATGTTATCTCAGCTGACTTTCTCACTGAAAACGAATTTCTAAAAAATAAAAAGTATGATGTAGTCTTGGCTTTGGGGTTTTTGCACCATCTAGAAAGCATAGATATAGCTCTAGAAAGAATTTCAAGTTTAGCAAACAAGGGGGCTTATATTTTTTTTAGAGATCCAAATGAAAATGCCTTTAAAAAATGGACAGGGGATTCACCTCATGAGCATCCCATAAATCCAGATATTTTAGTAAAGAAAGCAAGGGACAATGGACTCCTTCTAGATAAAATTTTTTATATAAACTCTTTTTTTACAAAAAAATTTATTGAATCTACTTTTTTGAAATTTATTTTAAAATACAGAATGGGATGGATAATTAAGTTTTATATTGATGTTTATGTTTCCAAAATGTTTAAAAATGATTTTTTAGTAGGGAGAGATTGCATCTATATTTTGAGAAAAGATGAAAATAATTAGTATATCATGGCTTAATAATGCCTTTTTTGGAGGAGTTGAAAGAAGGGCACATGAATTTTCGATTGTTGCGAATAATTACCATGAAGTTAGTTTTTACGCAATTAAAACTCCTTGGTCCAAGAAAAGTGCTAACAATGATTATAACGAGAATGACATTTTCCTGCCTGTTAATCCATATAGATTTGGATTAAAGTATTTTTGGGAAACATTTTTTTTAAAGAGAGTAACAAAAAAACTTAAAAAAAAGAACCATAATAATACCATTGTTCATGGTCAAGGCGTTAATGGCTATCCTGGGGTTGCCAATGGATTACCCACTGTTATTTGCATGCATGGTGCAGAAAATGATTACAATAGAAAAGGAAAGATTGGAACTATGTGGAGGGAAACAATTGATAAATGTGATCATATTTTTTCAATTTCTGAAAATGTCAGAGAGAGGCTTGTTAAAATTGGAGTTGATGCAAAAAAAATTACGACTGTTTATAATGGGATAGATATTAAAAAATTTCAAAACGTTACCAAAACGGACATAGAAAAGGTTTTTAAAAAATTTTCTCTTAATCAGAAAACTAAATACATACTTTCTGTACATAATTTGATTAATGAAAAAAGAACCAAGGAAATGCTCGATGTGTTTTTGTCGGTTCAAGAAAAATTCTTGGACCGCGAATTGCTTATTTGTGGTGATGGTTATAACCGGGCAGTATTAGAAAGATATTCTAGAAGCAAGAAAATTAGAGTGAGGTTTCTCGGGAGACTAAATGACAAGGATTTATTGCCGATTTATCGATTATCAGATGTTTTCGTTTTAAATAGCTCAAAAGAAGGCTTGCCTATATCTATAGGTGAAGCAATGGCTTCAAAATGTGCCTTGGTAGTGGGGAATGTTGGTTCAATAGGGGAGATTCTAAAGAATAATGTGAACTCTTTGTTAAATGACAGATGTGACGATGAAGCTTTTCGGAAAAATCTCATTAGAGTATTAAGTGATAATGTTTTGAGAGAGAAAATTTCAGAAAGAGCTTGCAGTGATAGTTTTGAATTATCCTGGGAAAATCAATTTACTAAAATAAATAAGGTTTATAATGATATTTCTCTGAAAAAGTCTTTTAGAACTAGTGTGGATGGTTAAGATTTTTATATTCAGTCTCACGATTCCTGGAATACCAAATTGGTTTTCTTTTCAATCTTTAAAATTTTTGCAATCATTGAAAGGCCCCATAGGAACATAAAGGTCCCGTGGATATCTGGCTCATTTTTAGCTTTAGTGATGATGGTTCCATAATAATAAAACCCGGATTTATTTAGATGAAATGAGAATCCACCTTTCTTCTGATGATAATAGTTTTTG
Organism: Candidatus Parcubacteria bacterium; assembly: GCA_002869265.1. Lineage (GTDB taxonomy): Bacteria > Patescibacteriota > Patescibacteriia > Patescibacteriales > BM507 > BM507. The sequence continues at coordinate 84,199 of PKTH01000011.1, forward strand.
TATATTTTTATTCTGTCGGATGCAAAACGTCTAATTTCATCTTGTCTGTAGTTTCCTTCAACTACTTCATTGGCTTTGTAAATGTTATATATAACGTTGAAATTATCACATGCTTGACTGTCGTTTTTTGCCTTAAGGCAGCCGTCAATAATTTTTTTTGGGGATTGAAATGATTTATATCCGGCAAAAGTTAAACCTCGTATTATTTTCATAGCCCCGTTTATTTTCTGCTGTGTAGAAGGTTTCCCTGTATACCAAAACCCATCATTCTTTTGAATGTTATTAACCCAGTTTATTGCATAGTCTATAAGTTGTCTTTTATTTTTTAAATCAGAATTATTTAGGAAGAAACATAGGTGAGCAAAATGACTTCCTGCTCCCCATGGTTTGGACCAGTCAAGATTATTGAGATATTTAGAGATTTCTTGAAAATTGTTGGGAACAATTTTTTCTGGAGAACTGATATGGACATTTAATAGCTTAAGAGTAGAAATAGCTTGTTTCGTTTCAGCAATTTTTGTTTTTTTATTGAAAAAATTTGCAAGATCTCTATTTTTTATAGCGGAAAGCTTTTTTCTTAGAAATGATTTTCTCAATAAATTATTATCGTAAAACATGCCGTTTTTGTCTTTAAAGTTAAGGATAAAATTAGACAATATTTTTTTATCGGTTGTAGAATAGTTATTTAAGACACCTAAAGTATATAATAGCTTTACTGCGAAAACTGTATTTCCGAGTCCCCATTTCTTTTTATCAGAAAGAATATCTCCGGATAAAGAATACTTATAGAAACCGGGAGTTAGTTCAGATTTTAGCTCATTAAGAAAAACAGGTACTTCCTTTTGGAGATTAAAAATCCATTCTATTTCTTTATTGTTTGTGGAATTCATTTATTTTGATTGAGTTATAATCTTTTTCATTAATGTATCTAAATATTTCTTCTAGAAAGTAATAGAGATATTCTATCTCCTCTTTAGTTTTGAAGTAAGAGTTTGTTTTATGGTCTAACTCATTAGAATGTAGAAACATGACAAGAGTGTCATTTTTGTGTTTTTCGATCATTTGGATAACTTGTTGGGGTGTGATATCAGTAGCCGGTCTAAGCCATATCGGCTTTGAAATTAAATTTACAACTTTCCTTAGATATATATTCTTGGAAAAGGAATTGAGAATATTTCTGAGGCCCGAAGAAAAGATTGTAACCGGTAATTCAAGAATTGAGTTTTCTTTATCTCTAGTAATCAAACCATTTTTGTCGACATAGAAGGCTTTTTCTGAATAGCTCGTGAAGTCAGGACCAATTTTATTTTGCCCAACAAAACTTCTAAAATCTGCCTTTGCAGCTATTGAGCTATCATATCTGAAGCCCTCATTAACTAATAACTCAAAATCGTTGTTGATATCAATCCCAAATCGACCAGCTCTAAATGATAATGGATATTCTCCAGTAATATTTTTAATCGCATCTTTTAAAAATGATATCTTTTCTTTCTTAACTTCCTCGTTATATTCATACATGAATGGCCTTGTGTTTTTAAGGTCATTTGATTGGAAAGGAGGGTTTGCCCATGAGTGCAGATGAGCAGCAATTTCAACTTTGTCTATAGAGCAGTTATTGTAAAAATCAATAAAGTGATTATTTTTTAATGCTCCATAAGTAGTGAAATAAGTTTGCTTTATAGCAAATTTATTACAAAAATTGTGAAATCTATTCAACTGTTTTAAGTTGCTGTATTCAAAGGAATTTTTGTTTTTTAATCTATCCTCTTCAGTATCAATTGTTAATATAAAATGATTCATGTCCAAATATTTGTTTTATTTAGAAAGTTAAATAGTTTTTCATTCTCTGGATGAAAGTAATTATCAAGATACTCCTTATCCTCTTTTTTTAGCTTTTTTGATTTGACTTTAGTGATTTTAACAAAATTTCTATAAAGTGTCGAAGGGAGAATCCTTTCGAATTTATTTATAATATTATCATTGAAATTTTTCCCAAACATTCTGTGAAATTCCTTTGAAGCATTTCTTTTTCTATTTTCAACATCTATTATCCTGATATCTAGAAAAGTGAATATTTCGGCAAAGCAATCTTTGGGTTTGTTTTTTATGTCGTCAAATAAAATTATTTTAATATTGTTTTTAGCGAAATATTTTAAATAATTATCAAGGAGATTCTTGTATTTACCCATTTCTAGAATGTCGGGAAACTGTTTTGTTGTGTCTAGGAATGATTTTTCTTTTGATATAACACCAAGCTTTATCCAATTAGTGTAGTGTGAGTAGGCTCTTTCGCTGGGGTTTCTTAAAACGCATATTAGTTTGGTTTTTTCTCCTAAGGTATTAAAAATGTTTTTCGGTGCACTAGTGTCGAAAAGGTAGTTTGCGGTTTTTTCACCAACGATTTTTTTCTCGCAGTTAACAAAATATTTCTCGTACCATTTAGTCCCCTTATAAAAATTTCTGTCAAAATAATGAACCTCCCTTGATTTGGCCATGCAAATTTCGGGGTGTTTTTTTAGTGTATAGTAGAGAGTGTCTGTTGCTGCTCTAGCGGTGCCAATAATTAAAAAGTTTGGTAACATAGCCTTTAATTTTTGTATATATTTTGTAGATTTCAATTTGTATAGCAAAAAAAATAAATTTGTAAGTTTCGACCTCCTTGTTATTTTTATTGTTTATCATGAAATGATAATAGTCATTGCTCGCAGATTCAATTTTGAAAATAGGTAGATTATCTTTATATTCATTTCGTTGACTTGAAACCTTTTCTAATTTTTCTATTACGTCATCAGATGAATCAAAAACTTCACCACCTTTTTGAATGAGCTCTGGGTGCCCTCCGCTATTTTTTACAACAGCTGGTAATCCTGAGCATATAGCCTCAATTAAGGAGTTTGAGCACGAATCATCAATACTAGCAGTTATAAAAATATCATTCTTTTTGAGTTCTCTAGATAAATTTATACTATCTAATGCCTTGATGTGTTTAATGTTGTTGAATTTTAATGGTGAATTACCAACGAAAGTCATCTCGTACTTCTGGAAATCTAGTTTATTGTCAAGGTATTCATAGATATCAAAACCCTTACTGTAGTAGTTTCCGGACCAACTCGTCGCAATTATTTTTATCTTTTTTGAATCATTATTTTCCTTATCTGGTGAAAATATTTTTGGGTTAGGTGCATTATAAATTACAGTGTTTGAGTTTTTGCATAGCTTAACATTGTTCATTTCATTTCTAGTCCAATATGATTGAAAAATACAATTGCAATTTGTAATATTTGCGAAATGGATTATTGCACTGTCTATAAACTTATTTTTAACTCTAAAAAAAACGGGGCCATCAATTCTTAAAAAGACCGGACACCCTTTTTTTCTAAGAGTGTATGCCTTTAGGTAATAATCTAAAAAAGTTTTTTTGTCACAATTCACTAGAAAAAGGTCAGCATATTTGGGGTTGTCTTCATAAAGATTTTTATGTTCAAGGTTGTCTTTTAAGGCTTTTAAAAACTGATTACCGCCACCCCAAGCTCCTTTTTTGAAGTTGTATAAAATGTTTACTTTCATAATTAAATTGTATTGAATATTTTTGAATACATTTTTTTATAATTAGTTTCGTTGAAAAAAGAAACTGATTTATCATAGTTTTTTTCTACAGACTTTAAAGCACTCGTAACAAGTGTTGATAAATGGAGTGTGCTATTTAATTTTTGTAAATCGATTATTTGAGATTTTTCCAAAAAGTCCCTAGCTAGTCCGACATCAGTTGATATTATGGGAGTTTTTGTTAAGCTAGCTTCAATAATTGCCTTTGGGCCACCTTCACTTTTTGAAGAAACTACATATAAATCTAGCATATTGTAAACTTTATTGATCATTTTTTCAGATAAGTTGTTTACAGTTATATCGTCCTTTTTTTCATTAATTAATTTTTCGTTCCCGATGTAAAGATAGGGAATGTTTTCTTTTCGGCATCTCTCGATTAAGTAATGTCTTCTGGGACCAGCTAAAACCAGAAGTTTATTTTCTTTGGGTATTTTTTTAAATATTTCAAAAAGAAGATCCGGATTTTTTTGCCACTTTGGTTTTAGAAGGTTGTTCCCAGTTGAATCTCTCTGGATAGATCCAATTAAAAATTTATTTTTAATTTTTTCAAACTCAACCCCAAATTCATTAATAATTTCTTTTTTGCTAGTTTTAATTTTATAAAATGTTTTTGGGTTTACAAAAAATGGTATCTGAATAAATTTCACGTTTTCTTGTTTAAAATATTTAGAAATTTTTGAGTTAGGGGAGATCCAAATATCGACCACATTTCTTAATTTTTTAAACTTTTCTGGGTATTCTCTGATATCGTTACTTGAGACAGCTATTATTTTTTTAAGAAAAAAATACTTAAGAGCTTTTACTGCAAAAAAATGATAGAAAATTACGTCATACCAAACAAAAAACATGTAACTAGAAAATATGCAGCTAGCGGTTTTACTAACTTTATCAATTTGTGAAATAAAATAAGAGATATTTTTTCTATCTTTATCAATTGACCAGTTCATATTATCTTTGCCTATAACTTTTACTCTCATTCTTACCAGTTTTTAATTTTTTTAACAGCTCGCCCCTTCACCTCAAGGTATCTTTTTGTCGCTTTTCTTTCTACTTCCGGGGAGATGAGTTTTAAGATTTCTTTTCCTAAAATTCTATATTGTTTCCCCACCTTGTTTGCTCTAAGAACGCCCTTTTTTAAAAGGCGTTTTATTGTGCTTTCGCTAATTCTTAAAATATCTTTAGCTTCGGCTGTGGTGTAAACAGCATTGGGCTTGATTTCCTTTGACATTACATAATTTATTAATATTTTTAATTGTATCACTAGGTATCATTGGGTGTCAATAATATTCTGTACATTTTTTTAAAATATGATATTATTATTTTGATGAATAAAAATAATAATTTCAGTTTAACACATTTAGAAAGGCTCGAGTCTGAGGCTATTTTTATTATACGGGAGGCAGTGGCTGAGTTTGGGAAACCTGTGATGCTTTACTCTATTGGTAAAGACTCTTCGGTTCTTTTGCATTTGGCGAAAAAGGCTTTTGCTCCTGGGCGGATTCCTTTTCCGGTTTTGCATGTTGATACTGGTTTTAAGTTTTCTGAGATGATTGATTTTCGCGAGAAAATGCGAGAGAAATTTGATCTAGATATGATAGTTGAGAAGAACATGAGCAAGGAAGCTCAGAGTTTTGGTCCAGAGGATGCACATAGTGAGGAATATATATTTCATAAAAAAACAACTCCATTACTCAAGGCTCTTGAGGAAAATGAGTTTGATGCTGCTTTTGGTGGAGCTCGTCGTGATGAGGAAAAGTCTCGGGCTAAGGAAAGAATATTTTCACACAGAAACGTAGATGGAGTATGGGACCCGAAGAACCAAAGGCCAGAGCTCTGGAATGTATATAATTCCCGAATAAAAAAAGGGGAGTCGATGAGAGTTTTTCCAATAAGTAATTGGACTGAGTTTGATATCTGGGAATATATAAAAAGAGAGAATATTGAAATAGTCCCCCTCTACTTTGCTCAGAAGACTAAACTTCTAGATAGGAATGGTGTCTTGGTTCGGGTGGATGAATATAATGTGCCAAAGGAGGGTGAAAAGATAATAGAAGAGATGGCACGATTTAGAACTCTCGGTTGCTCACCATCTACGGGGGCTGTTCTGTCGGAAGCGACCACTCTGGATGAGATAATAGAAGAACTAAGACAGTCAACAATATCTGAAAGAGGAACCAGAGCGATTGATAATAACAAAGACTCTTCGATGGAAGACAAGAAACGCGAGGGTTATTTTTAACGTAGTTAAAAATAACTGTAGAAAGTGCAAAGCTGAAAGTAGAATGTTTTTTAAAGAAATGAAAAGTATTATAAATAAAGTAAAAAGCTATAAAATAGATGAAAATAGAAAAGTTTGAAGACATATTGTCTTGGAAAAAAGGAAAAAATATGGCAGTAGATATTTATAGAACCTTTTCTAATCATAAAGATTTTGGTTTTAAGGACCAGATACAAAGAGCGGCAGTGAGTATTTCTAATAATATTGCAGAAGGATTTTAGAGGCAAAGTAATAAGGAATTCAAGCACTTTTTATATATTGCCAAAGGCTCTTGTGGAGAAGTTAGATCAATGTTGAACATAGCCCTTGATTTAAAATACATTAACAGTAATGAATATAAAAAATATCATGATGAATGTTTTAATATATCAAGACTGATATCGGGATTAATAAAAAGTTTATGATGGATAAAAACACTAGAAGTATAGTAAAATCAATTACTTGGAGGTTATCGGCTACTTTGGCTACTATTATTTTGGTTTATGTTGTTACGAGAGATATTAAAGCTTCTTTGGGGATTGGTTTGATTGAGGTGTTTTTGAAATTATTTTTATATTATTTACACGAAAGGGTTTGGAATAAAATTAAATGGGGAAGAAAAGTATTAGTAGAAAGTGAGAAAGTAGAAAGTTAAAAGTTTTATGAATAAAAAAAATAAAAAAGATAGAGATTTGGTGGTTCTGGCTACCTCGGGCAGTGTTGACGATGGGAAGTCTACTTTGATCGGTAGGCTGCTTTATGATTGCAATGAATTATATGATGATCAATTGGCAAAACTAGAAAAGGATGAAAATGGGAAGGTCAAAGGAGAATATTTAGCACATATTACAGATGGTCTTTCCGATGAACGTGAGCAAGGGATAACTATTGATGTTGCCTATAGGCATTTTTCCAGACCAGAGCGAAAATATATAATAGCTGATGTCCCGGGACACGAACAATATACTCGCAATATGGTAACTGGTGTATCGAAGGCTAGTATTGCGATGATACTTATTGATGCCCGTAAAGGCTTGCAGACTCAAACCAAGAGACATCTTTTTATCGCTGGGCTTCTAGAAACGCCTCATATTGTTATTGTTATCAATAAAATGGACTTGGTTGACTATAGTGAGGAGCGGTATAGGGAGATAAAAAAGGATGTGACAGCCTTTTTGTCTAAAATGAGTGTTCGTGACTTGCAGTTTATCCCAGTGTCGGCCTTTAAGGGTGATATGGTTGTGAATAGGGGTGAAAACATGCCGTGGTATCAGGGACCGACTATTTTGAGCTATTTAGACAATATTGAGGTTAGTACAGACAATAATCTGATAGATTTTAGGTTGCCAATCCAAATGACCATAAAGATAGCCCAAGACAAGAGAGGGTCTCTGGGACAAATACGAGGTGGGGTTATAAATGTTGGTGATGATGTTGTCATCCTTCCCGCAAAGACTAAAACGAAAGTAAAAGAAATTTATGTTTCAGGCGAAAAAAGAGAACAAGCCTTCAATGGTCAGTCTGTATTGCTTAGTTTTGAAAATGAAGTAGATGTTAGCCGAGGGGATGTGATAGCTAGAGCAAATAATCTTCCAATCATCAGTAACGAGCTAGAAGCGAGCGTTTCCTGGTTTGACGACGAAGAAGACTTAAACATCGATAAGACGTATTTACTGAAACATGGAACGAAAACGACCAGAGCAAAAATTACAGATATTAAATATAAGATTGATATAGAGACCCTGCATAGTGAGAAAACTAAGAAATTATCCTTGAATGAAATAGGAAGAGTTGCCTTGCGAACTAACGACACTCTTGGTTTTGATGTGTATGCCAAAAATAAAAATATGGGGAGTTTTATAATTATTGATGAGCTTAGTAATAAGACTGTAGGGGCCGGAATGATTATTAGTAGAGGTTTATTCCAAAAAGATAAAAAAGTTGAGATAGATTCATATAAAAATAAAGGGGCTCTATTGTGGTTTACAGGTCTTTCTGGATCTGGGAAATCAACCATTGCAGATAGGCTACATGAAAGACTTTCTGAAATTGGTTTGCAAACTGAGAGACTAGACGGAGATGTTGTTCGAGAGGGTCTTTCGAGTGATCTTGGTTTTTCAAAGGAAGATAGAGATAAAAACTTAGACAGAATTTCTTTTATCTCTAGTTTGCTCGAAAAACATGGAGTTTTGGTCTCGGCCACTTTTGTTTCTCCTTATGAAAAGAAAAGAAAAGAAATAAGAAAGAAACATAAAAACTTTATAGAAATATTTGTTGATACTTCTCTAGGGGAATGTGAGAAACGTGATGTGAAAGGTTTATACAAAAAAGCGAGAGCAGGGGAGATAGAAAACTTTACAGGAATAAGTGACAAATACGAAAAACCGAAAAATCCTGAAATTCATATAAAAACAGAAAAGGCCAGTATCGATGAATGTGTAGAGCAGATAGTTAGTTACTTAGAGGCGAATAATATTATTTCAAAATAATACAATAGAAAACCCGAGACTAAAGTCTCGGGTTTTTTTATTCTCTGTGGTAGAGTGCTTTTTGGGTGTGTAGTCGGGGGACTAGTTCGAATAGTACTAGAGCAATAATTGATTCAAACTCATCGGACGCTGGTTCGAAAAGATAATCAAAATTGAATTTTTGTCTATCGAAACAGGTTCCAATGTTTGCCATGTTCCCAGTTCTTTGGGCCTGGCCACCCCAGTTCATTCCTCCTACTTCAATTTGTATGTAGGGGATAGTGTTTCCTTGTTCGTCCCAGTAGTCATCGACATCGAGATCTTCTAGATATTCCCAGCCATTTCCAATGCCATTGGCGAAGAGGACTCGGAACCATTTTTTATTATTATCGTTTTCGGACATGGAACCATCTACCCAGTCGTAGAGATCTAGAAAAATGAAAAGTCCTTCGTACTTTAAAACTTTTGTCGATAATACAACTTCGTCTGGTGGGTTTGAGATGTCTCTGGGGTAGCGACAGTCATCGGCCATTGTTAGTTGCGGGAGAAAAAACAATAGGGACAGAAGAATAAATAACTTTTTCATAATCCTTCTCCTTGTTTTTCTTGTTTGGCAAGAAGGGGAATCAGTTTGCGATTGATATTTGTAATAATATCAGCATAAGTTCCAGAAACTACATCGAAGGCTTTGCCCTTTTGCCTGTCGAAACAGGTTCCTATTTTTGCTGTGTTACCAATGTATTTATACTCGTCGTTGAGAAATGAGGCTCCTAACTCTATTAAGATATAGGGAGTTGGATTTCCTTCTTTGTTCCAGAGATCGTCTACATCGAATTCTTCTGGATGTTCCCAGTTTTCTTTGGCTAGCCTTACGAGGCTTCTGAAGTTGGCACGATTGAAAATCCTAACCCTTTTTCTTACTTTAGAGTATTCGTGCAGGTCGATTACAATAAGATAGCCGGCATAACGGAATATCTCTCTCTTTGACAAGAGTTGATCACTATAATCTCGGTAGTCTGTGGGGAAGTAGCACTCATCGTATTCTGCGCAGGCCTGCATGGTAGGTACTAAAAGACATAGTATGAGTAGAAGTAGAAAAGTTTTCATTTGTCTCCTCCTTTGAATTTGAATGATCAATTTCTCTATTTTTAGCATAAAAGAATGATTTTGTCTAGCTAGTATTAGCAAAAAAAAGAAATTGTTCTAAAAATGGCTCTTTTATTGTTGACAAATATATTTCATTGTTGTAATATCCAGGGTTATTTATTAAATAAGAAAACATATGTTTTTCAACAAAAGTTTTGTAAAAATTGTAGTTTTATCCCTACTGCTTACATCTTTTTTTGTTATGAAGCCGAATATGGCAGCTAATAATGAATATGTTATTAGAACTGCTGTATCTGAGGGCTGGGAAGCGGGTCAAGATGAGTATTGGCACTTGCAACCGGTTAACGAAAAAAACAATTATTCTTTCAGAGAGAAAATTCACTTTTTTGTACAAAGTGACTATATAAATATTCCACACACCTGGACTATAAGGGTGTACACGGGAGACTCCTTGGTTAAAGAGATGAGCGCTAATTATGATCCTGGCAACTATGGTTGGCAGTATAGTAATTTTACTCCTTGGATAAACAATCTTGACCCTGGTAATTACCGAGTGGAGTATTACTTAAATTCTGGTGCTGGTGAAGAGCTAGCAAATTCACTAGAATTTAGCGTTTCTGATAATTTGCTTAATGGTCTTGAGCCATACAAGTTCTCAAAGGCAGAGACAGCCACCACATGGGCTCATGGAGATAAAGAAGAGCATTGGAACCTACAGGCGGTTGGTAAGAAAAACAGATTTAGCGTTGGTGAGAACGTTCAACTAATTGCTCAAGTAAAAGATATTTATGTAGATCATAGGTATAGAGTTGAATTACGTGAAGGAGGAATCACTCAATGGGATTATGAATCTGAATGGATGCAAGTAGGTGATAAATGGGATTATGGTAATTTCTTTCCAAGCTATCAAGTTAATAAAGCTGGTAGTTATGAATTCAGAGTATTTATTGATACTGGAGAAGGATATAAACACCTAGCGAATGTTCCTTTCACTGTTGAGGGAGAAATCCCAAAATACTCTTATAGCCACACCGACTTAGCTACTGGCTTTGAATACGGTGCTGGTGAAGAGTATTGGAACATGCGAGCTGTAAATCAGAAAAATGTTTTCCAAAAAGGAGATACAATCTATGCCATGTCACAGGTTAGAAATATTAAACATAACCACCAGTGGAAAGTTGAACTATATAAAGGAGCTGATTTGATGTGGGAGTATGAAGATGAATGGAGAGGTGTTGGGAATGGTTGGATTTACGGAAATTTTTATCCAGCTTTTCATGACGCTCAACCAGGTGAATATACTTTCAAAATATATCTAAACATCGGAGACGGTTATGAGCTACTAGAGTCTAAGGCTTTCAGTGTTGAGGGAACAGTCGAAAAACCAAAATTTGACCATGCAATTCTTGCAAGTGGTTGGATGCATGGAGTAGATGCCGAGCATTGGAACTTGGTACCAGTTGGTAATAAAAGTGTTTTCACCGAAGGTGAAGATGTTCATTTGGTAGCACAAGTTAGAAATATACAGGTTGATCATAGATATAGAGTTGAACTTCACCAGGGAGAAGAAACCATGTGGGGTTATGATACAGAGTGGTTAGATGTTGGTCCTGGATGGAAATATAGTAATTTCTTCCCGGTATATACAAACGCCGAAGTAGGTAGTTATGAATTTTGGTATTATCTAGATACTGGTGAAGGCTTTGAGTATTTTGGAAAGAAAGCATTTGAGGTTGTTCCTCAGACTCCAGACCCAGAGACCCCTCCAGTCGTTGACCCTCCTGTTGTTGAAGAACCACCAGTTGTTGATCCTCCAGTGGTAGAAGAGCCGCCAGTAGTTGATCCTCCCGTCGTTGAAGAACCGCCAGTAGTTGAACCACCAGTGGTAGAACCACCAGTTGTTACTTATAAAGATTACAACCGTGGTGTAACTGCTTATAACACAATAGATAAAAATGATTTTGCATATTTTAGAGATAATGGGATCTCAACAGTTAGACTGATGCTGATGGACGGTGATTTACTTCCGCCTAGTGCAGAGTTTGATGTAGACTCATCTTCACGTTCTATATCACCTGAGAATGTTACTGAACTGAAAAACATGATTTCTCTAGCAAAGGAATATGAGATAAAATTAGTTGTTGATGTTCACGAAGTTCCTGGTTTAAATAGATGGTTCTTGTCAGAAACAAAACCAAAAGATACTCGTCTTTGGGAGGAAACAAGTGAAGGAGAAAAGTATAGAGATGTTTTAGTAACTCTTTGGGATCAGTTGTCAGAAGTAATGAAAAATGAAGACGTAGAACTAGTTTCATATGAACTTCTAAATGAACCAGAGCCAAAAACTGATATTGATCCAAATGAAAATAAAGCATATCTTTGGACAGACACTCAAGATAGAATCATTAACGCGATCAGAGCTAATGGTGATAGTCACTTGATTATCGCTTCACCAGCTTATGCTTGGAGGACAGAATCTCTAAGTGAATGGGTTCCTTCTGATGTTGTGATGAATGACGAGAATATTATCGCTTCTGTTCATGGTTATAGACCAATCCAATTTACTATCCAGGAAGAAGCTTGGTATGGTAATACTGAATACAATACTTATCCAAGCCTTCTAAATGAAGAACATTATGGAGAGACTGAGTGGAACTATACAATGATAGATAGTGTTTTCACTGACGTGGTTGATACTTTTTATGACACATATAACATGCCAGTATATATCGCTGAGTTTGCAGTCAATAGAGAAGCTCCAGGAGCAGAGCAGTGGTTGCTTGATATGATGAATATCATGAATAAGAATCACTCAGAAGAAGTTTGGGGATGGTCAGTACACGTTTGGGAAGAAGATCAGTATGCTAGACTTAATCACCTTGATTATGATTGGAGTAGGGCAGGAATGAATGACTTCTCAGCTGATCCCGCACAACTCGAAGCAGTTCTAGCGGGGATTAATAACACCGAAGAAACTTTGATGCAGTAATAGCTTACATATTTAAAAAGAACAGTCGAAAGACTGTTCTTTTTTTTGGATAAAAAAAGCCCAGACTTTTGTCTGGGCTTGGTGGCCTAGAGGCCTAAATACCGAATGACTTGCTGTTCTGTTTCGCCAGCTGAAATATTCGGAAGGAAGTGAGTCTCTAAATTGCCGCCTCGATTTTTTAAGAACTCGAGTTTTATTCCACGGTTTTCTGTAATTTCTATACTTACAATAGCCCCAGAATCAGTGGAAGAAGCAACTTTTTCGAATAAGTAATTTGGGATGACAGTGTAGAACCTCTCAATGAATGATAGATTTGCATAGTAGCAATTTTCTACGGCCCGCATATTGTTCTTACTAGCCTTGTCGTAGTAACACCCAACTATAAATATTCCTTTGTCTGAAAGATAGAAAGTGGGGTATTGGTGTGAAAAACCATTTTTCGCCGCGAGTGCTGTGGAGGACAAGAACAATAGGATTGAAATACTGAAAAGTATGATGTATTTTTTCATTATCTTTCTCCTTAAAATTGAATGGGGTTTTTCTCCCTTAGGATAACAATATATAATCACATTTATACTTTTTTTCTTATTTCGTGTAATTTTTTCAGGAAAGAGGTTGAAAGAAATTCAGCAGAATGCCTTTTTCAGTTTTTAGATTAGAATATTTGCGGTTATGAACCTCCTTTTGAATGGGTTTTTAATGACCAAATTGTATTCGCACTATAGCATAAAACTAAATATATGTCAATAGCTTGATTTTATGTATAATTAAAGGTAGTATAGAAATAGGCTAAAATAAAAGAAAATATGGAAAAAATATTAGAAAAAGTTAAAGAAGTTGTCAGAAGATCTGGTAAGGAAATAATGAAAAATTATGGAGATGATAATGAGGTGACTACCAAGAAAGACAAAACGCCAGTTACTGAAATAGATCTTCTGAGTGAAAAAATCATCATTGATGGTTTATCTGAACTTGGGTATGGCTTTTTGTCTGAGGAGAGGTTGGGCAGTAAGGATAGATTGGATGATGAGAGGATTTGGGTTATTGATCCGATTGATGGAACTAAAGATTTTATAAATCAAACTGGAGAGTTTTCTGTAATGGTTGGCCTGGTGGAAAACAATGAATCAATTCTCGGTGTGGTCTATCAGCCAGCTTTTGACAAATTGTATTTTGCGACCAAGGGCGGAGGGGCTTATCTAGAGGAAGCTGGTAAGATAAAAAAGATGAATGTTTCGAGAACAGATGATTGTGGAGATATTAAAATGCTAGCCAGCAGGTATCATATGATGGACCTTGAGCAAAACTTGTCTCGAGAAATGGATATTACAGATTTTTTAAGTCACGGGTCGGCTGGTTTAAAGATTGCCTTAATTGCAGAGCAGAAAGCAGACCTCTATATAAACTCTAGTGATAGAACAGCGGAATGGGACATTTGTGCGGCTGATATTATAATAAGAGAAGCCGGGGGAATGATAACAGATATGAATGGTAGTAGAATTATGTATAATAAAGAAAATTATTTGAATTTGAAAGGCTATGTAGTGAGCAATGGTCTGGTACATGATAAGGTGCTTGCCAAAATTAAGGAATTGAGGTAAAAATAGCAAACAAACAAATAATAGAACCTTAAAATAGAGAGGAGGCCGTCATGGCTAAGAATGTTTGGAAGAAAATGCCAGAACGAAAGAAGTTGATATTTACTGTTGGTCAGCTGGTGGCAAAAACAATGACAAAAGCAGAGGCTAAAACATTAGGACTGACTGAAGTGAATTTATTTCCTGTTTTTGAAAGGGTTGGCAGTATAAAAGACTACAGTGTTAGTGTTCAGGATGTAAAAAGCAGGGAAACCCCATTTTTGGATGAAGTTATGATAATGAACCGAGGTGACTTGGTAGCAATGTCTAGGGAAATGAAGCAAAGTGATGTATTGGCAGCTGTAACGAGCATGGCCGCTGGTAAGAGACAGATTGATTGGAGAATGCTTGAAAGGAAGAAAATCACTAGAGAAAAATTGCTGCCGTTAGCAATGAGCTCCCTTGTTTTATCAAAGATAAAACTATGTGAAAATGATCTAGTGAAACTCGGGGTGGGTGATTACTTTGCCCGTGGTTGCGATCGTCGGTGGATAGGCATAACTCTGCGTTATGTGTCAGACAAGGATGGAATTCTAAAGCCCGAGAAATGCCCTCTCAGTGTTTATTGTAATCGCTGTCTTAACGCGATTAGTGAGAACCGAATCGACAACTTTTCTTGTGATAATTGTGGAATCTACAAATTTATTGTCGAGAGAATGAAACATGCCGATAATCGGGATCCAACTGATTTTCTTTCAATGAATTCCAGTCTCTCAAATACCAGTGATATGACATGAGAATCTTTTGACAAAGCACTTTATTTAGGCTAATATTAATACAGCCGATAGAAGTGCTTTTTTTTATTTTTTATTTAATATTGGCTAAAAAAAATTATGAAAATATTGATTTTAGGAGCAAACGGTAACCTAGGGACACAGTTAACAAAAGTGTTTGGAGACGATCCAGAAAATGAAGTAATAGCCTGGGATAGGGAGCAGATAGATGTTACAGATCAAGAATTGGTAGACAAGAAAGTAGCTGACATAAAGCCAGAGTTGATAATAAATGCTGTTGCCTATAATGCTGTAGATAAGTGTGAGGACGATGAAGAT
Organism: Candidatus Parcubacteria bacterium; assembly: GCA_002869265.1. Lineage (GTDB taxonomy): Bacteria > Patescibacteriota > Patescibacteriia > Patescibacteriales > BM507 > BM507. The sequence goes on from PKTH01000011.1 coordinate 99,315, forward strand.
GAATATGATCTGGCAAAGGAGTTGAATATTGATGTGCCACGTTATTTGGCAAAGGCGGCCCTTACAAATAAAGCAATTATTATTCACTACTCAAGTGACTATGTTTTTGAAGGAAATGGCGAAGGTGAGTACGAAGAGGACTATGAAACAAAGTCTGTAAATAGGTATGGTAAAACTAAATTAATGGGTGAGCGCGATGTGATAAGGATGAGCGGGATGGGACTTAAGTGGTACTTGATAAGGACTTCAAAACTGTTTGGACCAAAGCCTGAAAACCAAGATGCTAAAGAGAATTTTTTTGATATCATGCTCAAGCTATCAGAGAAAAAGGACGAATTGAATGTTGTTGATGGGGAGCGTAGCTGTTTTACCTATGCCCCAGATTTAGCCAAAGCGACTAAGGAGTTAGTGGAAAGCGAGAAGGGATTTGGTATATACCACCTTGTAAACGAAGGACCGGCTACTTGGTATGAAGGTGTTAAGGAATTATTTAGACTGAAAAACATTGAAACAAAAGTTAATCCCATTGCTTCTGAAGACTTAGAAAGGCCCGCTAAGAGACCAAAGTCTTCTGTTTTAAAAAACACAAAATTATCACCTCTAAGGTCTTGGAAAGAGGCTTTGGCGGAATATGTAAATTTATGAGCAAAAAAATGAAAGGAATAATCCTCGCTGGAGGAAGTGCAACTAGACTGAGACCGTGCACTAAGGTAACTTCAAAACAATTACTGCCGGTTTATAATAAACCAATGATTTATTATCCTCTAAACACTTTGATCAAAGCGGGGATAAAAGATATTTTAATAATTGTCTCTCCAGAAAGGGCTGGAGATTTTCTTAATTTGCTTGGTTCAGGCAAAGAGTTCGGTGTTAATTTTACTTACGAGATCCAAGACACTCCGAGAGGCTTGGCTGATGCTTTTATTGTTGGTGAAAATTTTATAGGGAGTGATAATGTGGCTATGATTCTGGGAGATAATATTTTTGAAGATGATTTATATGAAAGCATTGAGAATTTTGAAAAAGGGGGAATGGTTTTTGCTAAGAAAGTTTCTGATCCTGAGAGATTCGGAGTGGTCAAGTTTGATAAAAATATGAAGGCAGAAAAGGTGGTTGAAAAACCGAAAGAGTGGATAAGTGATTATGCTCTTGTTGGTTTGTATGTTTTTGATAATAGAGTGGTTAAGGTGGCTAAGGAAGTTGAGCCGAGTGAGAGAGGAGAAATAGAAATAACTGATTTGCAAAATTTTTATTTACAAAAAGGCGAGTTAGAAGTGGCTATGATAAACGGGGCTTGGTTGGACGCCGGAACTTTTGATAGTCTGCTTGAAGCACAGATTTTGGCCAAGGAGAAACTTCAGGACAAAATGGTTATCTAAGAAGTCTTTTCGATATGAATCAGGCAAACAATAAAATTACAGTAGGACTAATAACATACGGTAAATTGACCTTTAGGTACTTACCGTATTTTTTGGATAGCTTATATAAGCAAAGTCATAGAAATTTTTCAGTTATAGTTTTTGACAACTCGGAAGATTATTCAAAAAACGCTGATTTTATTAAAGAAAAGTATCCAGACATTAAATTGATAGAAAATAAAAAAAACGTTGGTTTTGCTAGAGCCTATAACAAGATGATTGCCCTAGCCAAAAGTGGTGGCGCAAAATATTTTCTAGCTCTAAACCCTGATATGATTCTGGATGAAAAGGCTGTAGAAGAAATGTATAAGAGAATGGAGGGGAGGGACGACCTAGGATCAGTAAGCCCACTGGTTTATCGTTGGGATTTTGAGAACAAGATTAAAACAGATATGATAGATACCTGCGGAATAGCTCTTTTACCTGGTTTGCGTTTTGTTGATATAGCGCAAGGGGTAAAAAAGATTGATGAAAATTCTTTGAAAAAAATGATTGGCCCTTCTGGGGCGGCGGCTTTTTATAGAATAAGTTCATTGGATTCAGCCTCCATTAGTGGGGAATATTTTGATGAGGGAATGTTTATGTATAAAGAAGATTGTGATTTGGCCTATCGACTTTATAGAGCAGGTTTAAAATCGGAGTGCGTGAGAGAGGCGGTGGTGTTTCATGACAGGACAGCATCATCGATTGGTGGATTGGCTAAGATATTTAAAAATAGAAAAGGGAAGAGTGAGAAGATACGAGAGTGGTCCTTTTTGAATCAGCATATTATTTATAAAAAATATTTTAGAGAGCAGAACATTATGAATAAGATTTTTGTTCTTGCTCATGGGGTGAGAATGTTTTTGTATGTCATTCTATTTGAGAGGTTTTTATTGAAACAATATATTTTCTTATTTAAAAAATAAAGCATGGACGTATCAATTATAATAGTTTCCTGGAAAGTTAAGGAGCTATTGAGAGAAAACTTAAAAGCACTGTTTAGGAGCACAGGAGACTTGTCTTTTGAAGTTTTTGTTGTTGATAATCATTCGGCAGACGGAACACTTGAGATGGTGGCCAAAGAATTTCCCCAGGTAAACTTAATCGCCAATAACTATAATGCTGGTTTTGCGGCTGCTAATAATCAGGCGATGGAAATGGCCCAGGGAGATTTTATTCTACTTTTAAATCCTGACATGAGAGTATTCCCAGACACTTTATTGAAGATGCATGCTTTTATGAAAAAAAATAAAGAGGTTGGAGTAGCCTCTTGTCGTTTGGTAGATGAAGAAGGTGGAAACATAGACCATGTTAGAAAATTTCCAACATTACTAAATCAGCTAGCCGTTGTTTTAAAGATCCCACATATTTTCCCTGGGGTTTTGAATAATTATTTAATGAAAGGTTTTGACTATGATAGGGAGGCTGAAGTGGATTCTGTTCGGGGAGCCTTTTTTATGATAAGTAGAGAAGTTATAGATGCTATAGGAAAACTAGATCCAATATATTTTATTTGGTTTGAAGAGGTAGATTATTGTATGAGAGTGAAGAGTGCCGGCAGGAAAGTGGTATATACTCCTGAGGCAAAATGCATCGATTATGTTGGAAAAAGCTTTTCTCAAGTTGCGAGAGGGGAGACACAGAAATACTTTAGAGACTCAATGTTGAAATATTTCAAAAGATGGCATTCTTTTTGGTCATGGTTTTTTCTGTATTTGGCCTGGCCCCTAGGGATACTACTTGCAAATCTTGCTGACATGATTAAGATAAAAAAAAGAATCAAAACATAGTATGACAAAAAAGGTTGGTATTATAATGGTAAATTTTAAGGATTACGCTCAGAGATATCTTGATGATTTTCGTGATAGTCTTTTGGCACAGACTTATCCTCGTGAGCTGGTGGAATACTATATGGTTGATAATTCTTCTTCTGCGCCTTCTTATAAATACTTGAGTGAAAATTTTTCAGAGGCAAAAATCATCAGAAGAGATGACGGAAATTATGCCCAGGCAAATAATGAAGGGGCCAGACAGGCTTTTAAAGATGGTTGTGAATACATTGTTATTGTAAATATTGATACAACGATGGACAAAAACTGGTTAAGTGAATTGGTTGCGAGTCTGGAAGCAAATAGTGAGGCAGGGATAGCTCAGTCGAAAATATTGTTATTTCCAAAGACCAAGGAAGAAACTTTGAAACCGAGAATAAACACCCTGGGGAACATCATTAACTTTTTAGGTTTTGGTTTCACTAGTGCCTATCAAGAGGAGGATCGTCCGCTAGAGGGGTATCCAGAAATAAAAGGTTATGCGAGTGGCTGTTCATTTATTATAAGAAAAAATGTTTTTGATGAAATTGGTGGTTATGATTCAGAGTATTATATGTACCACGATGATGTTGAGGTGGGCTGGAAGACTAGAATGTGTGGTCATAAGATAATCTTAGCTCCTAAATCGATAATCTTTCATAAATATGAGTTTTCAAGAAGTGTCAGAATGTTATACTATATGGAGCGGAACAGATTATTGCTTGTTTTGCAGTTCTATAAAACCCCAACGCTGTTTTTGGTATCTCCGGCATTAGTTTTTATGTCTATGGGAATGTGGTTCTTTGCCATAGTTAATTCTTGGCTTGGAACAAAAATTAAAACTAGCATGTATTTTTTTCAAGTAGCTACTTGGAAAAAAATATTTAAAAAGAGAAAGTTTATTCAAAGCATAAGAAAGGTGAGTGAGAAAAGTATTATTAAAAATTTTGAGGGCAGGGTTTTGTTTCAAGAGGTGGATAATCCAGTTCTAAAATATATCGCCAATCCAATTTTTAATATTTATTGGAAGCTAATTAGAATAATGATCGTTTGGTAGTATGTATGATTTAAATATTGTAATTGTAAATTATAAAACAAGGGATGATGTTGAGATTTGTCTGTCTTCAGTTTTTCGCGATCTGGCAAACTCTGATTTGAATGTAGTTGTTCACTTGATGGATAATTCAGAGAATGTTGATGGAGTGAAAAACATGTTAGCTGATAAATTTCCTCAAGTTGTTTATATAGATAATGGTGGCAACATTGGCTTTGGAGCTTCGCAAAATATAGGCCTAAAAAAAGAGCAGGCTAGATATTATTTGGTTCTAAATCCTGATGTTGAGTTTATAGAAGGAGAGAATGTCTTAGAAGAAAAAATAAAATATATGGAGGAAAATCCAGAAGTAGGAATAGCGGCTCCTAAAACCTATAATGCTGATGGAACTGTCCAGCTTTCCTGTTCTAGAAATTTTAATTTTTTTGATCAGGTGGCCAGAAGGGTTAAATTAGATGAAAGAAGTAAACATTTTAGAAAAAAAATAGATAGATATTTGATGAGAGACTTCGATCACAATGAAACAGTTGACGTTGACTGGCTGATTGGTTCTTTCTTGTTTATTCGGCCAGAGGTTTTTCGTGATATTGGATATTTTGATGATAGGTATTTTATGTATTTTGAAGATTGTGATTTATGCAGGAGGGCCTGGGAGGCTGGTCACAAGGTGAGATATGTACATCATCTAGGAATAAAGCATAAGCACAAAAGAGACTCGGCTGAAGCAAATGCCTTAAGTTCAATATTTACAAATAGAGTAACTAGAATACACCTAAAAAGTTGGTTGAAGTATTTTATTAAGTGGGGATTGAAAAGAAAACATTTTGGAAAATAATTTTTTAAAAATAGAATTAATTTAAAAAGCTTATGAAAAAAGTTAAAAAAGCTATATTACCGGTTGCTGGTTTCGGAACTAGATTTTTACCAGCTACAAAATCATCCCCCAAGGAAATGCTCCCTGTAGTAGACAAGCCAGTTATTCAGTATTTGGTGGAACAGTCCTCGGAGGCGGGGATAAAGGACATCACTTTTGTGACTGGACGGGGTAAACGTGCGATCGAAGATCATTTTGATAAATCTTTTGAACTTGATCATAATCTTGTAGAAAAAGGAAAACATGAATTAGTAAGTAAGGTGAGAAAAATTTCTAGCCTAGCAAGGTTTTCATATGTTAGACAACCAGAGCCACTTGGTGACGGTCATGCCATAGCTTGTGCTTCACACCTGATGGGCAAAGGAGATCCTGTATTAATATTTTTTGGAGACACCCTCTATGATGCTGAACCAAATATTGCTACTCAGGTTATTCAGGCTTTTGAAAAATATCAAGCACCAATTATTGGTCTGGCTGAAGTTCCGATGGAAGAGGTTTCAAGCTTTGGTGTTATAGATGGTGATGATTTAGGGGGCGGGGCTTATAAGATAGGTGGTATGGTAGAAAAACCGGCGGCTGATGAAGCGCCCTCAAATCTTGTTGCTGTGGGAATTTATGTTATTACCCCAGAAATTTTCAAAATATTAGCGGGGATGAATGATGGAAAGTCGGGAGAGATTAGATTGGCTGATGCATTCGATATATACCTAAGAGAAGGAGGAGAACTCTATGGACAAAAACTTGAAGGGGAATGGTTGGATACTGGAAATAAATTAAGCTTTATAAAAGCAACCATAAAGCTAGGGATAAAACATGATGAAATAGGAGAGGACTTAAAAGATTTTGTCAAAAAGACAGCTAAAGAGCTTTAAGTTCTAGCAATAAATATTTTTCAAAGCACCACGAAAGTGGTGTTTTGTTTTGCATAATTTTTTAACTTTTTTAAGTATTTTGTATAATATTTTAGTTATATTTTTTGTCTTACTCTAACAAAGGTGATTTAGAAAATATTGTTGAGGGAGACGAGTCTTTGACAGAAAGTGATATGGATAATCAAAGCGATGTAAGGGGGTAGGGAGAAAATACTAAAATAAAGACTTGCAATATTATATTTTTTGTATTATAATAAAATATCGATTTTTGATGATTTGTGTTATAATATGGAAAGATGAGTAAAAACAAGAGAAAAAATAGAAAATGGCTAAAATTCCTTCTTTTTGGAGGGTTTTTCTTGTATTTATTTAAAAAAGAAGAAAAAGAAAAAGGTTTTACACTAGCAGATGTTGAACACAATTTTCTTGATTTTTTCAATAAAGAAAAGAAAGAGATAGATGAGTTAGTTCATCATAAAGAGGACGTTGTGGAATATATTGAAGATTCTGAATCAATTTTTAAAGACTATTTTATACCTAGCCATTCAAATAATCACCATCCAAAGATTTTGCGGAAAAGACCATTGATTGCAATTTTTATTTTGGCGCTATTCCTAAAATTTTCTTTGATTTCTTATTTGTTTTTTATATATCCAAATAATGGACAAATGAGTGAGGATATCCAACAAGGAGTTTTGAATATGCTAAATGAAGAAAGAGTATCGATTGGTCTCGAACCCCTGGTTCTAAATGACGCCCTTATAGCCTCTGCGACCGACAAGGCGGAAGATATGCTTGCTAATGATTATTTTGCTCATGAAAGCCCTGATGGCCGAATGCCTTGGGACTGGGTTTCTAGAAGAGACTATCCCTATATATATATCGGTGAAAATCTTGGGATGAGCTTTACCTCTGCCGCTTCTGTCCATAAGGCCTTGATGAACTCTCCATCGCACAAAAAGAATATTTTGAATGATAAATATTCAGACGTGGGAGTGATTGTCAGAAGGGGGATGATCAACGGAAAGGAAACTAATATATTAGTTCAGCTTTTTGGTAGTGAAAAAAGAGTGGAATTAATTCCGAACCCTGTTTTGGCAGCAGCTGTTAAAACAGAAGAAAAAGCCAAAGAGGACACCACGATAATTGAATTGGATACTGGAGAAAAAGAAGAACTAAGTGCCGGCAGTTCTGAAGAGCTGGTCCCCGAAGTACTGGAAGAAGAAAATGTGGAGAAAGAGGAAGTAATTAGAAATATAGAGCCTGATGAAAAAGTGCTTCAACTAAAAGAACAGCTCGAGAGAGAACAAGAACAAGAAGTAATAAGACAATCAAGTAGCAGTCCCTTGATGCTTGGTGATGCTGCTAAGACATATATAGAGAAAAAAACTCTTGAACCAGACTTAGAGAAAGAGTTAAACTATGAAAAAAAATATGTTGTAAGTACAGACATTAAAGATAAATATACTATTGCTGCTAGAGTTTCCGATTTTGTGAACATTATCCTTTTGGCTGCTCTGGCAATACTGAGTATTTCTCTTTTTATAAATATAATAGTAAGAATGAGAGTACAGCATAAGCCCGTTATAGTACAGACTCTAATCCTGCTTATATTTTTGTTCGGAATGTATTCAACTAAACTGCATTTTTTTGAGCAACTTCCAAACTACATCACTATTTTTTAGTTGACTATTTCCTTGTAAGCAGTAAACTAAGTATAAATTTAGAATAGATCTTTCAAATAAGATATTATTATTTTACCGAAAGGAGAATCGAGATGGCAGAAGCTACTCAGAGGGGAAGTTTTTGGAAAAAAGTAATTGTTGACTTTAGTCGAAATTTCGTTGGTGACTGGACTGAAGAAGAACTTTTTGAGACAGTCAGATTGTTCAACGCTACAGCCCGAGAAGATTTAGAAAAACGTCACGAGTATTTAAGCAGGTTCTTCTATGCCTATGCAATTGATCATTTTTTTATTGAAGGACTTGGTAGATTTGAGTCTGAAAGGCTCAATGATATGAAAATAAGAGATGCAAAGTTTGATGAATTGGAGCAAGAAAGAGTAAGGAATGATGAGTTTGTGAGAAGGGGATTTAATCTAGGGGGTCCCTTGAATGATTTTCTGAAACAAACTGAGAATCTGCCTCCGGTTATCAGAAAAAGGGTTATAGTCCCTGATAAACTTCTTGGTTTTGATGTAAATAGGATTTTTGTTCTAAGTAGGTTTTTGGAAAGGCCAGCTGGAATGTGTGCCTGTGTGGCGAAACAGGAGGTCTGGAGATCTTCAGATTATATTGAAATTAGGCAAATAGAAAACATCTCATTGCTAGAGTTGGGGGAGAATCTTTTTTCCCTGCATATTAGCGTCTTTTAAAATTTCTGACATAGTATCAAGCACCCTAGAAATAGGGTGTTTTTCTTTTTAAATTGCAATTTGCCAGAGATGCTAAAATAGGATAAAATTGTAGAAGAATTAATACTAAAAGGGGTTTAGTCCTTGTGCTAGGATTGGACCTTATATTTTTAAATAATGAGTTTTGTCCACATTCATACGCACTCCCATTATTCATTGCTTGACGGTCTGACAAAGATTGATGAGCTGGTTCGAACTGCCAAAGAAAATGGAGCCCCGGCTGTAGCCTTAACAGATCATGGGACAATGTATGGGACAATCGAATTCTATAAAGAATGCAAGAAACAAGGAATAAAGCCACTGATTGGAGTGGAGACATATTTTGCTCCAAACTCTAGGCATGACAAGGTAACCAGAAGTGAAGAGAAGAGTTCGTATCACATGCTATTGATTGCTAGAAACAATGCGGGCTATAAAAATCTTATTAAATTAGTTTCAATTGCCCACTTGGAGGGCTTCTACTATAAACCAAGGATTGACTGGGAAGTTTTGTCAAAATATTCTGAGGGGCTTATTGGATCGACTGCTTGTTTGGGTGGAGAGATTCCTAGATTAATACTATCTGGAAAAATTGATAGAGCCAGAGAGCGTATTCTTGAATTTAATGAGCTATTTGGACAAGACAATTTTTATTTGGAGATAATGCCACACTTCCAACTGGAAGGACAAAAAGAAGTGAACGAGCAGATGATAAAGTTCTCAAAAGAACTGGGGATTCCTGTAATTGCTACCAATGATATTCATTACCTGAACAAAGATGATGCCGAAGCTCAAGATATTTTATTGTGTCTGCAGAACAAGAAAAAGTTGACTGACACTGACAGAATGAATATGCAAGAGGGTAATTTTTCCTACATCACAGAGACTGAAATGAGAAAAGCTTTCCCAGATGTTCCAGAAGCTATAGACAACACAGTGAAACTCGCTGAGAGGTGTAACGTTGAGATAGAGCTTGGTAAATATCATTTGCCGCATTTTGATGTCCCGGAGGGATTTGATGACAAGAGCTATTTGGAACACTTATGTATAGAAGGATATGAAAAAAGATACGGCAAAAAATACGAAGAAGCAAGCAAGGAGCAAAAAGAGAGGATGGAATATGAACTCTCGGTTATTAATGGGATGGGTTGGCCGGCATACTTTTTGATTGTGGCTGATTTTGTAAATTGGTCAAAAGACAACGGCATAGTTGTTGGACCAGGGCGTGGGTCAGCGGCTGGGTCTTTTGTTTGCTATCTTGTAGGGATTACCAACCTAGACCCTCTCCATTATAATTTGCTTTTTGAAAGATTTTTAAATCCTGATCGTATTTCGATGCCAGATATTGACCTTGATTTTGCAGATATTCGTCGCGATGAGGTTATTAGATATGTGGAGAATAAATATGGTAAAGATCATGTTTCGCAAATTATTACTTTTGGAACCATGGCGGCTAAGGCGGCAATTAGAGACGTTGGTCGTGTTTTGGATTATCCTTATGACTATTGTGATAGGATTTCAAAGATGATCCCAATGTTTACTGACCTGAAAACCTCTATTGAAAAAGTGCCAGAAGTTCGTGATATCTACAACAACGAAGATGGAGCAAAAAAAATACTAGACTATGCTATTCGACTAGAAGGTGTTTCTAGACATTCTTCAACTCATGCTTGTGGAGTCCTCATCACCGGAGAACCTCTAACCGATCACACTCCTATTCAGTATGCATCTTCTTCAGATCAGAGTATAGTTTCTCAATACTCACTACATCCAGTTGAAGATTTGGGTCTTCTGAAAATGGATTTTTTAGGTCTGAAAAACTTAACTATTATTGAGTCTGCTATAAATATTATAAAAAATACTCGTGGCGTAGAGATAGATATCGATAAAATACCTCTAGACGACGAAAAGGCCTTTGAACTTTTTCAGAAAGGGGAGACCACGGGTGTATTCCAGTTTGAGTCGAGCGGAATGAAAAGATATTTAAAAGAACTAAAACCTACTGAGTTTGAGGATATTATCGCTATGGTGGCTCTATATAGACCAGGTCCAATGGAGTGGATTCCAGATTATATCAATGGAAAACATGGCAAGAAAAAGCTTGAATACCTACACCCCAAATTAGAGCCAATTTTGAGAGTAACTTATGGGGTGGCTATTTACCAAGAACAGGTTATGCAAATGGCTAGAGATTTGGCTGGTTTTACAATGGCCCAGGCCGATGTTTTACGTAAGGCTGTGGGTAAAAAGATTTTAAAACTACTTGAAGAACAAAAAGAGAAATTTATAGACGGTTGTGTGAAGAATGGTATTTCCAGTGATCTAGCTAAGACCATCTTTTCATTTATTGAGCCTTTTGCAGGCTATGGTTTTAATAGAAGTCATGCCGCTTGTTATGCTATGATCGGTTATCAAACAGCTTATCTTAAGGCGCATTGGCCTACAGAATTTATGGCAGCCTTGTTGACCGCTGACCAGCAAAATACAGATAGGGTAGCTATTGAGATTGATGAATGTCGGAACATGGATATAGAAGTTAAACAGCCAGATATTAACCAATCATATGATTCATTTACCGTTGTTACCAGTGGGACTGCTAAAGGCGAGATAGTTAGTTCTGACGAAAAAATAAGCGTAATTCGATTTGGGCTAAATGCTATAAAAAACGTTGGTGAGAATATAGTAAATGTGATCATTAAGGAGAGAAAAGAAAATGGTCCCTACAAAGACATATCTGATTTTCTTTCAAGGGTTATGGATAAAGATTTGAATAAGAAGTCTTTAGAGAGTCTTATAAAAAGTGGGGCTCTTGATTTATTTGAGGATAGAGCAGCGCTTCTGGGAAACCTAGAAAATCTCCTTCGTTTTCACAAAGAGGTGAGTGAAGAATTGAGCACCAAGCAGACTAGTCTTTTTGGTGACATGCCAACAATGGAGAATAAGGTGAGACTTGAGCCTCATGAAGAGATTGATAGACAGGTTAAACTCGCCTGGGAGAAAGAGCTATTAGGTCTTTATATTACAGAACATCCTTTTTCAGATTATAGAAAAAAAATGCACAATAAAGTAAGAATAATCCCTCTGTCGTATTTGGGAGAGTATGTTGGCGATGAAAATGTTAAAATTTCAGGTATTATATCTACTATTAAAAAAATAATGACCAGAAAAAACGAAACCATGCTTTTTGTAAAGATAGAAGACACTGTTTCCAATACAGAGATTTTGGTATTTCCAAAACTTTATCAAAAAAACATGGAAATCTGGCAAGAAGGGAATGTGGTTATTTGTTCTGGAGCCGTCTCTGATAAAGATAATGAAATTAAGTTCTTAGCCAACTTGGCAACAAAGCTTGATTTAGCTAATATCGATAAATCTATAGATGAGTTTAAAAGAGAGGTCATGGACGCTCCAGCTAAAAAAAGATGGCAAAAAAAAGAGCCAGAAAACACAGCTGCTAGCCCTCAGGAAAGCAGACCAGCAATGAAAAACAATCCCTTGAAGATAGTTTTTAATGGCGAATTGGATGAGCAAGCCTACACAAACTTAAAAGACATACTAACTGGCAGTCCTGGGAACGATAAAGTATTTTTTAAAGTCAATGAAAATGTTATAGAAGCTGGCTTTATGGTTGATAACAACGAACTACTCAAGACAAAAATTGAAGAGAAGTTTAATGATTCTGTTTCAGTGGTGGAATAGTTAGACACTTCTTCTTAAAAATGTTATAGTATTAGAAAGAATAATTCTAAATAATTATGACCGCAGGTAAAATAAAAATCTCAATAGACAACCTTGATGATGCTGAAGGGGTTGTTCATGATCTCGAAAAAAAAGAGTCTGAAAAACCAAAAAAAGTAACCAAGAAAAGGGCTGTTTCCAAAAAAGAAGAAGTTCCAGTAAAAAAACCTAAAAAAAGAGGAAGACCACCAAAAAAGAAACCGGTAGAAAAACCTGTGGAAAAAAAGGAAGAAGAGTCGGTAGAAAAAGAAATTGAAGAAAAAATTGATGTTGTGGGAGATTTCATGAGTAAAATAAATGTCACTGATTCCGAGAAAAAAGAAGTGATGGAAGAGATAGAAAAAAAAGAAAAAACGCAAGAAGAGGGTGAACTAAAATTTAGTTCTTTGGCTCCAGAGGAAGAGGACGATCAAACAAACGAAGAAGTAGAGACTGATGAAGAAATTCTTGAAGATGAAGTTCACTCCAAAAGATCAATCGGATTATATAAAAAAATAGCAATATTTTTCCTAATTGCAACAGTCTTTTTAATCTCTTTCGTTTCTTATTTCTTATTCGCTAGTGTTACTATTACAATAGTCCCTGATCAAGAGAGGATTAATAACAATATGATTATTGATATCTACGATAAGGATAATGAGGTTTTTGAAGGTGAAAAGATAGCTGGTGTTGTTAAAAAGACTAGTATGGACTTAACTGAAACTTACCAGGCTACCGGAGAAGATGTTATTGGTTAGGAGGTTGCAGGAGAGGTTGTTATATATAATTACTATACAAAGAATCAACCATTGGTGGCGACAACCAGATTAATGTCTCCAGATGGAAAGATTTATAGAATTGAAGAGACGGTAAATGTTCCCGCCGGTGGAGAGGTAAAAGCTAGGGTGTATTCAGATGATCCAAGTATTGATATGGAAATAGGTCCAACCAAGTTTACCATCCCAGGACTCTGGGCAGGTCTACAAGATAAGATATATGCTGAGAGTGAAGACAGAATTGAATACTCGCAAAAAGTGAACAAGTTTGTTACTCAGTCAGATATAGACAATGCGATTAGAGATTTGAAACAACAGTTAGTTCAAAAGGCAAAAGTTGAGATAAATAAAAAGTATGAAGAGTATAGCCAAGTAATTTATAGCATCGATGACAACTCTGTATTTTCAGAAGTTGAGGCAGAGAGGGAAGACTATATAGACGAGTTTGATGCTACAATTACTGCAAATGTTGTAGCCGTTGCTTTTGATGGCCAGTCTGCTGCTAATTTGGCCGAGAAAAAATTTACAAGCACACTTGATCCGCAAAAAGAGCTTATAGAATTCAATAGAAACAACATAATATATACACTTGATAGTTTTGACTATCGAGAAGGCACAGCATCTATAAACGCCACTTTCGAGGGTAAAGTTAGTCTTGATTCTGAGAGTGATGTTATAAAGAAAGAAGAAATTCTAGGATTAAACAAAGGAGCCCTAAACGCATATTTAATGGGTAAGGAAAATATCTCAGGGTATGACATAGAATTCTTTCCATCGTTTATAAAAAGAGTTCCTGATATTCCAGATAAGATAATAATAAAAACAAAGAGATAATTGACAATATTAAATATATATTTTAATATAGATTAAAATATATATTAAGTGTGAATAAGGTGATTGCCGTGGCTACCAACCGCGGAGATAAAATCTTTTTACTAAGGTAAAACTAAGCTAAGTTTGCACAAAATGAGAGCCCCTCCCCAGTTTGGACAATTAATTGCCCAAACTGGGGAGGGGAATCTAGGTGGAACCGCGAGGTTTATAGCCCCGTCCTAGTGTATCATGTTTTGGTACATTTGGACGGGGTTTTTTGATTTATAAATTAATAAATATATGATTGACGAAAATTTAGAAAAAAAGAGACATTCGTTGTCTCACATAATGGCTGCAGCCATAAAAGAGCTTTATCCGGAGGCGGAGTTTGCTATAGGCCCCGTTGTAGAGAATGGTTTTTACTATGATATAGATTTTGCTGAGACTAAGGTTAGTGAGGACGACCTGAAGACAATCGAGAAAAAAATGAAACATCTTCTAAAAAACAATGCAAAAATGGAGATGAGTGAAAAATCTATCGACGAGGCAATTAAGGAGGAAGAAAAAAACAAAGCTATCTATAAAAAAGAACTTTTAGATGATTTGAAAGAAGAGGGGGAGAAACAAGTTTCATATTATGAGATTTATGGCTTTAAAGACTTGTGTCGAGGCCCACATATTGAAGAAACTAAAGAAATAGAGGCAGGGAGTTTTTCACTACAAAAAATTGCTGGAGCGTATTGGAGGGGTGATGAGACAAATAAAATGCTTACTAGAATTTATGGTTTAGCTTTTAACACAAAGGCGGAGCTGGAGAGCCATTTAAAATTCTTGAAAGAGGCAGAAAAGCGCGATCACAGAAAAATTGGTAAAGAGCAGGAATTGTTTATGATTGACCCGATGGTTGGCTTGGGGCTTGCCATGTGGCAACCAAAAGGAGCTCTTTTGTGGAGAATAATGGAAGAGTTTTGGTATAAAGAGCACCTAAGGGGCGGATATGAACTTGTAAGAACTCCACATATTGGTTCTAGAAAGCTCTGGGAGACCTCAGGTCACTGGGGATTTTATAGTGACAGCATGTATCCAACAATTGAAGTTGGACAAACCCTGAAAGCAGCCCAGGAGGGCCAAGAAGTTGATAAGGAAAGTAAAGAAGAGTATCTTCTTAAACCAATGAATTGCCCTTTCCATGTAATGCTTTATAATAATAAACCACGGAGTTATCGAGATCTGCCTGTTAGGTGGGCTGAGACTGGGACAGTTTATAGATATGAGAAACATGGTGAATTGTCTGGCTTGACTAGAGTGAGGGGCTTTACACAGGATGATGCTCATATAATATGTACCAAGGAGATGGTGAAAGATGAGCTGAAAAGGGTGGCTCGTTTTATAGCATTTATTTTTGAGTCTTTTGGTTTCAGAGAGTATAAGGTTTATCTTTCTTTGCGAGACCCTAAAAATAAAGAAAAATATGCCGGCAATGATGAAGGCTGGGACTTTACTCAAAAGGTCTTAAAGGAGGTTGCAGATGAGGAAAATCTTGATTACACAGTAGAAGAAGGTGAAGCAGCTTTTTATGGTCCAAAACTAGACTATAAGATTAAAGATTGTCTGGGACGTGAATGGCAATGTTCTACCCTTCAATTTGACTTCAACTTACCCGAAAGATTCGATATGACCTTTGTTAATGATAAGGGGGAGAAGGAGAGGCCATATATGCTTCATCGAGCCCTATTTGGATCCTTTGAGAGGTTTATTGGTGTCTTGATTGAGCATTATGAAGGAGCTTTTCCTGTTTGGCTTTCTCCAACACAGGTAAAAATAATATCTGTTGGTGAAGCCCATAGAGAGTATTGTGAAAAGCTAGCAGATGAATTTAGGGCTCAAGATATAAGAGTTGAAGTTGATAGTGAAGATGAAACTGTTAGCTCAAAAATCAGGAAGGCAACGAGTGAAAAAGCGCCGTATATGCTAGTAGTTGGCGACAAAGAAATGGGTGGTTCTGTATTGGCTGTCAGAGATAGAGGTCAAAGAGAATCTCGGGAAATTGAAAAGGAAGAATTTTTTAAAGAAATTGAAGAAAAGGTTAAATTAAAGCAATAATTTATTGGTAAAAAAAGGGACTCTGTTAAAGAGACCCTTTTTTTAATTATTTTTTAATAAATGTAACAAAAATGGATTTAGTTTGTATTATTAAGTAGAGTATTTAAAAAACACATAAATAATGTTATAATATCAATTGTAAAAATAATTAATTATTAATAATGAGTATGAAAAAAAGCTTATTTCTTTCTTTGGTCATTTCTCTTTTTGGCCTTGGGATGATTGCACTATCAGCAAGCGCGGTTGAGGTAACAACAACAGCCAATCTTGATGGTGAATTAATTAAAGGGGAGTCTTATCAAACAGTCTATTATTTGGCTGAGGATGGTAAACGTTACGTTTTTCCTAATTCAAAAACTTATTTTTCTTGGTTCGACGATTTTTCTGAGGTGACAGAAATCCCTGACGAAGAATTGTTTTCTTATCCATTGGGAGGAAATGTAAGATATAAGCCAGGTTCATTGCTTGTTAAGATAACTACTGATCCTAGAGTTTACGCTGTTGGCGAAAACGGGACTCTAAGGTGGGTAAAGAGTGAGAACGTTGCAAAAGCACTATACGGCGCTAACTGGAATAAATTAGTAGACGATCTTCCAGATTCTTTTTTCACTAATTACGAGGTGGGAGCTGAAATCGATAGTGATGAGGACTATGATCCAACTGAAGCTGAACAAGAAATCCCTTCTATCAGTCACAATAGAGGATTCAAAGCAAAAGTAGCTATTCAAAACAGAATTCAAGATGTTAAAGAAAGACAATGTAATAGACTAGAAGAGGCTGTTAACAAATTACAAAGAAGGGCAGCAATGTACGGCTTAGAAATAGAAGGAGCTGGCGATGACTTTATTAGTGAATGTATTGAAAATAATCAAGTTAGAAAAAGAGAGAAGATTACAATTTGTCACACAAATAGAGATGGTGTACAAAAAACATTGAATGTTGCTCCAACTGCCCTAAGAGGAATGTTGGCTGAAAGAGCTACTTTAGGAGAGTGTGAAAATGCGACTGAAGAAGATGATAGTTCAGATGAAGGTGAAGACAGTGAATGTCTTGTAGATTCTGATGACTATAGCTCATGCATCGCTATTGAGGAAGCTCAAGCAGAAGTTGCTTCAACAACAGAGGCTCTTGATTTGGCTAAAGAACTAGCTTCATCAACAGCTCTAGCACTTGAGGAAGCTCAAGCAGAAGCTGCTTCAACAACAGAGGCTCTTGATTTGGCTAAAGAACTAGCTTCATCAACAGCTCTAGCACTTGAGGAAGCTCAAGCATCGGCATCATCAACACAATCAGAAATTGATGACGCACAAACTGCTGCTGATGACGCTGAGAGCGCACTAGAGTTGGCACAAACTGCTGCTGATGACGCTGAGAGCGCACTAGAGTTGGCACA
>PKTH01000045.1 GCA_002869265.1 Candidatus Parcubacteria bacterium
CGGTTGTTGGATCGGTTGTTGGATCGGTTGTTGGATCGGTTGTTGGATCGGTTGTTGGATCGGTTGTTGGATCGGTTGTTGGATCAACATCTATCCTTTTATAAATAATGTGTTCTTCAAAATCAGTTTTCGAAAGAATCTCTAGATTATACATACCCCCTGAATAATTTGAAGAATTTAAAATTATCAAAAAATCAATCTCAGAAACCCTTATTATTGGAACGTCCATGGTAAAGCCCGCTGGATCACTCAGTTTTGCCATATTATAAAAAACAGGCACGTTTGAATGAAAATTTATATCTAACTCAGTATCAAGCTTTATTGGGTCTTCAATAAGATCAAACCAAGTAAAAAGTGGTTCGGTTTGGGTATTTACAATTTCTTTATCAATATTTATTATTTGTTCATTTGTGTATGATTCACAAACCCCAGCCGAATCTAGTCGACAAACTCCAAAAAAATATGATTCTCCAGGAAGTAAATTAAGGGTCCAGTCAAAGTTTTCAGTGCTTACCCGTTCTTTTTCTTGATAATCAAGATACATTCTATCTGAAGACACTCCGCTATATTTAAAAACAAGGTATTCTGTTTCAACAGCCGTTGCGGTACTATTTAATTCTGTGGGTGGAAAATTCCAACTCAAATCAACTAAATTTTTGTCTTGTAAATATGAACCAAAAAGAAGCCCTGTTTCTAGTGATCTATCAATTCCTGAAAACGCGCTTAAAAATACTGTTGGAAGCAATAAAAAAACCGTTTGCCCCAACACAAAGACAACGGTTATAAAAATTTTACTAATTTTAGCCTTATTTAATTTTAACATGGAATTTTATTTTTTGTTTTTTGTTTTTGTACTTATACTATATCATATTTTAATGTTTGGGTCAATTGGGGATAAGTCCTCTCTGTCTTTTGGCTTCAAAAACGACAACACCTGCACTAACGGAGAGATTTAGGGAATCAATTTTTCCGTTCATGTATATTTTTACGGTTTTATTAGCTATTTCTAGCCATTTTTTAGATAAACCGGTGGCTTCTGTTCCGAAAATTAACGCTGTTGGGTGAGTCATGTCTTCATCTAAATATTCATTTGCAGCATCTGGGGTTGTAGCAAGCATTTGAATTTTATGTTTTTTGCAAAAATCGCTTGTTTCTTTAATGTTGGCTAAAAATAGGGGAGTGGTAAAAATTGTACCCTGGCTTGATCGAACTGCATTTGCGCTATATATATCCAAAGCTGGGTCATTTATTATAACAGCATCTACACCTGCAGCGTCTACAGTCCTCATAATTGCTCCTAGGTTGCCTGGCTTTTCAATTGCCTCCAAGATTAATATTAAGGGGTTTTCTGGAACTTTAAACTTTGAAATTTTTGAAATAGGCTCCTTAAATAGTGCGAGGTGTCCATCCGGATTTTGTCTTTGGCTAATATTAGAAAAAACCTTATCTTCAAGAAGTGTTATTTTGTTTTCTTTAATCTCTTTTAGTTCTAACTCTTTATTTTTGGCTAAAAATAGCGAATCAATCTCAAGTCCAGACATAAGAGCAATTGAAATCTCTCTTATGCCCTCAACGATAACAAGTTTTTGTTTTTTTCTCTCACTAGACTTTCTTAACTTTATTATATTTTTAATAGTTGGATTTTTTGTACTTTCAATAAGTTTAATTGTCATTTTTATTTTCTTTATTATAAATATAGTATGAGTAAGCCATCAGCCCCAAAGAAAGGGATGTGACGATAAACAGAAAAACTCCTATATTAAAAGGGCTGGGTAAGTAAGAAATCGTAAAAAACAGAAAACCTGACAAAAAAAACAGCTTTCCAGCTAAACGATGAGTTTTATTCCAAACCTTTTCAGAGGATAGGGTCCAGGGTGTTCTAATTCCAAAAAACCAGTTCATTTTTATTTTTGACATATAATTTCCTATTATCAAAAACAAAACTCCAATTAAAGTTAAAATTACTGAATTTATATTTACATCATATCCCAAGGCTATTAGACTGGTAGCTATATATATTAAAAACATAAACATCAAAATTATGTTCCTAAAAATATTATATGTTTTCCCAAATTCTTCATACCTTTTCTTTTTTGGGTCAATTAAGGGAAGTATGTGAAAAATAAAATACAAAAGCACCATAATGCCGGGCATTAAAAATGCGCCAAGCTCAGAACTGGACCATGAATCAGCCTCTCCTTCCATATTCCAATGAGTTGGGACTGAATCAGGAAAATTATTATAAAAGAAAATTGCCAATAGTAAAGAAGAAACAATAATAATAATCGAAATACCTTCAGTTTTCCAGTTTGTTTTTAGTGGTGTCTTCATAGTTTTAAACTTTAAAAATATTTAGAAGGGTGCTTGCAACCTCCTCAAGCACACTTAAGTTTATTGAATATATTTTCTCCTGTCCTTTTCTTCTATCTGAGATAAGCTCAACCTGTTTTAAAACATTTAAATGGTGAGACAAAGAGGGGAGACTAATACTAAAACTTTGGGAAATTTCACCAACCGACATTTCTTGTTTTTTTAACAGCTCCAAAATCTCTCTTCTTGTTTGGTCTGATAAGGCTTGAAATGTTTTACTTATGCTCATATTTAGATATTTAGAAATATGTCTAAATATTATCTAAAAAAATATTTTTTGTCAATCATTCCTCTTGTACCACCAAACTGCAATAATTGTTGAAAGAGGAACTGAAAGAATCAAGCCAACACTTCCTGCTAAAGTCCTAACAATTTCCGTAGCTATTTGTTCGTTGTTTATAAACTGTGAAAAACCACTAAAAGCACTCTCTCCGCTAGCAAGTAAAACGAGAAGTGGTAGAGAAACACCAGCGTAGGCTAAAAACAAAGTATTAGTCATTGAGCTTATATGAGAAACTCCAACATGGTATGAGCTTTTAAATAATTCAAACCTTTTTTGATTTGGATTGGTTTTATGTATTTGCTCAACTGTACTAATCTGTGCTATTACTACATCATCTAAAACACCAAGGAGGCCTATAATTATTCCCGCTAAAAGTAGCCCCTTGAAATTAAAAGAAACACCGCCAATCTCAACCAAAGAGGCAATTTCCTCCCCAAAAACTCCTGAAAGTTTGGCCGACTCAACAAAGAACCAAGATAAAAATATTGAGATAAGAAGACTTACGCTAATACTAATAACGGCCAGGTGAGACAATAAGCGAAAACCCTCAGTGAAATATATAATAATAACTAAAATTGCGATTGACCCAATTATTGTTACCAAGAGTGGGTTAGCGCCCAATAAAAGACTGGGGACAAGATATTTCGTAATAACAACAAAAGTTAAAACAAGAGAAATAATTGACCTAAACCCCTTCCAGCGTCCAACTACAATAATTGTCAACAAGAATATTGCTAAAAGATAATAAACACTAGATGTTCTTAGATGGTCTACTATATAGTATTGGGGGACACCTTCATTGTTATAGCTTTCTAACAATAAGACTTGGTCAGAAATTTCGTAAACATCGCTTTTAAAAACAACAAGATCACCAATTCCGTTAAATTGATATTCTAGATTTTCCCTTTCTCCTTTAAGTCCTTTTAAAATTAAATCTTGCTGAATGTATTTCTCCCCCTCATATGATATTTCCTTTTGATTTAATATTCTTATAATCTCCGCTTCAAAAAGATTGTCGTTAGCTGCGAGAGCGTTAAAGAATGGACAGAAAAAAATTATTACAATGAGAATAGACTTTATTATCTTCATATTCTTTGTATACCAAAAAACCGCCTAATTAACAAGCAGTTTTTTAAAAAGATATTTTTAGCTATTCCTCTTCTTTAATTTCTTTGTTAACCCAAACAATCCACAAAATTACAGCAACTAAGAAAGAAAGAAAGATTATTAGATTCCATTTTAAATCAGATTGCTTTTCTCCGTCTTCGTTTAGAGCACCACCCTCTTGTGTTTCTTGGTCTTCAGAGGTGTTTATGTCTTCAAGCTCCGATGACAACAAATCTTCAGAAGTGCTTGTTGTGGTGTTAATATTATCAACACCCTCTACGACAACCTCTTCGGTTTCTGCTTTACTTGATATTTCAGGATAGGTGGTGTTATTAGAATTTTCGTTTTGTTTGCTTGCTGTTGAGTTTTCTGCTTCAGTATATTCTTCCTGGTTATTTTCTGGACCCTTAGAGCCTTCGCTAGAAATATAAAATGCTAAAGATTCTGTTTTTAGACTTTTTCTCCCCATTGCATCTCTCGCAATAAATGAGGCGTTGTGGGCACCCTTACTAATATTGCCAAGATCAACACTAAAGGTGTTATTACTGTTATATGGAATAAAAATGGATGAAAATAGTTGCCCGTCTATAAAAATATCTACAGTATTTTCATTTTCTGACTTTCCAAAAATCATGGGGTTCTCGCCAGTACTAATATTAATTATTTTTGGAAGATCTATTTTTTTTGTTATATAAAAATCAAGCTCCTTGCTTGGTGGTGATAAAACCCCATTACTTGCTTGAGAAATAAAGAAGATTTTATGAAGTCCTTCCCGTGGTAGTTCATTTACAAAAAAATTAAATTTAGCCTTATCTCCAAAGTTTAAAACTTCTGCATCAGAGAAATATTCACCATCCAGGTAAACCAAAACTCTTGTATTAGCCTCAGTCTCCCCAAAAACAAGGGGATTTAAAAATGTTTTTATGCTTGGATTAATTCCAGAAACAAGGGGTGTTTCTGGGTGGTATGCAAAGGCCGGTGTAATATATAGAAAAAATAAAAAAAGAGAAAATAAACTAATTTTGAAAAATTTCATATTTAAGTTTGCTTCCTCCTAAGCATTTGAGTTATTATTGTCTTTATATTAGACAATAAAAATGTGTCAGTCAAGTTTATATTATATCTTCATAGTGTTTAAGCTTGTCTTTATAACCCTCGGGTGACAGTCTTATAGCAATTAGATCAAATCTTATGTTTTCTGGATGGGTGTTTGTTTTAATAGAGAATATTATTGCTGCTTTTTTAAGGTTTGATATTTTTTTGTTTGAGAAATACTCTTCTGGAGCAAAAGAACTTTTATTAGAACTTGTTTTAACCTCAATAAAGTATACCAGTTTATTTTTATTCGCAATAATATCTATTTCAAAGTTTCCAAACCTAGTATTCCTACTTACAATCACAAAATTATTTTCCAACAAATACTTTACCGCTTCATCCTCACCGATTTTCCCTACATTCATAATAATTTGCTAATATTAGCTATTTTGGAAGATATTTTTTATATTCTTCTTCCTTCTTTTCATCTTCTCTATGCTTTGGGATGCCCCGAAAAAAAATAAATATAAAATACAACCAAATTACAACACCAAGCAACCAGAACAAGAACCAAGCCCTAGCAGCTAGAAAGGGAATATTTTCATACATAAAAAAGAACATAAACAACAAAAGCACTATTTGAGTAACATAAAATGTTAGAAGTTTTCTATGTAACCTTCTTATAATCCTTTCCCCTTATTTACTAATTTTTAATTTTGAGAAAAGAGATAAAAAAAGAAATACAAGCAATAAGCCGCTAAATAATTTTATTCCAATGGGTGATAGGGTTCCAGGATACATTTTAAACCAAAAGTTTATACTAGTCATATTTTTATATTTTTTTAAATATTAAACAATAATGGTAATCTCCAACCACAGAGTCGTCCTCAAGTAAAAGACCAAGTCTCTCTGCTCCTTTTAATAAATTCTCTTTATTTACTTTATAACCACTCTTTGGGCCCATTGGAGTAGAATGCTCTACCCAATCAACAACCAAGAGGGTTCCGTTTTTTTTTATAAGTCGAACAACCTCCCTTAACATATCTATTCTATTTGTTGATTGATGCAAAGTGTTAACCAACAAACCTACATCAACGCTCATTGGGTTAATTTTTGTTGCCTTGTTTTTTTCTAGATTGCTCCAAACCGTTTTTATGTTTTTATAATTTTCTAACTTTATTATCCTGTTGATATTGTCCAATGCTTCTTTTATTATGTCTATAGCATATACCAAACCAGAATCACCAACAACTTTTGATAGCTCAAAAAGAAAATAACCATTTGCACCAACACCAAAATCAGCAACCCTCATTCCTTCTTTAATTTTTGCTTTAGTTATTATTTCTTTGATTGAAAATAGTTTTTTTTGCACTGGCACTGTATTATAATTAATTCTTAATATAAGTATTATAATTTATTTTATTTTTATTAACAAGTTAAATTAACTTGAAAGAATTTCTATGTATATTTGTTTTTCCGCTTAGCAATATTTCCTCTTTATGTTTCTTTGTTCCATAGCCCTTATGACTTGCGAAAGAGTGGTTTTTAAATTTTTTTTGATATCTAGACATTAAATCATCTCGTGCAACTTTTGCGATTATTGATGCGGCTGCAATTGCATAAGAAAGATTATCACCTGAAATCAGGCTTAGTTGCGGTGTTGTTATTTCTGGTATTTTGTAGGGACCGTCAACCAATACAATGTCTGTGTTTGTTTTTATTTTCAATAAAGCTTTTTTCATTGCTAATAATGATGCTTGATGTATGTTTATTTCATCAATTATTTTTGGACTAACCTGCGCAATAGCAAATTTGTGTAATTTTTTTATTTCTGAGGCTATTTTAACTCTTTTATTTTTTGATAGTTTCTTTGAATCTTTTACCTCTTTAATATAATTTATTGATTTTCTGTCAACAAATACTGCGGCCGCGAAAACAGGCCCTGCAAGAGCACCTCTTCCAACTTCATCAACCCCTATATAGCTACCATATTCTTTTAAAGAATATTCAATTTTATCTATAGTTTTACACATGTTATATACAGATTTATGTGTATAAATAAAATAAAGTCTAGAGCAACCTGGACTTTAATTAACTGTGGACCATAAGAGATTCGAACTCTTGACCTCTTGCATGCCATGCAAGCACTCTAACCAGCTGAGCTAATGGCCCAAAATTGTTCCACGTGGAACATTGACAAAACATTAATATTTAATTATAATATGTGTCTTCGAGAAGAATCGAACTTCTATCTAAGACTTAGGAGGTCCTTGTTTTATCCATTAAACTACGAAGACAGACAATAATAATATTGTACATTCATATTTAAATGTTTGCAATACTATTATTGTAATCTTAGGTTGATGTTGTTATAATAATATCATAAATATTTATTATAAAAATATGTTTAAAAAAGACGAAGAGGTTAACATAAAAAACACTGAGACTGTTATTGGTCAGTCAATTAAAGTAAAGGGAAATTTTTTTGGGGATGGTGATATTGTTGTTGAGGGGAAGCTGGAGGGTGCCATAAAAACATCTAACAACCTATTAGTTGGACCAAAAGCAATAATTAAAGCTGATGTTGAAGCAAAAACCGCTAAGATAAGCGGAGAAATTACTGGAAATGTTGTTGTTGAAAACTTTTTAGAAATAACAAGCACAGCAAAAATAAATGGGGATATAAGCGCTTCTCAAATTTCAGTAGAAAGTGGAGCTGTTTTTAATGGAAATTGTTTGATGACCAAAGTGGAAGAAAAGATTGAAGAAAAAAAGGATGAGATAAAAAAATAAATAAATGAATATTTTTGTTTACGATAGTTTTTTAAGCGATAAAAAACACCAGAACACTATCTCGAAAATTGAAACAAGAATAACTGATCTTGGTTTAAGTGGAAAAATTATTAGATTGAATCTTTTAAAAAATCACCTAGACTCGATCGATGGTGAAATTAAAAGAGGGGCTAAAACAATTGTTGCTGTAGGTAATAATGAAACCTTAAATAAGGTTGTTAATTCAGTCTTATCTTCAAATCATCCTGATGCAAGTAAAATTCCAATTTTTATTATTCCGGTTGGAAAAGAAAACAATGAAATATCTTTAAGTTTGGGGATTGAAAATTACAACCAAGCGTGTGAGGTTTTATCCTCAAGAAGAATAGAGGAATTAAATGCAGTAGAAATAAATAGTTCATATTTTTTAAGTGAAGCAAGAATACAAACAATGGGAACAAAAGTTGAGGTTGATGAAAGTTTCACACTAGAAATAAGTGAACAGGGAAATATAATTATAAGTAATCTAAAAATAGATAAACAAAAAGCGCTTAAAAACCACCAAAGCCTTCCTAATGACGATAAACTGGAGTTGTTTGTTGGATTAAAAAAAGATAAAGAAATAAAAAGTGCTTTTATGTTTAAAACACTTCTTGTTTCCAATAAAATAAAAAAAATTATTATAGATAAAAGTGTTGAGATTACAACGCCCGCGAAAATCACCCTATCAAATAAAAAATTAAAAACAATTGTTGGTAAAAATAGAAGTTTTTAAATATTTTATTTCTCTTTTATTTGTATTTTCTAACAGGGCGGTTGCTCTGTTTTTAAATTTATCCAAATCTCCTGTTGTGTATATTGTGGTAGACTTGTTTTTTTTAATAGGTAGGTATGAATGTTTTTTTAAATACTCTGCGGTTTTCTCAGCGACAAAAAAAGAGGAGTTAAATAATTTTATATTGTTTGGTAGTTCTTTTTTAAAAAAATCATAATAAAATGAGTAGTGTGTGCAAGCTAGTAAAAAATATTGATAATCCATTTTTTTAAAATAGGATAATTCTTTTCTAATATTAGCATAAACAACCCCTTCATCTCCCTTTTCAATTAGTCCCGCAAGTCTGGGGGTGGCATGTGGATAAACCACCATGTCTTTTCTCCTTTTTAGAATCTCAAATTTATATTTATTTGAGTGAATTGTTTGTTTTGTTCCTATTAAAGCAATTGCACTATTTTTTGTGCATTTTTGACTTATATTTTCTACGGTGGGGATGATAATACCTAGAATTTTTTTATTACTGTGTTTTGAATTATAACAATCTTCCTGGAGTTTTCGAACTGTTTCAACTGAAACTGAGTTACAGGCAACCAAAACTAAAACCGCACCTTTAGAAAACATAAAATCTAGTGCGGTCTTTGTAAGTTTATATATTGTTTTAGCACCTAGGTTGCCATAAGGGGCGTTTAGGGAGTCCCCTAGATACAAATAACTATAATCTGGAAGTTTATTTTGAAGCTCTTTTAAAACAGAAAGGCCACCCAGTCCTGAATCAAAAACCCCTATCATTATTTTATTTCGGCGCTTTGTTTTTTTTCACTTTTAAAAACATAGGCTTGTTGAAAAACTGTGAACAAGGTAGTTAAAAACCAGTAAAAAGTAAGTCCACCAGGAAGACTAATTCCAATAAAAACCGTTAGGAGTGGCATCATGTAGGTCATTTGCTTGTTCATCATAGCCATCATGTTTTCATCCTTTGATGACTTGTCTTCAATGGGTGCTTTTTTAGTTACCATCATTCTTGTTTGCCAAAACTGGGCCAAACCTGCTAAAACTGCAAGAGGAATGCTTCTTACTGATAAATCCAAAAAGCCAAAAGCTATTTGATTAATACTCTCTGGTTGACCAATAAAACCATAAACAAGAGAAAGGTTTGTTTCACCAAAACCTCTTCTAAAAACTTGAAAAACTGCAATTAAGAATGGTAGTTGAATTAAAAGCGGTAAACAAGATGAAAAGGGGTTCACATTATGTTCTTTGTATAGTTCCATCATTTTTTTACCCATTTCTTCCTTGTTGTCTTTATATTCTTTTTTTAATTCCTCAACCTTGGGTTGAATATCTTGAAGTTCTTTTTGACTTTTAATTGATTTTTTTGAAAGTGGTAGTAATAAAAGTTTTATTATTAAAGTTAAAAGAATAATTGCCAAACCAAGATCATTAAATGGAACTGTTTTATACAAGAAAATTAGTAAGTTTAATACTGGTTGATAAAAAAATGTTTCAAACATAGTGTTATTTTAATGGATCATAGCCACCTTTGTTACAGGGATTACAACGAATAATTCGCCAGGCAGCTAAAAATGTTCCTTTTATTATTCCCTTCTTTTCTATAGCAAGTATAGCATAATCAGAGCAGGTTGGTCTAAAGCGACAAAAACCATACTTATATTTATATGAAAATAGTCCATGGTCTGGAGAAAGGGTTTTTTGATATATTTTAATTATAGAAATTAAAAAACTTTTTAGTTTTTGATTTAAATACTTAAACATTTTTTAAAATATTATTTATTTCCCTTTTTATTTCATCTTTATCTGTGTGAATTGTGGGGTAGGTATTAATTAATATATCTTTTCCGTGATTATTTAAATTAAAATTAAGAATTTCTTTTCTTATTGTTCTTTTAATTTTATTTCTAATAAAAGCGCTTTTAGAAACTTTTTTACTTATTATAATGGAATATCTATTATATTTTAAATTATTTGATAATATAAATATTTTAAAAAAACCATTTTTAATGGTTTTTCCTTTTTTGAAAATTTTATCAAAATCTCTTTGTTTGCTTATTCTGTTTTTTTGAGCAAACATGGATTTTATTTACTTAAAACCTTTCTTCCTTTTGCTCTTCTTGACTTCAATACATTTTGTCCATCCTTTGTTTGCATTCTTTTCATGAATCCGTGTTTCTTTTTTGCTCTTCTTGTGTTTGGCTGAAATGTTCTTTTTGGCATATTAATTTATTTATTTTTACCTAATAAAAGTAACACTTTAGAGAATTTAAGTCAATACTATTGGTTTTGTTTATAATTTGTTTATAATTATAAATTTAATTGTTGATATAATTTAATAAATGATTAATGTTTTATTGTTTTTAATATTTTATGATAGTTATTAATAGTTTATTATTTTTTTTAAATAGTTTATTAACAGACTAATTAACAAGGGAAAGATAGTGTTTATTTGCCAAATTTGTGTTTTTATAAAGTTATCCAGGTCCTTATTATTATTATTATCTTATATTTTATTTATTATTAATTAATAATTAATTTAAATTATTTTTTTAAATAATTAAGTTTTTATTAAATTAACACTTATTAAGGTTTTATCAACAGGCTATAAACAATATTAAGTCTTTTTAATATTTAAAAATGTTGATATAATTCGAGAATAAAATTCTAACCAAAAATTATGAACAATGATCAAACCTGGGAAGCAGTATTAGGCGAAATTGAGCTAACTTTATCTAAAGCAAACTTTACCACCTGGTTTAAAAACACCTTCATCTCTTCAGTGGATGGAAATAGTGTAATAATTTGTGTTCCAAATACGTTTACAAAAGCATGGCTTGAAAAAAAATATCATAATGAAATAGTAAAAGCCCTGGAAAATGTTTTGGGTGAAAAAATAAAAAGTATTTTATATAAAGTTGAAACAAGAAAACAAACACCAGAAATAGAAAGAAAAGGAATAAATATAGAAGTAAAAAAAGAGGGAATTAAAAATGTTTCAGATATTAATAAATATGGTCTAAATAATAAATATAGTTTTGATAAATTTGTTTCCGGGAAAGGTAATGAGCTAGCACATGCTGCTTGTCAGGCCGTAGCCTCAAACCCGGGTGTTGCCTATAACCCATTATTTATTTATGGTGGTGTTGGTCTTGGAAAAACCCACCTCCTACAAGCAATCGGACACGAGATTACAAAAAAAACAGACAGAGTAATGTATGTGACCTCTGAAAAGTTTACAAACGAGTATATTCAGTCGGTTAGAGGTGGAAAAGCAAAAGAATTTAAAGAAAAATATCGAAACATTGATTTATTATTAGTTGATGATATTCAATTTATGGCAGGAAAAGATGGAACACAGGAGGAGTTTTTTCATACCTTCAATGAACTTCATCAAACAAATAAACAAATTGTAATAACCTCTGATCGCCCGCCAAAATCAATTCCAGCACTAGAAAAAAGATTGTTATCAAGATTTGAATGGGGAATGATAGCGGATATTGCAAATCCAGATATTGAAACAAGAGTGGCTATTTTAGAAAATAAAAGTAGGGAAAAAAACTACAAACTAGATTACGACATTTTATACTACATTGCTGAAAACATTCAAAACAATATTAGAGAGCTAGAAGGAGCGCTTAATCGTATAATTGCTTTTCACGAGTTTAATAATTCTACCCCAACCCTAGAGTCAACCAAAAGCATTCTGAATAATATTATTTCTAATTTTCAATCGAAGTCAGTTACAACAAAAGATATAATACAGTCAGTGGTTAAATATTATGATATTGAACTAAAAGAAATTTTGGGCAAGGGGAGAAAAAAAGAATTGGTTCAACCAAGGCAACTGATAATGTATTTAATGAGAGAGGAAATAAACACCTCTTACCCAACAATTGGAAACGAGCTTGGCGGAAGAGATCACACAACAGCAATGCATGCTTATAATAAAATCTCTAAAGAGGTTGTAGATAATGAAAAATTAAAACAAGACATTAATTCAATAAAACAATTAATTTATAATACAAATATAATTGACTAGACTGACTATGAAATTTACAATTCTACAAGAAAATCTCAGGGAGGCTTTATATATAGTTGGTCACATTGCCGGGAAAAATATTAATTTACCAATCTTGAATAATGTTATGATTGAGGCAAGTCAAGGGAATATATCCTTCACCTCTACTGATTTAGAGATTGGTATAGTTAATAAACAAAGAGGAAAGGTTGATGTTGAGGGGGCCTTCACGGTTGACTCTAAAATACTTTTTGATTATATTTCACTTCTACCAAATAAAAAAGTTGAATTAGAGGTTGTTAAAGATGAGTTGGTGGTTAGTTGTGAAAACTTTAATACCAAAATAAAAGGGCAAAGCTCAGAGGAATTTCCTCTTATTCCAGATATTTCTGAAAGCGAGGTATATGAAATAAAATTAGAAAAATTAAAAGAATCCCTACCACAGGTTGTTTTTGCAACCTCTAATAGTGAAACCAGAATGGAACTTACTGGGGTGTTGTTCGAGGTTGTTGATAATGAGCTTTTATTAGTTGCAACAGATAGTTATAGACTTGGTGAGAAAAAAATTAAATTAGAAAAAAATAATGACAAGAAATCCAGAGTAATAATTCCAGCAAAAACAATGCAAGAGTTAGTTAGAGTTATATCAAATGCAAAAGAAGATCAACAAGAGGTTTTGGCAAAAAAAATTGAAATAAACATTAGTGAGAATCAAGTTAAGTTTATTATTAACAACACATCATTGGTTTCAAGGTTGATTGAGGGGCAGTACCCAGACTATAAACAAATAATTCCAACAAAAAGTAACACCAAGGCGGTTGTTTTTAAAAAAGAACTAATTAGAGCAACAAAAATGTCCTCACTTTTTTCAAAAAGCGGGATTAATGATGTAAATCTAGATTTTCCAGCAGGGAAAAATAAAATTATCATTTCTTCGATTTCAGGGCAGGCGGGTGAAAACACAACCGAAACAGATGCTCAAGTGTCAGGGGTTGATAATGGAGTGGTTGTTAATTATAGATATTTACTAGACTGTTTAAATAATATAAATGGTGAAAAAATTATATTAGAAATAGGTGACTCTAACACACCCTGTGTTATTAAATCAGAGGAAGATGACTTGTATACATATATAATAATGCCTATAAAACAATAAACATGATAAAACAATTAGCCAGGGGGGTGATTTATTTTGAAAACAAAAAAAAAGAAGAGGTTGTTGATGTTTTTAACAACTTTAGGTTTGACGAAGCTGGTTTTAAAATTTTTGAAAAAATAACCATAAACAACACCACACTAGAAACACCAGGGGTGTTTATTAATGGTGAGATAAATGAAAAGTATACAAGTGACAATGTGGTGCGATTGTTTAGAAAGTTAATGAAACTTGAAGTTGAAAATAAAAACGCTGACTTAAGTATAGAGCGAGAAGATGAGCTAGAGAGCCTTAGTAGGGAGCGAGAGTTTGATTTTTATTTTGTTTACTCTTTTAAGAAATCTGATATAAAAGATAATTTAAAAAAACTAAAACTAGAAATTTGTGAAAATTGTTTGTTAAAAACAAGAGACATGGGTTATTTGGCAGGCGAACAACTTTCGGGAATAGAAGTATTTACAAACCATGATATAACAGAAAAAATAAACAATGTTTTTTTGAAAAATAACCTTGAACCACAGAGTAGTAAAAAAATAGAGTTTTAAATAAAAAAACACCACTCGATATGAGTGGTGTTTTTTTATTTAAAACTACTCAACAGTACTAGTGGCTGTATCAAGAGTGTTATTTATTATAACTATAGACTCGTTTGTTTTGGCGACATCAGAACTCCATGATGTGGTTTCGGCGAAGATGGAATATTCTCCACTTTTTGGTATTTCAGACCAGTAAAATTCATTAATAATTGATTTAACTGGTTGATTTGACCCTAGAAGAATTTTTTTGTTTTCTTCGTTTGATAAATAATAGTTAATAACAGCAATTTGAGAGGGGTTGTCGTTTTGAGTTTTAAGCTTAAGTGGAAAATCGATATTTGAGAGCGCTAGGCAAGAACTTGGATTTAATAATTCAATAGAAATGTTTTTATTTTTTATATTGCTTTGTAGTTTTAAGATAAAAGATATTTCATCTGAGCTACAATTATAAACATCATCACATGATTCAGCGCGAAGGGTGTGTGTTCCATTGTCTAGATAGTTAATATTTTCTTTTAGGGCAAATGGGAAGCGAGAGGTTTTTGATATTAAATAATTATCTAGAAAATAATTAACATGTGAAACCCCTCTAGGTGCACTGGTTTCAACACTGGCTAATAAATCACTTTCTGTTTTTCTTGAATTGTTTTTTGGACTTATTATTTTAACTTCAGGGGAGTTTTCTTTTTTGTGGACATCGTCATATTCGGTTGGTATTTCAGCTAATGTGCTTGAGGAGGTTTCA
Organism: Candidatus Parcubacteria bacterium; assembly: GCA_002869265.1. GTDB lineage: Bacteria > Patescibacteriota > Patescibacteriia > Patescibacteriales > BM507 > BM507. Next base: position 14,810 of record PKTH01000045.1, read on the forward strand.
ATCGCCCACTGTTCAATTTTATTTTCCCACTCTAAATATTGAGAATCTTTTTCTGGGTTTTCAGGAATTTCCCCTAGAGGGTCATCCTTGTCTATATAATGAAGAATAGAATGGTGTTCTTCTAATTCGATTTCTTTAATAAGTCTTTCCGGGGTTTCTTCGGTGGCCAAGAGACCGGAAATAGAATCAATTTTAATTGTTTTTTTACCAACTATTATTCCATCAAGAATTGCTTTTCCTGTTTTTTCATTTTCATATGTTTTAAATGTTTCTTTAGGGGTGTCTCCTAGAACTTTTTTCATATAAGCGTTCCAAATAGGAGCGGCAACCACACCACCAGCAGCCCCTCTTTTCATTTCTTCGTTATTATTGTTTCCAACCCAAACACCAGTCACTATTGATGGTGTGTACCCAATAGTCCAAGCGTCGCGGTAGTCGTTTGTGGTTCCTGTTTTAGCGGCCACAGGCCTGTCTCCAAGTGTTAACCAGTTTGATGCACCAAAAGCATAGCTACGAGCTTCATTGTCGGAAAGAATGTCATTAATCGCTCTAGCCACCTTTGGGTCTAAAACTTTGTTTTTTTTCTCTTCCCATTCTTCAATAGTGTTTCCATCTTTGTCTTCTATTTTTAAAATTGTACTAATGGGTGAGACATAACCTTCTCTAGCAAAAGCAGAGTAGGCATTGGTGTGCTCTAGTAATTTAACCTCAGCCCCACCCAACACTAAAGATAGACCAAAGCGATCTTTGTCCTCTAGGGAGGTATATCCAAGATCTCTTGCTAAGTCTAAAACATTTTCTACTCCAGCAATATAGATTGCTTTTACAGCTGGAATATTTAGGGAGCCAGCTAAAGCCTTTCTGATACTTACTGGTCCAAGTTCATTGTCATTGTAGTTATGAGGCTCATATGGCTTATCTTCGTCAGCAGAGAAGTTTGTTAAAACATCATAAAGAATTGTGTTTGGAGTTAGCCCTTTTAGAAATGTTGTGGCATAAACAAGCGGTTTCATTGAAGAGCCCGGCTGTCTGAGGCTGGTTGTAATATTTACCTGGCCATCTATCTCGTCATTAAAATAATCCTTTGAACCAACCATTGCTAAAACCTGACCATTTTTTGGGTCAATGGAAACTAGAGCCGCATTGCTTGCTTGATAATTTTCATCATTTTTTATAGCTAACTCTGTGATAGTTTCTTCAGCAATTTCTTGTTTGTATAAATCAAGTGTAGTGATAATTTTAAGGCCACCCTGTTCAATCATTTTTTCACCGTACTGTTCTGACAATAATTCTTTTATATACATTACAAAATGAGGAGCTTTAATGTTTGATTCTTGTTGTTTAAAGCTTAACTCGAAATTTTTTGCCTCTTTAGCTTCTTCTTTTGAAATGTAGTTTTGGTCAACCATTAAATCAAGAATAACTTGTTGTCTAGCAAGCAGAAGGTCTTTGTGGCTACCAAATGGAGAATAAGTAGAGGGTGCTTGAGGGAGAGCGGCTAAAATAGCAGCTTCAGCCAAATTGATATCTCTAACACTCTTTCCAAAATACTTTTGACTAGCTGCCTCCACACCATAGGCGGTGGAGCCATAAGGGATTTCATTGAGGTAGAGTTGTAAGATTTCATCTTTAGAAAACTTTTGTTCCAGCTTGTATGACAAAATCCACTCTTTGATTTTTCTGGTTACAGTTCTTTCATTTGTTAAAACAGCGTTTTTAATAAACTGTTGAGTTAGAGTAGATCCACCCTGAACTCTTCTTCCTCTAATTTTTTGCCAAACGACACCCCTGAGTATTCCCCAAACACTAACACCATTATGTTTATAAAAATTTTTATCCTCAATTGATATTGCCGCCCACTTAACATAATCCGGGATTTCATCAAGACCTACTAATGTTCGTTGTTGGTCACCATGAATTTCATATAAAACCGTTTCTCCAGTTCTGTCGAAAATTTTGGTTGTTTGTGCTAATTCTCGGTCAATTAGCTTGTTTGGGTCTGGCAAGCCTCTTGCTATAAAGGCTACTGCGATAGTGGAAAAAAGAAAACCAAAAATAACAAAAAGTATAGTAAATATAATTAATTTTTTCTTAATATTAGACAAAAAATCAGAAGAATTATTATTTCTTCTTTTTATGGGTCGCTTATTCTTTGGAGAATTTTTTTTCTTTAGAGGTTTTGTTTTATTATTTCTCCAGCTTTGTTGGGTTTTGTAATTATTAGTTAATTTTGGTATGGGCATATCTTCAATTTATAAAAAAAGTATATCAGTTTTTTAAAGCTAATTCAATCAAAAAAACCGGACAGTATCCGGTTTTTATAAAGGGGTGGGTTAATTTTTTATTACTGTGCCCTTAAAGGATGAGTTATTGAGGTAGTTTTCCAAATTATTTATTTTTTTACCATTTAAAATTGCAACTTCAATGTTTAATTTATTGGATTTTTGGCTAGCTATAGGGTCAAAAGGGGCATTTAGTCCAGGACTCCACTTGGTGCCAACAATTTTTTGAAAACCCGTCCAATTAATTTTTTCTATTTTTTCTGCGTCTTTGTATTTGTTAGGATCTTTACTATAAGCGTAATCGATGTTTGAGAGATTGATTATTTTTTTTATATCATACTCTTGTGCTATAAGGGTTGCCACATAGTCCGTAGACCAACCCGGCTTCCAACCACCAGCAACTATAAGCTTTTTTTTGACCGGATGTCTGTAGCTAGGATTTTTAATGATACTAGCCTGTGCCACATCACGGAAAACTGTTCTAAGGAGGTGAGCATTTAATCTAGTTGAATGTATGCCTAACCAATCTCTATCATCATCACTAGTTTTATAAACATGGTCAGCCGCTTTAATGTAATTTCTAGCTGTTGCGCCCCCGCCAGCTATAATAAAAAACCTTTCGCCCAATTTTATTCTTTTTATAATAAGCTCTCTAAATTTTTTAAGAAACTGCCAATCAATAATTCCTATTTCAGGGACAATCAAAGATCCTCCAAGTGAGATAATGTATGTATTTTTCATTCTTTTAACCTGCCCGGCTAACAAGTTTATTTGTTGACGGGTTATTAATTCTTGTTTTAGGATACCACGTTTTTTAAAAAAGAAAAAAGGCTCAACCTGTTTTAAGGTGAGCCAGTAATTGCAAATAGGGAGAAGGGCGCGGAGCGTTCAAGTCTCCAAAAGGAGTAAAGTTTTGTCAGTATCCGATTGTTAACCAGCAAAACACGAGTCGCTTTTATTACGGTGACCATTACGGCCCATCCCGATGAACCGAAGCCTCTCTCCCTATCTGCACTTAAATATTAGCATAAAAACGCCTATTGTCAACAAGTAAGCTAAGAATAGGAGATCCGCTCGCCAGCCTGCAGCGATGTAACACTTCGGGTAGGAAATACCGTGGACGAATTGTATGTAATGAAGGTCGATAAATTAATTAAGGATTTATATTCTCTGGTATGTTGTAAAATCGAGGCAGGCGGGGACTTCCTGCCTGCTGGTAGGCAGGGAGGGGGTGAGTCCCAACACCCAAAAATAAATAATGTAATTCGGACTTGGTCGCCAGCTTTCTTTGAAATCTGGCGACATGTCGGCCTCACACGGCCTCCAAACCTCAAATGGAGGTTAGGACTCTCCACGAAACATAATAAAAAACTTCTCGAATGAGAAGTTTTTTATTATGTGCCGAGGAGAGGACTTGAACCTCCATGCATTGCTGCACATGGGCCTAAACCATGCGTGTCTACCAATTTCACCACCTCGGCTGGCAAATAAAAATAACCAATTTCTTGGTATGTTTATATTTTAATGAAAATAATAATTTTGTCAATCTTGTTTATAAATATGTAATATATTTTTAATAATTTTTATGTTATAATAAATTACATAAATTAATAAATAATATGACTGAAGAAAAAAAAGAAGTCTTAGACCAAGACATTGAAAAAACCAAAACAATGGCTATGATTTCATATTTTTGGATTGCTTCTATCTATGTTTATCTTTTCAAAAAGAAATCAAAGTTTTCTCAGTTCCACTCCAAACAGGGAGTGGTTTTATTTCTTCTAAGCTTTGCGACAGTGGTCCCTGGTTTTGGACAACTATTAAGTCTGGTGATTATGTTTGCCATGGTTTGGGGCGCAATTAAAGCTTATAATGGAGAGTGGTTCAAACTGCCATTTGTGTACGATCTAAGCAAGAAAGTTAAATTTTAATAAATTTAAATAATAAATTAAGTATAAAAACTTTTTAAGGGTTTTTATTTAATAGCATGTCTAAATACATAAAGTTTTTTAACGAGCTCAGAATTAAAGATGTGCCTCAAGTAGGAGGAAAAAATGCGTCTCTTGGTGAGATGTATCAAATGTTAGAAAAAAAAGGAGTCAGGGTCCCTAACGGCTTTGCAACAACATCAGACGCATACAATTATTTTTTAGATGCCACGGGAACAAAAAAAGAAATTAAAAAAATTCTTAAAGGCCTTAATACAAGTGATGTGGTTGATTTAACAAAGAGGGGAAAAGCTGTTCGTGAGGTTATCCTAAAGGCTGAGATGCCAGATTATTTTAAAAAAGAAATTACAGAAGCGTATAAGGAATTGTCTAGGCAATATAAAACCAAAAATGTTGATGTAGCGGTTCGATCATCTGCTACAGCTGAAGATCTTCCAGACGCCTCATTTGCTGGACAGCAAGACACCTACCTAAATATTCACGGAGAGGCGGCCCTTCTTGATGCTGTTAGGAGGTGTATAGCGTCTTTGTTTACCACAAGAGCAATTTCATATCGTGTTGATAAGGGCTTTGATCATTTTAGTATTGCTCTCTCTGTTGGAGTGCAAAAGATGGCTAGGTCAGACATTGCTTCGTCCGGAGTTATGTTCTCTATAGACACAGAATCAGGTTTTGATGGAGCGGTATTGATTGATTCTATTTATGGTCTTGGTGAAAACATAGTTCAGGGGAAGGTTAATCCAGATGAGTTTTATTACTTTAAGGCAACCGATGCGGTTATTTCAAAAAGAATCGGAAAGAAATCGTTAAGAATGGTTTATAATAATGCAAAAGGGGCTAAAAATCCCGTAAAAGACGTAAAGGTTAGTTTGGCTGATCAGCATAAACAGTCAATAACAGATGAGCAGGTTAAACAGCTGGGAAGATGGGCAGTTATTATCGAAAAGCATTATGGAAAACCAATGGATATGGAGTGGGCGCTAGATGGGAAAGATGGAAAGCTATATATTATACAAGCAAGACCAGAAACTATTCACTCAAATCGTGATACAAACAAGCTGGAGGAATATAGACTTGAAGAAAAGGGTGAGGTGATTATTTCTGGAACTGCTGTTGGCTCAAAAATAGGAACAGGAGTAGCTCATAAGATTATGGACATCAAAGATATTAAGAACTTCAAAAAAGGAGAAGTTCTGGTTACTGATATGACCGACCCAGACTGGGAACCAATTATGAAAATTGCATCTGCTATTGTGACAGATAAGGGTGGTAGAACATGTCACGCAGCAATTGTTTCTCGGGAACTCGGTATTCCGTGTGTTGTGGGGACTGAAACAGTTAGTAAAAAAATCAAGTCAGGGCAAAAGGTAACAGCGTCATGTTCCGAGGGTGAAGTTGGAAATATTTATAAAGGTATATTGCCATTTAAAGTAAAGAAAACAAATGTTGGAGCTCTCGCTAAGCCAAAAACAAAAATAATGATGAATGTTGGTGAGCCCGACATGGCCTTCACAAACTCTTTTGTACCAAATGATGGAGTGGGCTTGGCTAGATTAGAATTTATTATTAATAATTTTATCAGAATACATCCCCTGGCTTTAATGAATTACTCAAAAATTAAAGACAAGAAAGTTAAAAAGCAGATTGATGAAATTACAGTTGGATATAAAAACAAGTCAGATTTTTTTGTCGACAAGCTAGCAGAGGGAGTTAGTATGATAGCTGCTGGTTTTTATCCGAAAGACGTGATAGTGAGACTGTCAGACTTTAAGTCAAATGAATATGCTAATTTGATTGGAGGACGTGAATATGAGCCGGTTGAATCAAATCCAATGATTGGCTGGCGTGGCGCTAGTAGATATTACTCAGAACTATTCTTACCAGCCTTTGAGCTTGAGTGTAAGGCTTTGAAAAAGGTAAGAGATGAAAACGGTTTAACAAATCTAAAGATTATGATTCCTTTCTGTAGAACAATAGAGGAGGGTAAAAGGGTTAAAGCAATTATGGCTAAAAACGGCCTCAAACAAGGTGTAAATGGACTCGAGGTTTATGTGATGGCAGAGATACCAGCTAATATAATTTTGGCTGATCAATTTGCTCAAGAGTTTGATGGTTTTTCAATCGGTTCAAATGACCTCACTCAACTAACTCTAGGAATTGATAGGGATTCTGCTGGCGGAACCCTTAAAGTTGATGGCGTATCTAACGAAAAGAATGAAGCAGTTAAAACCTTGATTACCTACTTAATACATGTTGCTAAAAAAACCAAAACAAAGGTTGGAATTTGTGGACAAGCACCAAGTGACTTCCCTGATTTTGCTCAATATTTAGTGGAGTGTGGTATAGACAGTATTTCTTTAATCCCAGACACTGTAATAAAAACAACAATGGCAGTGTTGAAAAAAGAGGAAGAGCTTAAAAAGAAGAAAAAATAGAAGATTAAATAAAAAACCGCGGGCACGAGTCCGCGGTTTTTTTGTTGCCTAGGAATAGTGGGAAATGTTATCAAGTAGAAAAAATAGAAATTCAGAATTATTAAGAAATACATCCCATAAAACAAAAAGTGAAAATGAAATAAGAATGAAGAAAATAAAAAAATACTGCCAATAATTCTTTTTAAGTGTTGTCATAATATGATCCGTATTTTTCCAAGGCAACAATATAAGGAGCATATTAATATTAAAAAACAAATATTAAGGAAAAATTAAAAAACCGCAAATAGATGCGGTTTTTGTTGTTTAGGGACTAAACAGGCTTAAAAAATAAACAATGTTTTCTGCGTTGTTAAAATAGACCTCGAGAGTTAGGGCAAGGACGGTTACGGAAAAAATAAAAATACCAAATTGTTTAATTGGTTTTGCAAGAGTCATTTAAGCCTCCTTTAAATAAAATGAGCAAAGGGATTATATAGAAAGTGTGGGATTAACATCTAGCTTATTCCAGGGGGTAAAAGTATTTTCTCTGGCTTTAAAATAACCAGCTGAGGCAATCATGGCAGCATTGTCTGTGGTATAAGAGAGTTCTGGTTTAACAAATAATGTTCCTGGAATGTTTTTTTTAATCGCTTGGTCTAGCTGGGTCCTTAATTCAATATTAGCAGAAACTCCTCCAGCAAGCAAAATACTTTTAGCTTCGTGTCCTCTTGAGGCAGTAATTGTTTTTTTAATCAAAACATCTATTATTGCCTGTTGAAACTCTAGACAATACTCAGGCAGTCTTTTTTTATAATTTGGATCTTTCTGCAGTTCATAGAGAAGAGCTGTTTTTAGGCCAGAAAAAGAAAAATCCAAATCACCGGAGTTAATCATCGGTCTGGGCAGTTTGATATTGTTGGCAGCTTTTGCCCTTTGGGCTAACTTAGATATTGCAGGGCCTCCGGGGTAACCCATATCCATTAGCTGGGCTGCTTTGTCAAAAGCCTCACCGGCAGCATCATCCCTAGTCTCTCCAAGAGTGGTGAACTTATTAAAATCTTCCATAAGGATAATCATCGTGTGACCACCAGAGACGGTAAGAATTATTGCTGGGAAATTAATATTTTTATTTTCTATAAAATTTGCAAAAACATGACCTTCAATATGGTTAATGCTAATGCTTGGTACATTGTGAACATAAGAAAGGGTTTTAGCTGTTTCAATTCCCACCATTAGGGAGCTTACTAGGCCAGGTCCGGTCGCTACGGCAATCCCGTTTAGCTCTGTTGCTACGTCAGATTTTTTTATTCCGGCATTTTTTAGAGCAGTCTCAACTACCGGCAACACGCTTAAGACATGTTCTCGGGCAGCAAGTTCTGGGATAACCCCGCCATATTTTTTATGTAAGTCTATTTGAGATGAAACCACATTTGACAGCACCTTTACTGAGTCGCCTTTTCCTTCAACAATAGACGCTGCTGTTTCATCGCAACTAGATTCGATTCCTAAAATTTTCATATAACAATCATATAATAAAGCAAAATATTAAACAAATAATACTGCTTTTTTAAAAAAACAAGGCATAAAGCCTTGTTTTTTTCTTTGTACCGCCACGGGGAATCGAACCCCGGTCTCCAGGATGAAAACCTGATATCCTAACCGTTAGACGATGGCGGCATGTTTAAAATAAAATGTAGCCCAATGCGGACCACTAAAAATGATTATAAATTATAAATCCCTATCTGTCAATACTATTTTCTCCCGTAGTGATCTTCGTATCTAATTATATCATCCTCTTCAAGATAATTACCGGTTTGTACTTCTATGATTTCCAGGTTAATTTTCCCTGGATTTTCGAGACGATGTATAGAGGTCGGAGAAATGTAGGTGCTTTCATTTTCCCTAAGAAAAAGGTCCTTGTCAGCGTTTGTTACTTTAGCAATTCCTTTTACTACTATCCAGTGTTCTGATCTGTGAAAATGAGACTGCATGCTTAGTTTTTCTCCAGGGTAAACGGTTATTCTTTTTACTTTGTGTACTGGTGAGTCGATTAGTATCTCAAACTTTCCCCAAGGTGAGTGGACTATTAAATTATCATCTAGAGACTTATGTTCATCTTCGTGAAGGGCTTCTACTATTTTTTTAACATCCTCACCCCTGCCCTTTTTATGAATTAAAATGCTGTCATTGTTTTCGATCACTACTAGATCCTCAACTCCGATTGTAGTTATTAGCTTATCACCCTGTGAGTGAACAAAAATATTTTTTGAATCATGGCCAACATGTTTCCCTTTTTTATTACCATTTTTTAAACTAAGCTCAGACAAGGAATCAAAAGACCCGATATCGCTCCAGCCAAAATCCCCTTCAATTACGGCAACATTGTCAGATTTTTCTGAAATCGCCAAATCAATTGAAATTTTTGGCATAGTGTCAAAATGTTCAATAAAAAAGTCATAGTTTTCAATAAAAAGTTTATAAATACTCTCTTCGTATTTTTTTATCTCAGAAACAAAGGTTTTGGCATTGAAAATATACATTCCGGCATTCCACGAGTACTTACCAGACTGAATGTAAAAATTAGCAGTTACTTTGTCGGGTTTTTCTTTAAATTCTTCTACTTTGTGGTAAGAATTAATTTTATCTCCTCTTCTTATATAGCCATAGCCTGTTTCAGGACTAGTGGGTTTAATACCAATAGTACCGATCCTATCTTCAATGCTTCGCATTGCCTCTTTGGTTAAATCAAGGTAGGCTTTTTTATTTCCGATATAATGATCCGAAGGTAGAAATATTATTGGAGCATTTTGATCAATTCTTATCTTTTCCAATAGGTACTTTACTGACAAGGCAATAGCGGGAGCTGTGTTGAGGCTAGCTGGTTCGATAATCACTTGCTTGTCTGTAAAATTTTTATCAATTTCCTTTATTTGGTTTAAAACATTGAAATAGTTGTCATTGTTCGTGACAAAGAAAATGTTTTCATTGGGCATAATCTTCGTCATACGCAAAAAAGTCTCTTGCAAGAGAGACTTGTCGCTGTAGAGACTTAAAAATTGTTTTGGAAAATTTTTGCGGCTAAGTGGCCAGAGACGAGTCCCCGATCCACCACAAAGTATTACACTATACATGGAAAAATATGTTATTTCTCCACATTATAATACGAGAAAAATAAAGTCAATAGAAACGCTAAATTTAGCCACGAAACGGGTGTTTTGACAACTGTTTTTTAAACCAACTTACAAAAGGGACTTCGGCTGGGTTAACGTTATTTAGGATACCTAAATAATAAGTAAGCCAGGTCCCGTATTGCAAAAGCTCGAATGACTGCAAAAGCTTGGTTTTTGTTTTTAGGTGAAGATCAAAAACCTCTATACCATTTTGTCTTACCACCTTTTTAGTTAAATGCGCTCTCTGGACAATTCTTTTGTGGTAAAGATTAGAGTCAATAAAGAAAAATAGCATATTTTTAGGATTGGTGCTTGGATATTTTAAACCCTCCATTGCAAAGTGATTTAGATCTGGGAGTTCCAAGAAGCTAGCAAAGGTTTTGCAGGTTTCTGTTACCTGATTCCTGAAAATATGAACATTGCCCATTAAAAATTCAGCTCCAACTAAAATTGGCATTCTGCCGTGAAGTTTTTTTGCCATTTTTTTGGCTGGGTTAGAATTGATTTTTGATGAGAGTTGTAGCTTTTTGTTTCCTAGATCCAATTGTTTTAAAATATCAGTTATTTCATTTTTACCTAATTTTATAAAACCTAATTTACCGAAAAGGTGCAACATGCCAAAGATGGAGTAACCGAGACCGATTCTAGGTTGGGTGGAAGGGTTAAATTTGGGGTCAAAGATAAAACCGGGTATATTTTCTTTTTTTGCTCTTTTTTCTAGTGGTCCCCCAGATGCCAGTATAAGCATTTTGGCTTTTCTTTTTTTAACCTCTTTAAAGGTACTAAGCACCTCCTCTGTTGTTCCTGAGTATGAGGAAAATAAAAATAATGTGTTTTTATCTACCTGCTTGGGGACCGTGTAGCCGTCAAGTATCTCCACCGGTATTCTAAGTTGATCAGCAAAAAGTCTTTTTAAGACCCAGGCTCCAAGGTTTGATCCGCCCATTCCGTTAATAAATATTTTATCTACTTTTTTATAAGAAGCTGGTAGCTTAATATTTTTTGTGTCATTAACAACCTGTTTAATTTGTTCGCCTAAAAGTGAGACTGACCCAGCAACGTCGTCTTTGTCTAGTTTTTTGATTTGGTCTAGGTTATCTAGGTTCATATATGAAGTTTATTTATAATAAAATAATTATATCACAATAAATAAAAAAGGACCCATTGTTTGGGTCCTTTGTGTAAAGAGCTATTTAATTAGTTTGTGTTGTAGAAGAATCTCCCAGACACCGGCGGTATTGGGAGTACTTGCCACATAGCCACTCCGGTCTTTTACAAGCTGAATAACATCATCTGAAGCATTTGCAGGACAAGCTGGATGACCAACCAAGCTTAGCATAGGAAAGTCACCAGCAGTGTCACCAATACCCAGCATTTTTTCTGGTTTAATACCAGTTTTTTCGGATAAAAACTTGAGACCGCTAGCCTTATCAACTCCAACTGGTGTGATATCAACTGCTGAAGAGCTATGGACTATAAATATCATTTGTTTGAGATTGTCAGGAAGAGTCTTCTCGATAATTTTCTGTAATTCAGAGGGGTTTAGTCCGCCGAGCGGATTAAGCGATATACAAAATTCCTTGCCAGGCTCAACTTTTGCCTGATGATTAGCCACTATGGTTTGATCAAGCAAGGTTCGAATGTTTCTGAACTCCTTCTCTCGACCAATAATTGCCGGATTAGGAAGAACAATGTCATCTACCGGAAAGTATAAGAAGCAGCCATTTTCAACCACGCTGGGAAAGAGAGGGAAAAATGCATCGAGGGTTTGAATGATTGCCTCAGCGTAGGGCTGGGGCCTTCCGGTGCAGAGCACCAGAGGAGCTGTTTCGCCTACACGCGCCAGCTCACAATAAGCATGTACCTTGGTCAGTATCCCTGTGTCTATCGGTTGTTTTTTATTAATAGTCAAACAACCTTCAATGTCGCAAACGGCTAAATCAATATCCATAAACAAAATCCTTTCATTTATTAAACTAGCTTCTTAAGAGTTGCTAGGCAAAGAGCTTTGATTTTGTTGTTGATGCTTGCATCGAACTTATTGCTTTCTGCAAAATGAAGTATTCCTTCGACAAAACCAGCGCCGTCAACCTTTTCGGAAACATAACCTTCGAAAGCAGTAGCTATTTTTTTGAGCTCCGGTATGGCGTTTGCGACAGCAATTACCAGGGTTCCCTGGGTAAGCTCAATGTCATTCGATCCATCAACCACAACTAGGATTTGGTCAGGGCTACATTTATAGGTCCGACAAACTTCTTGGACGCCAAGCTGCTTAGAAATTCCTTCAGGAACTATATCAATACAGCCATCAGAGAAGCGTTGCAGTTTCAGCTGAAAGCCAAAAGTGTCTATAATGTCTTCGAAGTGGGATAGCCAGTCAAGAGTTACATCAAGATCTCTTCCAGGGGGGAAAAGGGTTAAAATTCCCTCTTTTAATTCCGGACGGAACTTCTCGATTTGCCCTCGAAGTGAAAAACCTCTGCCAAAAAGATCATAATCAATTTTTTTGATAAAGGAAGACAGATCGGAGCTTGCACCTTGCGAGACCCGTTGCTTATAAATCGGTGGTCCCGATTTTCCTACGCACTCAATAAATCGTGCGCCAGATTCTCCAGCAACGAAGTCCCAAACAACACCAATCCCGCAAGCCAGTCCACGACCATAATCACAGTTTTTGCCAGTTGCCGGACCCATAATAAGGCCCAGTTTTGATAATGCACGGAAAAATGCAGCAATGGCAGGATGGATTGGACCTCCCTGTGGCATAATACTCCCATCAACATCAAACATTAGAACCTTGATTAGTCTTTCAATTGTTGTACTCATAATAGACTCCTGTTTAGTATATTGCTAAAAGCAATAGGGAAAGAAACAGACAAACTGGAAGACAAGCAGCTATGAAATTACTTGCGTAATCTTTGTGTTTCAAGCTTTTGAAGTCGTACATTAATGGCAAGAGAAAACTGGGAGGCAGAATAAACAGAATTGTTATTGGCAGTGGAAGGTCAGAGATAATTGAGACAATCATTCCAATAATTCTAATAAACCAAAACTTAATAAAAAAGCTTGAGCTAAAAAGAGTATATGATTTGCTTAAAACTATTCCTGAACCCACAACAACACAGATAAAGAATGTCGTTGTCAGAACTAAACAAAGTTCAACAGAACTAATTACGCTAAACGAAAGTAATTTTATATCCAGTAGATTTAGAATAAGCCCCATAAACATGGCCACTAAGAGGGGGTTGAAGATAAAATCTTTTAAATGACTTTTTCGGGAAACTTGATAGTAAACAAAAGAAAAAAGACAAATCCCGTTTCCCAGCATATCAATCATAAGAAAATCAGTTATAGGACCAACACCTAAATATACAAAAAGGGCAAAGCCTATTGTCCCCCCTTCGGCCGTAGCTAGAAGGGCTGCTTGGTGTTTAGAAAAACCAAGAATCTTCCCTAAATAAAACAAGCCAACAACAAAAATGAATCCGGCAAAGGAAAGAGGAAGTTTGGTAATTTCAACACTAGAAAATTCTATAAGCACCACAACTGGCAATATAAGCTTAAAGGTCAGAGTAGCAATAAACTGAGATATTTTCTCTCTGTCTTTAATGAGACAATACCCGATCAGCAATCCACCAAATATTAAAAAGCTCTTCATAATAATCTCCATATATTATTGTAAAAGGTCAACATTCTTAACAATAAGAATATATGATAGTATCATATAAATAGTCTTTTTGTCAAGTATAGTGGAAAGATTTTAATAAATGTATTACTATATAAGATAGAAATTAGCAAGTATAAATATATGAGACGAAAAAGAGTCACAATTACTATCAGAGATGATGTTTTAAAAAAAGTAGACACAATTATTGATGGCAAAACTATTAGAAATAGGTCAAATGCCATTGAGACCGTGTTGCTAGAAAAATTTAAAAACAATGTTTTGCAAAAGGCAGTAATTTTAGGAGCAAGTAGGGCTATAAAAATTGGCGGCAAATCTATTTCAGAGGTGCTTTTGCCAGTCAATGGGAAGCCCTTAATTGAACGCCATCTAGAGAAGCTTTCTTCTGTTGGGGTGAATGAGGTAATTATAGCTACTGGTAAATATTTTAAAGAAGTAAAAAATGTAATAGGAGATGGCACGGAGCATGGAATGATGATTGATTACATAGACAGTAAGGGGACAGCAAACATATTAAATAAGGCAAAAACTCACTTAAAAAGCACATTTTTAGTGTTTAATGGTGATATTTATATAAATAATATTGACCTAGAGGATATATATAATTTTCATAAGAGTAATACAGCCATGGTTACAATGGCTGTTGCAACAAATGAGGATCCAACAAAACTTGGATCGGTGACAATGAAGGGGTTAAGGGTTTCGGAATTTAGAGAAAAGCAAAAAGATACATCTCATCAGTCACACCTGGTGAGTGCGGGTCTTTATTTGATGGAGCCAGAAATATGCAAAATGGATTTAGCCCCCGGAAGTATGCTTGAACATGATGTTTTTCCTCAATTAGCAAAAAGGGGGAATATCAATGGTTATCAATCTGAAGAGATATGGATACACCTTCATGATGAACAACACTTAAAAACATATAGAGCAAAAGGATTAGTGTAAAAAACTTGACAAAAGAGCAAGGTATGATAGTATCATACCTTGCTCTTTTTTTACTTTAATTTAACTAATTTGGGCGATAGGCGCTCAAATATAAACAACAACAAAAATTGAATCGAAAGGAGAAAGAGATGAAAACTGTTGAAGAGCTTCTTCGGAGCAACCCAACCGACAAACATTTTCTGGTTGGAACGAAAGTGAAAATTTTCCCCGGCCAAAAGAAGGTGGAAATCTATCTGCGCAATGACGATGAGCTGTGTGTTGCAAATGAAAAAGTCGATCCCATGCTCCAGAACGTGCCTGGTTTGGTATCGATGGGTGGGGCCAATGCTGCCCGCTATTCGGCGGCTATGTCAGGGGGTGATGATTTTGCCATGCACAACATTCTGTTGTCTTGCGGAACCATTCTTTTGCTCGGCACTTCCTTGAGCACGGCCTACGTTCCTCTTCTGAAACGTGATCCGGGCGCCCCAAGTGATGCTAACCGCCTGACAACTCCGGCTGGTCGACTGGACACCCTTCTGGGTTCAGGAAACTACGGAGAGCTTTTCGAAGAGATGTGTCTCTTCGGGACTAATTTGGGGAAAGATGTTATTTTTGCCCCTAAGGTTCCCGAAGGAGTTTCCCTCTCTTTCGATCCGAATGAGAAGATTATGCTTTCGGCGAAAAAAGGTGGTGTCCCGAACTACGAAAAGCGAGAAATCGTCTTTATGGAACATCAACCTGTTGGTATGGATGGTCTTTGGCAAGTCGATATTTATACCGACAATGTTTCTGCCGAATCATGTTCCAATGTTTACCTCTGCCCGGATTGGGAGAATAATACTCTTGAATTCCGCCAGGTGATTATGATTGATCTGCCGGTTGAAAAAGGAGGGATGCTTGAAGGCATCGCAGATGGAGACGGTTTCGGGCGAGAAGTCTCAGTTATCGCTGTTGACGAACTGGAAGGATTTTTTAAGCAGGTCGTCAATCCTTCTGCTGACCTGGCTGCAGTTTTTCTCAAGTCAAATGTTGATCTGATCAAGGTAGCTGCAACCACCCTGCCTGCTGAAGGCGGTGTTTTCGGAAGATTTTTCTGGGGAGCAAAGCAGCCCGGGGCTTTCTTGGTGGCGACTGTCACTGATTTTGTTCGGAATATCGTAAATCGGTAAATATTGTAAAAAAATAGCTCAGTACTTAGTACTGAGCTTTTTATTACCCAGGAAACCCCGGACAAGAGGCCGTCTAGAAAGCAACTCTTGTAGCCACCATCATCGCCGATGTCCGGGGATGAATGGCCGAGC
>PKTH01000029.1 GCA_002869265.1 Candidatus Parcubacteria bacterium
GTAGACTTCCCCATACCAGTTTTTCCAATCAAATACATATGACGTCTACGGTCATCTTCTTTTATGCCAAACTTTCTATACTTATTCCGAAAGTTTGTTTCTGCAAATACTGTTATTTCTTTACTCATATATTAATTAGGCAAAAGGAAGATTGTCAGGGACATCCTGACTTTCCTCTTCTTTTTTTACCTCCTTGTTATTTTCCTCTTTTTGTAAAATATCTTTTTTAAAATCTGCTTGACTGTCTTCTCCCTCCTCAATAAATATACTATCAGGGACAGAAGATTCTTCCTTGCTGTCGTATTTTTCACTTAATTTTTTTCCGCTTCCGCTCGAATCTTCTCCAAGCATTTCTCTAAATCCTGAATCAAACTCCCCTTCCTCTTCTCTTTGTTCTCCTGAAGTAGGAAGACTCATTGGTGGCTCAACCTTTCTACCTGAAGCCCTTTGAATAAGAGGAGCTTTTACCACTGCTTCGATTGGGAAATGCCAAAGGGTTGCTAATTCATCTATAGTCATCACTTTCAATAATCTACCAATCGTTGTACTCCTTCCCTTGTAAGCAGATATTAGAGTATTTTTCTTCCGGGTTTTTATTTTATTAATGAAGAAATACTGTGCACTAGTCGCCGTCTTGTCCATATCTGGTTTCAGATTATTTAAGTTCAAATCTGTAAATTGTTTAATGTAACCAACGAAACCATTAACAACTTTTGGTTTATTCATTACGTTCTTTTTAGCAGCATAGACAACCCTAATTTTTGCCTCAAAACCTAATTTATTTATCTTTCTACTTATTGCCTCTACTTTTTCTTTTTCGAATGGTTTTAAGTCAAGCATTTTCAGGCTTTCATCCTTGTCCTCCTTTGCATCAGACTTTTCATATTCAGGAGAAAACATATCCGCAATAGCACCAAGCCCTCCGACAATCAAATTCAAAAACTTATCAAAAAGATTTTCTTTTGCAGGGCTTTTTTCTTTTAAAATCTTCTTTATCTCTGCGTGACCTCTGTCTGGCCAATCGAAACCAGTCGGCCTGACCAGGAGTTGATACCAAAGTTGCTCCCCGTCTCCCAGTGACGCATTTAGATCCATCAATGAAGCAAGTGGATCTTTGAAATGGGTTTCCGGCTCTCCAAAGGCATGCTCAAATTGTTCATAGGTCTTCAAGGGGTAACAATCAGGCTTAACATACATAAACTCCGTCCCCCAAATATCCCATTCCGGGTCCGGAAAACGAGAAGGGACTGAATCGGTATAGTCACTGATTTCTGTAATTTCTGCATCAGGATACTGAGAATAAATTGCCGTCTCCATCAGGTTTCTAAAAACCTCTGGGGTCCTTATTACAAACTGGGTGTAACCCTCTATGCTCACAATCTCAAAGCTGAAAGACAATTGAAACATTCCGACCCAATAAGTTTCTATAAGATCCAAAGAACCATGAGCCCCACCTAAGTATGTAAATAGATTCTCTACCGCCCTAAGAGATTGTTGATTATTTTTCGGAATATCTACTGCCAAAAAAATAAATTTATTAGTGGCACTCCATAGTCCATTGCGATAATTAACCCACAGCAAAAAAACTCCATAAAGAAAGATCAAGGAAATAGGAATCCAGCCAAACAATATAAACAAGCTTATAGCCATTTCATCTGGAGACAGGGCCATAAACTCAACAATTGAAGATACGTCAATCTCTATATTCATTGTTTATAAGTCTCAATACTTTAATATTAGATATATTTAACACAAAATTTAAACACAAAGTGTTTTATTTATTTTACCATATTTTGCCACTTTTCAGCAAACAAAAAACTCCTTTGGATTGAGGAGTTTTTTGTTGTATGTAATTTTATTTTGTCAGAGAATAATTTCCGTTGTCTTTAGCGAACTTATCTTTATTCATTAAGGCTAAAATAATTGTAGTCTTTTTAACCATTCTTTTTTTCAATACTTCATCAATAATTTCATCACGAGAAAGACCTTTTTCTGATTCTTTAAGTATTTCTTCAATAACATCTGCCACGGTTCCTCTTTTATATCCCCAGTCTTTAAGACCATAAAGGCCTCTTCCGATTAAAACGAATTTATCATCAAGAATCAATTCATTATGAACAGTTGCCGCATTAGCCTTTTTCTTATCGAAAGCTATTTTGTTAATTTCGTCAGCGATTTCAACAAAATGCATAGGTTCGTTTTTGAATTTCAAGATTAAATAAATCTTATCATTAACAGTTTTAGGTTTAATTTCACGAGAATCTCTCATCCCCCATTGACCAAATTTATTTTGATTAATCTTCTTGGCTGCTTTCAGGGCAGAATATAATACTTTATTTTCATTAATCAATTCATGATTCTCTTTATAAAGCTCATTAAGCAATACACTAGAGATATCAATGTTGTTTGGTAACTCTACTTTTTCTTGATGCTTTTTATATGATTCTAGATCTTCTTTTGCTTTTCTTAGAAGTGTTTCTGTTTCTTGAGTATTTGATTCTTCCTCTATTGCTTTAGTTAATTCATCAACTATCTCTTCTAGGTGGTCAATCTTTTGATGTTTCAATTTATATGACGGAAGAAGATGTTTTGAAGAATTCAATTCCTCGAATTCATTGTGTAGAAGTTTCGTAATTAAAAAGTTTAGGTATCTTTTATGAGTGTTTTCATTTTTAATTTCAGAACCACTATTCAATGAGAATTTAACTAGAACATCTAATAAAAATTCTTTTTCCATTAATCCTCCATGTTCTTCAATTAAAGCGACAATAATCTTTTTAAGACTATTTAAATGTTTTTCGAGGATTTCAAGCTGTTGTAATTTTTTAATGCTGTAAGTTTCAATCTGTCTGATTCTTTCTCTTGTCAGATTGTGAACATTACCAATGTTTTCAAGTGTCTCCTTTTTTTCGCCATGTAGGCCAAACCTTCTGATAATAATATCAGACTCTCTCTCGTTTAATTCCGAGAATAAGCTATTGATAATCTCAACAGCATTAAGTTTTGCTACCTCCTCTACTTTTTGGTTCAATAAAATTTGATCCAAGATGCTTTTATTTTCCATATTAATTAATGACGCAGCAATGCACGGGAGACTTGCACGTTTTTATAAAAATTATTATAACTAATTTATTTGCCCTTAATATAGCACAGAGAAGAATTTTAGTCAAGTCCCCCTAGACAAAATAAAAACAGACAAAGGTAACACTTGTCTATTTTCTAAGATTATAATTATTTTTACTTAATATTAGCTAAATCCTAAGTATTGAATCTCTTCTTATAGCTGCAATAAATATTTATCTCTTATTTGTTGTTTGATGTAGCTTATTAGCATCACAACATCTTCTGCCTTCGCATTACTGGTGTTTACTATAAAATTTGCGTGCTGCAAACTTATCTTTGCTCCACCCATAACCTTTCCTTTTATACCAAGCTGGTCAATTAGCCAGGCAACTGGCACCATCCCTCTCTCCACGAAGCCAGGGTTGTGTTCTTCAATCTCTTTGGCTAGCTTAGGATTTTCAATCTTTACCTTTTCGTAGGAAATATTTTTAAAAATACACCCAGCGTTCGGAAGATTTGGTTGTGTTCCTTTCCGATGGCTCATATATTCTTCATTCAATTTATCAATTTCAAAAACATTACCTCGTTCAAGCTTGAAAACAGCCCCCCAGATCAACAAATCATGTCTTTTAGTAAAAATACTTTTTTTATAAGAAAAATCTCCATCGCTCCTACTCATTGTAAAAAACCTTTCTTTTTCTGTGTCATAAACATCAATAGTCTCAACATAACTCCCAATATATAAGCCATATGCTCCGGCATTACCCCTAATTGCTCCTCCGATGGTTCCTGGAATGCCAATGGCCCACTCAAAACCTGTTAATTTATCTCCAGCAGCCATTCGAGAAGCTCTCATTAAGGAAGCTCCTGCCCCACAATCCAGTCTATCTCCCTTAACTTTTATATCAAAATTGGAAAATTTAATCACCAAACCATCTATCCCCTGGTCGCTCACCAAGACATTTGTACCTCCCCCCCAATAAATGACTTTTAATTCTTTTTCTCGTGCCCACCTAATAGCCTCAACTAGGTCCTCTTTTTCTTTCACATCAATAAAAAATTTAGCTAGCCCACCGATACGAAAGCTAGTTTTTGTTGTTAGATTTACATCTTTTTGTATTTTTTCTTCAATATTCATGTCACTTTTATCTCAATCGATAAATTCAATAATAATCTATTTAGCAATTATAAAACTTTTCCAAGAAAAAAGCCATCTACTTTAGATGGCTTTAATTTTAGGTAATTTCACCCATTGACTGGAGACTAACTAATTTAGAGTATATTCCTCCCTTGTTTCTAGCTAATTCCATGTGACTACCCTCCTGAGCAACCTGCCCCTTTTCTACAACTATTATTTTATCTGCTTTTCTTATAGTACTTAATCTATGAGCAATAATAATAACCGTTCTTCCTTTACTTATTTTATCCATTGCTTCTTTGATTAAATGCTCACTTTGACTATCTAGACTACTTGTTGCTTCATCAAATATCAGAATGCGGGGATTAGCAAGGATTGATCTTGCAATACCAATCCTTTGTCTCTGTCCGCCGGAAAGTTTTATTCCACGTTCTCCTACTTCAGTTTTATATCCGTCAGCAAACTCATTTATAAATATATGAGCATTTGATATTTTTGCTGCCGCTTCTATTTCTTCTCTACTCGCTTTTGGGTTAGCATAAGAAATATTTCTTTCAATACTTCCATCAAATATTTCCACTTCTTGAGGAACAATTGAAATAAATTTTCTAAAACTATACAAATCAAAATCGCGTAAATCTATGTTGTCAATTTTCACAGAACCAGCTTGGGGGTCATACTGCCGATATATCATTTTTGCTATAGTTGTTTTTCCACCACCAGATGGACCAACCAACGCTGTTACACAACCTTCTTTAATCTTTAGGTCCATTTTTCTAAGAGCTTTTTCACGATCCCCGTTATAACTAAATGACACTCCCTCAAAGACTATTTCAC
>PKTH01000031.1 GCA_002869265.1 Candidatus Parcubacteria bacterium
TAGGCTCGGCCATTCATCCCCGGACATCGGCGATGATGGTGGCTACAAGAGTTGCTTTCTAGACGGCCTCTTGTCCGGGGTTTCCTGGGTAATAAAAACAAACCTCGTCTATATAGACGAGGTTTTTTATTACCATCCAAATTCAGAATATTTTTTTTCTTTTTTTATTGCCACTATAACATGTTGAATATAAGGAATTGTGTTTGGGAGATTGGAGCAATCAAACCAAGATAAATCATCGCATTTGTGGGGCTCCATGTTTTTTATTTTACCTTCCCATTTTTCCACGCTGAAAAATATATCAATTCTTTCATTTAGCTTATCACGTCCTGAATCCCTATGAAGAACATGTTCAACTTTCAGATCTTCTTTCTTTATAGAAATACCCGCCTCCTCTTTGGCCTCTCTTATAATGCAGTCGAGAATGTCTCTCCATCTTCAACATGACCCGCAATCATTGAATATTTGCCATCTTCGTAGCCAGTGTTAAAGCGTCTTAACAATAAAATATTATGTCCATCTCTCAAAACCAAGTATGCGGCCGGAACTATTTTTTGAACTTTACTCATTTATTATCTTAAACTTAATTATTTTAAGTTTGGTTAAACTGTTTACTTCTTCTTCGTAATACTCAGAATATGCTCTGAACATTTCTTCTTCTGATTCATATTTTTCATGCCCCGCCCAGTCATTATCTCTCAGATCCCTGAAAGTCTTTTCAAGCACTTCGGTTATTTCTGCCAAGGCAAATTTTTCTAAACTCTCAGATATTAAAAATTCTAACTTATCTCCAACCCGTAAATCCTTATCATCAAAAAGCCTCCATGTACTTGTCTTCTCCCCTTCTAATATTAACTCACTCAATTCTTTTTTGAACTTTAGTTTTTTCATTTAATCAATTGTCTTTCCTAATATTTTGTTTCCGCAATACTGTCCATAAATGTATGTAGGCTCTATACCGCAAACATTATTATCTCCTATAATATACATATTTTCTTCCTTTTCAAAATCTATGGTATTATGCCCCTCTACACAAAAAGCTGGATCCCAGTATTTGTGTTTTAAAATTTTATACTCGTAAAAGTATTTATCAAAATTTGGTTTTTCATCTACTGAATAAAAAAGATAAGAATTATCTCTCTGATGTGCAATGGCCAGTATTCTGTTGTCATCTTCAAAGAGATTATAATCTTTCTCATTCCACTCCTCTCTAACCTCGCCCAACATGTGAAACATATGAGCACTAACTGGACCTCTGGTCTCCACCTTTAAATGCAATAATTCCTTGGTGATCTGTGGTGGACTAGCTATTACCAATTTATCGCAAACCAGGTTCTCCCCTGACTTTAGCTTCAATTCAAAACCGTTTGAACCCTTATTTATTTTCAAAACTACATCATCTATATAGTTATTCTCTAAATATTTGCTTACTTCTTTCTTTCTAAAAACAAATTCATGTATAGAAACTATTAGCGGTAGAGAAAAATGAAGAAGCGTAAATGCGTTTAAATTTTTGATAGGGGTAAATGCTGAACCATGAAGAACTTCTGCCATAAAATCATACATAATGCTATCTATTTTTTCTCTTTTTATATATTCACCAGCAGAGATGTTATATAAATCCCATAGATATTCATTTTTCCTCAATAGACTAAGCTGTGCTTCATGTAAACAGTCCTTTTTAAACTTTTCATAGTGCTTTTTAAACTTTCTTAAAATAAAAACCAATCTAATTAATTCCGGCAGTTTTGAAAACAAGCGTTTATTAAAAACGGAATAAGATTGGTTTTTCTTGTGAAACATCAAACTGGTCGGTTTTATTTCCCTTCCTTTTTCGATGTGAGCCGACATGTTATGGTAAATATCCATAACATAATACGCTCCATACTCCACAGTTCCACTGTCTGATTCTATAATCCTACCACCAATATCAGGGCTGATGATTTTAAAATTAGTATAATTATTTTCAAGTAATTTATAGGCGCATCCTATACCTGCTATCCCTGCACCAATTATAATGGTTTCATATTTTTTCATACCTAAAGAACTTTTGGTCTACGTTTTATTTTAGCTAAGCCTATGGGCTCCAAAAAATGATAAATAATAAAATTTTTGAATACGTTAACAAATATTTTTAGAGTAAATAGTCTCCATAAAATTAAAGGTGAAAATTTTGAAGTCAATATTTTATAGTAATCATCATCTGATAGTTTTTTCAAGTTTTTTGCAAACAGGTTCATTTCCGTATTTGTTAAATATCTAACCCATACAAATCTAAATAGGTAAGACCATTTATACCATTTGCCAAATTCTTTTTTAAAATTTTTAGCATGGATTTTAAGAGTCTTTTTGGAAAAATCTTCCAAACTAAAAGCTGTTTTAATTGTCGAATAAGCAGAATCTGCCATAGCAAAAGCCATTCTAAATCCATCACCAATAAAGGGGCCACCCGCCCCAGCAGCGTCACCCATAGAAATATAATTATCTTCAGCAATTGAAGAGTGTTCAGTAGTGGTTGGACCCGCCATGCAAAATTCTTCAACTACTTTTGCATTTTTTAGATAACTATTCAAAGGATGAAAATTTCTTATATATGAATCTAGTCTTTTCTTTAATTCTATTTTCCCAAGCGAACCAGGAACAGTGTATTCAGCACAACCCACCAAACATCTACCCGGTTCAAGAGTGTGAAACCAACCTCCACAGTTTGTCAGGTCTGTATCTTCAAAGTAAAACATCTCCGCTTGATTTTCTAAAGAATGGTTTTCCATTATATACACATAGTTAAGAAAGTCTATTTTACTTTTCTTTATACCAAGGCTTGAAGAAATTGTTTGAGCGATCCCAGTAGCATCAACTACCAACCTAGTTACTATCTCTTTATCGTTTTTATCAATCAAAATTATTTTATTTTTTTCCCTTCTAGTCTTTACGATTTGCGTATTAAGACTAATATCGCAATCAAGTTTCAATGACTCTGCCCAAGCGTTCATCTCTAAAACGCACAAAGACTTCCCTTCCAGGTTATTAAAATATTTTGTCTCAGTCGAATACATCCCCCACCCACACTTATATAGCAAATACTTATCTAGTTTCCATCTATCTATATATTCTAAGAATGTGCCAAAATAATTTTTTGTTAAAGTTTTTATTGTGTCACGTTTTTCAATAAGCAAAATATTTAATTCACTTCCTTTTAAAAGTTCTGCCAACTTTAAACCAGACAAACCAGCACCAACAATTACTAAATCATATTCTTTATTATTCATAAACCTATTTTGCTCTTATTTTTTTCATTATATAAAAAATTCCTCCCCAGACCAAAAGAAAAGTAATGCTCAAAATCACCGCGTTCAAGCCAGTAAATTCACTAATAAAGGCACTAGCGATCAAGGTGGCTATTACGCTGGCCGCTTCAACCGATAAAAACCACTCAACTCTTCTAGATTCAACTGTTTCTTGGTAGCTCAACCTTGCATTTGAAGCATTGTCTAAATTATCAAGCATAATATCCATCTGCCCCCAAAGTCTCTCGGTATAGTCTAGGTCAACGATTGCTCTTTCAAGTAAATTATGAAGTTTATACTTACTTTCATCAACCTTTGTTACAACAAGCTCATCAATCAATTCCATCTCTCTTATCAAAGAGTCTTTCGAGTCTTTAATTCTCGACACTATTTCTCCGGTAGTCTTTTCGATATAATCCATTTCAAAAACAGTTCTTTTTAATTCACTTAATTCAAAGTCTCCCTTTAAGGACCTAACCACAACGTCGGCCCTGTGATAATATTCTGACATTTTCACAATATAATCATCCACTGTATCAAGAAGGATATCATTGAATTGAAGTGCCTGATAAATAGGGAGTTTCTTTTCAATAAACTTTTCAGAAAACAACACCTCTTCATTACTTAGCTCTATTTTTGTTTTGCTGGAGTCAAAAATAAATGTAGAAGTATAAAAAGGAATTGTCCCCGCTTTAATCTGCTTATAGGTAACCGTATGCCATCTTTTAATCAATGTTTCTAAAAGGAGCTCTCTAATAGTGTGAATAAATTCTTTTCTTTTTACGCCTTTTGGTAAATCAAAGCTAAAGCTATAAATACCGACAGGGGTTAAGGTGAATTTTAGATCTGCTTTTTTTAAAAAACTTTTTATTGTGAAGCTTAAGTCTTCTTCAAACAGAATGTTTTCAATGTCTAGGTTAATAAAACCCAAACCAGCGTAAGCTTCTCTAAGATGTGTGTAGGATCTTGGAATCCAAGCACTTATTAATATTTTCATACCTCCTTGATTAATTTTCTTATCTTTTATTATACTATTTAATTTATTAAAAGGCCATTATTGACTTATTAGTAGTCTTCGGGTATTCTATTATATCATCAAAACAATATTCCTCTACCCCCTGGAAAGGAGATTTAACCATGATTGCTTTTTGTTACTATGTCGTTATTGTTTTGTTTGTTGTTTTTTTAATTGCTATTATTGTCGCGTATTTCCTCTCAGCTTCTTCAAGGTATGCCATGGAAAAAGAAGGCGTCCTTGAGGGAAGCCCAACAGGGGAGGCTCTGCCTTTCAAACTTGGTTTGGCCTATGGTCTTTGGTTTGGCCTCTGCTTTTTAGCAAGCTATGTTTCTGATAAACTTTCACTAAACCCAGAGATGATAATGGGCAATCAATTTATAGTAGTTCTTTTTGCAATTTTCTTTTACCTTCTGTGCTACCTTACGGTTCATATGGCCTGCGTCTTTATAGGACATGCTCATCCCAGATTAGCAAAAATAACTTGGCTATGATTGAGTATAAGGAAATCACTACCAGCTACAAAGTAGCTGGTTTTTATTACCCAGGAAACCCCGGACAAGAGGCCGTCTAGAAAGCAACTCTTGTAGCCACCATCATCGCCGATGTCCGGGGATGAATGGCCGAGCCTA
>PKTH01000027.1 GCA_002869265.1 Candidatus Parcubacteria bacterium
AATTTCCTCAATCAGTTCGAACGTCCGATTCGGGGTATAAAAAAATAGCCCTAATACTTGTCCCGTGAAATCTTTTTATTTCACTGGGATTAGGGCTAAATTTCTTTGCTCCGTGAGCTGGACGATGTTAGAACCTGTTTATTCAGTTGCTAGAACAATGTTGTCACATTTCTCACCACATTTATCAATTTCATCAAAAATATCATCTATAAAAGGTTCTTTTGTTTTTAATATTTTGCCCCCTTCAATTTCTATGCTTACATCTAGTCCGTGAGTTTGAAAAACACTTTCTACCAAACCTGAATTTATAACTACTATTGCCTCTTCCCAAGAAATAATATTATCTTGGCCCTCTTCAATTTTACTAATAATATTTTCTACTTTTATTTTATTACCATCTACATCATAACCCTCTTTATTTGCTAAATAGTTGAATTTATATATTCCAGCTAAAGCAACTAAAAAAATAACAGTTACAATTATGATAATAATCCATTTTATTATTTTTCTATACATACATTTATATTTATTTACTGTATTAGTATACCAAATTTTCCCAATTGGTTCGAGCGTCCGATTCGGGGTATAAAAAAATAGCCCTAATACTTGTCCCGTGAAATCTTTTATCATTTCACCGGTATTAGGGCTAAATTTATCGGCTCCGTTTACTGCCTGCCCGCCTCTGGAGGGGACGATGTTAGAACCTGTTATATGCTTAAATAAAATAAAAAACCCACCGTAGCAGGTTTTCTACATGATGGGCATATATTTTTTTGTCTGAATTTTAATCCAATGGTCTTATTATTAGGTACACGACTCTACCTAATTTTTCATCTTCTGGAACACCAATAAGTTTATCTGGTGTTATGATTTCAAATCCGTTAGCTGAATCTCGTTCATATTCTTTAATATGAAACAGAAATTCATAGTTATCTTTTTTGATTATAACTTTCTCATTTAATTCACCTTCGAATTCCGTTCTACTACTAAAACCGTAGGAAACTTTTACAAAAAGTCCATTTTCCACATCTGTTTCAAATTGTTCATCACACCCATATCCTTTTTCTTTAATTGCAGAAATGTCTACTTTTATATATCCGGGTGCCCCACAACTATCCGTGGGATATTGAGCTATCTGCTCTCTAATGCTTTCCAAGATCTCATGGGCAAAACTACGCATACCGAGACACATACCAACGTTGATAATCAAAAACAAGCCATTTCCATGAGCAACTGTTTCAATTTTCATTTTCTCCTCCTTTTTTTGGTTAGTTTAAAATGAACGGACCAACAAAAAACTATAACATGTGTTATAGTTTTTGTCAATTTGCTCCGTTTACTGGAGGAAGCTAGAACCTGTTTACAGAGCAGCTATTAAAAAAATGGTTGTAATTAGAACAAACAAAATGACTCCGATAATTTCGAATTTAGAAAAACTTTTTTTGTTTGATTTTTTCTCTGAGCTATACGCAGGAGGTTTACCAACAGGAAAAGTGTATTGACTTTTTTGCCAATCCATTAATCTATCGGTATAGTTTTTTTCATTTTTCTTTTTCATAATTATATTATATCAAATTTACTCAAAAGGTTCGAACTCCGATTCGGGGTATAAAAAAATAGCCCTAATGTTAGGGCTAAATTTCTTGGCTCCGTTTACTAGACGATGTTAGGACCTGTTTTATTCAATCATTGAATTAAAATCATTATTTGATATTCCAAGGCCCAAATTTCTCATAACATTAAAAGCGTCTGTTGGTCTACCCAAAAAATACCTTTTCCCATCTTCAGGATTCACATACCAGGCTTCACCGTTTTCCTCAACTTGTAAAAATATTTTGCCTTTATGCATATTTGAGAAATTTATATCGTTCCCATAATTTTTAACACTTCCAGCTATTCCTATTCTTTCTAAATCATTATTTGTAATCCCTACTCCCTGCTCACGCATAACATTAAAAGCAACAACGGGCCTAGAAAGAAAATACATCTCTTGTTTAACTGGGTGAATATAGTAAGCCTCTCCATTATCTTCAACCTTCAATATAATTCTACCTTTTAGCCTATTAAATAAATCAATATTTTTTATTTGCTCTCCCTCATCTTTCAGTGGTTTGTAGTTAAAGTACATTTTGTTTTTGTCCATTGAATATCTATTATCTTCACTCAATATTTCATATGTTTCAGGGTCAGCGCCAGAAATTTTATAAAAATAACAGTAGTAATTAAATCTTGAAACATAGTAAACCCCATTTTTATCTAAAAATGTTGAATCGTTTAATATTTCAACTGATTCAATATCAAAGGTAAGCTCATCGTTTTCACTTGAATCATCAGTTTGAGGAGTAATAAGTTTGCCCTCGCAGCCATAATAAACATTATCATCACCAACTGACAATTTATAATTTTCCGCATTAGTAAATAATGGAAGAACCAAAATAACAATAATAAACAAATAAAACAATTTTAATTTTTTCATATTTTAATTTTACTTTTAATTTCCTTTAATTATACCAAATTTCTTTAATCGGTTCGAACTCCGATTCGGGGTATAAAAAAATAGCCCTAATGTTAGGGCTAAATTTCTTGGCTCCGTTTACTGGACAATGTTAGAACCTGTTTTGTAACAAACGAAATGATTTGTATAAATATTTGAATTATTGAAAGTCAATAAAATCATTGTTTGATATACCTAATCCAAGATTTCTCATAACACTAAAAGCATCTGCTGGTCTCCCAAGAAAATATCTTTTTCCATCGTCAGGGTTTACATACCACGCCTCTCCTTTTTCTTCAATTTGTAAAAATATTTTACCTTTATGAATATTCGAAAAATTTAAATCGTATTCCAAAGACCCGTCTCCTCTTGGATTAAAACCACTAATTAATTCCTCATAGTCATCATAGCCATCTTCATCAGTGTCAGTCTTACCCTTGTCTGTCCTAATGGCATCTTCTAGCAAATCTGAAAGTCCATCACCGTCCATATCTGGTCCCGAGGCCACATTTAACCCGATTGGGATCATCTCTAAATTAGCAGTGGTTATTCCAACCCCTTGCTCCCTCATAACTCTAAATGCATCATCTGGGCGCCCCAAATAATGAATTTTTTCTATTTGAGGATTTATATAATATGCTTCTCCATTATCTTCGGTTCTTATTACTATCTTGCCTTTTAATCTTTTATAAACTGGATTTTTACTATCCGTCATTGCTCCTTTGTGATAATAGATATATTTATCTTCAGCATTTTCTCCACTGTTTATAACCCTAAAAGTTTTAATATCCTTAACGTCCATTTCTTTACCTAAATAATATGCAGTATCAGCATCTTTTGCATAATACTCATTTAATGGTTGGAGGCTATCCACCTCGCAGTTATCCATTATATACGTTTTATCTGATTTATAATCACTATAATAACAATTAACATTATCTTTAGAATAATACGTCTCAATTAATGTAAATGAATCTGAATCAGAGACTTTTACCAATTTTCTGTCTTTGTCATTTATATAATCCACAAGACTCGCGTCTCTATAGTAATACCCATCTTTATCCTTATAGAAATAATTATTTACTCGTTCAAAAGTTTTAGAATCAACTTCTTCCATAATCTTATCTTTTGCATAAACATTATTCTTGTCTTTTGCATAACCACAACAAAGCTCTTCAAAACTATTAACGTCTGCGTTCAATAATTCCAAACCATCATAATAAACCCCCCCATCTTTTACTTCATAAGCAAAAATGGCGGAAGAAAGTGCAAAAAAAACTATAACTGAAAAGAAAATTATATTCCTCATATTTTTATTGAATTTATAAATCACTTTAATTATACCAAATTTCTCAAAAAGGTTCGAACGTCCGATTCGGGGCATAAAAAAATAACGCTAGTTTTAGCGTTATTTTAATCTGCTCCGGGAGCTGGACGATGTTAGAACCTGTTTTGTGTAAAAAAAGAGGCGGTATGTATACAACATACCGCCCAAATTGTTTATACCGAAAAGTTACTAACGGCTTTTTCTGTGTGGATTAAATTTTTCAAGTGGTGCAACAATTTCTGCTGCTCTGTACAGCTTGATGGCAAGTTCTTGCATATCCTCGAGATTATCAACCACATACAGGTTGTTCAGTCGAAGTTTCCGAAGATGTTCAGAAACCAACGCCCTGGCACGTAATGATTCTTTACGTGCTGTTTCGTCGTCAAGGACGGGATCAAGATCTTTTTCGATCATTACAACAAAATCTCGCCTGTCATCAAGTCTGATCGCTCCTAGAATTGAAAAACCAACCTCTGACAAAGAACCAGTAGCATAGGTTTCCCCTGTGATCGGAAATAATATTACCTTATCCTCCGCGAGATGACGTGCTTCAATTTCAGCACAAGAAGGATCCCATTCTTCAACTTGGGGGTTAAAAAATGATATTCCCATTTTTTCAAAACTTTCAATGAACGGCACTCGCCACTTACTACCACCACAGGTTCCGAATAATCCGATTGTCAACATTAGATTCGCTCCTTTTCTTGGGTTGTTGATATTATAAGTGAAAATTGTATAATAAAAAACTATAACATATGTTATAGTTTTTATCAATAGCTGCTCCGTTTACTAGACGATGTTAGAACTTGTTTTATTGAAAAATAAAAAAGCAACTATCAAATAGTCACTTTTTTATATAAAACTATTTTCCGCAATATTCTTTGAAAGCTTTCATTGTTTCTTTAACAGAAGCTCCTTTTGTTAAACCAAAACCACCGTGTCCACTAACAGCAAATGAGGCTGGAAGTCCATTTGTTCCTTTCAATTCATCTTGAGCGTGCATACTTGCTAGTTGCCCCATACAAGCCTTACTCCCTGGCTCAACATAATAATCTGGATTACCATTTGGCCCTCCGTGTGCAAATGCAACAGAAAAAGACAGACTAAACATAAACACAACCACCAAGCCTAATACAATTGTTTTTTTCATAATTTTGTTTTATTAGTTATATGCTAATTATACCAAATTTCTCAAATCAGTTCGAACTCCAATTTGGATTATAAAAAAATAGCCCTAATATTAGGGCTAAATTTATTTGCTCCGTTTACTAGACGATGTTAGAACTTGTTTTGCTTTAAACTAATATCAGTAGAACAAATATAATGGTCTGATTTTGTTTTAGTAACCTTGAAGTCTTCTTTATTCCAATGCTTTGAATACATAATATGGTCTTGTTGACCGTGGCCAGGTGCTGTTTCAATATTTAAAAAAGATTCTTTATACAAATTATTTTTAAATAATTCAGGTAATAAAACAGATAAGTCATTAAAATTCATATCAACTGCCACTATTGTTGGCTTATTAGAAAGAGATTTTAACAAATCAGAGATAAATTCTCTAATATTTAAAAATTCATCTTCCATAAAATTTCTATTGAAATGATGAAATGGAAAAATGTGCCCATTAACAAAGTTTATTTTTTCTCCCTTATAATCAATTTCCGAAATTAAAAAACCTTTATCGTGGGTATGCCACTTATCACCGTTAGGACGAACTACTTCTAATTTTGGGTTTGGCAATAAAACATACTTTGATTTTGTTATATTAAATTTTGATAAATTTACTAAAGATAATAAATTTTCATCTTTTATATGAGACTTATCATAAGGACGATTGTAAAAGGAATATTTTAACTTTTTTGCAATTATTTCCCCCTGTGATTTTGTTTTACTCTCATTGGTTGGAGTGTGCGATTCTTGTAATGAAATACAATCAGCTCCAACTGACTTTAATCTATTTATAAAGTAGTTTAAATTTTCTTCATCATAATTATATCCACTTTCAATACTACCTTTCATTGTGAATCCTCCTGCAATATTCCATGTTACAATTTTCATATTCTAATCTAATTATTAAACTACTTTAATTATACCAAATTTCTCAAATCGGTTCGAACCCGATTCGGGTTATAAAAAAATAGCCCTAATACTTGTCCCGTGAAATCATTATATTTCACTGGGATTAGGGCTAAATTTCTTGGCTCCGAGGGGCGAACTTTCTACGAACCTGTTTTACTGAATAAGGAGACCATCTCCATTCGGGTTATACCCATTTTTAACCTCATCGCCATCAGAATAGCCATCACCATCGGTGTCAGGGTTATTTATATCGGTGCCGTATTTTTCTTCATCCTTGTTAATAAGTCCATCAGAGTCTAAATCACTTAGTGTAGCCTCATCTCCTCTAACACAAGCTCCATCGGAGCATCCGTTGGGACAGTTCAAGCCATGAGAAAAGCCAGAGGAATAATTTTCGTCTAAATTACACTCATACTCAATTATTCTATCCCCATCACAATAATCCTCCTTATCATTATAGCCATTCTTTGTTTTTAAATAACCTTTTTCGAAAATATTATAACCACCATCCGTATCATAACAATTATATTCCTCCCCCTTTAAATCAAGAATAACGCATGCTCCGTCTAAACACCCTTCTCTACACTTATATTCACCTGAAAATAAATAACCGTCTTTACAATAATACTCTAAAAGTATTTCTTGCCCTGAATCAGTCAAACACCTGTCAACAGCTTTCTCCCTAGATAGTGAAATTGTTCTATTAATTTCACCCCTTTTATAATAATCCTTACCTCCTCCATCACTTTCTATGCAAGGAGTATTACCAAGGTCTTCAATGGTTTTAATAGATCCATTAACATTCAAATCCCTTTTTGTAAACAAGAAACTATATTTATTATTATCTTTATCATATTTTATCACCATGTCCTGATTGGGGTTATCAAATATACCGTTGCCAGTATGGACACCAACTTCATATGTTTTGCCTTTCTCTAGTCCCTCAATTAAGCATACTCCATTTTGATCTGGATCTACATAGACTTTTTTATCGCAAGGAACCATAACATCTATATCAAAACACATTCCTGAACTGTATAATGTGTCAAGGTAATAGCATCTAGTTTTTACATGAGGAACGATATCGCCATTTGGATTTTGTATTTGAACAGTAATCTCAATATCAAATTCTTCATTTTTTTCTATTTTATTTTGATTATTGAATACATACAATTCTTCGCTTTTTATATCAAGGTTCTTATTATTATTTATATATCTTAAAAAAAGTGCAGATGCTGTCAACCCCAACAAAACAAAGAATGCAAGAACAACTCTCTTTTTAGAAAAAATAAAAGATCTTTTTTCCTTTCTAAAAAGTTTTTTTATATTGTTTTTATAATTGAAAATAATAAGAAATACTACAAGAAAAACAATGACAACATATAGAGATGTGTTATACAGACCTTTTTCAACCTCCTTACCGAAAATACTTACATAAGCCATTTCCCTAACTGTTTTAATGGTTTCTATCTTCAATAAAAAATAGGAGGAAGAAATTAAAAACAAAACAAGCATATTAGTAAATATGTTTTGCTTATTTTTTTTCAAAAGATGAGTCCTCTCTTTATTTACATCATAATTCTCTTCAGCTGTGCCCATTAATGATTTCTTAGTTAAAATATTAGGTATAAAAGAAAAAATATTCATTGCCGAAAAGAACAATAAGTAACCAAAGAGAAGTAAATAACTAGCTGTAAATATAATGTATTCATAATTATAAGTATAAAAACTATGAAAATAAAAATCTTGAACAAGCTTATTAAAACTAAAAAATGAATATACAAAAACAACTAAATTTACTAATAATTTTTTTTTATTGTTATAATAAATTAGAAATAAGGATATAAAAATTATAAATAAGGTTGTTATCAGATTGTTTAAAAATCCGGGGAAATACTGAAATTCTTCAGGGGTGGCACTATGAACATTAACTGTTTTAAAAAGGCTATTTATTTTAAGTGCTACTAAAAAAAATAAGAGGTAGTAAATAATTTCATTAAATACTTTAAGATAGGACAATTTACCTCTTATAGAACTTAGGATTATTATAATAATGCTTATAAAAAATAATACAGCCAATATTAAAAGAATTCTTTCTATCCCCATTCCGTGCATTGGCTGAAATACAAGAGAAAGAAAACTGATAATTATAATAATAGGTGGGATAACTAATAAATAACTATCCTTGTCAATATAATAAATTTTATTATTAATATTATTTTCACTTGTATTTTCTTTTTTAGATTTATGCGAAACTATTTTTCTGCAAACCAGGACTACTAAAAAATAGGAAGTATAAAAAATATATATAGGAATAAACAATAGACCCCCATATTCACCCCCTATCATTTTTAAATATATATTAATTATAATTTGAGAGAAAATCAAAACCACATTTAAAAAAATATAAAAATTCCTATATACTATGTGTTTAGTGAAAAAAAGAGAATGTTTTTTTAAAAAAAGTGCAGAAAATATTAATAGTAGCAAAAAATAAAACCAAAAAATGTAGGTATTAAAAAACACCGTAAAAAAAATTTTTTCTAACATCAATTTAAATTAACTTAATATATTTTTAATTATACCAAAACAGGTTCGGATATCCTAATTTTTCCTTCCCTGGGTAACAAAAATAGCACCTAATACTAGGTGCTATTTATCTAGCTCCGAGGGCGGGATACGTGCATCAATCGAATACGTTATACAATTTCCTAACATTCCTACTGGCAAGCTTCGGAAAATATTTGGCTATTACCTACCTGCCACAGGGTTTGAAATATGCACCATCAAAGCAAAAAGAAAAACACCTATTATAGGTGCTCTTCTTTTTGCTCCGTTTACTGGAGGAAGTTAGAACCTGTTTAATCAATTTTGACAGTTCTATAGCCTTTTATAAATTCGAAAAATGTTGACCAACAGGCCCCTACAGTAAATGCAAACATTATCTCCTCTATAGGAACCCCCAACACCGATATTCCCCAAAAGTTTTCCAAAGAATAGATGTCGTTAATATAAGTAGGAAAAAGTTGATTAAAAATATAAAACAGTGAAAAATATACTAAAGAAAAGAAAAGACCACTCACAATAATTTGTTTAATAAGATCTGATCTTCTAAACATAATAATTATTGAAGTTATAAGTAAAGAAAAGATCAAATTGTAAATGGTTTTTGTAGGAAAAATAAATTCCAAAAAAATATACAAAGAGATCAGAAATAGATAAGGGAATATGTGTTTTTTATGATCTCCTTTTATCTTTATTGTTTTTTGCCTCTCTATTACTTCAAAAATTACTGCTGAAATACCTGCAACAAAAAAACCAAATAGGATACTCTCTACACCAAATCCTATTCTTTCAATGAGGTTTAGTATTGAGGGGGGGTCCAATATTCAGGGACGTAAAGAAATTCCGATATACCAAATGGAGCACCTAAAAAACTCCCAAAAACAATTTCTTTTCTCAAATCTTTTCTGTAAAAATAAATAACTCCCCAAACTGATGCAATAATTAGACAGCCAATAAAATATGCGTACTGCATTTTGTAAATATTATTTTTTATAAATTTATTATACCAAATTCCTCGAATAGGTTCGAACGTCCCGCGAGGGTATAAAAAAATAGCCATAATATTAGGTCTAAATTTCTTGGCTCTGTTTACTGGACGATGTTAAAACCTGTTTTATATCAAATTAACTTTAACAGATCCTCAAGAGCTAGTTTTGTAATTCTTGTTAACTTTTCGTTCTGTATTATTATTTCTGGGATATCTACAATAATTCTTTCTCCTTCACTCAATTTTAGATCTTCGGGAACAATATTTTTAGCTACATATATTTTAACTCCATAATCTGCCTCATCAAGCTCATTATTTTTATAATATATTCCTAGCTCTTCGAAATCATCATCTCCTAACTCTAGATCAAGTTCTTCAACAAGTTCCCTTCTCAAAACGTCTAGCGGCATTTCATTTAATTCCGCTCCACCACCAAACATACTAATTCTGCCTGGATTAGGTTTGTAGTCGAGCGTTTTCTCTTGAAGAATTACCTTTTTATCTGGAGTTAAAAGTATAGCGTGTACACCTTTTATATTTTTTTTATTCATAAATTGATTATACCAAATTTCTTCAATCGGCTCGAACGTCCGATTCGGGTTATAAAAAAATAGCCCTAATGTTAGGGCTAAATTTCTTGGCTCCCGGGGTCGGATTCGAACCGACGACCAATTGGTTACACGTAATCCATTAGTTTCCTAACGGCGTGGACTATATCATCACCCAGCTCCAGTTTTGCTAACAACTATATATTATTACCAAAACTGGGGCTGGGGCGAGGCGCTTCGACCGATATCTATTATCGGACTACTCCCTTGCGGGATAGTCTCTGAACCTGCCTTATAAATAAGGATTGGCTGCTGATTACCATATTGTTTCCAATTTAGGCTTCCAGCAATTCACCTCGTTCTTCGACCTCAATTACTTGAGGAAGCTGCGTAATGCCTTCGTGCACTTCTCTGTGACAATCTGCACACAACATAATACATTTTTCAATCTCCTCTTTCACCTTTTTCCAGCTTCTTGTATATCCTTTAGCTGATATGCCAAAGTCTTTACTTTTGCTATCTAAATGGTGAAACTCTAGAGCTTGAATGCATCTGTTGTATCCGCAAATTTCACACTTACCACCTTTTAGCTCAACTGCTTTTTGACGAATAGCTTTTCGTCTTTTAGCAACTGCGGCCTTGAGGTATTCTGCACGGGAGGCGTATGTTCTTTTGTCTTTTGCCATATATTAATTATAGCAAAAGGGAACGTGCGTTCACAGCCAACTGCGCTACCGCTGCGCTACCCGGGAAAATAATTTGTTTTCAAATCAAAATCTGCCATGCTTCGGCAGATATATACTATTATAAGAAATATCAAAGATATGTCAAGTCTTGATTTATTCCAAAATATATATTATAGTTAGAAATCAGAACTTTGACAACTTATAAAATTCTTATACAAAGGAGAGTGAAATGGAGCCTGAAAAAGTTGAAAGAAATGCAGAAACTGGTGTTGTGGAAAAAGTGATATTTCTATACGGTGACATCGAAGTATCTTTTATTCCCGTGGGAAATGAAGTTAAAGAATCCTCTAGAGTGAATATTTATGGAGGACTTCTCCATGGCGAATCTGGATATATCCCTGGAAAAATTATTCGCAAAATGAAGCAAAAAGCTTACCAATGTATAAAAGAAAAAGAAAACATCTTAAAATCTATCGAGGCTGACCACTACGAACTAAGCAAGGGAAAGGGTCACAACGAATCTGAAAAACCCTGGCTGAGTTTGCTGGCAGATAATAAAATTTATATTAACCAGGAAGGGAAAATACTCATTCCCAGAAAAGAGCCGAGCGGCAGCACCACAATCCAGTCATTCCAGGAAATATTTTCTGCAATCAGGTGCCAAAGAAAAATTTTAAAAAGATCTCTAGATGGGGTCGTTGGTGAAATGAAAGATATCTCTGAACTCCAAAAACTGTCCACAAACCTTAACACCTTGATCTTACAAATTATAAAAGATCCAAAAGAAGAAAGATCCTGGGCGGACGATGTAGGAAACAACGTAAAAGCGATTCGTAAAGAACTCACCAGATGTCGCAATCACCATAAAGTAAAAGCAGATCAAGGTTTTAGCAACCTAGAAACACCTATCGATTCGAGAGGAAGGAAAAACACTCCTTCAAAAGCTGCTCAATCGGTGGGAGCAAAAAATGCTCTAGGAAGTAGAATAAGAGAAATCCTCAAAATAGCCCCATATATAATTGCCAGAAAAAACATTTTGAATAATTTTCGGAAGCATAATAACAACAGTCTCAGAGAAGCCAAACGCATACTTGAAGGCCTACGAAACATTGAACTCGACAACAAGAAAAAGATCCATCTTGAAACTGGGAAAGCTCTTCACATAGTAGGATGGAGGCTGGTTGAGCCCTACAAAAGCTTTGCTAAAACATTGAAAAATGAAATCAATCTACTCAAAGACAACTTGAGAGCAGGAATCCAAAAAGATGATTATTTAATTCAGTTAAATTCAATCATTGCACTGATATTCGTTTTTCTCGACAAGGATCAACCCGTAGAATAAAACAAAAGACCCGTACAATGTACGGGTCTTTCTTTTTATTTAGAAATCTAGTAATCTCTTAATTTGTTTATACCTTCGTGTTTTTGTATCTTTTCAAGAGCTTTTGCTTCAATCTGTCTAATACGCTCACGAGTGACATCGAATTCTCTTCCCACTTCCTCCAGGGTATGTGATACACCATCAGTTAAACCAAACCTCATTTCTAAAATTTTCTGCTCACGAGGTGAAAGCTGTGAAACAACCTCTTTTACGTAGTCTCGCAATAGTTGTAAAGCGGCTGATCTATCTGGAGTAACGTTCTTCACGTCCTCAATAAAATCCTCAAGAGTTGAATCTTCATCGTCATCACCGATACTTGTTTCGAGAGAAATAGTATCTTGAGAAATTTTAATAATATGTCTAACCTTATCAATCTCCTCGCTCATCTCAGCGGCTATTTCCTCTGGCAATGGTTCACGACCAAGATCCTGAATAAGTCTTCTCTGGACTTGTTGGAACTTATTGATAGTCTCAACCATGTGAACCGGAATACGGATAGTCCTAGACTGATCAGCCAAGGCTCTAGTAATAGCCTGCCTTATCCACCAAGTAGCATATGTTGAGAATTTATAACCTTTTCTGTATTCAAATTTTTCCACCGCTCTAAATAAACCGATATTCCCCTCTTGGATTAGATCGAGAAGTGATAATCCTTTTGCTCCTGCAAACTTTTTCGCTATAGAAACTACCAAACGAAGGTTGGCTTCAATAATCTGTCTCTCGGCTGCTTTGTCTCCCTTGTCCTTTCTCTTTGCTAACTCGACTTCTTGTGGTCCTGTCAGAAGAGGCACTTTTCCGATCTCTTTCAGATACATCTGGATAGAGTCTGTATTCAGCTTTGCCAAATCAACCATTGGTAGTGCTTCTTCTTTCTCTTTCTTTTTCTCTTTGGCGGTTTTTGGTTTCAAATTCAACAAACCATCTTCGGATAAAAAGCTTGTATTTACATTTAAAATATCAACCGTCTTGTCCTTTACCTCAACCCCGTTTTTTTGCAAATCCTCTAAAAATAATTCGTAATCAAAAATGTACTCTTCAACCTCAGGAAAAAGATGAAGAACTTCAACTTCTGTTAGAAAACCTCGAGACCGTCCTTTAGCAATCGTTCTGGTAATTTTCTCCGTGTCAGGATACTCAATCACGTGATCGGCTCTTGGTTTTAATACTTTTTGTTTAGTTTTTGGTGAGACCTTTTTTGCTCTTTTTTTAGCAACAGGTTTTTTTGTCGTTTTGGTAGCCTTTTTTGTTGCTTTAGATTTTGCAACTGTTGTTTTTGGCTTTATTGTTTTTTTCTTAGCTCCAGTTTTTGCTGCAGCCTTGCTTGTTGGCTTTTTCTTTGCAGAACTAGCCTTTTTAGTTGTCTTGGTTTTTTTAACGACCATTATTATATTTTAACTTATTTCACTTATTTGATCAGAAAGAGATTTGAATTCATCCATCAGCCCTTTTATTTCTTCTTTATTCCCTCCGTTTCTTTCTAGGTCGGTAATCATCTTCTGGATTTCTGTCCTTCTATTATTTAAGTATACCCTTTTTATATTTTGAATAATCGAGATTATTTCTCTTTTTGCAAAATCATTGTTTTGCTCAAAAAAATCTCTATCACCCAAAACAACCAGCTCATCTAGTTTTTTTGGCTGGTCTTGGTCTGATTCTTTTTCTAAGTATTCTCTAAAGCCAGAATAATTAAATCCTTCACTTGTAGAAGACTCATCATCAGATAAATTATTAAGCTTATTATAATACAAGGCTAAATTTTTGTAAAGGACTTTATACACTGAATCCCCCATATAATCAATGTGAACATTTTTTAGAACATAATCAATATTATCTGGGAATTTAAAGGCTAGTGTTAATAATACTTTAATTAATTTATCTTCTCTACTTTCTTCTCTTTTTGGGGCCTCGAATACCTCTTCCTTTTCCCCATTTTGCTCATGAGAGTTCGAATCTATTTTTTTCAATTCATTTTTTATATCGGTTTCTCTTGTGTCTGTTTTTTCACTTAGTTCTTTTACCCAATAATCCCTTTCTATGGAGTTTGTTATATTTGAGAGAAGCTTCAAAACAACCTGTATCCCCTTAAGTCTTTGTGTTATGTCATTCACATCAAACTTTGAAAAAGTTTTTTCAATATAATAATCCATCATATGCTTCGACTCCATCAAGGCGCTTCTCCAACCGTTAATATCTGTTTTTATACAATCATCCGGATCTTTTCCGTTTGGCACCTCGATCACCTTTATATTCATTTCAGCCTTCTGAGCTTCTTTGATAGCTCTTTCAGCTGCTAACTCGCCAGCCTTATCCATGTCAAAAGCTAGGGAAATATTTTTGGTATATCTTTTTATTAATGTTAGTTGCTCTTGAGTCAAAGCTGTCCCTGATGAAGCAACTACGTTTTTAAAATCATTTTGATGAGCGGTTATAACATCCATCTGGCCTTCAGTGACAATCACATAATCATTTTGCCTAATGTCCTGTTTGGCTCTGTCCAGACCAAAAAGAACTCTGCTTTTATCATACACCAGGGTTTGTGGCCCATTTATATACTTACCCATCTTCTCAGTTGCTTCTTTCTCGGGGCTTACCCTAGACGTAAAAGAAACGACGCTACCGTTTACATCAAAAATTGGGAACATGATTCTTCCTCTAAATCTATCGAAATATCCTTGTCCACTTTGCTTTTTTGTTGTTAGTCCTGCTTCAAAAATATCTTCATCCTTGAAGCCTCGTTTTTTCAAAAAACCTAAAAGATTATCCCAAGAGTCCAGACTATAGCCAATTCTCCATTCCTCAATAGTTTTTTTGTTGAGACCTCTCTCTTCTAAATATTTTAAGGCATTTTTTCCTATTTTTTCATTCAACAAAATGTGGTTATAGTACTTGGCAGAAAGCTCTAAGATGTCTAGAATATTATTTCTTTTTGAAGATAATTCTGGATTTACTTTTTGAAGAGTGACCCCGGCCTTGGGAGCCAAGAGTCTCAGCGCCTCAATAAATGTAATGCCTTCAATCTCTGTCACGAAAGAAAAAACATCTCCACCCTTACCACAACCAAAACAATGCCAGATTTGTTTATCTGGGCTAACCATAAAAGAAGCACTCTTTTCATTATGAAATGGGCACTTGGCAGAAAAATTCATCCCGGCTGCCTTTAAGGGAATATAATCGCGAATTACATCAACTATGTCTAGTCGCTCTTTTATTTCATCTGACGGCTGATTCATTACATTACTAATATTAGCATTTTATTAGCTAAAAAGATATACAATTTTCATTGTATTTTGTTTATATATATTAACCTTAATATTAATTAAAGTAAAGATTATCAAAAATATATAGATTTAGATATCATTTATGACGATTTTTTGTTAAAATATACATATGATAAAGAAAATTGTTCAATTCTTGTTTTTACTTTTTTTGTTAAATACTTCTATTCACTATTTTCGAGATGGCTTTTGGACCCAAGACTTCGGTTATCAATTATTCAGAGGAGCTATTTTGATTATCCATGAAGCTGGGCACGCCATACTAAGTATCACCGGATCCCATCAGATTATAGTCCTAGGTGGTACTCTTCTTCAACTAATCGTACCGCTAGTTTTTATTTTTTATTTTATCTGGAAGGGACACAAATATAGTTCAGCTATCATGCTTTGGTGGCTTGGCTTAAGCGTTTCTGATATGGGGGTTTACATGGCTGACGCAAAACTCAGAGCTCTGCCACTTATCTCTGGCGGTGTTGATGGTCATGACTGGAATAATCTTTTTGGGCTCTGGGGCTTAATGAAACATTCGGACTCTATAGGCCTTTTTGCAATTCGACTGGGATATTTTATTATGAGTGCTGCTATGTTGTGGGCCCTTTGGATAATCATAAGTGACACCAAAATTGCCAAACTAAAAAAGCTCACCTACAGTGGCGAGCCTCGTATTATAAAACAATAATTACTTTTACTTCTTATTATACTCTTCAACTATTAAGGCTTTTAGCCTTTTTATTTCGGCCGCTACCACTTCGCCGTCGTATTCTGCGTTATGCATGTGAGCACCCTTATAGCTGGCTTCTTTTTGGTCTAGATGTAAATCTAAGATAATCCTATCATCCTCTCTTTTTACATAAACATGAAAACGAGGATAATAGCCGGCCCCCATTCGACGAACAAAACTCTCTTTTCCTCTTCTTCGATCTAAGATAAAAGCATATCCATTTCTTCTCAAAAATTGTTCGGCTTTCAAGTTAAATTTATTTTTGTCTAGTATGATCTTCATTGTGCCTGCTTAACCTCATTAATAGATTTCTTGAAAATTATAATATTGTAGATTAAAAAACTACCCATCCCAAGTATCGACACAACTATTAACTGAGCCACTAGATAGTGAACTCTAACTAGATCAACCAACAAAAATAAACCAAGAGTGTTTAATGTTAAATTCATACAAGCCACCAGGAAATGTAGTAACATCTGCCTAGTCTTAACTGACATCCTTTCATCTTCGAAAGTCCAATACTTCTGCAAATAAAAGCTTACAAAGAATGAAATTGAGAGAGCAAATAGAGCTGAGTGAAGATACCAAAATCCAAATATATCGGTCAGAAAAAATAGTAAAAATAGATCCACGGTAGTAGCCGAAGATCCTGACAGGACGAAACGAACTATCTTTTTGTTTTTTTCAATATAGAGAAGCAGGACTTCTTTCATATTTTTTATAACCCCAAGTCTTTTTTATATGTTTCTAGCCAATCTGGTAAATCCACGCTGGGCTCCCAACCGAGAAGTTCCCTAGCTTTTGTGTTATCTGCCAGAGTAACTTTTGGCTCAATTCTTGGTTCGATATTTTTTCTAGGACCGCCTATCATGTCGGCCAGCTCATTAACGCTATAGTTTTTTCCTCGACCAATATTGATAATCTCGCCCTTCCCCACTTTATCACTTTCTGTAGATAGAATGTTTGCTTTTACCACATCAACAACTGAAGTAAAATCTCTTCTATTCTCTCCTGTACCTGTTATAGTCATTGGCTCTCCTTTCAATCTCTGATTTGCAAATATGCCCATCACAAGACAATAAGCTCCTTCTAGGGGCTGCCTGTCACCATAGACATTGAAATACCTCAGCGAAACGGTTTCAAGACCATATATTTCGTTATAGAGTTTCGCATAATTTTCACCAATAAACTTATGAAGTGCATAGGGACTCAAGGGGCTTGCTAGCATGTCTTCCTTTAGGGGCATTTTTTCTTGATTACCATAAGCAGAAGAAGAAGCACTAAAGACAACTCTTTTTACCTTCGCTTGCCTGGCAGCTTCAAAAACATTTAGAGTACCATTTACATTGACGTCGTGATAAGTTATCGGGTCATCAATTGAGGGCTGAACTCTAGGCAAGGCTGCAAGATGAAACACGAAATCAATTCCATTAAAAAGCGGCAAAATCTTATCAAGATCTCTTATATCAACTTTGTGAAATTCTGCCTTTTTGTTTATATTTTCTTCCTTCCCAGCGCTTAAATCATCAATGATGATAACCTCATCTCCTCTTTTTATTAATTCATCAACTAAATTTGAACCGATGAAGCCAGCTCCCCCGGTAACTAAACATTTTGCCATATATTTATTTTATTTTTTAATATTGTTTTTTTTGGAGAAGCTCCTCTCCATAAACTCCCAACAAAAGGTCTAGGTCTTTTTTGCTATCAATTAATAGTTTGTTATTTTTATCCCTAAGAGCGCTTAGCACCCCCAGCCCTTCTGCATCTCCAACATGCTCGTTATATTCGTCCGCAAAAGCTGCAAAGTCTTTTATAAAACAATGACCGGCTGCACCACGACCGCTTTTGTGAACCGGGTCCATATGTGAACTTCCAATTCTCGGATCAGCTGCCATAGCCTCTTTTATTACTCTCCATTCAAGATCA
Organism: Candidatus Parcubacteria bacterium; assembly: GCA_002869265.1. GTDB lineage: Bacteria > Patescibacteriota > Patescibacteriia > Patescibacteriales > BM507 > BM507. Next base: position 17,994 of record PKTH01000027.1, read on the forward strand.
TGCGCTGTCGCTAAGTCATGAAGCATATTCATAAATACTACTTTTATATACAAATGAACATTGCCACCATATTTTACTAATTCCGCTTCGTGTGATCCGCAGGTCAATTTATATGGAGCTTTTGGTAAAACACTATGAACAAAATCAGCCTTGTCGCGATAAATTCCATCTTTTACGGGGATGCCTACAATATTTCTTTTGGGGTTTGCAGCGTCATGGGCCGCTGAAGCTTCTCGCAAAAATTCAGGAGAATGAAGAACAAATTTGTCAGGATGCTCTGATTGGATCTCTTGGGTCATTCCGGGCACCATTGTTGATTTAATAACAGCAATTTTTCCTTCTCCAACTAAAGAGATAACTTTTTTTAAAATAGATGGGTCAAAACCCTCTGGTGTGGATGGTGTTGGCACTGCTATAAAAACAATATCACAGTCTTTTATTTTGTCTTTATTCCCCAAAAATGGCTCTTCTAGGGCATAGCGGACCACATTGTATCCTCTCTCCTCAAAATCATCAGCGTAGTGTTTTCCTATCCAACCTTGGCCGATAAATCCTATTTTTATACTCATAAATATTTATTAATTCTATACTTATTATAAAGCTTTGAGGTATTTAGTCAAACAGCAGTTGACATTGTATTTCTATGCTATAATATTAAAAAACTATGAGAATTCTCCTAATCGTCACAAAAGCGGAGCTTGGCGGTGCACAAAGCTTTGTTATTGACCTAGCCAAACAAATTAGAGAAAAAGGACATGAGGTGTCAGTAGCCCTGGGTGATACTGGGAACGCTTTTGAGGTTCTCAAAAATGAAAACATCGATACTTTTACAATAAATAACCTAGCCAGAACAAAAAATCCCCTTAGAAATTTGCTCTATATATTGGAGATTAAGAAGCTCCAAGACAAAAAATCTTTTGATATTGTTCACTTCAATAGCTCCAATGCTCTCTTCGGGGCGATTGGTATTAAATTGTCCAAGAATAAAGCAAAGTCTGTTTTTACATATCACGGCCTATCTGTTCTAGACCCAAATTACAAACTAAATCTTCTCTCAAAATATATTTACCGGTATTTTTTTTCTCTTATGATGAAATTTATCGACAGATCTGTATTTGTTTGTAGAGACAATCTCGAATATATCAAAAGCATCGGTATAAAAACTAAAGCCTCCGTCGTCTATAACGGAGTAAACCATCTAGACTTTTTCCCAAAAGAAAAGGCCCTAAAAAAGATATCAAAAAGAATAGGAGCGAATCTAGAAAATAAGTTCTTACTAGGATCAATCGGCAGGCTTAGCTATCAAAAAAATTATGAATTTATTATTTCTATTTTCCCAAAAATTTTAAAAAAGTATCCAAATATCGCTCTTTTGATTATAGGAGACGGAGAGAATGAAAAATCCTATAGAAATTTAATAAAGAAAAATAAGCTCAATGACAAGGTATTTCTCTTTGGGTCAGCTAAAGATGCGTATAAGTACATACCAGCCTTTGACCTTTTTACTCTGGTCTCTAGATACGAAGGAATGTCTATTACAATAATTGAAGCTCTGTTTGCACATGTGCCCATTTTGGTATCTGACGTTGGAGGAAACAAAGAGACCCTCAGGATGACTGACAAGCAATTATTCACCCTTGACTCTAGGGATGATTTTATTCACAAGCTCTCCAATATACATGACTCTGATAAACTTCAAAAAACTTTAAGAGATGTTAATTTTGACTTTTCAGAAAAATTCACTACTAAAAAAATGACCCAAGGCTATCTAGAAATTTATAAATCCTTGACTGAAAACTAAGAAAGCTTTAATATATTCTTAAGCACATTTGCTAAATGATTTGACGGGGCGGGTCTCTAAAGACCTTTTCATTTTGAAATGATCCTCATGCAGGACTTAGTCGACAAGAGACCCCTCCCGACCATTTTTAAAAGGACTTCCTAGGAAGTCCTTTTTTCTTTTTTTAAAGTATGTCTATTTAAAAACGTTGTTTTCAATAATTGGATTACTGCCATCCTGGGGAGATATGCTTCCACCACAGTTTATAAAAGTATTGTTGGTAATTTGACTGGGCTTAGTAGAGGAAGCATGAAAAACCTCTATGCCGTTTGTAATGTTTTCAAAAATAGAGTTTGTGATTATATTCTCATCCTCATAGATACTAAGAAAACCACGTTTCACATTTCTACCAGCGTATTTAATATGGACGTTATTGAGCACACTTCCCTTGGTATATAGCTCAATATTCCCCCAAGAACCAGCCACGGGAGATGTTATATTACCATCCTGATTAGTATCACCCATTTCCTCATCGTCTTTGTCGGATGTAAAAACAATAGGCTCTTCCTCAGTCCCAATGGCAATAATAGGACCATACGCCAGGAGAGTAGTCTGGTATGCATAGAGGTTACCATAGAAATCTGTGAACTTAATAACTACCCCAGGCTCAATCACTATCCCCCCTGGTGGAACTTTTGCTTTAGTCTTTATAAGGTATGGGCTTTTATCTTTTGTGAGCCTATCAATCAATATATAATCATTTCTAATGGGTACTATTGTTGCTTCTTTTGCTGGCAGAGTTCTTGTTTTTAAATACACAACGTTTGATAAATTAGAAAAGGTTTCACCGTTAAATACTCGAATCGCAAAACAATATTCTGTATCAGGGTTCAATCCTTCGACTACTATTTCTTGGTAGCTCGTAGAACTTGAAACCTCTGGCATACTTGAGCTGGCGACTCTGCTGCCCTCATCCCAAGTATCTATGATTGTACAAGTGTCCGTATATGCTTGGTATCTCATATCATAGTAGGCTCTGTCATCTATACGATAGTTCTCCTTGCTTGACCAAATCAAGCCAACTTCATATACTCCCAGTTCTTCACTATTGGCAGAAAAATCGCTTATGGCCTCAGGAATAATTGGCTTCTTTTTTTGCGCCAAGGCAATCACGGCCCAATCCCCTACATTTCCAGCCAAATCTTTTCCACGCAATCTAAAACTAAGCAGGTCTTGATATGTGGTAGTAGCTCTAAACATTTCAGGAGAAAAATATTCCTCAAAAATTAGCTCGCTATCCAGATAAGTTTCAAGAATAATATTCTCTAGAGGTGATATCTCCTCAGTCCCTACGTTCTCCCAGGAAAGGCTAACGATGTCGTCGGTACTTGTAGCCTCTGTAAAAGAAAAGGCTGGTTCACCAATGTCTACTATCCATTCATAGGAATTCGTAGCTACTCTCCCAAAATCATCTTCAATCCGAATATTAAGAATATTTTGACCTTCATCAAAAACCCTCTCCACTGAAATGCTTTTATCTAATGTTGAGACTTGGTATTCTTCTTCATTGAACGAATATTCAAAAATACTCGGAATAATATTTGAAGAAAAAATAAAACTAGCCTCAGTCGATGAAGAATAATATGCGGGCTTGAGAGCAAACTCAATAATTGGATTTACAGAATTTAGGATTATACTTTTTTCTAAAACTATATCCGAATTTTCGTCACGAATATGCAGATATATTTTTTTCTCTGCATTTTCCTCAGATAAGATATACTCGCTTGGAGAAATTTTTGTCCAGTTTGGGTCTTGAACTATTTTGTCTTCCGAAATTAAATATTCCAAATTTTCTAGTTCACCCTGATTTATTTCTACGCCTATGGTGCTTGTACTGGTAAATATTTCACTACCAGTCAATGGATTAAATATTCTAAAAGATATTTGTGTTAGATCCTGTGGCGGATCTTCTTCTACTATTGGTGATCCTCCCGAGAATAGGATACTAGTTCTTCTTGGTTTCCAATAGATATCAGTTTTGCTTGTATCTGTTTTTTCTTCTGCTTCTTCGATATTGCTTTCTCCAAGCACTTTTGGTTCGTCAATTTCTTCTTCTATTTTTTCTTCTTCAGCCTGAACAACTTTTGGTATTTCTTCTATTACCTCTTCTACGGTCTCTACGCCTTCTTTTATCTCAGCTCCTAGTTCTTGGCTTATGTCTAAACTTTTTTTAATACCACTGTCCATAATTGAACCCGCTAAGAATGACGCTTCTCCTATACTACTTAAAGTTCCCATGGTTCCTGCACGAACTATTTCGATACTGCTCTTAATAACTTTGTCCGTGCCTTGCTCTAGAGCCAGCCCAGTATAATAGCCAGCTTCCCCTGTTCCAGAAATAAAATACCCGAGACCATCTCTAGTCGCAAGATAAGTATCCCCCCAAACATATTTGGTGTTTTTTATAAGCCTTGAGGGAGCGCTAGCTATTTTAGCCCAAGACTTCGACCAAAATGATAATTCTTCCTTCTCTTGGTCAATACGATCAAACTCACGCATAAACCAGTCAATAGCTGAAGCACTATATTGGACTGAAAGTGGATATAAGGCTTGCCAGTAATATCTATAGACGTAATCATTGAAGATACATATATTATTTTTTCTACCCGATAAAACACTGCAAACAACATGACCATTCTTTAAACCATAAACATAAAGATTGCTATCTGATTCGGTCTTTGTTATAAATTCCTCAATTTTGATAGAGTTATCAATCGTATCATCACTATAAAAATTATTTAAAGTATAATTTGCAAAATTATCAAATATGCTCTCAACTTCCATGTTGTTAAAACCAGTATCTATATATGAATATTTTGCATTACTTTCAGTTAATTGTTCAAATCTGTCTGGGTCTGTTGGAGGATGTGGGTCAATCCGTACATGGGCTGGGGTGCCCATATCTTGGATAAGATGTAAGATATGCCCAATGCCTTCAAAAGCTCTCTTTGTGTTACCCTCACGATAGTTTTCTAGAATTGTTGGCACGCTATAGTCACCTGTTTCGCTTTTTTGAGTAAAAGCCCATTCCTTGGCAGTAGGTACGGCTTGCCCAAAAACCTCTAAGAGGCTTTGATTGTTTTCTGGATTATAGAAATGGTTTAGGTATCTCGGATCTGTATCTTCGTTTTCTGCGCCTTTCAAGATAGACCTTATCTCTGTGCTAGATATTTTACCATCATTGCCACTTCGCAGATAAAGATTAATAGCTTCTGAACTAATACCAGGATGTACTACAGTGTTATTAAAAGCAGAGACATTATTAATGCCGAAATATATAATTATTAAAAATGTAATAATTAAGTATTTTTTCATGCTATAAGCCTGTAATTTCCCACTCTGCTGAAATTTGGTTTACTTCGAATCCGACGTAATATGGCAAATCTTTCTTGTTTTCGTAATACCTATAATTTTGACTAAGATTATCTAATGAACCATCCCCTTCCTTTGTAAGATCTTCAAACGATGGAATCTTTTTATATTCTTTCAATAAGTCTTCGTTGTTAAAGTCATTTCGAAATTCGACTCTTTTCTCTTCCTTTATATACCCAAGCGCCTTTTCTATTTCTCCTGCCAAAAGTGCTTCTCGGAAATTTGTGTAGACTTCTTCTACTGTGTTTACAGGCTCTTTTAACTCAGCATATTGTGGAGGCAAAAACTCTCTGAGTTGCTCTGGTGTGTACCAGTGGCCCTGGAATTTTACCAATTCCCCTTTTTGAATTTGTCTATAGGTGTGCATGAAGTATGCGACATAGGCAACAAAGACCAAACCAAAGATTACCAAAACGGTTTTTATAATTTTTTGTAATAATGTTTTTTTCTTTTCCATTTATTTCAATTATTTTTTAAATAAACAAAATAAGCACTCGAAGTATCGAGCGCTTATTATTTGATAATATTTATCATAAGATAAGAAATTATTTTATGATTATATTATACAACAAATTATATATAGTAGCAAAAAATTCTATGGAACAATCTCAACCTTACCACTTTGATATAGAGATTTTATTTCTGAGGCTGATAAAGCATAATTAAATATTCTTATTTCATCAAGCGAGCCATCAAAAAAGTCATCTGAACAATTATCAGTTGCCCCAATGTTTACAACAGAGGCTGCATCCGTGCCTAGGGTTGTAGAGGCTACTGTGTTTGTGAGATCACCATTTACATAAAGTAAAGTATTAATAGAGCTTGGGACCAAGGCAATATGCGTCCACTGATTTAATGGTAAATCATATGTTGTGTCTCTGGCCTCTGTTCCAGTTTGATAGACCAAACTACCAACAGACGTAACAGCCAAATTAAACCTCATGCTACTAGCACCATAACCATCCCTTTTTGAGAATATTTGACCCCAGTCTGAAATATTCTCTGGATATACCCAAGCACTAATTGTGAATGGCATGCTAGATATATCAAAATCTGTACCCAAATCAATGCAGGTGTCTGTCCCATTAAAATGCATTCCTTGTCCCAGCTTACCTCGAACTGCTTTATAAGACCCAGTCAAATCTCCATTATATCCATATCCACTACTATCCAAAACCTCCGCAGTAGTACTCGCCCAGTCCATGTCAGGTCCATCAAAAGACCAGTAGCCGACTAAGCCTTTGTTGTGATAAACATGCTCATTTGATTGTATAACTGCTTGTCCTTTTCGATAAAGCGTGCCTAATTCAGAAGAAGAGAGCGCCCTGTTATAAATACGAACTTCATCGATTCTACCAGAAAATTCTCTACCTGCAGAAAGTCTTCTGCCAATAAACAATTCATCATTATTTAATGTTATAGAAGATTCAGCAGTATCCTCCACTTTGGAAACATTATTAACATAAACAGCTAGGTTGTCACCATCAAAAATTCCAACTATATGAGACCACTCACCCTGAATAAGCGCAATATCAGACGTTATTGTTTTATCAGCGTCTCCATACCAAGTATTAATACCAAAGCTAACTGTCTCATCTGCGTTAACCGTTAATTCATAAGCATCATCATTTTTAGAAATAACTCTATTTGTAGCATCTTCGTCCCCAGGTCTAACCCAAGCTGATAATGTGATTTCACTGCTTATATCAAGAGAGGTATCATCACTCACCTGAATAAAGTCGTCTATTCCATCAAATTCAAAAGCCTGTCCAAATTTACCATTTACTGCTATTGGGCTTCCACTGGCTACACCATTATTACCCTCTCCTGATTTATCATAAACCAAATTATTATCCCAATCAATATCCGGGCCATCAAAAGTCCAATAGCCGACCAGGCCATCATCTAAGCCTAGGGCCGTTGAAGGATTTACGGTTGTAACCGCTGGCTGAACCTCTACCGCCAAAATCTCATCAGCCCCGATATCCCACTGCGTACGAGCTTCTCCGTCAATATCGTATTCAAAAGAAAGTTTTGAATCTTTACTTAAATCAACTCCAGTATTTTCAGCAGCTATATCAAATATACTCAAGTGATAGTCTTCGGTTGAGGTCGAAACAAATATAACAACCTTATTGTCAAACTCATCATTGGGAGAAGTGCTATCAGAGGCGATATTATTAACATAAACAGCTAAATCACTATCTGAAAAATAATCACTATCACCAGAATTTTGAGCTATATTGTTTTTCAATGTCAAGCGTAAAGTATCTAAGCCATCTCCCAATCTAAAAGCGAATTGTCCCGAATCCAGGATAGTGTTGTTGTAAATATTTGCCTCAACGTCTAAGCTATCTTGCCACCAGAATACCCCCAAACCATATCCATAAACAATATTGTTATATACATTTACTTTTCCAGATGTGTTTACTTCTCTAATACTTATACCACCATCAGATGTGTCACCATCACCTAGCCCATCTGCTTTTATTATATTATTGGCAATTTCCGAGAATCTAGCGCCTGTATTGATACCACTCACATTAGAGCTTGTCTTGTCAGTAAGATTATTAATTTGTAGGCCATAAACATAAACATTCTCATCTATTAAGTTCAGCATTCCATTATACACCCCGCCAGTTGAATAGGTGTCTTCAATTCTGTAGGCTGTTTCAGTCCATTTTCCTTTATGTCTTGCCAGGTCGGTTGTATGTATCTTTACTGAATTGTCGATATCCGTCTCTCTCCCATTTATATCAGTTCGGCTATCAGCAGATGTCCAAACACCATCGATTTTTGCAACCGCTCTAGCTGAAGCCCCTAAATCATCACCCGTTCCAGTTACGGTCCACATGTTCTCGGCACCCCCAGACAACCGGAACTGTGTTCCAGATGCGACTACCAGATACGCAGACCCCCCAATAACGTCTTCGATTAATAACTGGTCTGAAGTAACTGCTTCAACCAAAACATTTGTGCCAGTGTCAGAATCATTCAAATAAACATCTAGACTATTTCCTGTGTCAACAGTCCCTGTCATAGAGCCGCTGTATACCAAGGTTTCAGAGGATGTTAAATCGGGGTTCACATCTGATTCCCAAGTAGCAAGAGTAGTGTAGTCCATATCAGCACAATCTCCACCAGCCCCCGTACTCTCACAAATAGTTGAAACGAAGTCTACGGGGATCTCATCAGCACCGATATCCCATCCACCTCCTCGATAAGTTCCTTGAATATCTTTTTCTGTATTATAAGAAACATTAGAAGTTCCTGCATCACGAGCCGCTGTGTCGTTTTCGTCTAGACGAAAATCTTTGTTATAAGCATCAACAAATTTTACTTTAGCATTATGAACAGATCCCGTTCCTAGAGCACTAGTATCAGATGAGAGATTGTAGGATGTTGTTATTTCTTCGGGCAAAGTACAATAGTCAGTCCCAGCAGAATTAACAGCAATATTGTTTATAATTTCAAAGTCAAAATTAGTGGTACCAAGACCAAAATAGAAGGAACAGTCTTCTAAATCATAAACCGTATTATTATATATACCTCCAATTAATTTAGAATCATTATAACCACGAGTCAAGGCAGAATTCCAGCCATAAAAAATATTATTAAATATATACATATCCATATAAGCCAAGCCACTAGAACCATTATCAAGTCTAATAGCAGCGTCATATCTATCATCAAAATACTGTTGGTCACCAGAATACCTAAATATGTTATTAAAAACATCGACTCTAGAATTATCATCCACATAAAAATGAATAGCCTGAATACTTGAATTTCCAGCTTCAAAAGTGTTCTCAATCTGTAATCCACTTATCTCAACAAAGCCCGGATCATAATAAAGATTAATCAAGCCGTACCATTGCACAGCATCTACTAAGGAATACTTACGATCATCCCATTTACCAGAATGTCTCTGACTGAGATTTACTTCAGTGTCAATATTGTCAGGTGCATACATCTTTATGTGGTTTGGTTTAGCGGTCGTATAGCCTGCTAAGGTAAAACTATTAGTGTCGGGTCCATTATCATAGTAAGCCGGAATATTTAATTGTAAATTGTTTGTTTTCAAATCACTTGTGTTCATCATCGTCGCCCCACTGGCCCCGGCTTCCGCTGCTGACATAGAGGTGTAAACATGAGAAATATTATTAACCGTCTCATCTGTTGCATCACTAGGGATTGTCCCGGTGGCTGTAACCACATACCAATTGCTTGTATCTACTTTTTCCGATACATAAACTGTAGTCGTTGGAGTACCAAAGTCTATCCTATCACCTACCCCAAAAACAACTGAGGTTTGAGCAGTAGAAAAATTAGCTAAACCCCCCGAAATAGATACTGTTGGTGAACCTGTTTTGTGGTCAGTATCAATTTGTCAAATTGAGTAAAACACGGCATTAGCAGCTTCATCAGCTCCAATGTCCCAACCTTCGCCTGTGGCATCATATGTATGACCATCTATGTCGGTGCTAACCACACTAGACACAGAGCTAGTGCCAGCGTTCTTTGCTGTTCTGTCTATCGATGAAAGGTGGAAATCTTTATTTAGTAAATCTGCAAATCTAACAGTTTTATAACCATCAAAATTATTATTAACGTCATCAGCGTCTGTTTGTGAAATATCAGAAATATTATTATCAGATTGTGAATCAAGGGTGCCATTATACCCATCAACTGAATTTTGTGAAATATTATTTTTTAGAACATTTGAAGCTGATGATCCATTCAACTTATAGCCAATATAGCAATCATAAACTGTATTATTAAAAGTATAAGATTTATTACTCGACGTATAACCAGAGCGAATGCATTCTCCATTAGCAGAGTTACTATCTCTAAAACCATAAACAATGTTATTAAATATTTTAGAAGCCTCTCTTGGAGAATTGATTCCATAACCAATTAAGTCATTGGCAGTAGAATTTCCTTTTACAATAGAATTACTAATAGTAACATTTTTTACATCCGTGTTTACATCAATTGCAAAAACATTTGAATCCCCATAGGTAATCCCAATCTGCAAACCATCTACAACAGTATAGTCCTCATAAATAAATACAATGCGATCCCAGCCACCTGACGTAGTGTGGTCTATTCTGTAAGCGCCTTTATTCCATAATCCATTGTGTCTTTGCGAAAGACCAACTTCTGTTGAATTAACTGGTGTGTATATTTTTATAAAATTTTGCGCCCCAGTATCCCAGCCATTTATTGTAGCTCCATCGCTATCAGCTGCATCAGCGTAGGCTACAATATTCCATTGTTCGTTGTTTGTTTTAATATCACGACCCCCCGCATACAACTCAAAAGCTTCTAGGGAATTATCGAGACCTGTGTTTTCAGTTCCCGCCTCTGCATTAGACAGGCTTGTGTAAGCCCTATAAATCTCCCAGGAAGTAATGGACGTTGAAGCTACAGTAATATTTTCTCCATTTTTATCTCTAATCGCATATTCAGTTGATGAAGCTCTTGACTGTATGAAAGCGAGAGAATCTACTCCTCCAGTGTTGTCAGTATCGTATTGGATAACATCACCTACGCCAACCTTATTAGGTAGACCACTTGCAAAAGTTGCTGAAGTAGCTGTTAGGGTCATAACACCCTCTCCTGCGTAGTCAGCAAGAGCTGATGTATTAGACGGTCCAACTGAACGATAAATTTTGCGAGCGGTTTGATCAGCACCAATATCCCACGAAACGGTAGAAGTTGACACTGGTCGATTAGCCCCGTCTATATCACTGGTTATGTTTATATATTGGTCAACATAAAGATTAACTCCTTGCCCTATAGCACCGGTATCAGTTTCCGCTAGCCGGAAGTCATTATTATCCTCATCGATAAAAGTGAATGTTCGACTAACAAGATTATTCGAACCACCACCAGACGGTGTGTCATTAATATCAGATGCATTATAGTCAGATGAAGAATTAAAAGTCCCATAAAA
>PKTH01000028.1 GCA_002869265.1 Candidatus Parcubacteria bacterium
ATATACTGACCATCACTCAGCCCAAGAGATTTTTCAGGTTGCAAGTTTAGACTACTCCCTCTTTTTATATCCTCCTCTGTCTCAATCAGGAACATAACTTAATTGCCCAAGTGCCCTAACCCAAGATAGTATCTATTCATTTTAATTCCACTCATTTCTTCCTCCCACGGCTTTGGTTTATGAACGAACAAATATATATAAATTATATCAATCTAGAAAATCACGGTCAATTCGGTATGACTAATTAATATATTTCTAATTTATTATTAATATAATGATAGGAGTAATCATTAAATTTAATTTTATGCTTAAAGATTTCAAAAACTTCGCCGTAAAGGGCAATGTTGTAGACCTGGCAGTGGCTGTTATCATTGGTACTGCTTTTGGGAAAATTGTCAGCTCCTTTGTAGCTGATATAATAATGCCCCCTATCGGCGTTCTCTTGGGGGGCGTAGATTTTTCTAACTTAAAATTTGTATTAAAAGATGCTTCTGAGGCCGCAGAGCTTGTGTCTATAAACTATGGTCTTTTCATAAATTCCATAATTGATTTTATAATTATTGCCTTTGTGATATTTATGGTTATCAAGCAATTAGAAAGGTTTAAAAAGAAAGAAGCCGAAAAACCTGCTGAATTAAGCGAAGATATTCTTCTTCTTCGAGAAATCAGGGATAACTTAAAAACTAAATAACTAACAATATATTTAAAAATAAAAAGACCAATTATTTGGTCTTTTTTAATGTTCAATTATCCATATTCCACCTATTACGAAGATGTTCAACTTGTGATGAGATGCCCCACATCAAGTCTATACTTCTATCACCGGCCTCATATCTTCCAGTAAGGTCATCACAGGCCAAGCAACCAAAAGCATTGTCAATCTGGTGAGAAGAAAAAACTTTTCGGGCTTCTCTGATAAAATCCAGGGCCTCCCCCCAAGGAAAATTTATAATCCCATTGCTACCGGGGCATGGAAAAATGGTGCCATTCGGCAAAATAAAATAAAAGAAATCTTCTGATATCTGATTCATTTTTTCCTCCTATACCAATGGTTGATTTATTAAATAACTAGTTGTAATAATAAGCTATTTCATTAAAGTAGTCAAAAAGACCAGGCGTGGATAATTTGTCATGTAGGTTGTGTTTATTTATCCTTATTCTCCTGATGCTTTTTGTGAGCGTTCTTGATCCCAATTGCTCCTGCAATCAATCCGGCAGAGCTAACAACCCCTGCAATAATCTTCTTTTTGGTCTTAGGGTCGCTTTCGTCATATTTCTTTTTTACCACACCTAAAAATTTTTTTAAGTGATCAACCCCCTCGTTAAACTTCTGATGAAACATTTCATCATTCTCAACTTTGGTCTTTATTTTTTCTTTTACTTTTTGCATATATTTAAAGTTATTTTTTGTCTCCATACATCTCCCTCATATCAGACACCGACTCCCTTATTAACTCCTCCAACACTTCTCGGTTTATGTCTTCAAGTTTCTTAACATACAAACAAGAAACACTGTTTTTATATTTACCTATTGTTTTGAGGTATCTTTGGTAATTCTGAAAACCAGGCATTATGTATATAGTTAAGTGATTTTTTCTGTTTGAAAATCCAGTTAGTGGCCAATCCCCTTCCTGTTTACTTCTTTCAGACTTATAGTGATATGACCCATAGCCTACTATGCTATCTCCCCACATTTTTGGATTTTTTCTGGTTACTTTTTTAAATATCTTCAACAACTCATAAAGGTCTTTTTTTCTGCCCTCGTCTTTTATAGACTCAATATACTTTTTTGGGTCTTTATTATTAACCTGTGTCTTTAGTTCAGACATAATTGATTTTATTACTCATATTATATATAAGAAAGGTTAATATTTTATTAATATTTTAAATACTTGACATATCAAACATTACAATATATACTTGACATATCAATTAAAATTACAAATATGAAAAAATTTACAGAACTTATTTTTGCAATTAGCAAATCAAATTCAATCATTTCAAGAAAGATGACTTTCAACGGGCTCGACTTTAGTGACTACATGATTTTAAGCTTTTTAGATGAGTCAAAGGAGAAAAAGCTAATGAGGGTGGAATTAGCTGAAAAAATGGGACTATCCCCTTCTGGGATAACCAGAATGCTCCTCCCTCTAGAAAAAACCGGGTTAATACAAACCGAAGAAGGTGAAGATGATGCACGGGCCCGTTACGCTAAGCTAACTAAGGCCGGGGAAGAAACCATCAAGGATGCTGACTACTCTATAGAAATTCTCTTAGATGAATATGTTTCAAAAAAAAATGATAAAGCGGTTATTACCGCAACCAATCTATTAAACTCTATCTCTCAAGACTTTATAGAGGAAGAGAGGCAGGCAGAGGCCAAGTCACGATGGGGCAACACAAAAGCCTACAAACAAAGTAAGGAAAGAATGAAAAAGATGAGCAAAGAGGAAGTAGCCAAAATAAAAGAAGATTCTAAGAAATTTACTCAAAAGATTGCTGACAACTCAAACAAGGGGGTAAAAAGTAAAGAAATTCAAGAATTAATAGAAGAACACTATCAAAGCATTCAAGCATTTTACGATTGTTCCTTTGAGATGTATTTAGAATTGGGAGAAATGTATGTTCGAGACCCTCGTTTTGCCTCCTATTACGATGGTTTTCAACCAGGTTTGTCTAGGTTTATGAGAAATGCGATTAAAGAATTTGTTTCCAGTAAAAATAAAAAATAAGCAAATAAAATACCGCTCCGAGTTGGAGCGGTAAAGGTTTAAAATACTAGAGACGAAGAATAGACATCCCGTCATGTGTTGAGATTAGGTCCAAACTTACTTCATTTAACTCCCTTAAAAGATCAATTACTGGTTTTTGTGTTCCAAGCTTCCCATTCTCAGATAGGGACATAACTGCCACAAAAACTGGGGAAGGAACAACGCTCAAAGTCATCAAGTCAGCTTGGAGTAAGCGGGCAAACAATAAACCGAGGGCCTGCAGGTCCTCTTTATTACTCTCAATAAAAACTGAAACGTCGCTCATCTGTCCATCCTTTCTTATTGGAGGTAAAAAAAGCTTACTCAATCCACAATACAAACACTAGACTATTTCACGATTTAGCCGTAAAACAAACTGTCATATTTTATAAGTAAAACTTACTTAGAAACAACAAATAAAGAACAATAAAAAACCATAACACCTGTTACGGCCTCTTGTCAATAATTATTTTAGTCTATTGGCTGGTCGTCAAATCTTTTTTTATTGTCATTCATCCATTTTTGAATTTCAGCCATTTGCTCTTCTTTTGGCTTTTTTGCTTGCATATTCATAAATTCAGAATGTTCCTTTGAGCAATGAGGTTTAAGCAATTCCATCCAATCTTCAAAGGTTTCAGCCCGTACTTCATGATCGCATAAATCACATTTTAAAGTTTTCATAGTTTTAAGTTATATAAATTAATTAAACTGTAAAACATTTTAATTAATTATTTATTAATAAAAAAATGTCCAGAAATTATATTTTTATTAAAATAAAACTAATAAATAATAGCACCAATTATTATTGATAAATCTATTAGAATTAAAGAGCCATACATGACGACCAATGGACGCTCTCTATGCACGAAACCATATAGAGTCATTACAATAACGATTAAAAGGTGAAATCCAGGTAACCAATGAAACACCTAACGAATCCCTTGATATCCAAATTTGAAAAACTTGAGGCAAGGTTACAACAGGACTTGCGATGCCAGCAATATAGGCAAATTTTTCAATAGTGCTTTTAAATAAACTTGGTTTATTCTTATGAAAAAAATGCAAAATTTTTGATTCTTGAGCCATATTTTAATCTATTATTTTCTAACATAATTATAGCAAATTCTTTGAAAGTGTTCGAACGTCCTATCTGATATAAAAAAACAACCCTAATGGTAAGACTAAATTTCATGACTCGGAGGAACTAAATATATCCGAGTTTATTTAATTTTAATAAATAATCACATTAAATAAATTTTACAATTCTTGCCAATCGACGACATTTATAAAATTTTCGTCACTAGAAACTACTGAAAAAGCAGATAAGCTGTTATTAAAAATAACTTTACTGTTTTGTTCTAAATAAAGCTCTTTTGAAAATGCTGCATTAACTTCACCGTTATTTTTTACTTTCAAAACTCCATGTGGAGCTCCAAATATTATTGAATCTGAATTATTCGATGCATATATGGCCGGTGAACCAACATCAAGACTATCATTTGTGCTTATCAAGAGAACATAGCTTCTTTCATCCCCAGACCCTTCAATCCCAAAGTTGTTTCCTATATCCACCTTTCCATCACTGATTATAGCCACACTAGCTCCACCAAGCTCTTCTTTTGCTTTTACAACCCCATCAACTCCATTGTTGTCAAAAATAATATCACCAGTCACCCAAAGATTACCTCCAAGTATTAGCTGAGAATCTCCATCCAGATAAAGCCCAATTGGTTCACTGCTTGTTCCAACTATTTTCGTTGTTTCTAAAACAGTGTCAGACATAATACAATAATAACCAGCATCATAACTCTCAGGACACTCACTAGAGTTTGCCCCCACCTCATCAACAATCTCACTCTTCCAATTTTCAATATCTTCATCCGTTATCGGGAAGTCCTCTGTGTCAAGCTCTGAGGCGCCAGGGTGTAAAGCACCCGTAA
>PKTH01000021.1 GCA_002869265.1 Candidatus Parcubacteria bacterium
AGGCACATTAAGACCTATTTCTTTTAAATAGAATAAATCCTGAATTTTTGCTGGCAGTTTATTCATTTCTACTTAATAAATTCTCAAATTGCAATCTTCCATCTTCCTCATACTTATCACATTGATTAAAAACTATCCCAAATTGTTCTTCGCTAAAACCATAGTCTCTTACAAGCCGAAGGATAAGCAGATTAGCGTAAAACAATTCACTATATCTATCAGGGGTTATAATAATTTTCTTGTCTTTTTGTACTAATACTTTCTCCAGAGCTGCTTCGTACTCTTCGCTGGTCATGTGGCCAATTTTCAAATGGAGACTATCTACTACACGCTTTCGTTCATATTGAGTTATATGTCTTCCATCAATTACAAAAGCCCCGTCCTCCAAAATCTGTTTTATAGCATCACTAGCCCTCATCTGGAACTTTGTTTGATAGCTTTTATCAAAAATCTCATAGTCAGCAAAGACAGGGCCAGTTAGCGCTATTGTCTTGTTCTCTTCAGTGGCTTCAATACCCGCAATTAAATATTTTATATTTTCTTGATTTAGCTCCTTAGCTTTCAAAAAACCCCTGCCCCCGTCATGGCAAACCAATACTATTAAAGTATCTCCGTATTCCTCCTCGCTCAAATCTAGTTTTTCTTTTAAGCCTTCCTCATCTATGTCCATCACTCTATAATGAACAGCGCCTTCAATATGTCCAGCATTATATTCTTCAATCTCTCTAACATCCACTATGTAGAGATTTTTATTCTCTCTAATCATCCCAGCTAAAACATCAACTTCTATGCCAAAAACTGGGTCGGCCACCAAGCGATTACCATACTTATCCCGCAAATAACCGTCAACGTCTATATACTGTTCATTAAATTCTCTAATATCTAGCATTTCTAGCTGAGCACTTTCCTCTGTGTTTTCAGGAAATAGGTAGGAGTCGTTTTTTAGGGGCTCATAATATTTAAAAAAGAAAAAAGCCCCAAGCAAAGAAAAAAGGACTATGTTTTGCAGAACTATAAATAGAATTAACTTTTTATTTTTAGAAAAATATTCGTTCATATTAATTCAAAACTATTTTTATATCTGGGTTATTTCTAAAATCATCAAATTGATTAAAAACAATATGAAAATTACTATCATCAAAACCATAATCTCTTTCTAATCTCAAGAAAAGTAAATTAGCATGAAACAGCTCTCCATATCTATTGCAAACCAAAATAATCTCGCCCCCTTTTTTCTCCAAAACTTTTGCTAAAGCATTCTCATATTCTTCACTTGTCATCCTGCCAATATTTAATTGCATACTCCCGTCTATGTGTTCTTTATCAAAATACACCTTGTGCCTACCATCAATAAGTAAAACATCTGGATCATTCTTAATTAGATCAATTGCATCACTAGAATTCATTTGGAAATCTTTTTGATATTTGTCACCAAATATTTCATAATCAGGAAAAACAGGACCAGTTAAAGAAATGTAATCAGACTGCCAATCGCTAAAAACCTCTATGCCGCCAACTATATATTTTATATTTGTAAGCCCGATTCTCTTAGCTTGGATCCTTCCTCTGCCTCCATCATGACAAACTAGAACTATCTGCGACTTATTAAAAGATTCTTCGTTTAAAGAAAATAGTTCATAAATAACGTCTAGCTCTAGATCCATTCCACGGTAGTGTTTCGACCCTTCAATATGACCAGCGTTGAATTCTTCTATTTCTCTTATGTCTATGAAATAAACATTCTCTTTGTTTTTTATTTCCTGCTCTAAATCCTCAATACTTATCGAAAAATTAGCATCAACTATCTCCTTGTCGTTTTCTCTATCACGAAGAACTCCGTCTTTGACTATATAATTTTCATTCAAACTAGCCAGTTCAAGTAAATCCATATCTAGCTCTTCTTGGTAGACTCCACTATTTCCCTGACTAAAAAGACTTGATTCATAATAAAGCGGTTTATAAAATTTGTAATAAAATACTGCCCCAGCAACAAGTCCGAGAACTATATTTTGGATTATCAAAAAAATAATTAGCTTTTTATATTTTGAAAAATAAACTTTAATTTGCTTTATAGCTATAAGAAACGGAGCTAGGGCAACAGCTATCCCCCCAGCGAGAATTGCCCAAACAGAAGTAAGTCCTTGAACAAAAAATTCTGGTGGCAAAAAAGCTTTTGCCTCTCTAGAAAGTACCACAAAGACCAAGCTAGTGATTATTGTTAATTTTTTCATATTGTTTTAATTCGAAAACTGAAATAATTTATCAAAATATTCTATATAAGATACCATATCATCTTTTTTTAATAAAGAAATTTTTTCAGAGTCAATATCGGTTTTTTCTTCTACATAAGGGAAATAGAAAGAAATCTCTTTTTTTATGTTGTTGAGTGAATTTTCATTTCGAGAGAGAATATTTGTATAACTTTTTTCCAACTTATCTGCAGTTTCTTTATTAATGCTAACTAATTTCTCTTCTGTATTTTCTTGATATTTTAGAAGATCGACAAACTTCAAGGTCTTTTTCAGAAAAAGAAAAATATTATATGTTTCATCTTCAGACCTTATTTTGTCTCCAAGAACTCGATAGCCATCAATGAGCGGATATGCTGATTCTAGGAGGCGTATTAAACCATCGGCATCTGAGGTCTCGTATATTCCAATATTATGAATTTCTTCAGTACTCAAATTACTCAAAGTATTTTCTATTTCCTCAAACTCCTCCTCGCTTAATATTAGCGGGATGCCCGCATACATCAAAAATCCTGTATCTACATTTGCTATTTTATTTGAATCAGCTCTTACTGCTGCTCCGTTTCTTAACACTAGCCCTTCGCTTGCGTTTGATATCTCGTTCCCCACCAAAAGTGCCCTGGATTTATTTGATATCAGAATCCCTTCTTCAGAAATTGAATCAATCGAGTTATTCAGTATATATGCCTCTGTTTCGTTGTCTATATCTATCCCATCATCAAATGTGTTTTTAATATCATTATTGAAAATAAAGGCTAGGGAAGAGTCAAAATCAATAGCATCATCAGAGGTTCCATCAAATTCATTATAAGCCACTATCCCGAGACCATGATTTGTAAATATCCCGTCTGGCCAAGTCTGGTATTCGTAACGCTTTGGAATAAATTTATTATGGTGAGTTAGGTGAATTGAATTTATCGGGTGAAGTATTTTCATTGTCAATCTAGAGTCAAAAGTATTCCTCGCTATATGCAAAAGAGAGTTTTCAGATTGAATACTGCCCATATGAACGACGTTTGAAAACTGGGAATCAAAAACCCTTAACTCAGAATTATGTATTTCAATCGCTGCTTTCGTTCTGTTAGCCACATCTCTTTTTTTGTTTGTGGCTAGATCCTGTATAACACAGTATATAAGAATACTGCCCTTTTCTAGATCATCAAAGAATCCAGTTTGTTCAAATTTTTTATCTTTAAGGGCCTTTTTATACTGGTCTAAGTTTTTAATATACTCACTTTTACCTCTTATTTCAATTCCTCGCCAAAATTCTCCATCCTCTCCTCTAATAACAATCTTCTCATCTTCTGCTCCAATGGCGATAAATTTTTTTGTAACTATCTTTGTCCCCGGGGCCATTATCACCTCTGTGCCCGGTTTAAATACAATCACATCCCTAATAAGGTCTTCCTTGTAATGTAGTTGACCTGGTCCAATTTCTACTGAACTTATTTTTTCTTTTAGCGCAAAATAAAAAAAAGATCCTAAAGCAATAATTATTAATATAGTAAATAATGTTTTTTTCATAACTCAGAAATAATAGCAGAAATACTCGCCTCCACTGATCCTAGGTTCATAGAGTCTGTGATTTCGCAGACAAAATCTTTATTGCTCACTGCTTCCAAATTTTCTTTTTCTAGTGCGGTGTCAGTGTTTATTGCTTCAAAATTAACATTATACTCATGATACAATCCTACATTTTCTAGATTATCTTTTACACTAGAGTTTGCTAGATACAAAGTATTCTCCAGAGACTGACAAAAAGCATTGTCTTTTAGACTGTTATGTTCAAAGGAAAACAGATCCACAAACTTAAATGCTTCTTTTAAAACCTTTAGACTTGATATTCTGTCTGTATAAACATCAACTAGATTATAATAACCCTCTTTTTCTCTATAATAGGAATTAATCTGAGCCACGAAGTCCTCGGGAGATTCAATCATAACACTTTTTATCCCTTTGACCTCTTCTTCGCTTAATTTGGAGATTGTATCAATCAAGTGTTCGTAGTCCTTTTTCTTTAAAACGCATGGAATATCCTGAAAAACTAAAACACCTGTTTGATTTTTTTCAATAACATTGTCACTCGCTCCAACCCGAGCACCATCGCGAACAGTTAATCCGCTTTCTGAATTAGTCATTTCGTTGTTCATGACCACAGCTTTTGATTTATCTGAAATTAATATAGCATTTTCATTAACCCCGTTAATTTTATTATCGATAACATAAGCAAATCCTTCATTGTCTATATCCACTCCATCGTCCTTTGGGCTTTCTATTACATTAGCCATAACCAAAACATGAGAGGTGTCAGAGTCGATTGCATCATCTGCTGTCCCTTTGATTTTGTTTTTATAAATTAAGGCTGTAGAGTTATTTACCCAAAAACCGTCTGCACAACGAGCATTTTCCTTCCTATTCAAATCAATTGTATTATTATAGATCAGCAACACTGAATCATCTGTAAAGTTTGTAACCTTGTGAAGAGTTTCCGATTTAAATAAATTATCAGAAAGCAGAACATATGACCTTTGTGTAAGAACTGCTCCGATATGTAGAATATCTTGAAAGCTAGAATTTTTAACAACAAGAGATGTATCATAAGCTTCAATGGTTGATTTCCATTTATTGGCCACAGCTAGTTCTCGAGACTCCGTGGAGGTTTTGGAAAAATTTACATACTCAAATATATTAGCCTTCTCTAACTCTCTAAAGAATTCTTCTCTCTTATCTTTGTCTTTCTCTGACAGCATTGGCCAAAAGCTTTCTGAATCCGGAGTCTCGAGCTCACCCTGTATTTTTACCCCTCGCCAATAATCATCTGCGGTAAATATAATCGGTTTCTTTGCTGTGCCCCGAGCGACGATTCTTCCTCTAATATCAATTATTGTATCTTTTCCCATTTTTAAAACCGCTCCAGGTTTGATTTCCAAAGTCTCCCCCCCTTCAATCTTTAAACCTTCTGGAAATAAATGTTCACCCGCTTTCAAGACATTTTTATTCTGGGTAGAATAATAACAAAACATCCCGTCAATAACTATCAATATTACACAAACTATAGCTAGGCCTATTAAAATTTTATTTTGTCTCTTCATTTAAAAATTTATTTAATTCTTCGCTTTGATTCATTACCACTAAAAGTTGGTCCATTGTAAATCCATAACTATCAACTAATCTCTGTATCAAAAGCTTAGCGTAAAATAGATCAGGGTAAATCTCAGCAATATAAACCAATTTTTTATCTTTTTGTTTTATTATCTCTGATAATTTATTATTATATTCTTCTGTTCTTAAGCGACCTATTCGAAAATCATAAGCTCCTTCTATTTTTACATCATTATACAACCTTCCATCTATGACAAAATATTCTTTATCGCTATACTCTTCTTTCAAATTATCAATATGGGTCGTAAAATCTTTTTCCCTGACCTCCTCTCGAAAAGTGAGGGTGCCTCCTGGAATAAACCCGAGTTTATTCCCTTCATGTCTTGAATTAACACCACCAATGATGAATTTAAAATTATCTCTATCTAGTTCAGTTGTGTTATCAGAACTTCTGGTGCCATCATGACAATACAGAATAAATAAAGCTTCATCAAATTCTTCTTCACTTAAATTAAATTTTTCTTTTACTAAGTCTATTGTTAGATCTGGGGCTCTAATATGTTCAGCATCCCTTATGTGAAAGTTGTTATATTCTTCTATTTCCCTGCCATCAATGAAATATACCTGCCTCTCTTCTTCTAATATCTCCTCTGGACTAATGCCATATTTTTCTTTCACTTCCTTGCTCACTTCAACTTTCTCTTTGGGGGGTGTGGAGTTGAATATCTCCTTGTTTTCCTGAAGAGGCTTTTGATAAGAAAAATAAAAAAAGAAAGAAAGGACAATTAAGCTTAAAAGTGGAAATAAAATTATTATTAAAATTATTTTTTTCTTCTGCATTCACTTAGTCTAAAACACATTTAACACTCATATAAGAATCAATCCCACCATCTCTTGTCTCTATTATCGTTTCTTCTCCACAAGCATCTACTATAAACCTACTCCCCGGTATCATTTTGTCTGAGTCCGCCATGTGAAAAAGATAAACTGCTCGACAGTCTTTACCTGAACATTCATTATTACATTCATGGTAATCACAAACCATATCGCAAGAACCACCATATTCGATAACCCCTTCCTTGTCGCTAAACTTTTCTTTAGCCAGTCTGCATTCTTGCTCATCCTCACAAGACCCTTCGCTTAAAAAATTAGCTAAACTATTTATTTCTTTCTCTCCTGGTAAATGCCAGCCAAGCGGGCAAATGTCTCGCACATTATTATCATCTCTACTTAGCCTAAAAGCCTCTCCATAAGAGTAAAGAGACCCGTAATCTTCACAATTCTCACCCTCTTCGTTATAACACAAACTTTTTACCTCTTTTCCTTCTTTGTTTTTATCTACGTTTATAGAATCAATTGTCCAACATTTTCCATCTATATCAATAGTTCTGTATTCATTTCCTTCTTGGTCAACCAGATTCTCACCACAGACATGTGGGTCGATTGAAATATTACCCTGCTTTGAACAAGAACTAAGTGTAAATAATATAAAAATATACAATAATATTCCAATTTTTTTCATGTTCTTTATTTAATATTCTTCACTTAATATTACTAGATAATCTAAACTTTAACAAGCAAAAAAGACCTTTTTAAGGGTCTTTTATTTATTTCTAATTTTTTTCATAACTAACCACCCTTCTTAATATCTCATTCTTCATCTCCTCCTCCACCTCCGGCATAGTGCCTAAAAGATTATTCTGCTCATAGGGGTCATTTTCTAGGTCAAAAAACATATCTTCGTTTACTACTTTTCCGTACTTTATTATTTCTTTGTCGTGATAGATATATTTATATTTCTCGTTTTGAATTGAGTAGGCTTTGTTGGTCGGCGTTATAGAATATACAAATTCTCTCCCCTTCTTATCTTTAATATAGCTTAAAAGAGATTTCCCATTTATTTTATAACCCTTATTTAAATTAAATCCTACAATTTCAGAAATTGTTGGTAGAATGTCTACGTTCTCGGACAAATATGACAAACGATACCCCTCATTCATTGAGGGAGAATGGATTATTAATGGTGTTCTTATTTGTTCTTGGTAAATTTTGTCAGAATGGCCTCGATAATTATGAGTTCCTATTCCCTCCCCATGGTCCGCTAAGACAAACCAAAGAGATTCATCGATCATTTCTCTATTCTCAAAATACTTATATAAATTTTCTATTACACTATCCACTTTTTGAATTGCCCCATCATATCTATTTATTCCCATTATCATTAAATCCTGATCTGTTTTTGTTCCCATTAATTCTTCTGGGTAACCTATTCTTACGGCATTTTCTATGTCTGTAATATATTGATCTTCTACTAAATATTTGTATAAATCATCGTCAGAGATATTTACATCTTCTCTTGTCTCTACATACTCAGGAACTATATCCATCCAGAGCATGTGTGGTTCGTCCAGATGAACCCAGAGAAAAACCCTGTCATCCTCTTCTTGCTCATCAAGCCATTCGTAAGCCAGGGCCATGGTTTCTTCTGCACTCCTGTGCCCAACACGAGGGTTTTCAGGTCGCTCCTCTTCATTCATTTTTACTATTTCATAAGTGTCAAAACCTTGATCTAGATTATGAAATGAAATACTAGAAGCTGAGACAAAAGCGCCGGTCTTATAATCTTTTTCTTTTAAATATTCAGCTAAACTAAATACTTCGTCATCTAGTTTGTCATTATTTATTCTTATCTCTGTTACTTGAGGATAAAGACCAGAAAATATTGAAGCGTGTGAAGGAAAAGTAATCGGAATGGGGGTAATCATATTCTCAAAGATAAGCGCTCTTTTAGATAATTCACTTAGAAATGGAGTGGTCTCCCTTGGGTAGCCCATAAAGCCAAAATGGTCATAGCGAGCGCTTTCTATTGTTATAAGAATAATATTTTTTGGATTGGGAATATCTATATTAATATTGTGGTCTTCTTTTTTTTCTAGATAATTTTCCTCACTTTTCTTTACTCCTATATTATTATTCTCTTTTACTGCTTCAAAAATAAAGCCCCCTTTTGATAAATAATAAAAAAGTAAAGGAGCTATAATCATAACTCCTCCAATAAAAAAATATATAAATTTTCTTTTGCCACTCATACTAATCCATTATACATCTAACAGGAACATGGCGATAATTCCTATATGTAGATGAATCATAAGTAAGCGAAGCATTAACAGATCCTGCGTGTAGACTTAGCCAGTAATAATCTGATGGGGCTGGAGAAGATGATTGAAGTCCAGATGATGTGTTGAACCAATAAGAACCATAGCAACCATCAATCCATTCTCCAGGAAGTAAATCAAGTCCACTAGAACCAAAATTGGGATCGGCATCAAGGGCGCCATTTGGCCACTCAGCTTCGTCGCCTGCTAACTTAGAACCACTTGAAGACCCCAAGAAACTTAGAAGATTGCTTAAATCATCATGCGTTGGAATGTGCCAACCAGCAGGACAGATTCCTTGAGTTCCGTTAGTGTCCTCATACATTGCTTCTGTGTTTGAATATAATCCTCCATAAGTATCACAATTTGATTCAACATGATTAAGACAATTTTTATCAATTATTCCGTTAATGGAAGACCCACCTGATCTAAAAGTCCCGATGTTCAAATTTTTGGCAAACCAACACTGATTACCAATATTTACTAGAGGATAATTCTCACCTGCATAATCAACTGAAGTTAAAGCTCCACAAGGTGGCAGTATGCAAGAACTGTCTTGACAAAAGCCATGCACACACTCATCTGGGCTAGCGCATGTCTCCCCCACGGCCTTTTTGCATTGATTTAAGGCTGAGCTACAATCAAACCCAGTGTCACACTCCGCTCCATCGTCACACATCTCATCATAAGACCCATTATTACAAGACCCATCTCCAGAATAACAATAATAAGTATCTGCGTCGGGCTGGATACAGTTTGAGTCTGTGTCAGAACAGTCACTTATACAGCCGTCCATAGTAACATTAGCTCTATAACCATTAGCACAGTCAGCACAACCCGGATCAGAAAATCCCCCAGTCGCACCACTAGAACAAGTATAGGCTAGATAATAACCTCCATGGTCATCCCCTTGGGCTGTGCAATATTCATTAACTGTTTGGGGGTTAGCTTGCTCTGCTCCCCATGTACCGCTACTACATGTTTTATACCAAGTATTAGCGTTACAGAGCTCATATCCATCATCGTAGTGTTCTAGGGTTCCAGAGTTATTATAAATACATTTAGTACTTTGGTTGTGACAATAATCTATACCGGTTTCCCAGTCATCAGTACACTCTGTTCCATCACAGACAGTTGCATTAGCACAGACATCTCCGTCTTGTTTTAATAAACTTAGTTCTGTTCCTAGCACCTGTACCTCTGAACTTGTAGCCCAGGTGTTTAGAGTATTGGTGGTATT
Organism: Candidatus Parcubacteria bacterium; assembly: GCA_002869265.1. Classification (GTDB taxonomy): domain Bacteria; phylum Patescibacteriota; class Patescibacteriia; order Patescibacteriales; family BM507; genus BM507. The sequence continues at coordinate 9,747 of PKTH01000021.1, forward strand.
AAAAGTCCAATTATCCATATTTCCTGATAGTTTAATCTGTCCTGGAGTGCTTGTAGCATCTAGATTGGTCTGGCTAACATATTTATCCCATTTGGCTTCTTCTGCTAATAGTTTTTCTGCTTCGTGAGAAATAGTCTCACCTGAGTCTAGTTCTCCTGACCAGTCTGTTTGGATCCAGCCAAAGGTGGCAGCGTTTGAGTAGGGGTGAATAGTGGATGAAAACCAGCCAGACATAAAAGAAACAACGATTAACGAAACAATGGTCCCTGTCCCAAAAGAAAAAGCTCGAAAACGTCTTTGAAATTTTTTAAAAGCTCTATACGAACCAATGCTCCCAGAAAAAACAAAATCTATCCGTCCATCTTTGTGTTCTTTCAATGACTCAACTCGAATATAGTTATGAGAAGTAGACAAAAACAAAGCACTGAAAATATCTTTCAGTGCCCCAAAAAAATCGCGCACATAATTAACTATAACTATTTTAGTTTTTTTAAACCAATATGAAATCATGGGGGAGCGTAAAATTTATTTGCTACTATTATACTAAAATTTAGCATCATCCGCAACAGCTCCATGTCACTTTTAGCCCCTATCCATGGGCCCTACCCCCCCCCCAGGTATAATTTTGCTAATTTCCCTTTTTGTTATTTTTTAACCAAAAATTAATTTCTTATACAGCGCACAGAATAACCAGCTGAGCCGCTTCCAGAATTTCTATATATTCCACTCTCAATATTTTCAAGCTTTCTATAATATGGCAAAGAAGCTGTTCCTGAAGATGTCCAGAAATACCCCCTAATTCCAACGGAAGAAATTGAAGAAAGCCACTTGCTTCCGGAAAGCAAAAATGAAAAAGTTGTTTGTGAGTTAGATTTTAAATTATAACCAGCTGGAGAGCATGAGTAATAACCAGTAAATGTTCCGCTACAAGTTCCTGGTATAACAGCAGAAGATAGCGTGGTTGCCTCAGCGTCTGTTGGTATATGCCATCCTGACGGACAAATTCCCTGTACCCCCTCACCACTTGCTGCTTGCAAAGCTTCGTTCCAGATATAATAACCACCATAAGTATCACAACCAGATTCAAGATCATTATAACACCATTTTTCTACTATGCCGTTCCCATAACTTTGATTTGAAGCAATATTAATTCTAGTACCAACATTCAAATTCTCCCTAAACCAGCATTGGGACCCAATTTGAACAGTATCATAACCCTGTCCGTCATAGCCACAAATCTCTCCACAGGCAAAAGTCGGATCGCTGCAATCTGGATAACATGTTGTTCCAAAACAGTCAGCACTAGCCCAACAGTCAGCCCCAGTCGAGCAAGTGGTTTTACAAGCACTAGCTGAATCAGCTAAAAAATAATTACAAGAAGTACAAGAACTACTAAAACCTCCGGAAGTGCCATTGGTGCAAGTGTTAGCAGGGTAAATTCCAGTATTCGTTCCATTGCCCTCAAAATTACACATACTGGCTGTTGGGTTATCATTGTTTACAGCCGCACCCCACTCTCCACCAACACCACAAGTCTTATACCAATCATTTCCTGAGCAAAGAATATAATTTTGAACATATTCAGAAACAGTGGACCCATTATAATAAGCGCATTTCGCTGAATCAGCGTGGCAAATATTCTGGTTATCGATACTCCAGTTCTCGGTACAAGCTGCGCTATCACAAACAGTTGTGTTCGCACAAACATCTCCATCTTTTTTATATAGGCTAAGAGCACTAGCACCACCCTGAACCTCAGTGTCCATATTCCAAGTGACAAATTCACCATCAGTATCAAAGCCCCAGGGTGTTAAATTGTTTCTGAGGCTTACTTCTCCCGGCGTTGAAGTAGCGTCTAGATTGTTTTGACTGGTGTATTTATCCCATTTAACTGCTTCTGCTAATGGTGCCTCTGTTGAGTGTATTGCTACCTCAATACTGTCTTCACCAGACCAATCTGTTTGTACCCAACCAAAAGTCGCGGCCAAAGATTGAGGCTGGATAGTGGATGAAAGCCAACCAGAGAGAAAAGCAAAAACTATCGCTGAGACTACTGTCCCAGAGCCAAAAGTCACTGCCCTAAACCTTTTTTGAAAATCCTTTAAGGCCCTATAAGATTTGAATTTCCCAGAAAAAGTACATCTCAAAAAACCATCATCGTCTTTTTTGCAAGTCTCAACACGCAAAAAATTATCTGAAGAGGAGGAAAATAAAATATTGCCTAGATCATGAAGACCAAGCAATATTCTTTTTGTATACCTAAATACTAATATCTTTGACTTTCTAAGCCAATAAATAATCATGAGTTTTTTAAGTTTTATTCAATAAAGTCTTTTTTATCACACTCGTGATTGTCAAAATTCTTTTTTATTTTATTGGCAAGCTCCAGTGGTGTATACATTACTTTCACGAAATAACCACAAGCGCCTAAATTTTTCGCTTCTTCTTTATCTTCTGTGTTGTTTAGGTTGGTAAGCATTACTACTGGGATATCTTTTAATTCCTTGTTGTTTTTCATTTTTTGTAAAAGATAAAATCCATCGGACCCAGGCATAACTATGTCAGACAAAACAAAATCTGGCTTTTCTTTTGTTATTAGTTCAAGCGCTTCCTTCCCGTTAGTCGCAGGAAATATTTCGTATCCAGCATTTTCAAGTGTGCTTTGATACATTTCTACAATATGTGGTTCATCATCAACCAAAACCACTTTAACTTTTTTGTCTTCAGCCATAGATTTATTAGAATTAATTATTTTTTTTATTATAACACATTTACCAAAATAAAAACAACAAATCACTTTGTTGTTTTTTACGCTTACCGCTAAGCCTTCTTAGGGATTAGTATTTCATCGTTCTCTCTTAAACCCCTTTGAGCGATTTTTTTGTTTAGCTTTTTTATGTCTTCTTGTGTTGCCTTGGTTAGGTGCTTTACGTTTTGATGCACTCTATACCAACCCTCACTTTTCTTAACTCTATAAACAAAATACTTTTCTTTTTCAGCTTTTCTTTCTCTTGATTTTGGATAAACATTTTTTGTAACATGCAAACTAAAATCCGCAGGTTCTTTTTGCTCTGTCACCACCCCTTCTTCTATAGCTTCGTCTATGGCATTAAACTTAGCGGGGTAATTTAGGTTTTCTCGATAACCGGCAATTCTCATTTTATAAACTCGCTCACGAACACTGTCATTCTCCAGAGGGATCCTTATTATTATTCCTTTTCTTACTTTATTTGGATCTTTTATCCCGTTCTCTTGGGCAATTTTATCAACTGAAACACCAACCCTTCTGGCTATATAGCCTAGAGTACTTCTTAATCTGTGTTCATAAACATCTCCATATTTTGTTTCATTTCTTACTACATTAATTTTCTTTTCTAAATACTTTAAAAACCCTTCATAGTCTGGCTTTTCATCGGAGGAAACTGCTTCTTTTAAGTATCTCCAAAAATAACCTCCATTATATCCAGACAAAGCTAAATCCCAATCACCACTAGCATCATGAAGATCTTTTAGAAGACGAGCACAAGCTCTCGCACTCTTAAAAGGATCTGTTCTGTAATCATACTGTCCGCTTTTACTATAGAGTTCATACTTACTAGCTGTTGATTTCATAAACTGATACGGCCCTAAAGCTCCGACAGGTGATTTGGCGTCTAGGACCCAATAAGACTCGGGGATAGAAAGATGAATATATTTATTAGGCACTCCTTCTTCTTCAAATATTTTTTCAAGCTCTTTCTTATAAGCCCCTATTTCGCGATATCCATCAACGAAACTTTTGTGAAGCTTATTGCCTTCTGTTGAGTGAACATTTTTCCAGTATTGTTTTACTCCTTCCATTGCCTCAAGAGTCAATTCAACATCACCCTCCTTGCTTAAGTCTAAAAGTTCATTGGTAGACATGCTTTGAGCCTCCTGCCAAGCCTCTACTTGTTCATAGTAGAAATCATCTTCCAGGTCTTCAACAACATTTGTTGCTAATTTCTCTTCTGTTTCTTCTTCATCTTCTAACTTTAACAAGTCTATAAGAGCAGGACTCAAGGCAAAAGATGTAGCCGCCACTAAACCTCCTTTTAAAAAAGTTCTCCTAGAGATAGCGGGCTCTTTATTTTTATCTGCATCATTATCTCTATCTACAAATCTGTTTTGATTATTTTGTTTTTTAAAAAAGTTAAAATTCATACTGACATTATAGCAAAAAAATATAATTTAGCTAATATTATATAAATAAATTAATCACTATTGACAGATATATATATTTATGCTATAGTAATGTATAAGAATTTGATATTTTCATAACTCAACTAGCCCAGGAGGTAAAAAATGTCCAGAACCGAACTAATTGCAAAAGGCCACACCCGCCGCGGAAAAGGCGGAGTAATGATCGTATCGCTCCGTTTCCCCGGCAATTCTCCGGTCGATGAAACGCAAGCGCCCGAAGCTTGCGTCCCAAACCCCCAAAAAAAAGTCTCTATCCTGGAGGTTATGGAAGCGCTCCGGCCCAAACCTTCTGGCCTGCACTCATCAACAAACTGCAGGTAAAAACCGAGCCCCCGCGAACAATTCGCGGGGGCTGTTTTATTTTATATATTGACATTTTATATATTTTATGCTATACTATAGATATAAAAATAAGTAGATCTTTTACATAAATTTTGGCAATTATTAGCTAATTTCAGACATCTAACACTTTTCTTTGAATGGGAGGCAACATGACACTCAGGTCCTACTACTACTGCAGCTCGCAATGGAAACGGCATGTCGAGCGCATGCGCGCAGCAAACCCCTTCGTAACCAGGGCAACACTAGAAGAGGGTTGCCGCATCCATTGGCCCCTGTTTGGGACCCCGGGCAAGCCGGAAAAAAAGAAAGAGCCAATCCCGGCAGGAAGCTTCATCGGAAGCGAGCTCCGCCAAGGCATCAACCACCCCTTCCCCCTTCCTTGGGGCGGTCGCAAAATTCGTGAATTCTGGTGGTGGAGAGAGAGGAGAGTTGACTCCTGCTATGGCAAACATAGTTACTCCCAGTCTAAACGCTGGAGCCGCAACCGCTTCCTCAATGACGACTCTATCCGGGCTTGCATCATTGAAGCCTTCAACCACTTCGCTTCTGAAGAAGTTGAGCCCGAAGCTCAGATCTGTGATGACACTTACAACATGGGTCAGGGCTCCGATCACCTTGACGGTGAGTGGGACGAAGCTTACTTCGACCAGGAAGAAGCTGCCTACCGGAAAGAAGTAGTCTACGCCAACCGTCGTGGCATCCTGGAACGCCAGTGGGCACAGGAAGAGTACCTGGAAGATGTGATCCGACTCTTCGGACCCTTCACTTATCATTTTGAAGATTGGCATCGAGATCAAGAAATAATTGAATTTGTAAATAGCCCTTTCTACGACCCATTCTTCGATGACGAATTTATCTACGGGGATTCCAACCCCAATGCTAGACTTCATGAAAATTCCTCTCACAACCCCTTCTTCGATGACGAATTTCTAGACGGAGAATATGATCCTCGCTTTGAGATGGAAACTAGCCTCCGATCACAAGTAATGTAACAAAAAGCCCCCGCGAACAATTCGCGGGGGCTTTCTACTTTTTATTTTATTTTTCTATAAATAAAGTTTGAGTTGGATAAGCGAATTCTATCTTTTCTTCTTCAAATTTTCTAAAAATTTCTAAATTCACTCCCTCTTGAATATCCATGTACTCAGCATACTCAGCACTCTCGATATAATAAACCGTTTCGAAACCAAGAGAAGAATCCCCATATTCTTTAAAGTGTGACCTATCAAAAGTTGCTCCTTCTTGTTTATCTATAATTTCTTTAATAATAGATGGAATCTTTTTTAATTTTTCTGTACTAGTTTGATATGTAACTCCTAGAGGCAACACAACTCTTCTCCTATCCATCAAACCAAAATTCTGAACCTTTGCCTGAGTTAGTTCATTATTACTCATAACTATTTCCTCCCCCTGGAGAGCTTGAATTCTAGTTGTTTTAATACCAATTTTTTTGATATTTCCTGAATAGCCATTAATCGTCACAAAATCTCCCACCTTAAAGGGTTTGTCAAAATATATCGAAACACTTGAGAAAAGGTCAGATAATATATTTTGCAAAGCCAGGGCAACCGCAATCCCACCAATACCTAAGCCAGCTATCAAAGAGGTTACATTATAGCCCATATTGGAAAGAAGAAGCACAACCGCCCCCACCCAAAGCACAATTTTTAAAACAGACGACAAAAGGTTTACAATCTCAGCACCACCTTCTTCTTCCTTGCTTTCAACAATCTTTTTAGAAAAGTGATCTATTATTTTCTCAGCAAACTTTATTGCGTAGTAAATAACCGAAATCAATACTAAATAATAAATAGTACCGGACAAAAAATCGGGCAGACTAATAAATCTGAAAGAGACATACAAAGAGACCAAAACATAAAAGGGCCAATGAATTATATTAATAGCATCAATCAACATATCATCCAGGGTGTTTTCGGTCTTTATGGCAATCTTTAATATTTTTGACACTATAAGTGATTTGAAAATTTTTAATACTGACAGTGAAACAAGAAAAACTATTGCAGCTAGAGTATAAGCATACAAAGAGTTAGAAAAAAGCTCAGTCTCGCGGAGACTTAAAATAAATTCCATATTTTTTTATTATTAATTTTCTAGTTGTTTTTTAAAGGCTTTTAGTTCAGACTCAAAACCTTTCAATCTTTCTTTTTCTTTCTTTACCAATTCTTCAGGGGCTCTTTCAACAAAATTTTTATTTGAAAGTTTTCCAGAAATAATTGAAATCTGTTTTTCAAGATTGATAATCTCTTTAGAAATTCTTTCTTTTTCTTTTTCCATATCGATCGCGCCAATTAAATAAATTTTTAGATTACCAACACTTGTAAATATCTCATTCTTTATCTCTTCTCCACTTTCTTTTATTTCCACAGAATCAATTCCTGTACGTAGGCTTTTAATTAACACTTCTTGAGACTTCAGTAGCTCTGTATTTTTGCCAGCATAAATAATTGCCTTAATCTTTTTAGCTGGTTCAACTTTATTTACACTTCTGGCGTTACGTATAGCCTTTACGGTTTCAATAATCAAATCAAACTGATTTGAGGTTTCATGTTTGTCTGATTTTTCATCTGGCCAAGATTCATTTATCAACGACTTGTCGCTATCCATCTCGCCCCATATAACCTCAGTCACAAAAGGAATGTACGGATGCCATAATTTTAGAATTTTTTCTAAAACATAGTACAAAATATTTGCTTTATTATCTGATTTTTCAAACTTTGCAATCTCTAGATACCAATCCGCTAGAACATCCCAGCTAAATTCTCGAAGCTTTTCTCCGGCCTTAGAAAAATTATATTTATCCAGATCTTCTGTCACCTCTAAAACAAGTTTTTCTGTTTTTGATAGTATCCACTTATCAGCTTCTGTCTCAGCCACAAAAGTACCATCGCCACTTTTTTCATAGCTAGACAATATAAATCTAGAAATATTCCAAAGCTTGTTAGAAAAGTTTCTAAAGCCAGCGACCTTTTCTTCAGACAGTTTCATGTCAGCCCCCGGAGCGGAACCAATTACTAAAGACAATCTAGTAGCATCAGCTCCATATTTCTCTTTCATAACCAGCGGATCTATAACATTGCCCTTAGATTTACTCATCTTCTTCCCCTTCTCGTCCAAAACAAGACCATGGAGGTAAATATCATGGAAAGGAATATCCTCGATAGCATAAGTGGTCATAATAATCATACGAGCTACCCAGAAAAAAAGAATATCATAACCAGTCTCCATCACACTGGTCGGATGAAAGTTTCTAAAATCATCTGTGTCAACCACAACCCTGCCGTTTTCTATTTTTATATCCTCTGGCTTTTGCGCTAGGGTAGAAAAAGTCCAAAGACCAGAAGAAAACCAAGTATCAAGAGTGTCTGTGTCTTGTGTCCAACCTTTTTCTTTCGGTCCTTCGAGGCCCACATATATTTCATCCTCCTTGTACCAAACAGGCACTTGGTGGCCGTAAAGAATTTGTCTGGAAATACACCAATCACCAAGATTTTCCATCCAATTAAAATAATTCTTTTCAAATCTTTCTGGATAAATATTTATCTTCTTTGACTTATCACCCAAGAAGCCTTCTCTGACAACCTGATTGGCAACTTCTTTTATGGTTTTCCCTTTGAATTTATCTAGTTTTTTATTCACGTCTATAAACCACTGCAAGCTAGGAAGCGGTTCAATCGGAGTATCACATCTATAACAAATTGAAAGATTGTTATCTATCTCCTCTTCTTTTTCAATTAACTCTTTTTCTTTTAGAATTTCAACAACTCTTTTTCTGGCCTCCTTGGCAGTCATCCCCGAAAATTCTCCAAAGCCCTCATGAACGTTCCCGTCTTCATTGATTAACTTTACCACGTCTAGATTATTTTCTTCGGCCATCTTCCAATCCACCATCGAATGTGCTGGAGTAACGCCCAAGGCGCCAGTTCCAAAATCCATATCTACGTGTCTGTCGCCTATAATTTTTAGTTTCAACTTCTGTCCACAAAAATCAACGTTATATTCCTTGCCAATTAATTCTTTATACCGAGAATCTTTTGGGTTAACCGCTACCGCTGTATCCCCAAGTTTAGTCTCAGGCCTTGTAGATGAAACGGCGATTGGGAAGTCCTTGTCATATTTAAAAGTATAAAAAGGTGCTCTTTGGGCCTTATATTCTACTTCGTCATCTGACAGGGTAGAGTGACACTTTGGACACCAATTAACAACCCGATCACCCCTAATAATTAAGCCATCGTCATACATTAATTTAAAAACACTTCTAACAGCCTTCGTCCTCGTCTCGTCCAAAGTAAAAGCCTCACGACTCCAGTCACACGACGACCCCATTTTCTTCAACTGATTAACTATGGTGTCATGTGATTCTTGTGCAAAATCGTTAATTCTTTTTAAGAATTTTTCTCTACCTAGCTTATGTCTATTGGTGCCTTCTTCAAGTAGTATTTTTTCTACTTTAGCTTGAGTGGCTATAGCGGCGTGGTCTGTACCAGGCACCCAAAGAGTTTTATCACCCTGCATTCTTCTGTAGCGAATCATTAAATCCTCAATAGCAAGCATAGCGGCATGTCCCAGATGCAGAGTCCCCGTTACATTTGGAGGCGGCATAGAGATTGAAAACTTTTTATCAGACTCCAGCGAATCGGGACTGAAAGAGTTTGTGCTCTCCCACATGTCATATATTCTGTCTTCATGTTCTTTCGGATTATAACTTTTTGATAATTCTTTCATTGTGTTATTTTAGCTAAAAAATAATAATTTTATATAGACAGAGTAACAAAATAGACCTCTTTTTGCAAGATTTGCTTTTATTTTTTTCTTTTGGTAATTTAATAAAAGATCATTTTATAACATCAGTTTATTTGTTTGTTCGTCATAGGTTGGCGCACGGCCATGATTGCGCATTGGGCGGTGCTTCTCTCTACCCAGGAGCACAGCAAACCATTTAGACTGATGTTAAGGGGATAGCTCAAGAGCCGTAAAATAGAGCCACTAATCTGGAAAAGACCCTTGTGGTCAAGTGATGTAAGAAACTGGCGGCATTACCCTGATTAGCGTTTGTGATCCTGGCGAAATCACTCCCCTAGCCAAAAACAAGAGACCTCTAAAAGGTCTCTTTTTATTAACACAGAAAAAAAATATTCTGTAAATATTGACTAAATCATTTTTGAACGCTACTATGCTTTTATCTTTTAACTTTGTTCTTTAAGTGGGGGTAGCCTTATTCTGGCTAGATCATGAATATTCGGTGCACTTTATAAGCATCGAGGGATAATCTTCATTCGCATCCAATCGTAGGCTTGCCTATGTATATTGCTTGCGTCAGCTCTGTCTCCCTATAATTCCGGGGTTTTCCCCGGCCCCCTTGAAAATATTGGTCCCTAGGCAATGTGCCAAGGGTTTCGAACCTTTTTTGCTAGTATCGGTGTTTTCTAGAAACACTTCCAAACAAGGATATTAAAGATGAACGCAAAAATATCGATTCCTAGAGATAGCCCTCAAGGGGACCGCCATTTTAATAATTGGTGCTAACAGTTTCGAGAATATTCTTTGTTCTAAACAAAGAGTCGGTTCAAGTCCGCATGTTCTCACCAATTAAAGCTCTCATCTTTATGAGAGCTTTTTTCTATTCTTCAATACAAATCTCTTTTCTTGTGATAGCTTTGATTGTTCTAAGAGTAAGAAAAACAACCAAAAGAAGAAGGATGATAAATAATGTTAAGAGTAGATATTTATAAAAAATATTTGTAGACAATTTATACATCAACGCATTCGAAACAGCAAGGGCCGCGATGGGGAAAGAATAAGCCCACCAAGAAAGATAAAATTTTATTTTAGATAAATATTTTATCTGCAAAAGTAATAATAAAGATAAAAACATTCCAAAAAAATACAAAGTCCGAGCAAAATCGTTGAAGTTCCCAGTCAGTTTAACATATGAGACAAAACCTATGGCCGGAGGAGCTAAAAGTATAAACAAGGTTGGTAAAAGTTTTTCTGGTAATTGATCAAAAAAGAACATCCTATTAAAAAACACTGGCATTAGGATAATCCAGAAAAAAAGCCCCGCTGAAAAAAACAGCCAAAGTATATCATTCGCTACAAACTGAATCCCCGCTATCGGAACCAAGATGTTACCAACCGCCGGTATGAACCAAGACGGGTTAATGTGCTTAATATCAAAATGTCTCTGATTAATCCAAGCGCTTATTATCATTAAGGCAAATATTAATTGCAGCCCTGTTCCAAAAAGCCATAAGTATTTTGCAAACACAACATTTATCTCCAAAAAGATAACACTCAACAAAAGCAGACTAATAGCAATGGTCGGGAAAAAATTTATTTTAATAGGGTGTCTAAACTCTTTCTTAACTTCCTTGAAGTGAAACACTGCTTTCCTGGAATAAAAAGCGGCAATAATCAGAAAAATGCTCAGAGTAAAAATAGCAGAAACTTCAATCCAGAAATTACACAAAGAAAAAATCTCAACCATTTTTTGAACAACAATGCTTAAACCCCCAAGACCCATTACCACAGAGAAAAATGATACGGGGAAATTTTTAATTCGATAAATGTTTTTCATATATTTAAAAAAACTCGCAATAATTAGCGAGTTAGCTCTACTTAATTATTGAGGTTATTATTTATATCTTAGGGCATCAAGAGGGTTTAGTTTGGAAGCTCTAATGGCTGGCCACACACCAGTTAAAACACCCACAAAGGTAGAAAAACCAATGATCACAACTATAAACCAGGTTGGGGTGTAGAAAATGTCCAAACTGGTTCCACCCATAGCTCCAGCTAGCATATTAAGAAGAAAGTTAAAGATGGTTTGCATCAAAAATCCTAAAAGTAATCCAGCCAATCCACCCAGAAAACCAATTAAAAGAGCCTCTGTTAAAAATAGTTTTCTAATATCCCTGTTCTTTGCTCCAATCGCTTTCATAATACCAATTTCCTTGGTTCTCTGCAAAAGAGCAATAGTCATGGTGTTAAACATACCAATAGCTGCAACAATCAAAGCAATAATACCAAATACAGCTAAAACAATTTGAACAACCGTAAAGATTTTATTTGCTTGATCAATAGTCTCTGAAATAGAGGTTACTGTATAACCCATATTGTAGATATCTTCTTTTAGAATATCAACGTTTTTCTTGTCTTTGGCTTTTACTTTTAACTGATTATACTCTGTAATATTAAATCCGTCAGCGTTAGCAAGACTTATAAAAACAAAAGGTGAGTTGTCGTCACTCACAACACCACTTATTTTAAAATTGCGACTAATCTCTCTGAGCTCGACCTCCCCTTCTATGGCCTCTGTACCATCTTCGCTTGTTCTTGGAATAATAACCGTAATACTTACATTGTGGTCCTCTCCTTTTTCGACGAACTCTTCATCTAGATTCAAAAGCTTAAGAACGGCCGTGGAGACAACTATTTTATCATCTTCTCCTTCTTCAAAAGTTTCCCCAGCTTCGACAGAAAGACCAGCCAATCTAAAATACGAGCTACTCAAAAAATCTGCGGTAACCCCTCCACTGAACTCATCTACTTCAATTAAAGCATTATAACTAACTAGTGGACTCACTTCCGCCACTGAATCAAGTTGTTTTACCTTTTCCAAAAGAGCATTATCAAGTCTAATTTCGTCTGAGATACCAGCCACAACATCAACCGACAAAAGAGCGTCCGAGCTAGCAATTTTATCTAAAATAACTTTTTGCAAACCATAACCAAGAGAAATCAAAAAAAGAATTGCTCCAATACCAACCCCAATACCTAAAATAGTCAAGACCGTCCTCATGACATTTGTCTTAAATATTCTAGTCGATAATTTTAATACGTCTATTGATTTCATTTACTTATGGCATTTTGTGTTCTTCGCCGTATTTTATTAACATTAATAGTTCAAGCTCACGACCAAATTTTTTGGAGGTTCTCTTATTAAAGCCAGCTCCTCCGGCACTTTCTCTCAAGCCAACTAGATCTGTGAATTTCTTTTTATCAATCTTATTGTCCAGTCTTAATCTTATTAACTTATCAAGTCTTTCAATCTGAACTTCCTTTACATGAGCTTTGGAGAAATGCATTAACTCTTGCCTAATTCCTATTAGCAGTGTGTCTGCTTCTTCTTTGTGTTCAACATCCCCAGACTTGTCAACGTATTCTTTGACCCAGTTTACTTCTTCTAATATTTCCTCCACTCTTTCAGTCATCTTTTCAGCGCTTCTCTTATCAACTCCGGCTCCGCCTTCCTTCATTGGCTTATCAAGAGCCAATAACATTTCTTCCCGACTACTAAGATTCATAAGCCTTGCTTTAACCGCTCTTTCTATTAGTTCAGTTTGCTCTCGACTATATTTATTCAAAACCTGTTCTGTAATCATTTTGGCTTTTAGGGGAACCCACATAGAATTTATCTGCCCTGAAGAAAGTCCGCCAAAGGACTTCATTAAAAGCTTAAGCTCGGTAGGGATTTTTACATCATCGTCTAACTTAGTCTCTTCTTCTATTTCTTTCCTTACTTCTAGCGGTCTAATGTCTTTGTTTATTTCTTCTTTTACAATCGCTCCATCTTTCATGTAGTATACTCTATGGGCCATTGATAGAAATTCTGGGTTATGTGTTACTAGAAGGAGAGTTTTGCCATCAACTCTATTTAAAGCTGTAAAAATCTTAGTTACAACCGAAGCACTCTTGGAGTCTAGATTACCAACGGGTTCATCAGCAAATATAATAGAAGGGTCATTAACCAAAGACCTGGCAATACCCACTCTTTGCTGTTGACCACCGGAAAGCATCGCTGGAACGTTTTTGGCATGTTTCGAAATATCAAACCTCTCCAATAATTCTTTGGTTCTTTTTTTCTTCTGTTTTACTGAGGCTTCTTTAAAAGTCATCGGTAGGGCCACATTATCTTCAACCGAAAGAGAGTCGATCAGGTTATATGCTTGAAAGACCATCCCCATTCTTGTGGTATGATAATCGGCCATTTTATCATAATCATATTTTAAAATATCATCACCAGCAACGATAACATCGCCATTGCATGGAGGCTCTAGGCCAGCTACTACGTTCATTAAAGTTGACTTACCACAACCAGATGGTCCAAAAAATATAATAAACTCTCCAGGATAAATCTCTATATTTATATTTTTTAGAGCATGGAACTCACTCGCCTTACCAAGATTATATTTCACATCTACATCCCTTAAGCTTATCAGAACGTTCTTTTTCTTTACTTCTTTTTCTTCTATTTTTTTCTTTTTTTGTACCTCTTCTTGCTCTTTTTTGTTTCTTTCAATTAGTTTTGAGAATTTATCATCTGGACTTTCCTGGACTTCCACATTTCTCTCCTTTCTCTCCTTTTTCTTTTTTTTAATCAACGGTAAAAATGATTTTTCCTTCTTTGGCAAAAATATCTTATGCTCTTCGTCTGGGTTTTTATCGTCCTCGACTATTTCATTTATTCTATCAACAGTTTTTTCAAGCTCTTCTATCTCTTCCTTCCTCTTCTCCTCTTTTCTCTCTTTCTCTTCCATTAATTCAAACTCTGATTTATTCTCTACGTGCTCAATAATCTCTTTGGCAAAATCACTCTTTTTTTCTTCTTCTTTTTTATCTTTATGTTGTTTTTTCTCTTCAAACTTTATATCAGGATAAAATTTAACACCCGGAACTGGAGTCTCTTCATGTGTTAAATTATTACCAATACCAAAACCGAGGGGCCTCTCAGCTCCTTCGTTTTCTTTTATTAGCTTTAAATCGTGTTCCAAGATAGCCTCCTGGTCAGACTTATCCTTTCTGGGATTGCTCATTATCTAAATATTTTATTGTTTATAATATAACATAATTTTACAAAAACAACAAAATATTTTTTACTTTTTTTTCATGTTTAGCCTCTTCTTGACATAAGTTATTTTTTTGTATATATTTACTAATTAATCTAAGATATTATATAAGAATCCCTTATGTTAAAAACTGCCAAAAATGGCAATTTTTTATGTTAAACCAAGAACAACAAATTTTTGAGCAAATCAAAAAAGCAAAAAACATTTTAATAACATTTTCAGCCGAGTGGTCTGGAGATGCTGTTTCGTCTGCGCTTGGTTTATATAAGTTTTTAAAAAAACTGGACAAACAAGTTGATATCGCGGCTGACCCAACCCATAAAAATGAAATATACACCTTTCTTCCTGGCTATGCCGATATTAACCCCAGCTTAAAAAATCTTAAAAATTTCATAATCAGCCTAGATACCTCAAGTACAAAAGTAGACAAGGTTAAGTACAACAAAGAAGATGATAAATTAAAGTTTATAATCTCACCCAAAGAAGGCAACTTTAGCTCAGAAGACGTAAGTACCTCTTCTAGTAAATTTAAATATGACCTAATCTTCTCGCTTGATGCTTCTGATATTGAATCACTTGGTTCAATCTACGAAGAAGACACTGAGTTTTTTTACAAAACCCCGATAATTAACATAGACCACCATTCTGAGAACGAAGAGTTTGGTCAAATTAATCTGGTTGATTTAACTGCAGTTTCTACATCTGAAATTCTCTTTTCTTTACTTTCAAAATATTCCAGAGATACAATTGACGATGAGGTGGCGACACCTCTTTTAACTGGTATTATTTCTAAAACCAAAAGTTTTAAAACCCAGAATGTCACCCCCGACTCTCTATCAACTGTTGCCCAGCTTATATCCATGGGAGCAGATAGAGAAAAAATCGTTAACACTCTCTACCGATCACGGTCAATTGGTGTTTTAAAATTATGGGGGAGGGTCCTAGCCAGGCTAAACAACAACCACGAAGGTAAGTTGGTCTGGTCCGTATTGTCGAATATGGATTTTAGTAAAACCAACACCGGCGAAAGGGATCTGTCTGAGGTTATTGACGAGCTGATCATCTCAATCCCCGAGGCTAGAATAATAGTTCTAATCTATGAAACCAAAGAAGGCAATGTCAATAAAACAAAAGCCTTAGTATATTCAATGAAAGGAGTAAATGCTCTACAAATAAGTAAAGACTTTGACACCAAAGGAACAAAAAACTTAGCCAAATTTGATATTAAAAAACCTATCTCAGAAGCAGAAAAACACATTATAGAGAAAATTAAAGCTAATCTGGTCAAACTCTCTGTATAATCTTGTAAAAAAATAAAATTAGTGATAAATTTATTCTAGGATTTAAAAAATCCTTTTTTGTTTGGACGGCTAGCTCAGTTGGTTAGAGCGCTACGTTGACATCGTAGAGGTCACAAGTTCAAATCTTGTGTCGTCCACATGGAGAATCTAAAAAACACAACTGAAAGTTTCGTTCAAAAAAACAGGGTAGAAGAATTAAAAAAACTAGCAGAAGAAATCCGCACCTTACCTGGCGGAGACAGTG
This sequence comes from Candidatus Parcubacteria bacterium, assembly GCA_002869265.1. GTDB lineage: Bacteria > Patescibacteriota > Patescibacteriia > Patescibacteriales > BM507 > BM507. The sequence goes on from PKTH01000021.1 coordinate 25,721, forward strand.
AGTACGTCGGATGGATCATTGCTTCACTCGAAACAGGGGACGAAGCAACAGCTAGGCTTGATTATGAAAATCAGTCTGATAAGTTTTCCAATAAACCAGAGATCGAATTATTACTTTTGGAGAAGCTCTATAAGGAGAGCGAATTAGGTTTCATGAAACATCGCTTGGATAATCTAAGAAAAAAGTTCGCAAAATAAACAAAACATACATGCTCCCATAGCTCAGTCGGTTAGAGCACCACGCTTATAACGTGGGGGTCGTCGGTTCAAGTCCAACTGGGAGCACAAAAAGAAACGAGGTGTATTTACACCTTGTTTTTTTGTTGTGATTTTAGTTGTCCGCGAAGCGATGCTTGTGATAAATTACAAAGAATAGACATATCTTGCTTGCTGAAAAAATCTAGAGGATAAAAATAAGTTTTCGATTGGGGATGTTGGGGTTTAAGCCCTTCAAGTCCAACTGGGAGCACAGAAAAAAACTGACATAAAGGCTTGTTTTTTTACATTTTCCTAAGAACTGCACCAAATAAATATTTTAGAATAATAAAAAGCGATCAGAATTCTGACCGCTTATATTTTATTCCAAAGTTTGGAGATTATTGCTTTCATTCTTCCCCACAACCTTCATAAACAATTTTAATAATAAAATACACTGGACAATTTGCATAACGGAATAAAAAATAAAAGTAATATAATTTAATTCACCACTTTCGTATTGATATTCCGAACCGTTACTTGAGAGAATAAAATCTGAGCTCCCTGTCAAAAAGAGACCAACGATTACAATCCCAACCACGCCCAATACATACAAAAAAGCGTAATCACCCAAGAGGCTGACTGTTTTTTTACTTAAATCTTCTTGAGACAGGGCCCCTATACCTTCTTTAATTACATAAGACACACAAAGAATAGGCGGCAAATATATTGAAACTGCAAGACAAAAAAATATAACTATGTTAATCCTTCCGTTATTATGAGCAATGTCTGCAAATTGAAAATAATGCAAAGGGAGCTTATAAAAAAGGGGCAAAAAGATAATCAGACCTAGAGCTAGAATCGTTATCTTTAAAGCTGATGCATTTTTTCTAGCAAAATGAAACGCGCCAATAGCACCAACGATAGCCAGGCCAATTTTAGTTGATTTTTCCATTTTACACACCCCCTCTCTCTGGTGAATTTAACACAAGTGATTGTTCATTTTCAATGATTTTAATCCAACTTAGCAATAACCACCCGATGAATAATTGTTCAAAAGAGAAAAGCAATAAAAGACTAAAATATCCTTCGCCGTAGGCGTGCAAATAGGCAGACCTCATGTCTTTTTCATGGGAAAACCACTTAGCCCCTATTATCAAAAATGCTAACATTATTGAAAAGCATGACGCTAGTATCCCCTTAAAAGCACCCATCATATCATCTGTCCATTCTTCATAAGTTTTTATTTTCATTTCGGACAGTTTTCTCTTTAATGATTTGGAAGCTGCAATAAATGGTAGAAAAAGAGATACTGCCCCCAAAATTAAAACCAAAATAGCAATGAAAATATTTACAAAGTTGGAATAATCCCACATCACCAGAAAAGCATAAAAACAGGAATAAATACCGAATATTATGCTAAATGAAAATATTTTAAAGATAACTCCTGGGAAAATTTGTCTCACTTCTTCATATCCTTTGTACAAGCCCATCCCTGCCAAAAAGACTAAGTGACTCTTAAATTCATTCTTCATAATATATCCTTTCTTTGGTTAAGTTTTTAAAGTACGACTTTCCAATATATCACAATACTAGCGCTTGTCAACAGAAAATGATAAATTATATTGTTTTAGGAACACACATCTTGCACTCTAGTCAGGGCCTCATTCGGGGTGAGTCCGTCTAGGGCGCAATGTTCTAAATTATTATATATATTATTCCAT
>PKTH01000003.1 GCA_002869265.1 Candidatus Parcubacteria bacterium
CGACAATACAAAATGTGTTTATAATAATGGGGGAACAATAGAGGAATACGCAAATGGATATGAACTATGCAACGGAGATTCTTGGTACAAGTCTTGTTCGGGTGGTGTTTGGGGCGCTCAAGTGGATAATCCAGTTACAACAAATAGTTACTGTCCCGCTCAAGGTGATCCGAAGGGTGGTTATAGTCTTTCGTATACCTGTAACTCGGGACTTTCAGGTGATTTTTTAAGTCCGGGTTGCACAGCTTGTACAAACAATCTACGGGCAAACACAACTAAAGATGACTGTTTTGCTAATTGCTCAACAAATGATGATACAAAATGTATACAACCAGACGGAGATTCTTTCTTTTGCTATTCTGGAGACAACACCTGCTACAACGGGGAGTTGAATGACAAATGTGATAATAGTGCAGAATGTGACACGGGGCACACATGTAATGGTTCTAATTTATGTAAAGCTGATGCTGGCGAGTCTTGTAGTGTGGACTCTGATTGTCTTAATGGCACTTGTCCAGCTGGAGTTTGCACATTACCGGACGGTAGCGCTTGTTCTGTAAATGCTGAGTGTACTAACAATAATTGTTGGGTTGGGATTTGTAGAACAGTATCATGTGGCTCAGGGTCTTATGACTGTAATTATGGAAATTATCAATTTATTTTTGGGGAATGCGGATATCAAGTATGGAACTGTAAGGGTAACGCTAATGAGGTTATCGTAACTGGCTGTGAGTCTTTTGAGTGCTAATTTAGACTAGAAAAATTATTGTAGTTTTATTAATTTTTTAGTATAATAAAAGCACAAAAAATCAAGCAGAAATTTTTTTTCATATCTATTTAGAAAAACCAAATATTTAGTTGGAAAGTTTTTAGAAACTTTTTCTTACAGATTTAAAGATATTGTACATGTTATCTTTTTTTCTAGTGCCGAAAATCATCTTCGTGTTGAGAGTCTAAAAAAAGAAGCTGATGGGCATGTGCGATGTATCTATTCAGGTAATTTTGAGTCATACAAAGCTTTTAAAAGGTTTCAAAAAAAGATAAGAGCAGCTACTCTTGGTACAGGGACAGCTTTTTTTATTGCTGTCTTTGCATTTTTGTCTGGTTGGCTAACGTCTACGGTTCACCCCCAATCCCTGGCAGCCACCTTTGGTTGGGTGCAGACTGACTGGTCAGGTGAAACAGCTATAGAGTCTGCACAGCATAGCATAGAAGCTAGTCTAGCTGAAAATCTAAAATGGGATAAATACGCTAGCCAAAGCAATCTAGATGCTACAAGTGTGGCCGGTCAAATTACCCTAGCAGGCAACGCTACTACTTGGGACTTTGATACTGGAGCGACTCTTGATACTTGGGCCACTAGTTCTGAGGTCCAAGTTCTTGGAGCTACCCTGAGTCTTTTAAAAAAAGACGGGGATAGATGTGCCAATACCACAGTCTGTGATGGCTCAGCCTGTTCAAATGACTGGAGTACAGATAATAATATTTGCCACAATGACAATACAAAATGTGTTTATGATAGTGGAGCTTCTGTTTTAGAGTATGCAGACGGATATGAGCTTTGTAACTCAGATTCTTGGTATAAGTCATGTACGGGGGGTGTTTGGGGCACCCAAGTAAACAGTCCTAGTCCTTCTGGAACCATTTGTAATTTTGAAGGAAATGGTGACTCAACTGGCATATATCCTCCAGCTACTTGTGCTAGTGGGATTAGTGGAGGATTCAGTGGGTCTTGCCAATCTTGCAATTATTTTTTAGCGGACACGGGGTCTGCCTGTAAAGTAACCTGTTCTTCTAATATTGACTGCTGGGATAGTGCTCAATGTTTTGGTGCAACTTGTGTTCCTGCCTGTAGCGCTAGCACTCCCTGTGGAACTGAATGTGGATTTGATGGACGAGTATATGGGACCTTTCAATCTGGAGGTGAGTGTTGGATGGATAGAAACATTGGAGCAAATACTGTTACTCAAGCCGGAACTCTAATGCAATGGGCATCTGCTATATCTGCTTGTCCCTCGGGCTTTAGATTGCCAACAGATACAGAGTGGTCTAACTCTGGAGCAGGAATTACTCTCAGGAGCCATTCCTATAAAGCATGTAGTGGGCAGACATACAGTCAACTTAGTAGAACATACCATTGGTCATCAACTTCTTTTGACACGAACTATGCCTGGGCCTATGATTACACTAAAACAGTTACTAAAGTTCAAAAATGTATTTATGAATCAGCAAGATGTATAAAAAATTAGCTTTTTCAGCTTGTAATGATTTTTAAAAATGAAAGTCAGTGATACTAAATTTGGTGTGACTTGTAAGAGGCTAATTATTCAAAAATGGATATAAATAGTAAGAAATAATATTTATTTGTTTGACTATTTTAGCTAATTATAGTAGGATTTAACTATTAAAATTGAAAATATTAGGGTAAGTGGGCGGCTACGGCTAAGATTTTTCTTTGTCGAGGAAAGTCCGGACTCCCCCCGCCCCATTTCCTTGAACTGGAGGAGGGGTCGTGACAGTGGATAACGTCCACCAAGAGTAATCTTAGGGAAAGTGCCACAGAGACAATACTAGCTATTGTTCGCAATAGTTAAAGGTGAAAAGTGATTTGGTGTTATTCGTTCTCGAGATGAATGGCTACAAATCTCGCTCTCTGGCGACAGAGAAGCGTGGTAAACCCTGTCTGGAGCAAGAGCAAACTCCCTCTCCAGTTTTAATTATTAATATTTATGCACTTTGTATACGTTATATTTAACACTAAGACCAAAAAGTATTATGTTGGGGAATCTTCCAATATAAATAGACGATTAGAGGAGCACAAACTTGGAAAAAATTTTTCTACTAAACATTATTCGGCTTTTTGGAGACTTGTTTACTCTGAGATATACAAGTCAAAAAAGGATGCTGTAATTCGTGAGAAAAAATTAAAATCACATGGCTCCGGAATGGTTGAAATTAAAAAACGTATATTAAATTCTGTACAAGCTATTAATAGTAAAACTGGGGAGGGAAAGAAAAGTGGCTCGCATGAGCTAGTTGGTAACAATTAGCCAAGATAGATTGTCGCTAGGCTTCGGCCTGACAGAATCCGGCTTATAGCTTGCCCTAATATTTTAAATTTGAATATTAATTGAGTTATCCCATGGTAACTCTCTTTGTCTAAAATATGAAACGAAATGAATTATTTTTTTCATTTTTGTTAGTCCCCCTAGATTACATAATGATCATTTTGGCTGGAGTTTCAGCTTATTATATCCGTTATGCTGATTTTGTAACTGAAATCAGACCGGTTATATTTGATCTACCTTTTGGAGAATACTTTCAGGCACTTTCTATTGTTGCCTTGATTTTTTTATTTGTATTTGCCTTTACTGGATTATATTCAATCAAAAGTCCGAGGCGTTATATAAGAGAATCTTTTCGTGTGACACAAGCTTGTTCTACTGGCTTAATGGTTGTAGTGATATTAATCTTTTTCAGAAGAGAATTATTTGATTCTCGTTTTATCGTTTTAGCGGCCTGGATCCTGTCTATTATCTATATTATATTGATGAGAGGTATTATTAGGTTTACGCAGAGATTTTTATACAATTATGATATAGGTGTAAGAAAGGTTGTTATGGTTGGAGCGAGTAAAACTACAGATAATTTGATAGGGGAGTTCTCCAAGAAGAAAAATACAGGTTTTAGAGTAGTAAAAAGAATAAGAGAATTTAGTTTTGAGACCGAACAAGAACTTTTAGAATTTCTTAAATTAAATGAAGTTGACGAAATAATCCAAGCAGACCCAAATCTAAGCAAGGTTGAACTTCTTAGGCTTTACGACTTTGCTGACGAAAATCATATAACCTTTAAATATGCAGCTGATCTTCTTGGAACTAAGGTCTTAAAAACAGAGGTTACTGAATTTGCTGGTGTGCCAATAGTAGAGGCGATTAGAACCCCTTTAGACGGTTGGGGGAGGATTGTAAAAAGGATTTTTGATATAGCCGTGTCTTCTGTTTTGATACTAATACTATCACCCGTTCTTTTATTAACAGCTATTATTATCAAACTAGACTCACACGGGCCTGTGTTTTTTTCAAAAAAAGATGATGGTAGTACTCTCTACAGAGTAGGGCAGGGTGGAAAATTGATAAAATACTTTAAGTTTCGCTCAATGACCCCAGGTACAGATAGTATGCGATACAAAGAACTAGCTGATCAGAATCTCAGAAAAGAAGGTCCAATGGTGAAAATAAAAAATGACCCAAGAGTAACCAGGTTTGGTGCGTTTATCAGGAGATGGAGTATTGATGAATTGACCGAATTGTTCCTCGTTTTTATGGGGGATATGAGCCTTGTGGGACCAAGACCACATTTGCCTGAGGAGGTTGCCAAATACAAAAGTCACCACAAAAAAGTATTAACCATAAAACCTGGCATCACAGGTATGGCCCAGATTTCTGGCAGAAGTGACCTTAGTTTTGAAGACGAAGTTAAGTTGGATACTTATTATATTGAAAACTGGTCTATAAAAATGGACTTGTCTATATTAATTAGAACCCCTCTAGCTGTTATTCGCAGCCGAGAAGCAGAATAAAATGAAAGTAGCCTTAATACATGATCACTTAGCACAAGACGGCGGAGCTGAAAAAGTTCTCAAGGTTTTTGCTGATATGTACCCCAAAGCAACAATTTTTACTCTTCTATATGAAAAAAAGCATGTAAATAAGTATTTTACTAATCGAAAAATTGAAACTTCAATCATACAAAGATTGCCAGGCGGTGTTCGTTTTTATCAATGGTATATGCCTTTTATGCCGATGGCCGTTGAGTTTTTTGACCTAGATGATTTTGATCTAGTTATTTCTGATGCTAGTGCTTTTGCAAAAGGTGTTATAACACCAGCTGAAACCCCTCATATTTGTTATTGTCATACACCGACCAGATATCTTTGGGATTATACTCACAAATATATAAATGAGCTTTCCTATAATAAATATTTTAAGAAGGTTATCTCCTTAGTTTTGAATTATACTAGACTTTGGGATAGACAAGCCGCTGACAGGGTAGATTATTTTATTGCTAATTCAAATACTGTAAAAAGAAGAATTGCTAAGTATTATAAAAGATCTTCTAGGGTTATTTATCCGCCTGTTGAAAACAAGCTATTCGATATTGCTGAAAAGGTTGGAGATTATTACCTAATAGGAGCTAGGCTCTCTCCTTATAAACGTTTTGATGTTGTTATCCAGGCATTTAAAAGGACGGATTTAAAGCTAAAGATATTCGGGAGTGGAGTTGACGAAAAGCGTCTCAGGGAGATTGCTGGCGATGCTACAAATATCGAATTTTTAGGCAGAGTTTCAGACGAAGAAAAGGCAAAATTATATAGCGAGTGCAGAGCCTTTATGAATCCTCAAGATGAAGATTTTGGAATTACAGCAATCGAGGCTATGGTTTCTGGTAGGCCAGTTATTGCATACAGAAAAGGCGGGGCGACTGAAACTGTTATTGAAGGGGAGACCGGGGAGTTTTTTGATAAGCAAACAGAAGAGAGCGTATACAATTCAATCAAAGATTTCGACTATAAAAAATACAATACTCAGAAAATAAGGGACCATGCTCTTAAATTTTCCGAGGATCGATTTAAAAAAGAAATTAAAGATTTTGTGGAGGAAAAAATCAATGATTTTAAAAAATAGCTTCTATGAAAATAGGAATAGATTTGCGAACATTGATAAGCGGGAATTTTAGCGGAATCCCTGGCTTTACCTACGAGCTAACAAAAACAATATTAGAGAATGACACCCAAAATGAGTATTTTGGGTTTTATAATTCATATAAAAAGAAAAAGCTCCCAAATCTAGGTTCGATTAATGTTAGTGAGTTAAATATTCCAAATAAAATTCTCAATCCAATGATGTCTATTTTTAGGTATCCAAAGATAGACAAAATACTAAACACAGAAGTACTATACATGCCTCATTTTAATTTCAACGCATGTACAGAAGATTCTTTCAAAGTCATTACGGTTCACGACCTTTCATTCGTTAGATATCCAGAATTTTTTTCATTCAAAAATAACCTTTGGCACAAATTAATACAAATTAAAAAAACACTAAAAAAATTTGATAAGATTGTTGCGATTAGTAAGAATACTAAAAAAGACTTAATAGAGTTATTTAATGTCCCTGAAGAAAAAATAGAAGTAGTGTATTCAGGAGTTAGTGATAAATATAGAGTTTTAGATAAAGAGTCTCAGGAGTTAAGAGATGTTAAACTTAAGCACGCTCTGCCGAATAATTTTATTTTGTCACTTGGCACTATCGAGCCTAGAAAGAATATTGATTCACTAATTAGGGCTTTTGATATTTTCAAAGAAGGTGACTCCACCGAATGCCACCTGGTCATTGCTGGTGGTCTAGGTTGGAAGTATAAAAAGACTTTAGAAAAGCTAAAAAAAGCAAAACATAAAAAATATATCAAGCTTTTGGGTTTTGTAGACGAGGATGATAAGACAGCTTTATATAACCTGGCCTCAGTTTTTGCTTTTCCCTCTTATTATGAAGGTTTTGGCTTTCCTCCACTTGAAGCTATGAAATGTGGTACTCCGACGATAGTGTCAGCCAATTCAAGTCTTTTTGAGGTTGTGGACAATTCTTCATATTTAATAAATCCTTACGATATTAACGATTTGGCTCGTGCATTAAAAGAGCTTTTATCAAACTCGGCCCTAAGAAATGATTTTACTTCTTCAGGATTGGCTAATGTTAAACAATTTAATTGGGGGAATACAGCAAATAAGTATCTTGAAGTATTTTCTAAAAAATAAAATTTTTTGTGGACGAATTTTAAACTGTCTGCTAAAATTAGAACATTAAGAAAAAAATAATAAATATAATTATGGAAGAAAAAAAAGAAATTAAAAAAGCTTCAGGAGAAAGCTCTAAAAATTCAACAAAGAGCTTAGATCTAATTATTACTTCAGTATTGTTCTTAATCTTTGCTGTTGTACCAATTTTCTTTACTGGCCTTGCTTCACAAGGAATCGGTTTTGAAAAAATGATTCTATTTTACTTTTTAGTGCTAATAGGTGTAGTAGCCTGGGTTACTAAAGGTGTTATTTTAGGTGACCTTAGTTTAAAAAGAACTCCACTAGATTTACCTATTCTAGTATTTCTAGTTATTGCCACAGTCTCAACTTTACTATCGGTGGATGCTAGGGATAGTTTTGTTGGCGCCTATGGACAAGCAGCTAAGGGGTTGTCAGCGTATTTTATTTTTGCCTTATTTTATTACTTACTGGTTAATAATATAAACAAAAAGAGAATAAAAATATTTTTTACTGCTCTCCTTGTCTCCACTTCTTTAGTGTCTGTTTATTCTTTATTACAACTTTTTGCCAAATATATTCTTCCTATACAGTTTACGCATTCTGTAAGCTTTAATCCCTTTGGGACCCTAACTGCTCTAACTATGTTTTTGGTTGTTATGCTCCCAATGTTTGTTATTGCTGTCTCAAAGTATGAAGATATCTTTTCTGTAGTTAATAAAAATTTGGTTGTTTTCTTTAAAGTTTTACTAGGGCTTGTTAGCCTTGCCATGGTTACAATTTTGTTTTTATTGAATGGCTTTACTTTTTGGCCGGCAGCACTAGTTGGCATTACAGTTCTTCTAATGTTTTTCTTGTCAAAAATTATTAAAGTTTCAAACAACAATGTTGTTTTCCCTGTAGCAATATTTCTTCTACTGATTATATTTATGGTAATGGGTAATGTGCAAGTTGGTTCTGAGAATCTGCCAGTAGAGGTTAGTTTATCTCGCAGCGCTTCTTGGAATGTTGCAAAATCTAGCTTGAAAGCCGATCCAATTTTCGGGTCAGGTCCTTCAACTTTTTATTACGATTTCGCAATGCACAAGTCTCCTGCCTTTAACAATACCCAGTTGTGGAATGTTAGATTTGAGAACGCTACTGGTCTATTTTTTGAACTTTTAGCTACCATGGGTGTTCTTGGGGCTCTTTCCTTTATGGTTATTTTGTTGACTATCTTATCTATTGTTTTCATATCATTAACGAAAGTGAAAAAAGACTCCATGAATCCAATTTTGCTTGCGCTTTTTGCTTCTTACATTACCTTGCTTATTATAGCTACACTGCTTTCACTTAATAGTGCTGTTATTCTTACCTTTGCTATTATTTCAGCATTTGTAGTGTCTGTCGCGGTGTACACTTATCCAGAAGAATTTAAAAGTTTAAAACTATCTTTTAGATCTTCTCCAAAGTATGCTCTAGGTTTAGCAGCTATTTTCTTAACAGTTTCTGCGGGAGTTGTTGTATTGTTTACAGTCGGACTTAAGATGTATATGGCTGATATTTATGCAACCAAAGCAGTGCAAGCTAAAACGCAAGAGCAAAGAATTCAATACTTAAATAAAGCAATTGCCATGAATGCAAGTGAAGATGAATATCATCTAAGTCTTGCAAACGCTTATATGGGTCTAGCAAATAGAGGAGTAATATCGAACGCTAGTCCTGATGAAATCAGACTCAACCTATCAAATGCTATAGACGCTAGTAAAAAAGCTGCTGAGCTTTCTCCAAATAAAGCTAGAAATAATGAATCAGTCGCTCTGATATATGAAAATGCTTCTTTCTACACAAAAGGCGCGCTTGAGCTTGCTGATAACTACTACAATGAAGTAGCAAGACTTGATCCACACAACCCAACACCATATCTCAGATTGGCTCTCGTTAACGTTGCTCGAGCAAATTCTGAAAACGATCAAGCTGAAAAGAATTATTATTACGAAGAAGCTCTCAAACAATACGATAAAGCTATTGCTCAAAAAGGAGACCTAGCTTCCGCGCATTATGGTAAAGCTGTGGTTTATGAGAAAATGAATCAAATAGATAATTCAATTGCTAATCTATCTAGCGCTAATTTATTTTCACCAAATAACATAGATTATAGATTTGAGCTCGGTAGACTTTACTTCAATAAAGGAATTGCCACCCTAGGCCTTAAACAAACTCAATCAGCGCAAATCATTCAAAGTGAAGCAAATAATGAAGGAGAAGATGGGGCAACAGAGAATTTAGTAGTTCAGCCAAATGTTAATACCTCAAAAGTAGAAAAAAATGATGACCTGGCAAGAGCAGAACAGATATTCTTAAGTATAGTGGCGGCAAACAAGAAACATGCTAATGCTTTGTATAGTTTAGCAATTCTTTATCAGAAGATTGATAATACTGAACTAGCTTCTCAAAGAGTTAAGGAATTATTATCAATCCTAAGTGAGGGTCAAACCAAAGAGGCTGTAAAAAATCAATTCAGAGGACTTTACTAGATTTAGATATAAAAACAGCCTGTTTATTGACAGGCTGTTTTTTTTATACCATTATATAGAGAATGAAGAAAACAAATAAAAAAATAATTGTTGCAATGTCTGGAGGGGTTGACTCTTCAGTGGTTGCTAGTCTTTTGTCTAAAGAATACACAGGTATAATGGGTATTTTTTTGAATTTTTGGAAAGATAGTGATGAGAAGAGTGCAAATGAAAACAAGTGTTGTTCAATCAAGTCATTAATGGATGCAAGAACAATCGCGAGTAAATTTGGTTTTAAGTTTTACACTCTTAATTTCTCAGAAAAGTTTAAGAAAGATATAGTAGATTACTTTTTAGAAGAGTACGAAAATGGTCGAACTCCAAACCCTTGTGTTAAGTGTAATAAGTTTATTAAACTGGGATATTTAATTGAGAGGGCGAAAGAGCTTGGTTATAACTACGTAGCCAGCGGACATTATGCCAGTATTAAAAAAGTCGGTTCTAAGTATAAATTATATAAAGCAAAAGATGAACTAAAAGACCAGTCATATTTTCTTTATACTCTAAATCAAAAACAGCTCAGTTACTTACTTTTCCCACTTGGGGAGTATAAAAAAACTGAGGTAAGGAAAATTGCTAAAAGTATGGGGCTTGAGGTTGCTACAAAGAGTGATAGTCAAGAAATCTGTTTCGTTGCCGGCAAGACTCATAATGATTTTTTAAAAAAACACCTAGAACTCGTTCCCGGAAAGATAAAAGATGTTTCAGGGAAGATACTTGGTTCTCACTCAGGACTTCCTCTCTATACTCTAGGTCAGAGGAAGGGGATAGAGCTTGGTGGTAATGGTCCCTTTTACGTAGTTGAGCTGGATTACAAAACAAACACGCTTATAGTCTCAAACACTCATGATGATTTAAATATTTTAAAGGATGAGTTTATAATTGAAAATACTAACTGGATTTCTGGGCTTGAGCCAAAATTTCCTCTAAAAACCACTGTAGTAATAAGGTATCATCACAAACCTGTAGCATGTCTAGTAAATAAAATAAAAAATGATTTATTTGAGGTCAAACTAGACTCTAGGCAACGAGCAGTTACTCCAGGTCAAAGTGCGGTTTTTTATGAAAATGATGAAGTACTTGGTGGTGGAATTATTAAATAAAATTATGAAACTAAAACTATTAATTTTTGTTCTACTTTTATCTACGCCCTATATCATTAATGCTCAAAGTATCAATGAAAAATTGTTTGGTAAAATACTTCTATCCGTTGAAGAAAACGGTGAAGCTTGGTATGTCAATCCAGAGAATAGTAGAAGATACTATCTAGGAAGGCCCTCAGATGCTTTTGAAATTATGCGAGAACTGTCACTGGGTATTAGTAATGAGGATTTTGATAAATACTCAAATACACCCCCTGAAAGGTTCTCAGGTAGAATCCTATTGAAAGTAGAAGACTCTGGAAAAGCATATTATGTAAACCCAGATGACCTTGTTTTTCATTTTCTGGGAAGACCCAGTGATGCTTTCTGGGTAATGAGAAACCTAGGTCTTGGGATAACAAAAAACGATTTAGATAATATTCAAATATACTCACCTACAGAAGTATTTAATAAAAACATTCAACACATCGTTGCTTTCACATCGCAAGCACCAGATGCAGATTGGGGAAGCTCAGTTTTTCAGGATGGTTGTGAAGAGGCGAGTGCTCTAATGGCTGTTTCTTGGGCTCTGGATGATTTATCCCAAATGCAAAATCCAAAAAATACAATAGTAAAAATTTCCGCTTGGGAATCAGAAAGGTTCGGAGAATTTAGGGATATTTCTGTTGAGGATACTACAACAATGATAAAAGAATATTTTTCTTACGATAAAATAGAAATTCATGATCTTAAAAATGTCGAAGAACTGATAGCGCTTCTTCAAGAAGGGGTGGTGATTATGCCTGCTAACGGTCAATTACTAGGGAATGTGTATTTTACACCACCAGGCCCAATAAATCACATGTTGCTCGTGACTGGCTATAATCAAGAGGAAGGGATTTTCACAACAAATGATCCCGGGACAAAAAGAGGAAAGGGGTATAGATACAAAAAGAATGTTTTATTCAATTCTATACGAGACTATCCAACTGGTTACCATCTCCCAAACCAAGACCCATCTAAAAAAGTAATTTTGGTAAAAAAATAATACCCACCTTTTGGTGGGTATTTTAATTTATGATAATTCCATTCCGAGAGAATAGCCGTATCGAGCTAGCTCTAGTTTTACCTCATGCAAACAACTTTCTCCGAAATTTCGAATTCCGAACATCAATTCGGACTCTGTTTTTTTAACCAGATCTGCAACGGTGAGTATATTAGCTTTTCTTAGAGCATTTTTTGCTCTCCTAGAGATAAGTATTCCTTCGACTTTCCATGAAAGAACATAGCAGCTTTCTTTTTTAAAATAATGATTTGCCCCTTGAAATTCATCCACTTGCAGAATTGTCCAAAGATGTTTCAAGCTTTCTCTGGTAGAGTCAGTATTTATCTTTTCAATAATATCTTCATATTTCTGTTGAATAGCTTGGTAAGCAAGTTTTTTTATTCGAGCAATTTCTCTAAAAGACATGCTCTCTTGGTTTATCCCATGATACATTTCCAAGAGTTCGATTTCTTTGGAATTGAGAATAATACTTAAGATTTCATCTATCTGTTCCGAAGCATTGCTGGGCCAAATTGGTGAAAGGATTTTTCTATTAGAACTGACTAAATACTTCGAAGAAGCATCCATGAACTCATCGTGATTTCTAGGAATTGCTTGGGCTATATCGGTACGACATCTAAAAAATGACATCAGATACGCTTCAAAATCATTTTCTATTGATTTTTTAGGAAAAATTGCAGACAGTAGACCTAGGTAACCTTGGCTATTAGTACCAAAATCAGGTTCAATAAGATTTTTTAAAAGTTTGCTCTTTGACACAAAATCTTTTTCAATAATATCAAGTTCAAGCCATTTTTTCAGAGCTAAAACCTCTGGTTTGCTTAAATTATCCAGAAATAGATTCTTTATGTATTTGCGTAGAGCTAAAGGAAAAACATTCCTGGATAGCTTGCTTGGTTTTTCAGAATCAGCTAAGTTTAACCGAGAAACATATTTACTAACTGTTCGAACGTTTATTTTTAAATGCTTTGATATCCATGTGCCCTTTATCCCAAGAGTCGCTAAAAATTGAATCAATTTTATATTATTCTCTGAAAGATTTTGACCTTTTTTCATCATTGCCTCCATTTGGTGAATGTATTATTTTAATGTTCAAGAGACTAGATTATCAATAGCAATAAAGATTGTCAAATATATTCTGCACAAGAAAGACAACAGAATTTTATTTGACAAAAATATGCAATTATTATAATATTAGTGCTAATAAACTCAATTGCAGAGTTTATTAATTTATTTATAAAAAACTAATTAAATCACAAATCACTCATACTCTTAAAAAATTTCCTTCCCTAATATTAGGGACAAAAGAGTAGAGGATTAAAGGAAAAACAATATGGTTAAAATTCCTACAGTAGAGGAGATGCTTAAGGCAGGAATGCATTTTGGGCATCGAACAAGCAAATGGCATCCAAAGATGGAGCCTTTTATTTTTGGCGCAAGAAATGGCGTCCACATTATTGACCTAATTAAATCTAGATCTTATCTTGAAAAAGCTCTTGAATACATGAAACAAGCAGCTTCTGAAGATAAGGTTATTTTATTTGTTGGGACAAAATCACAAGTTAAAAAATCAATGAAAGAAATGGCTCTAGAACTTGAAATGCCATACATTACAGAAAAATGGATGGGTGGTCTATTGACTAACTTTCCGGTTGTAAGAAAACTTATTAAAAAATACAAAGACTTAAATACAGAAAAAGCTAGTGGTAAATTAGCTAAATACACCAAGAAAGAGCAACTTAACTTTGACAGAGAGATTGCAAAATTAGAAACCAAGGTGGGTGGTCTTGTTAATATGACAAAACTTCCTGACTTAATTTTTGTTTGGGACATTAGAGAAGAGAAAAACGCTGTTCTTGAAGCCAAGAAGAAAAATATTCCAGTAGTTGCAATTTGCGATTCAAACGTAAATCCAAGTGACGTCAACTACATCATTCCTTCAAATGACGATGCAACTAAGACAATTAAATTAATGCTTAGTGTTATAAAGGATGCTGTCTCTGAAGGTAAAAAGGCTAAAAAATAACATATAATTATTTAATTTGATTTTATAAAATAAACTAGGTAAAAGTATGGAAAAAATAAAAGAATTAAGAGATAAAACTGGCGCAGGGATTGTTGATTGCAAGAAGGCTCTTGAAGAGTCTGGGGGAGATATTGAAAAAGCCGTTGAAATACTTAGAAAAAAAGGAATCTCAAAGGCAGCCAAGAGAAGTGAGAGAGAAACCTCTGAGGGTGTTGTTAAATTTGCAGTTAACGACACAAATACAGAAGGGTACATGGTTAAAATTGGCTCAGAAACAGATTTTGTTGCCAGAAATGAAAAGTTTCAAAGCTTTGGAGACGATGTTCTAAAGGTTATCGCAGAAAACACCCCTGAGAGCCTGGATGATTTGTTTGCTTTAAAAATGAAGGAGCTTACAGTAAAAGACACTCTAGATACAATGAGCGGCGTTATAGGTGAAAAACTAGAAATAGTTGACTTTAAAGTTTTGAAGTCTAGTGGCTCAGTTGAGGGTTACTCTCATATGGACGGAAGAATTTGTGTTTTAGTATCTCTAGACAAGTCAGGGGAGACTGAATTAGCAAGAGATATTGCAATGCATATCGCAGCAAGTGATCCTAAATACATGAGCCCCGAAGAAGTCCCAGCTGAAGAACTGGAGAAAGAAAAGGGAGTATATAGAGAGCAGTTATTAAAGGAAGGTAAGCCGGAAGCGATGTTAGATAAAATTATCGAAGGGAAAATTAATAAATACTACGAAGAAGTTTGTCTTCTGAAACAAGAATTTATTAAAGACGACAAAAAGAAAGTCGAACAAATTTTAGGTGATGCTAAAATCGAGAAATTTACTAGACTTGCTCTATAATGCAAAAAATAAAAGTACAAATATCACAATGGGATAGAGATGGTTTATTTGATTGTGATGATATTGAACTAAAGTTAGGAGACAAGGTACTTGTTTCAATTGATGACGAGAGAGAAGTGGGTACAGTGATAGATTTTCTTGATAGAGAAATAAGGGAAAACACTGTTACAGCTAATTCACAAGATGATCAAGAGCTTACCAAAATTCAACACAATGAAGCTCAAGAGAGGGTAATAGTTAGGAGAGCAGAGCCTGAGGATCTGTCTAGACTTCCAGATGCTCACACCAAACAAGCTATGCTTGGTAGATGTAAACAGCTTATCTCTGAACATGAGCTTCCTATGAAGCTGGTCGATGTTCATATTTCACTTGATAATTCGAAAGCTACTTTTGCCTTCATTGCAGATGGCCGTGTTGATTTTCGAAATCTAGTTCGTGATCTGACAAGAACCTTCAATAAAACTATTAGGCTCCAACAGCTTGGTATTCGAGATGAGGCAAGGATTGCTGGTGATGTCGGCCATTGCGGCAGAAATCTTTGTTGTAAAACACATCTTACTGAGCTAGTTTCAATAACCTCAGAAATGGCCGAAGTTCAACAATGTGCCCATAGAGGCTCTGATAGAATATCAGGAATTTGTGGTAGATTAATGTGTTGTCTTTCTTATGAAGAACTTGGTTACAAAGAGCTAGATAAGAAAATGCCAAAGATTGGAACAAAAGTAAGTGTAGATGGTAAAAAGGGTGTAATCATCTCTCAACATCATCTAAAAGAATCGGTTGATGTTGAATTCAAGAACAAAGACGGCTCCACTTCTCGTGTTGAAGTTGATCTCAATAGACATAAAAATAAGAAAAAATAGGAAATTAAAAAACAGATATCCGAAAGATATCTGTTTTTTAATTGAAATTATTATGTTATAATATTTATATTAATAATAATTATATTTAAAATGAATATCGCAATTAATGGTTTCGGCAGAATTGGCCGGGCAGTCTTTAAAGCAATTATTGAAAACAAAGTCAAGGTTAATATTGTTGCTATTAATGATCTAACTGACACTAAAACACTAGCTCATTTACTACAGTATGACAGTGCCTATGGTAGATACACAAAAGAAGTCACCTATACTAAGGATGCGTTAGTAGTTGCTGGTAAAAAATACCCTGTTTACGCTGAGAGAAATCCTGAAGATTTACCTTGGGAAGAAAAAAAGGTGGAAATTGTTATGGAATGTACCGGGCTCTTTAGAACAAAAGAAAGCGCTGCAGCGCATATTAAAGCTGGCGCTAAGAAGGTTATAATTTCTGCCCCTGCCAAGGATGATAAAGTAAAAACCTTTGTTATGGGTGTTAATGAAGCTAAATTAAAGAAAACAGACAACATTATTTCAAACGCCTCTTGTACAACAAACTGTTTAGCCCCCGTGACAGACGTTATTCGGCAAAACTTTGGTATTAAAAATGCCATGATGACAACTATCCACTCATACACTGCTGACCAAAACATAGTTGACGGACCACACAAAGACTTAAGAAGAGCCAGGGCCGCGGCCGTAAACATAGTTCCCACAACTACAGGAGCGGCTATAGCAACAACCAATGTAATTCCTCAATTAAAAGGAAAATTTGACGGTATGGCTGTTAGAGTTCCTACTCCAGTTGGCTCCCTTTGTGATGTGACTTTTATTACTAACAAGAAGGTAACTGAAGAATTGGTAAACTCTACTCTAAAAAAAACTTCTAGACTATCTAAATATAAACACATCATTGAGGTTGATGAAGGTCATCTGGTATCTTCTGATATAGTTGGAAACCCATCAAGTTCAATAGTTGACGCTGGCTGCACAAAAGTCTCGGGGGATAATCTTCTTAAGCTTATTGTTTGGTATGACAACGAATGGGGTTATTCTAATAGGATGATTGATTTAATGGAATACATCATTAAAAAGAAGTTTGTATAATGACAAAACTTTTAGATAAAATAAAAAAAGCAGAACTAAGAGGAAAGGGGGGAGCTTCTTACCCGGTATATTTAAAGTGGGAAAAAGTGGCTAAGGCCAGATCTAGAAAAAAGTTTGTAATTTGCAATGCTTCAGAGGGAGAGCCTGATGTAATGAAAGATGAATACATTATTGAGCATCATCCAGAAAAACTTATCGAAGGTATGAAGCTGTGTATGAAAGAAGTGTCTTCTGACAAAGCTTTTTTATTTATAAATCAAGATTACTATAAAAAATACTCCAAAAGATTAAAAGGTTTAATAAGGGATGATAATATTGAATTGTTTAAAAAACCTCATCCAGCCGGTTATATTGCCGGAGAAGAATCCTCTCTAATAAACACAATAGCAGGTGAGAGAGCAGAGCCAGAGCTAAAACCGCCATTCCCGAGCACAAAAGGCTTATACGGCGCACCAACAATAGTAAATAATGTAGAGACTTTTTATGACGTTAGTCTTCTAAACTCTAATCAATTTAACAATACACGTCTATATTCAATCACAGGCGACTGCGTTTGGTCAGGTGTTTATGAATTTGCTGACGATGAGACAATTGAAGATATTCTAAAAAACACAAACAACTATCCAAGTTTTGAGTTTTTTGTACAAATTGGTGGAGGAGCTTGTGGTGAAGTTTTGAATTCAGACCAATTAAACAGGCCCGTTACCGGATCTGGCTCTATTACTATTTATTCTAAATCTAAACACAAGCCAGTTTCAGTCTTAAAAAATTGGATTGATTTTTTCATGAATGAGTCATGTGGTAAGTGTACTCCTTGCAGAGAAGGAACCTATCGTCTTCATGAGATACTTAAAGACAAGCAGCCTGACTGGTATATGTTTTTTGCTATATTGGCCGATCTTCCCGAAACTTCTTTTTGCGCTCTTGGTAAATCAGTTTCAATCCCAGTTATATCATATTTTCAAAATGTCCTAAAAGATGATACAAAATTTTCCAGTATTTATAACATCAACAAACAATAATATGGGAAACTTGAATGACCAAAAAAATAAAAAAATTCCCTTAAAAGATTTTCAAGTTCTTTTAAAAGAAGCTTGGGATATTTATTATCCGAAATTTCTAAAGATTATCGGCTTGCAACTCTTACCATTGATTCCTTTAGCCCTATTTTCTAGTCTAGTTCTTTTCCTGGGAATTAGTATGTTTTCTAATCTTTTTTCTAAGAGTGACTTTGCTCAAGACTTAATTTATTTTGGCTTATTAGTTTTTATTTTGTTTTTAGTTCTTATTTATTTTATGTCTGTTTTTATAACCGCAATATATATAATACTTCAAGATAGTGAAGGGAAAGTTACTTTAAGCCAGGCAATAAGAAAATCTTTTAAACACGCCCTGCCTTTTTTCTGGGTATATTTCCTTTCAGGTCTTGCTATGTTTTTTGGTTTAATCCTTTTTATAATCCCAGGAATTTTGATTGCCGTCCTTTTTTCTTTTTCAAAATGGGCTTACGTGCTTGAGGGTTTTCGAGGGACAAAAGCCTTAAAAAGAAGCAAGGAGCTCATTGATGGTTATTTTGGAGATGTTTTAGGTCGGTACTTAGTTATTGCTATTCCATATGTTCTTTTCCCTTCCATGGTCGGAATACTTACCAGTAATTCATCTTCTATTAATAGTTTATTTTTCGCTGGCCCCTTAATTCTAGTTTTCCAGATATTCAATTTTCTATTACCGCCATTCATTTTTACATATATCCTAGTTATATATAGAGACCTCTATCGAATAAAAGGTCAATCTACTATCCAAAAATAAATGCCAAAAAACACTATAAAAATAAACAAAAAAGATTATAAGTTTGAAAAAGACGAAACTATTTTAAATGTTGCCAGACGCAACAATATTTCCATCCCTTCTCTTTGTGATCACGCTGATTTCTGTGCGAAAGAGAATTGCAGAGTTTGTGTAGTAGAAATAAAGGGGGAGCATGGTCTCTCAACTTCTTGCGGAACAAAAGCCAAAAGTGGAATGGAGGTTTTTACGGACACTGATAGAGTTGAAAAATCAAGAGGCCTAAATCTAGAAATGATTTTTGCTGAGCATATTGAAAAATGCGCTACCTGTATCTGGAGATTTGAATGTAAACTTTTAAAATATGCCCGTGAATACAACTTACTTATAAACACATTCCCAGACAGAAAAGGTAAAAGACCTGTATACAAGTTTAAAAACGCTGTTGAGCTTGATTCTAGTCAGTGTATTGATTGTCGTAACTGTATAGATGCTTGCTCTATCCTGCAAGGAATCGATTATCTTGAGATAAAAGGAAAAGGGCACAATCAAGAAGTTGCTCCTACTTCCGATAGACGAAAACACTGTATTCTTTGTGGGCAATGTGCCCTACATTGCCCAGTCTCAGCTGCTCAGGAACAAGCTAATTGGCAAGATGTGGAAAAAGAGATCTTAAATGACAAAAAAACTGTTGTTGTCCAGTTTGCGCCTTCTATCAGGGTAAGTATTGGAGAGGATTTCGGTATGGATTACGGAGAAATAGTTACTGAGAAATTAGTTTCTAGCTTACGGGCACTTGGATTTGATTTTGTTTTTGATGTTTCGTATTTTGCGGACATAACTACAATAGTTGAAGCTGAAGAGCTTCTCGAACGCATAACTAAAAAAGGGACCCTCCCTATGATGACTTCCTGTTGTCCAGGGTGGGTTAACTACGTTGAACACTACAACCCGGAACTAATTCCAAATTTAACAACTGCCAGATCCCCACAAATTCATGGTGGAGGAGTAATAAAAACATACTGGGCAAATAAGATGGGAATCGACCCAAAAGACATCGTAGTAGTTTCAATAATGCCCTGTACAGCAAAAAAATACGAAGCCTCTCGTGAGGAGATGACTATTAACAATCAATTGCCGGTTGATTATGTTTTGACAACAAGAGAGCTCTCCTTTATGATTAAGAAAAGCAAAATAGACTTTGTTAATATTAAAGAAACTAAAGCAGATAATCCACTTGGGGAATATACTGGGGCTGGAGTTATTTTTGGAGGTTCTGGCGGAGTAATGGAGTCTGCTCTTAGAACAGCTCAGTACATATTAGAAGGCGATAATGCTAAACTTAGTAAAAAAAGAATTGATTTTCACGATGTTAGAGGTCTAGAGGATATAAAAGAAGCAGAAATTGATATAGCCGGTAATAAAGTAAGGGTAGGAATTGTTAACGGAATAAAGCACATCAAAGAGATTATCCCGAGATTGAAAGACTTTGATTATATAGAAATAATGACATGCCCTGGAGGTTGCATTGGTGGCGGAGGTCAACCTATCCCAACAAGCAGAGCAATTGTTAAAGAGAGAATAGCTGCCTTATATAGAGATGACAAAAACAAAAAAGTCAGAGTTTCTGCTGAGAATGAAAGTGCTAAAGAAATTCTAGACTGGCTAAAAGAAAACAACCTAGAACATAAAACATTACATACTAGGTATTTTAAAAATTTAGACTAAAATTATGGACAAAGTTCACTTAGCAACAATTACAATCCTTATAAAGGATAGACAAAGTCATGCCAAGGATGTGAACCAATTACTCACAGATAATGGTCATCTAATTATGGCTCGACTAGGAGTGAATGTTCAAAAAAGTTGTGTTGAACATTGCACAGGCTTAATAACCATAGCTGTTGAAGCTACTGCCACTGAAATCTCTAGGCTAACAAAAGAGCTAGATGATTTGTATGGTATTGTAGCAAAATCTTCAGTAGTAACTGATTAATATGCAATATTTAAAAGAAAAAACATTTTCAAGAGTTAACTCTATCGCCGCTTCAAAATTTCTAGCCATTGGAGGACTAGCAACTCTAATTCCATTTTTTATCCACATACAGTGGTTAACCGGTCCAGTAATTAATGCTCTTTTGATTCTTGCTTTATTTGTTATTGGTCTCAGGGCGGCGGTTTTTATAGCTCTTATCCCAAGTGTGGTGGCCTTGTCAGCTGGGCTCTTGCCAGCCCTTCTTGCACCGATGGTTCCATTTATCATGCTAAGCAATATACTTTTTGTTCTGAGCATTGATTTTCTTCACGATAAATTTGCAAATAAAGAGTTAGGCTATTGGGCCTCTATCCTTATTTCAGCTTTTCTTAAGTTTGCTCTTCTATTTTTTAGCGTTAGTGTTATCTCAAAACTGCTTATTAAAAGTGAACTTGCCGTAAAAGTTGCTCAAATTCTATCTTGGCCTCAATTCTACACAGCAGTTTTAGGTGGAATAATTGCTTACGTTATACTAAAATTTTTAAAGAAGTAATTTAATATTTTTCTAACTTTCTCGTGCTATAAATGTAGTATGTAAAAGGCACTAAGCAGTTTCAACTACTTGTTGTTAAACCACAGGAAATTATTTAATTGTTATTTGTGTTAATTATTATTCGCCTAATTGACACAATTCTATAATTATTTAGCACCACGGTGTGTTTTCTGGGCAGCTAGTAAAGGGATACTGAATAATGCCTTTTTTCAATTGTAAAAATTGACTAATATTTAAATATTTTTTAAGATAAAGAGAGCTAATAGATTTAGCTCTTTTATGTTATAATTTATATTATGAATATTCCGGAATACATAAAACACACTCTTCTAGAGCTCGAAAAAAACAATTTCGAGTCTTTTATCGTTGGAGGTTGCGTTAGAGATATTCTGCGAGAAAAAACCCCTAATGACTGGGATATTACAACTATTGCTAGGCCTGAAGATATTTTAAAAATATTTCCGGACGGAAAGTACGAGAACTCTTTTGGCACTGTGATTCTTCCAATAAGAGATGAGAACGAGGAGCTTGTTGATGTTGTTGAAATAACAACTTACCGCTCAGAGTCTGGTTATTCCAATAACAGACACCCCGACGAAGTCTTGTTTGAGGATAAACTTGAAAAAGATCTAGCTAGGCGAGATTTTACTGTAAATGCCATGGCTATGAAAACAATCGACTCTAAATTAAAAATAGATTCTGACCTCGAAAAACACTCTTTTATAAATGATAATTTTATAATTGTTGATCTCTATGGTGGACAAAAAGATTTGAAAAGTAAGGTATTAAGAGCAGTTGGTGAGCCAGAGAATAGATTTAAAGAAGACGCCCTAAGAATGATGAGGGGAATTAGACTCTCTTCTCAATTGTCTTTCACTATAGAACCAAAAACAGAAAGGGCAATCAATAAGCTTTCAGGAAATATTAAATTTATCTCTAAAGAAAGAATAAGAGATGAGCTTATTAGGATCCTATCATCTGAAAACCCTTACGGTGGGATAGTTAGTTTACATGAATTAGGTTTACTTCAATATATAATCCCTGAAATAGAGCAGGGGATTGGTGTTGAACAAAACCATCACCACACCTTCACTGTTTTTAAACACTCATTGATGTCTCTCAAAAGATGTCCCAGTAAAGATTGGCGAGTTCGTTTTGCAGCATTAACTCATGATATTGCAAAACCAAAAACAAAAAAGATTATCGATGGAGGGGCAACTTTTTACAATCATGAAATTATCGGAGCTAAAATGATTCGAAAAATAATGACTAGAATGAAATTCTCAAATGTTGATACAGATAAGGTGGTTAATCTTATATCAAATCACATGTTCTATTACAATGTTGACGAGGTAACAGCCACCTCAGTTAGAAGACTTCTTAGAAAGGCTGGTCCTGAAAACATGAAAGACCTCATGGATCTTCGTATTGCAGATAGACTAGGTTCTAATGTACCGAAGGGGAAGCCATATAAACTACGTCACCTAGAATATATGATCGAGAAAGTTAAGAATGATCCTATTTCAGTAAAAATGTTAAAAATAAACGGCAATGATCTTATGGAAAAGTTTGGTATGAAACCTGGTCCAAAAATTGGCACTATTTTAGATGTTTTACTCTCTGAAGCGATTGAGGACCCAAGTATAAATAATCAAGAGTATTTAGAAAAAAGGGTGGCCGAACTAAATAAACTTGACTTAACTGAACTCAGAAAAAAAGCCAAGGAAAAAATTGAAGAAAAGAGAGAAGCGGATGATACTACGATGAAAAAAGATTTTTGGGTAAAATAAGAGCCCTGTGTATACACAAGGCTCAAGTGATGGTCTCCAGCAAACTGATCCCAAGTTCGATCACACCCCTTTTTTCTTTTAAGGGCTTTTCAAGAAGGTAGGATCTAATATAATTTGCTTCCAGTTTAAAATCTGGGTCTTTAATCTTTAAAACCCAGGAAAGCCTCCACCCTCCATCTACTTTTACAAGAGATGAATTTTCAAAATTCAAGTAGCCTACAATTTGCTCACTATTCTTGTTTTTTATACCAATTGAATTGATATAAGTAAGCATAATCTCCTGTTGTAAATCAATGATTCTTTCTTTCGTTTGAGGGTGAACATATATATAGCCAAGTTCAGCCAACACAACTTCGAGATCCATTAAATAACCAAGTTTTGCTGATTTTAATATACTTACTTTGACCACAATAATTCCTCCTTTCCATATGTATTTTTTAGAGAGCGATTTATAACTCTAACACATTATAACAATTATGTCAATAGAAAGCAAATATAGTTATAAAAAAATAAAAGAAAAAGTCTTTAAATTAGCTAAAAATGCTTGTTTTAACCCAGCAAATGAGTACACGGATACAGCCTGGGAACACCATGTTATTCCAGTAACAAATTTTGCACTAAAATTAGGTAAAAAGCTAGGTGGAGACTTGGAAGTTTTGGAACTTGCGGCATTACTTCATGACTACTCGGCAATGCTTGATATAAAAAATGCCAAGGATCACCATATTCATAGTGCTAGAATGGCCACTGATATATTGAACTCTGAAGGATATGACAAAAAGAAGATTAAAAAGGTAGAGAAGGCCATTTTGTCACACAGGGGAAGTGTGAATGTCTTAAAAGATGACTTAGAATCAAAGATATTAGCATCAGCTGACGCAATGTCACATATTTCAGAGCTAGCAGATATGTTTTACTTAACCTACGGAGTCCACAAGCACAAGACAGAGGAAGGTGCCGAATGGCTTTTAGCAAAACTTGAAAGAAGTTGGTCAAAAATAATGCCTGAAGGAAAAGATGAAATTATCGAAGACTATAAAATTGCTAAAAAAATACTCGAAAAAGCAATTGTCTGATTAAATATTTTATTGTATTATAAGTCTAGTAAGTAACAAAAAATTTATGAAAAATATACCACTAATATTAATTCTACTTTTCACTTTAAGTGCCTGTGCGACTACAAACCTAACAACTGAAAAAAATGCCCCAGAAAATCTAAATAACTATAACGACTCGGAACTTGTACAAAAAATTGGACAGCTCAGTAGGAATAGCAGTTCAGAAAACACAACAAATTCTGACAGCTTGAGCAATTCATTCAATGGAGCGATTTTAAAAACAAATTTAGGAGATATTAAGGTTAAATTTTTCTCTGAAGAATCACCAAATACTGTAAACAATTTTCTGCAACTTGCAAAAAGCGGTTTTTATGATAAAACAAAATTTCATAGAGTAATTTCTGGCTTCATGATTCAAGGTGGGGATCCCAACTCCAAGGATGATAATTGGGCAGACGATGGCACTGGTGGCCCAGGATATAAATTTGCTGACGAATTTAACTCAAAAAAACTAGTTGCGGGTAATCTGGCGATGGCCAACTCAGGACCAAACACAAACGGTTCTCAGTTCTTTATTGTAACAGCCCAAGCAACGCCTTGGCTTGATGGTAGACACACAAACTTTGGCGAAGTAGTTGAGGGAATGCCAGTAGTAAAAATGATAGAAGCTGTAAAAACAAACGAACGTGATCATCCCATGGATGATGTAATTATAAATTCTATTGAGCTTATAAATATAAAATAATGTTAATGAAAATTATTATTACAGTATTTTCTGTAATAATCACAGCCTATTTTATCCCTGGAGTGCTTATATCTGGACCTTGGGCCGCCCTCTGGACTGCTTTAATACTTGGCATAGTTAATGTTTTCTTGAGACCGCTTTTTATTCTTTTTACACTTCCGTTAAACATTTTAACACTGGGGCTTTTTACATTTGTTATAAATGCTGTAATGATTATGTTGGTTGCTTCTATTGTCGAGGGTTTTTCAGTTAGTGGTTTTCTGCCAGCGCTTTTCTTTAGTATAGCCCTTTCTCTACTGACAGCTATTCTTAATAAATTTATTGCTGATAAAGCTATCTAAACTGCCAAAATGAATATTAAGAAATTACGAAAAGATTTTTACTTTTTACAGAAGAAAAATTATATATATTTTGATAATGCCTGTAACTCACTTAGGCCTGATTGCGTTGTAGAAAAAATAAATGAGTATTACAAAGAGTACCCAGTCTGTGCCGGTAGAAGCAATTACGCTTTAGCTGAAAAATTAACCACTGATCTTTTGGGCGTGAGAAAAAACATTGCTAAATTTATTTCCGCAAAAGAAGATGAGATTATTTTCACTAAAAACACCACAGAATCAATTAATCTCCTGGCAAATTCCCTAGATCTTAAAGAAGGGGACATTGTCCTAACAACCGACAAAGAACACAACTCCAATCTTATCCCATGGATAAAGCTAAAAAGCAAGGGGGTTATTCACAAAACAATTAACTCAAACCCAGATAACACCTTTAATATTGAAAGACTATCCAAAGTTTTATGCCCAGAGGTAAAATTATTAGCTCTCGGAATGTCTTCTAATCTAGACGGGGTTAGTATCCCGGCTAAAGAGATTATTGATCTTGCACACAAAAACGGTTCTCTAGTCCTTCTGGATGCAGCTCAAAGTGCGATCTCTGAAAAAATTGATGTAAAATATTTAGATGTAGACTTTCTTGCATTTTCAGGGCACAAAATACTTGGTCCAAGTGGAACAGGGGTGTTATTTGGTAAAAAGGATCTTCTTGAAAAACTTGGTTCATTTTTAGTTGGTGGCTCTACTGTTCACAGCTCTAGTTATGATGATTTTGAATTAGCTGACATACCAGAAAGGTTCGAAGCTGGTCTTCAAAACTTTTCAGGGATTCTTGGCTTAGGAGAAGCTATAAAATATTTAGAAAAAATTGGTTTAAAAAATATTCAAAAACAAAAACTAGTTTTGAATGAATATTTAAGTAATGAGTTATTAAAAATAGACAAACTACACATTATTGGTCCCGAAGAAGCATCGAGGCGTTCAGGGATAGTTTCTTTCTATATTGACGATATAGATTCTCATCAGCTATCTATTATGTTAGACAGAAGTGCTGGAATAATGACCAGGTCTGGTCAACACTGCGTGCATTCTTGGTTTAAAAGCAGAGAAGTGGCGTCATCACTGCGTGTTTCAATGTCATTCTACAACACACTTGATGAAGTAAAAAAGTTTGTTGATGAATTAAATAATATAATTAAAATTTTAAGATAATATGTTCTGTTTTATTGCGTTATTGGTTTTTTCAGTGCTCGGAATATTTTCGGCCACCCATAGGAAATTTGCCAAAGAGGCTTTTGACTGTGTGTTTAGAAGAATTACTTTTAGACCATGCAATACTGGTTTTAGAGAAAAAGTTAGAGGAATTATTCTTGTTAAATTAATGAAGCGTTCATCATTTTTTGCTAAAGTATTTAATAAATATTTTGAACTAATAGCCTGGATCTTTTTTGTTTTGATGATTGTCAGCACCTTCTATGTCGGCAGGGGAGCCTATAATTTTTATCTCTATGGAAATTGCAATGGGGTAAATGAAGAAGGTTTCTGTCTTTTTGACCCGACGGGAGAGAATAATAAAATCTCTCCAGTGGCCCCTACTTGTGGTCTAGACACACCGACCGTTGATGACCTAAGTTTGGCTAATACAGATTTAGATAAATTTTTCTTTATAGATAACAATTCTGAAGATACAGTTGTGTTTATTGGTTGTTATGTATGTGACTTTACTAGAAAAGCTTTCCCTGATATAGAAAAGCTTCTTGAAAAGAAAAAACCAAACTTTTATTTTGGCCACCTCCCGGTTAAGCATGGCTCAGATTTTATTTCTAGCTATGATTACTGTGCTCGAGAAGATACTAGTGGTGATTACTGGAAATTTGTCGAGCTAATGTTTACCTCAGATATAGAAAATATTAACGACCAAAACTATCTTCAAGAAGTTGTCGATAAAGCAGGTTATGATAAATCAAAAATAGATGAGTGCTTGGCAGACCCAGAGACATTAGCCTCAATAGAACAGAATATATTCAACATCGGAAATACAAATATTTATGGAACCCCACTTGTTTTTGTAAACAATAAAGCAATTGTCGGACCAAAGCCATATCGAGTTTATAAAGGATTTTTAAAATAATGAAAAAAATAATTTTTTTTACAGCTTTTCTTCTAATTTTTCCCCTCTATTCTGCGTCTGCTAGTCTAGGGGGTTCTTTATCAGGAAAGATACTTCTGGATGTCGAAAGAAACGGTGAGGCTTGGTATGTTTACCCTAAAGACAAAAAACGCTATTATCTTGGCAGACCAAAAGATGCCTTTTCTCTTATGCGGGAATTAGGTCTTGGTATAACTGAGGTAGATTTTCAAAAAATTGCTCATGAAAATAGCCCAGCAGATGGAGACCTGCAACTTGCAAAAAGGCTTGCCGGGCAAATAATTATTCAGGTTGAAGAGAATGGAGAGGCCTGGTATATAAACCCTGACGATCTCAAAAAATATTATTTAGGCAGACCCGATGATGCATTTTCCGTTATGAGAAGGCTGGGTCTTGGTATTAGCCGAGAAAACTTAGCCAAAATCCACAAACCAGGACTAGAAGAGTCTATTAATAGTTTTAGCCGATATGCACACGAAAGAGTTTTAACTTCAGATGGAACTTTCTCGGTTGATTACGTTGAAATTGACCTTGACTCAAAAGATATAGAAATTATTACCGACACAACACAAAGTGTAGACTGTGATAATAATTGCCAAGCACAAACTTTAGCCTCCTTTGCCTTTGAGAATAACGCCTTTGCAGCTATAAACGGTTCATATTTTTGTTCTTCTTCAGGTTGCTCACAAAATTATTATTTCTCCCCAGTCTACAATTCAGAAGAAAAAGTCTTAATAAACGCCGACCAACTAAAATACTGGACAACGGGCCCAGTTATTGCCTTTGATCACGACAATAAATATTATTATTTTAAAGACTCTAGAGAATTCGAAGGGGTTTCAAACTTCAAAAGTACTTACAATAAAGAATTACAAGCAGCCATTAGTAATAAACCAAGACTAATTGAGGAAGGAAAAAATATTCTAATAGAATGGGATATCGACGAAAAGCAAAGAAATGTAAAAGCTACGAGAAATGCTCTGGCTTTTAAGGAAAATAAAATGTTCTTAATTGTCACTTACAATTCAACCATCTTGAATTTAGCCAATGTTTTAAAAGCTATGCAAATGGACTACGCGCTAAATCTAGATGGAGGGTATTCAGCTGCTCTTTACTATAACGATGAGTATATGGTTGGCCCAGGAAGAGATATACCAAACGCACTTTTAATAAGAGAAAGACAATAATTATGTTTAAAAAAGAAAAGAAAAGCTTAGAAGAAAAAGGCGAAACATATTTAAAAGTAAAAGCAAACCCCAATTCAGGCAAAACAGAAGTTGCTGGTATTTTAGATGACGATACTATAAAAATTAATATCAAAGCGGTCCCTGAAAAAGGAAAAGCCAATAAAGAACTAATAAAATTTCTCGCCAAAGAGTTTTCAATTTCAAAGGATAATGTTAATATTATCAGTGGAGGTTTTGATAGAGTAAAATTGATAAAATTAACTAAAAATAGCTAAAATAAAAATGAAAAACGATAACAAAGTTGAAATAAAGGTTCCAAAACATATTGCTATCATTATGGATGGTAATAGGAGGTGGGCAAAAGAAAGAAACCTTCCAAGCATGGAGGGTCATCTAATGGGGTACGAAAAAGTTAAAAGCCTTACTGACTGGGCATTCGCTAGGGGAGTAGAGGTTGTTTCAGTTTATGCATTTTCGACAGAAAATTGGAATAGAAGCCAAGAAGAAGTTAACTATCTAATGAAGCTACTTGAAAAAGCCATCAAGGAAGAAGTAGAAGTTGCAAAAGAGAAAAATTTTAAAATATTAATCTCAGGGAGAATTACAGAACTTCCTGGAGATTTACCTGATTCATGCCAGGATGCTATGAACGAAACCAAAGCCGGGATTAAAGGCACTCTAAATATTTGTCTAAACTACGGGGGGCGTGCCGAGATAATTGATGCAGTCAAAAAGATGATCCATAATAAGATTCAGATCGATCAAGTTCATGAAGGCATGCTAAAAAAGTATTTATATAACTCAAACATCCCCGAACCAGATATAATAGTTAGAACCTCTGGGGAACAAAGACTCTCAGGTTTTCTTCTTTGGGCTAGCGCCTACTCAGAACTAATGTTTATGGAAAAATATTGGCCAGATTTTGAAGAAAACGATGTTGACAAGATTATCAATGAATATAATAATAGGGCAAGGAGATTTGGAGAATAATTTGATCTTTTAATATACTTTCACCAAGGAGAAAATCATGTCTGAAAATCAAGGTTGCCTAGTAAACGCTCGGACACCATGGAACGGTCTTTCCCTTCTTGAAACTAAGAAGCTCCCTGTAGGGAAATACAACAAGAAAGACGATCAAAAACCAGTTTTCAGCCTAGCCATAAACCCAGTTGACCTGCAAATTCAGTCAATGAAAAATTTTAAAACAGGCCCAATTAGAAAAAAACGTCCAAATAGTTCTAAGAGAACATTTGAATTTCCTACCGTTCCAATAACCTAAGGAGGCACCATGACCCTGAAAGAAAGTTTTAAAGGCTTTAAAGGACCTACCATAAGTAAAGAACAAGCTGCTAAGCTTCAAGAAGTGATGACCGACCACGAACCACCTGTGCCCATGATCTTAAATCGACCTGTAGGGGAGTATGTCGAAGCGCTTGATGATTATTACTCGAAACACCCGAGTGAAGTCCGTCGTTTTTAAACTCAACCCCCGCGTAAAGTGGGGGTTTTTCTTTGCAATATTTCCTCTTTGTGATAATATTTTTTTATGGAAAATAACCCAAATTCCAACAAACCCTTAGCTGATAGAGCAAGGCCTAAAAGCCTTGATGCTTTTTTTGGTCAAGATGATATAGTGGGGGAGGGAAAACTGCTTAGAAAAGCAATTGAGGACGATAAATTACCTTCTATTATCCTTTGGGGGCCACCAGGGACAGGTAAAACAACTCTAGCTAAAATTATTACCAACAAAACTAATTCAGAATTTGTCCAATTGAGCGCTGTTACTTCAGGAGTAAAAGACCTAAGAGAGGTAATAAGAAAAGCGAAGGAGAATGAAATGTATGAGAAAAAAACTATTCTTTTTGTTGATGAGATTCATAGATGGAATAAGTCTCAACAGGATGCACTACTGCCTCACATTGAAGACGGGACTATCACTCTAATCGGTGCTACAACAGAAAACCCTAGTTTCGAAATAAGAAATGCTCTTCTTTCAAGATGTCGCGTTTTTACTCTAAAAGCACTCGACAAAAAAAGTCTTAAATCAATTATACAAACAGTTCTCAAAGACAAGAATCTTGGTCTAGATAAAATTAAAATTAAGCCCGATAATATTCAGATACTAGCTGAAATGAGCAACGGGGATGCTAGAACATCATTAAATATTTTAGAATATGCAGCTTCACTAAATTCAGAAATTTCAAAAGACACCCTAAAAGAAGCTTTTCAAATGGTCCAGTTACAGTATGATAAGAATGGTGAAGAACATTATAATATTATATCCGCTCTTCATAAATCAATGCGTGGTTCAGACCCCAATGCTGCCCTCTATTGGCTCGCTAGAATGCTTGAAGCTGGAGAGGACCCACTTTATATAGCTCGTCGCCTAGTTCGCTTTGCTTCTGAAGATATTGGATTAGCAAATTCCAGGGCCCTAGAGCAAGCGGTTTCTGCCTACCAAGCTTGTCACTTTATTGGCATGCCAGAATGTAGTGTAATTCTAACTCAGGCTGTAATTTACATGGCTAAGTGTGAAAAATCTAATGAATTATATACTGCCTACAAAAGTGCTGCACGTGATGTAAAAGATTTTGGTAATCTTCCTGTTCCTATGCATATCAGAAATGCTCCAACCAAACTAATGAACGACCTTGGATACGGTGCAGGTTATAAATACAGCCCCGATCACAATTATCAAGAAAAACAAACATATCTTCCAGATGAATTAATAAATAAGAAATACTTAAAAAGTAAATAATCAATATGCCATTCAAAAAAAGATCGATTACTCTTCATAAAAAAGCAAAAGGAAAAATCGAAACAAAATTAAAAGTTCCACTAAAGACTAGTGATGACTTATCTCTTGCCTATACCCCAGGAGTTGGAGCTGTTTGTATGGAAATTCATAAAAACATTAAAAATTCATGGGAAATGACCAATAGAGCAAACTTGGTAGCAATTGTCTCTGATGGGACTGCCGTCTTAGGACTTGGAGATATCGGAGCAGAGGCAGGAATGCCTGTTATGGAAGGTAAATCTGCTATATTTAAAGAATTTGCCAATGTAGATTCAACCCCACTGTGTATCAATACAAAAGATCCAGATGAGATTATAAAATTCTGCAAACAGATAGAGCCAAGCTTCGGAGGTATAAATCTAGAGGACATTTCTGCTCCACGATGTTTTGATATTTTGGAAAAACTAGAAAAAGAATTATCGATTCCTGTTTTTCATGATGATCAGGACGGCACAGCTATAGTTACCTTGGCCGCTCTTATTAATTCTTGTCGTGTTTCAGGGAAAGTTCTAAAAGAACTGAGTATTGTCGTAAATGGTGCCGGAGCGGCCGGAATTTCTATTACTAGGCTATTACTTTCTCAAGGAGTAAAGGACATTATTCTTCTAGATAGTAGGGGTGCTATATACAAAGGCCGAGCAAATTTAAACAAGTACAAAAAAGCAATTGCCGAAAAAACCAATAAAATGAAATACAAAGGAAATTTAGAAGGAGCCCTTCTGGGTGCAGATGTGTTTATCGGGGTATCCCAACCAAACTTAGTTTCTAAAAAAATGGTTAAAAATATGGCTGAAAATCCGTTTATTTTTGCTATGTCGAACCCTCACCCAGAGATTCTGCCTGCCGATGCTCAAGGTGCAGGTGCTTTTATAGTTGGAACTGGTAGATCAGATTTCCCTAATCAAATCAATAATGCCTTGGTATTCCCTGGTCTCTTTAGAGGGCTCCTTGATTCTAGGGCAAAAAAAGTAACTCAGAAAATGAAAATTTCAGCTGCTATTGCCCTAGCTTATACAGTAAAATCCCCAACAAAAGTGAAGATTTTACCTAAAGTTACTGATAAAAAGGCAGTCATGGCAATTGCGGCCGCGATAGCCAAGAAATAGTTGACATTTATCTAGTTTTAGCTATAATATATTTAGCTTGAGGAATTCAAGCGTCTTTTATTTTATAAATATTCAAATATTACTAATATGGCTGCAAAAATTGCTGTTATCAAAACTGGCGGAAAACAATACAAAGTTAAACAAGGTGATACTATAAAAGTAGAAAAACTTGAAGCAAAAGAAGGGGATGTAGTGAAATTCGAAACTCTACTTATCTCAAGTGAAGATGGAAAAGATCTTGATCTTGGAAAACCAAGTCTTAAAACAAAAGTTGAAGGAAAAGTTTTAGAACAAGGAAAAGATAAGAAGGTTAACGTTGTAAAATACAAGAATAAAACTAGATATACCAGAAACCTGGGTCACAGACAAATGTTTACAACTGTAGAAATCTCAAAAATTTCGTAAAAATTTTTCAAATAAAAAAGACGCCAATAATGGTGTCTTTTTTTGTACTCAATTATTTTAATTTATTTCTGTATTTCAAAGCGTTAGAGATAGTTATATTGTCTGCATACTCTATATCTGACCCAGCAGGAAGACCGCGTGCAATTCTGCTTATATTTACTTTTGTTTCTGAAAGTATTTTCTGTAAATACATGGAAGTTGTTTCTCCTTCAATTGTTGGATTTAGAGCAATAATAACTTCTGATATTTTATTTTGACTAATTCTGGATAGCAGATTCTTGATATTTAGCCTATCTGGACCAACATCGTTAATCTGGTCAATCAATCCACCAAGTATATGATACACCCCGGAAAACTCGTGGGTATCCTCGATAGTAATCATATCTCTAGTATTTGCGACTATGCAAAGAACTGAGTAATTTCTGCTTTTATCAGAACAAATATCGCAAATATCTTTTTCGGCTACAGCGCCACAACTTTTACAAATTTTTATATCACTTTTAAGCTTAGCAATGGCTTCAGAAAATTCGCCTAGATATTCTTTATTTTGTTTAAGCAGATAAAAAACATATCGTTCAGCCGTTCTGGGCCCAACTGTTGGAAGTTTTGAAAATTGTTCGACAAGTTTTTTTATCGACTTTGGATAATGCATCAATACTACATTCCAAGACCAGAAAGACCTCCCATTTCTTGCATTTTTGTGGCCATTAATTTTTGGACCTTCTTAACGCAATCATTTACTGTCTCCTTCATATATCTTGAAATCTCTTCATTGTTTAATGATTCAGGAATGTTAAGTTCCGTAATTTCCATGTTTCCATTCATGGTAATTTTTATTCCTTTTTTTTCTAAAGTTATAGACTCATCAGCCAAAGCGTTTTGCATTGTTTTAGCTTGATCTCTTAAGTCTTTAAATTGTTTTAGTTTGTTGAACATATATTTTTTTAATTTTAAAATTCAGGTACTTCATCGTAACCCGATCTATCTAAATTTTTATAACTAGCTGTATCTTCATCAAAAAAGAGATGAACTGTTCCTGTCGGACCATTTCTGTGTTTTGAAACAAACAATTGACCGCTGTATCTTTCATCTTGAGGTAAGTCTTCTTTTTCATAGTTTCTGTCAGCTGCTTTTCTATAGAGAAACATAACAATATCAGCATCCTGCTCAATTGAACCAGACTCTCTAAGGTGAGATAGCTTTGGTATGGCTGGTTTAGATTGTTCAACCATACGCGAAAGCTGAGAAAGGGCTACCACTGGTACATTGAGCTCTTTCGCTAGACCTTTTAGTCCTCTAGATATCTCTGAAACCTCTTGCACACGATTATCCTTATAAGTACCCTTACCTTGCATCAATTGAAGATAGTCAACGATAATTAGGTCTAGACCGTGCTCTGTTTGCAGTCTTCTAGACTTGGTACGTATTTCCGTAATAGAACAATCAGCTGAATCGTCAATGAATATTTTGGCATCAGAAAGTATTCCCATACCCTCGGCTATTTTGGCAAAATCATTGTCTTCTTCTTTATCAGAAAGATTTCCAGTTCTCATTTTCCAAAGATTTACTCCAGCCTGCGCACAAAGCATTCTATCCACTAGTTGTTCTTTACTCATCTCCAGTGAAAATAAACCAACAGATGCTTTACCTTTAATGGCTGCATTTCGAGCCATATCGAGCGCAAGAGAAGTTTTACCCACACTCGGTCTAGCGGCAAGTATAACAAGATCTGACTTTTGCATTCCAGAAGTCAGGCTATCGAGGTCATCAAAGCCAGTCGGGATACCCTTTAGTTTACCACTCTGTTTATGAAGATCATCAATTCTATCAAAAGCACTATTAAGCATGTTAGTAATTGGCTCAAAAGAA
Source organism: Candidatus Parcubacteria bacterium (assembly GCA_002869265.1). Lineage (GTDB taxonomy): Bacteria > Patescibacteriota > Patescibacteriia > Patescibacteriales > BM507 > BM507. The sequence goes on from PKTH01000003.1 coordinate 34,109, forward strand.
TTTTTGAGGAACTTTTGGGAAACTCCAAATACCTTGTTTTCAGCCATGTCAAGCAAGTCATCAATGTCCGTATCTTCTTGGAAGCCGAGTTCACCAATCTCACCAGCAACATGAAGCAGTCTTCTGAGGGTAGCTTTTTTCTGAATAATCTGAGCATAGTGAACAACATTAGATGCTGTAGCTACAGTATTTGATAACTTCGTTAAGTAAGATTTACCACCGATTTTTTCAATTTCACCCTTGTCTTCTAATTTATTTGAAACACTAACAATATCGATTGGCTCTTGTTTAGAAAAAAGCTCCATCATCGCTCTATAGATAAACTTGTTTGCATCTCTATAAAAATCATTTTCATTCATAAAATCGGCAATTTTTATCATTGCGTCTTTATCAATTAAAAGACAACCGAGAACCGATTCTTCAGCCTCGATGTTTTGTGGTGGTATCTTGTCTATGATTTTATCTGCCATATTTACTTTATAATATTATACCAATATAGATTTATTGACAAGTGAATTTTATCTTAATAATATGTGCAAAATACAGCTAATAATAAAGGAAAATCAATATTTGACTAGAGAGCTCTTTTAGGGCTTGCCAAAGACATAAATTTTTGCTATTATTCACATAAATTGAATTAATCTGCAATTGCAGTTTATTTTTTTTGTTAAATTTTGCGCTGTTAGCTCAGTAGGTAGAGCAGCTGCCTTTTAAGCAGACGGTCACAGGTTCGAATCCTGTACGGCGCACAGCAAAAAGTCCACTTTCTGTGGTCTTTTTTTGTTTGAGTGATTTATAGCTAAAGCACTTTTAACAATGCACCCTGGGAATTCCAGGGGGTTTTTATTTTAGTCTAATTTTAAATTAATTCATTTTTAATATAAAATATGTTATTATTTAAGTATAGAAGGAGGAATAGATAAATTTTAAATTAACAAGAATTATATGAAAAAGTTCCATGCTTATCTAATAATTTTCATTTTTGTTTTCCTTCCTTTCTCACCACTCGCAGCAAGCGGAGGACAAATTGATTTTAGGTCAACCCAAATGGGGACTAGTGTCCGCAATACTAGCGGTTGGGTTTATGATATAGTAGGGGAGCGGAGTAATTTTAGCACGGGTGATGACTTCCATGTATTAACAAGGGTCTACAATATTAGAAGCGTTGACCATTTTCAAATAAAACAAGTAATCACATCTTCAAATACAAATGAAACACTTTATTCTCCAGTTTATCGCCCTTACGGAGCATATTGGGCAGAAACATACTCTTGGGTAAACTTTGGTAAACTAAATTCTGGATCATATACCCTAAGAACCTACTTAAGTACGGACAATAGTTATTATAAAGAAGTTTCAAGTAAAAGCTTTTCAGTTGGATCCACTTATAACAATAATTATAATTACGACCATGATTACAATTATAATTATGACTACAACTATAATTACAACAACAACTATTCACCAAACTATAGCTACCAATGGATCAGAACTGGTTTAGGGGTAAACACATCAAATGACTCAAAAAATGTAACTGACCCAAGAACTAGTTTTAGAACCACTGACAATATTCGTACTCTCATCAAACTAACAAAGATCAGAGATGTTCAGAGTTTTAGGGTGAAACAAGAAGTTTACAACTCAAGTAATAATAGAGTTCGAAGTAGCGAATCAAACACATATTACCCCAATAATAGATATTGGGAATATTCATTTATTGACAACAATCTAGGAAAACTATCGGAAGGTGACTACACTATAAGGACTTTTGTTAAAGTAAATAATGGTTCATATAGACAGGTCAGCACAACCAATATCGATGTTTATAACTATAGGTACAATCAATACTATTCTCCTCGATATGACTATAGCTGGACCCATTCTGATAACTACCTAAGACATGATGGTGGTTATGTTTATTCTCTAGACAATCCGAAAACAAGCTTTAGAACAAACGAAGATGTTGTTGTTCTTACTAAGCTTTCAAATATTAGAGATGTAAATACTCTTCAGATCAAGCACGAATTATTTAAAAACGGAAGCACTAGATACAAAACTCTAACAAGCCCAATTAGAAACCCAAATGGAGATGACTGGCAGTATAATTACAACTATTCAAACTTTGGAAGAGTGCCAGCGGGAAACCACAAAATAAAAGTCTATCTAAAGATAAACAACGCCACCTGGAAACTTCTAGACACCATTTCCATAACAGTCAGAGACTATAATAATTATTCAAACAATTACTATAATGACCCTTATTACCACTATGATTGGACCAAAACAGGAACAGAGATTAGCGCTACAATGAATGCATACTATAACTACGCCTATTATAACTACTAATTCTTCCAATAAGAAAAGCCCGTCATTTTGGCGGGCTTTTTTGTTTAGGGAAAATAATCATTAATTAGTGCTTTTTTAATATTATCCATCTCTCTGTCAGGTTCTATATGATTTCTTGTTTTTCCAGGACTACTAATCATAATTATCCTTGCAGTTCGATATTCATCGCCATCAGGGAAGGGGGTTTTATATCCAACTTCAATTTTAACAAAAGATCTGTTGTTCTCTTGATAAGCATCATTTAGGTCATAACCAGACTCTGCAAGGAATCTTTGGAGCCTCTGGCACTCCATTATCGATTCGATATTATTGCCAGTTTCAAAGAAACTACATTCTAGTCTAACTATTGAGTCCTTACCAAAATACTCAGTTCCAAAAGTGTGGGTTTTGGTTTGAGGAACTTGACTATACCAAGAGTCAAAAGCAAAAACATTGCTTGTAGCATAAGTTACTAAAACAACGAACAGGCCAACACCTAAAATGTTTTTCATGACTATCTCCTTTAATTATCGGTTGATAAAATGAACAAAGAAAGATTCTTTTTAGCATATATATTTAATTCTGTCAAATACCTTCCTGTCTATTGACTTTCGTTTTTTGTTCGTATATAATATTAGTATAAATATTTACTCTAATTATATGGGGGACAACTTAACAAAAAGACAGCGCCAAATTCTTGATTTTATCAATGAATTTAGCGAAAAAAATGGCTATTCACCAAGTTATCGTGAAATTGGTGAACATTTCAATCTTTCAAGTACAGCCACTATTCATGCTCATGTTTCTGCTCTTGAGAAAAAAGGCTTAGTCAAACGTTCTCACAACGAAGCTCGCTCTATTGAGCTCGTGAACACGACTATAGACTGGCCCCAGGCCGTAGAATTGCCCCTAGCAGGGCTTATCACCGCCGGAGAACCAATTGAGGCCGTAGAGACTCACGATACTATAGCAGTCCCTGCAGACCTTGTAACGGACAATGTAAATTCATATGTCTTAAAGGTTCAGGGTGAGTCTATGATAGATGAAGGTATCCTGAGCGGGGACTATGTAATAATCGAGAGAAACCCATCCCCAAAAAACGGAGACATAGTTGTAGCTCTCCTGGATAATGCCTTCGCTACTCTTAAAAAGTTTTTTCGCGAAAAAGACTTTATTCGTCTCCAACCAGCCAACTCTAGCATGGAACCAATTTTTGTAAAAGACTTGGCTATTCAGGGAGTAGTTAAAGGCGTCATTAGGAAGTTTTAATCTTTATTTACAAAATAGATGAGCTATGTTAACTTTCTATATTATTGATCATTTATAAACGGCACTTTTAAAAACAATAAATAGGAGATTGTAGTGTTTAAAGATATCCATCCAAGCTATTTAGCAATTGCGTTGGTCCTTGTTCTTATACTTTTTCATGATTTTGTGATTCCTTTTGCAAAATATCTGATTGAGCTGAGAAGGTCAATTTTAAAAAAAGAAAACAACAAAAACTAATCTCAAAACATGGAGGAATCAATGAATATTACCAACAATGCCTCATTTCCAATCCAATAATCGCTTTTTGTAGTTCTTCCGATGTCGGGCATGGTGATGATCACAGAATCGAACCTGGTTAGACAGAAAATGTCATTGGTCCATATATTGGAGAAATGGATGGCGGATCATGCTACATCGTAGTAGAGGGAGAAATAACTTGTCACGAATCAGATGATGATGATTACGCATTTCAGGTGCTGAAAAGCAGATCCCTTTCTCTCGGATGCAATGGCCCCAAGAGCATCTCAGTTCGTCATTTCGAAGATGATGCAGAAGAGCATGTTCTCGAATGGAGACGGAGAACAAAAACAACCCAACACTAAAAAACACCATAACCGCAAGTTAACTTGCGGTTTTTTTATAAAAAAATCCCTAGAGCTTTACTCTAGGGAGTGGGCCGGAATGAATTCATTCCTTATTTTTTTTCGTTGTTTTTGGCAATACCACCAACCTTTTTAATGCATTTTTCCAAGTCCGTTTTTAGACGTTTTTCAGGGATGGAAGCAATAATCTGCAAAATCATATAGAACGAATCTTGCAGAGAATCAATTTGATTCATACGTTCACTTGTGCCTTGTGCTTGAGCCTGCAGATTCTTCACCATTTCATGATGTTTTTCATGAAACTTTTGATCCCGTTTATTCAGGCGATCAATTTCCAGTTCATTAGCACTCAGAACTCTCTTAAATTGTTCAATTTTTTCTTCGAGTTCCTTGACTTCTGTTTCTCCCTCCTTCATCTTTCTAAAGAGAGCAAAAGCCAAACCGCGCAGGATTGCAACTTCATGCTTTATGCCCTCCATAGTACTATCCTTAAGCATGACTTGAAGTTCGTCAGGTAAATCGTCCGTATTACCAACACCACGGCGCGCACCAAGCATTTCGCGAAGCAGTTCTTCCATTATAACCTCCTCGTTTGAGATAATTACTGTCATTAATTTGACAGATATTTTATCATAACATAAAAAATATTTTTGTCAATAATAAAAAAGCATTATTTAGTTAAAATTAATATCTCATTAATCTAAATTAAATATAATTAAAACATGCACTATTTGTAAATTTTCTTTAAAGTTGGTATAATTCAAGTATGAAAAAAAGATTTTTTATCGTTGAAGACGATGTTAATATTCTTTATGCTGTCCAAGCCCAGTTAAGAGTAAAAGGATTTGATGCGTTTGTAGATAACGGAGCCCATGGGATTGAAACCCTTATCGACAGCATGGAAACGGAGCAGCCAGATTTTATCATACTAGATTTGATACTTCCTCATATCGATGGTTTTGAATTGCTTTCATCTATTAAAGCAAATAATATGATTTCTTCTATCCCAGTTTTTGTTTTCACAAATCTCAGCGATGAAGACACCAAAACAATAGTGGAAAAAATGGGTGTCGATTATCACTTTATAAAATCAGAAATGAATGTTGAAGAATTTGTTAGAAAGGTTGTTAAAATAATTCATAATAAATCAAAACTACAAATGCTATGAAAAAAATATCTGTAAAAAAAGCATTGATCATCCTTTCTGTTTTGGCAGTGATAGCTATTATTATTATTTCTGCTATGGCAAGAGGCAGCAAAGATTTAAATGAATATACTACAATAACATTAGAAAGGGGAGACCTTATCCAGACAGTTTCTGAAACAGGAATAATAAAAACAAGCGACTCCTTTGATTTAAGTTTTGAGCAGGGTGGGAAAATATCAGTTATTCAAACCGAAGTCGGTCAAGAGGTGGAAAAAGATCAAGTAATCGCCGAGCTTGATCACAGTGCCCTTGATATTCGCTTAGCACAAACTAGGGCTAGCCTTGATATAGCAAACGCAAATCTAACTAAACTTCGCACAGGAGCCACTTCTCAAGAAATTGCAATTTATGAAGCTAGTTACAACCGTGCAAAATCAGCATATGATTCTAGTCTTACTGAACTAGAAACCTATCAAAAATCCTTAGACGAAAGTATCGCCCAGGCCACAAAAACATTATATGATCTGGAAAATACTGGAGCTGGTACACCTACAGTTTATGAACAAGCTCTAGATGCAGCTGAAACAAACCTTGAAAACACCGAAACAACCTATCAACAAGGAATTGATAATTCAATAACTAGTTCTCTCAACATAGTTGAAACTCAAACGTCTGCAATTAACAATTCTCTTGATCAGATCAATTCTATTATCAATGAAGATGATTATGAGGATTATTTATCTGTAAAAAATAAAACATACTTAAGTAATGCTAGAAAATCTTACGATGAGGCCATAGTTCTTCTAGATCAAACAAACCTAAATACCCCAAAAGTTAAAGCAGCCCCCCATAGAGATAATGTAAAAAACTTACTTCAGGAAACATTAGACACCTTAAATAAAACTTATCTTTCTCTCAATAACTCTTTTTCCGCTCTTGAGAATTCAGTCACTGGTTCTGCTTTTTCAAAAACAACTCTTGATGGATTAAAAACAATTATAAATACTCAGATTGGAATAATCAGCGCAAGCATCACAAGCACTCAATCAGCTATCCAGTCTCTCGATAGCGCCATCCTAACATATGACACCCGTGTTGATACTGCTAATGATACATATACACAAGCTAAAACAAATCTAGACAATGCTATAACAACTGCCAAGAACAATCTAACAAACGTAAAAAACAATGGAGACCAACAATTAGCTAGCCTCGAGGGAAGAGTGGAATCAGCAAACCAGTCCTTGTTTGTAGCTCAGGCAGAGCTAAATAGAGTAAAATCTCCCGCCAGAGCTGAAGACATAAGTCTTTATCAAGCGCAATACAGACAAGCCGAGGCCGAACTCAACTCAGTTACAAATCAAATAGAAAAGACAAAGCTCAAGGCACCTATAGACGGAGTTGTTTCAAAAATCAACTTTGAAGTTGGTGAACAATACAATGTTGGCAGAGTGGTTGCTACTGTAATCTCAGAAACTGAGTATAGAATAGATGTGGATATTTCAGAGTCTGATATACCAAAAGTAAAGATTGGAGATGAGGTTTCAATAACTCTAGACGCCCTATCGGAAGACGTGAAATTCATCGGGTCAGTTAGCTTTATTGAGCCAGCTGAAACTGTTATCCAAGATGTTATTTACTATAAAGTTGAAATAACTTTTGACTCGGCTAACGGGAACCTCAAACTAGTTAAACCAGGAATGACAGCGAACGTGGAAATAACCACCAATGAAAAAATAAGTATTTTAGCAATCCCAGGTAGAGCAATTATAGATCGAAATGGCGATGGAAAATTTGTTAAAACTTATAACAATAACGTTATTGAAGAAAAAAAAGTTAAAATAGGAATAATCGGAGACGGTGGAATGGTTGAGATAATATCTGGTCTGGAAGAAGGAGATGAAGTTGTTACATTCACCAAAGAAAAATAATGTTAATTAAACTAGAAAATATAAAAAAAGAATTTTCCAATGATGAGATAGTTACTAAAGTCTTACATGGGATTTCTTTTGATATTGAAAAAGGTGATTTTGTCTCAATTATGGGACCATCTGGTTCAGGAAAATCAACTCTAATGCACATAGTCGGACTCCTTGATAAAACCACTTCAGGCAAGTACTACCTGGAGGGGAGAGACGTTACTACTCTAGATGACACCGAATTAGCCCTTCTTAGAAACGAAAAAATTGGCTTTGTTTTCCAATCATTTAACCTCTTGGCAAAATCCACAGTTCTCGAGAACGTCATGCTTCCCTTAGTCTATTCAACGAAAAAAGGAGATGCAGAAAAAAAAGCCAGGAATGTTTTGGAACAAGTAGGTTTGAAACATCGTATTGACTATATGCCCAACCAAATATCTGGAGGTGAGAAACAAAGAGTAGCTATTGCTCGTGCTCTAGTTAACGAGCCATCTGTTATATTTGCAGATGAGCCCACAGGAAATCTAGACTCAAAGTCAGGAATTCAGGTCATGGAAATACTACAAAAATTGAACGAAGAAGGGAACACTATTATCTTAGTTACTCACGAAACATTTACAGCCGAACATGCTAAAAGAATTATTTATATAAGAGACGGACTCTTAGAGTCTGATACCCTAGTTAAAAAACGAAGATTTGCTCACGACGGTGACATGTTAAAGTAATGATTCTTCAAATTAAACAAGCAATAAGAAGCCCGATTCAATCTCTCTTGGCCAATAAAGTCAGGAGTTTTTTGACAATCCTCGGAATAGTTATCGGCGTAAGTGCTGTTGTTGTTATTATGGCAGTCGGAGCCGGTGCTCAAAGTTTAATCCTGGGTCAAATCGAAAGTCTTGGTTCAGACTTGGTTGGAGTTCTCCCTGGAAACTCTGGTGATGGAGCTCCAGCTTCTGCTATGGGAATAGTTGTCACCACTCTGACTTATGACGACTTGCTGGCCATTAAAAATAAAAATAACGCACCAAACATAAAAGAAGCCACTGCTTATGTAAAAGGTTTTTCAAGTGTTTCATGGGGGTCCAACTCATACGATACAAATATCTCGGGGACTACTGCAAGTTACCTAGACGTCGAAGGTGGCGAGGTTGAATTTGGAAGATTTTTTACTGAAGCTGAAGAAAAATCTACTAGCAAGATAGTAGTTCTGGGTAGCACTGTGGCAAAAGAGGTCTTTGGCCAATCTGACCCTATTGGTAAAAAAGTGAAAATTAAAAAAAGGACCTTTGAGGTCATTGGTGTTATGAAAGAAAGGGGGACAGTAGCTTTTCAAAATTATGATGACCAGGTTTTTATACCAATTGTTACTATGCAAAAAACAGTTGAAGGGATTGATCATATTACTATGATGAGAATGAAAATTAGTCATGAAGATAACACAGAGATTGCTATTGAGGAAGTAAAAGCTACCCTCAGGGAGGAACACGGCATAAAAGATACGACTGGAACAGAAGATGACTTCACCGTCAGAGGCGCTGCTCAAGCCCTAGACATCATAACAACAATCACAGACTCTCTAAAATTCTTTTTAGCGGCCATGGCTGCTATTTCTCTCATTGTAGGAGGCATAGGGATTATGAATATAATGCTTATTAGTGTTAATGAAAGGACGAGAGAAATTGGCTTACGCAAAGCAGTCGGAGCTAATAACAGACATATACTAATTCAGTTTTTATTAGAGTCAATAGTATTAACCATCCTCGGTGGTCTATTTGGACTAGTGGCGGGAACCTTATTTTCTTTTTTGGTTGCTGTTGTTGCAAATGCTCTAGGATATGATTGGACCTTTCATGTTTCCTTATTTTCTATAATCTTATCAGTGACTGTCTCAATGTTAATTGGTCTAATTTTCGGTATAGTCCCTGCTAAAAAAGCTTCCCAATTAGAACCAATAGAAGCTCTAAGATATGAATAAATGTCTATAATAAATGATTTTAAAATTGCCACTAGTGCAATAAATAGTAACCGAAGCAGAACAGCATTGACTATTACTGGTCTTGTTATTGGTGTTGCTAGTATATTTATGGTTTTTTCTGCTGGGGAGGGACTAGAGAGTTTAATCTTAGGTCAAATTGAATCATTTGGAACAGACTTTATTCAGACCGAAATAAAAGTTCCAACAGGGAAAACCCCTGGAAGCGCTGCCGATGAATCCGCTAGTGGACAAGCCCTTGTTCAAGGTGTGCAAGTTACATCTTTGACCCTAGATGATATGGACGACCTTAAAAAGCTAGACAATATTGTTGATTCATATGGAGCCCTAATGTCTCAGGGTGTAGCTACATATAAAGCAGAGAAAGAGCCTGTTACAATCTTTGGAGTAAGCCCTAGTTATATTGATATTGACAGTAGTGAAGTTGAGTATGGTAGTTTTTACACTGATATGGAAGACAAATCTCTTGCCCAGGTTGTCGTTCTAGGCTCAGAATTAAAAGATAAATTATTTGGGGAGTCAGAAGCCGTAGGGAAAACAATTAAAATAAAAAAGAAAAATTTTACAGTTGTTGGTGTAATGGAAAAAAGAGGCGCTGTGATGACACTTGATTTCGACAATTTTATCTATGTTCCTGTTCGCACACTCCAAAAGAAAATGATGGGGATTGATCATGTCTTATATATCACTTCAAAAGTAGCTGACCTAAGTCTTTCCTATGACACGGCCGAAGAAATGAGGTATATCTTAAGAGAGAATCATGACATTGTTGACGTGACAAAAGATGATTTTAGGGTAACAACTATGGATGAAATGATGGAAATGCTAGGAACAATTACCGGCGCAATTACGCTACTTCTACTAGCAATAGTTGTTATATCTTTAGTAGTCGCAGGGGTTGGTATTACAAATGTTATGTATGTTATTATTTCTGAGCGAACAACAGAAATTGGATTAAGAAAAGCGGTCGGAGCTAATTACTATCATATAATAAGGCAATTTTTAATAGAATCTATAATGATAACATTACTAGGCTTTATTTTTGGTTTTTTAATTGGTGGTCTCTTCTCGTTCGTCATTGCAATAGGTGCTCAATACAGCGGACTTGACTGGCAGTTCAGTATTCCTTTAAAATCAATTATCACTGCTTTTGTATTTTCCGTTTTCGCTGGGGTAATATTTGGCTATTTCCCTGCAAGAAAAGCAGCTTTAATGGAGCCTGTCACCGCCCTTAGAAAAGAATAAAATGAAAGTTGTAAATATTTTAGGAATCAATTTAGTAAAAGCGAGCAAGGATGAAATTCTTGATAAGATTCATTCTTTTTTGCGTGGTGATAAGGTTAGATATATTGTCACACCAAATCCCGAAAATATTTTAAAGGCAGTTCATGACGAAGAACTTTGGTATATCACCAATAACGCTGACTTATCATTAGCTGATGGAATAGGTCTGAAACTAGCCGGAATTCTCATGGGAAAATATTTAAAAAGATTTACTGGATCTGACCTAACTAACTATTTAATAGACTATGCGGAGAAAAACAGTCTCAAGATAGCTATTCTAAATTGGCGAGGGGGGCTATCGCTGGGCTCAACCATTTCAGAAACTCTAAACAAGAAACATCCGAAACTTAATTTTTATATTCAAGACATTGATAGACAAGGGACTCTTATCAACTATGAAAAATTAAACAAATTTTCACCCGATATTTTATTTTCCTCACTAGGCTGCCCCTACCAAGAAAAAAATATCTACGAGGTAAAAGATAAGGTCTCCGGACTCAAATTAGCCCTAGCAATTGGAGGAAGTTTTGACTTTATTACAGAAAGAAAAAAAAGAGCTCCGCTATTTTTTAGAAAAATTGGCCTAGAGTGGTTTTGGAGACTATTGATTCAGCCCAACAGGGTGGGACGTATATTTAATGCAACTTTTGTTTTTATGTACCGCTTCCTAATCTGGAGATTTATCCACCCTTTCTTATATAGACCTTCAGTGGCATGTCTCCTATATAAAAAAGAGCATGGTAGAATAAAAATACTCATGGTCAGGAGAAACGAGGGAAGCCATGAAGAACACTGGCAGATTCCTCAAGGGGGAACAGACGGCGAAAGTCTTTCTATTGCCGGCAGACGAGAACTTAATGAAGAATTAGGTAATAGTAATTTCAAGAACATCGCTGTCTTTAAGTCTATCCATAAATACTTATTCCCAAACGGCCTTCGTTCTAAGTACAATACTAATGCCAAAGCTCCTCAGGGATACAAGGGCCAAAAGCAAGGATTATTCATCGCAGAATTCAATGGAAAAGACAGTGATATAAGTTTAAATTTCTGGGAACACGATAGATGGAAATGGGTTGACCTAGAAAATGCAATCGAAACTACTCACCAAACCAGAAAAAAATCCCTGTCATTGTTTATTCAAAAGCTAAAAACTAAATTATAGTATGAAACTAAAATTTAAAAAATATATCTTTCTAGTTAACGATATAACAAATCTTATCTTAAAAAAAGAAATCGAAACAAATCACGAATTGGCTCTTGATTTGCATAAAAAGCTCAAAATTGTTAGTATTTTTTTGGCAATCTCTTTGATTGTCAATATCATTTTATTAACTAAATACTGTATATATGGATAAAAATGTTAGAGTCAGATTCGCTCCATCGCCGACTGGATTTTTGCATATCGGAAGTCTTAGAACTGTTTTATTTAACTACGTTTTTGCAAAAAAATACGGAGGGAAATTTATATTAAGAATTGAAGACACAGACGAAAAAAGAAAAGTCGAAGGGTCAGTAGAAAATCTTATAGATATTTTCTCTTGGTTGGGCTTTGATTACGATGAGGGACCAGATAAAGATATGGGCTTTGGACCATATATCCAGAGTCAAAGAAACGATATATATACAAAATATATAAACCAACTACAAAATGAAGGCAAGGCGTATAAATGTTTTTGTACGCCTGAAAGATTGCAAGAAATGAGAGAAAAACAACAAGCAGAAAAAAAAGCCCCAGGATATGATGGGAAATGTTTACACCTAACAAAAGAAGAAATTGAAAAAAATCTTAAAGAAGGTAAGCCTTTTGTAGTAAGACAAAAAATACCAAAAGAAGGAGAGGTAATTGTTTATGATGAATTGAAAGGCGAAATAGTATTTAAGGCTGAAGGCCTAGACGATCATGTTCTTCTTAAAGCAACCGGCACCCCGACATATCAATTTGCTAATGTAGTCGATGACCATCTAATGGAGATAAGCCATGTAATGCGTGGTGATGAATGGATACCATCCGCTCCTAAAAATGTCCTTTTGTATAGAGATCTTGGTTGGGAGCCCCCAAAATATATTCATTTACCTCTTATTATGAATAAAGAGGGTGGAAAATTAAGCAAAAGACAAGGAGACGTAACTGTTGAAGATTACAAAGCTAAAGGCTACCTGCCAGAAGCCCTAATAAACTTTACAGCTCTTCTTGGTTGGCATCCAAAAGGAGATGAAGAAATCTTAAGCCTAGATGACATCATTAAAAATTTCTCAATAGAGGGAATGGGCGTAAGCCCAAGTGTTTTTGATGTGGAGAAGCTCGATTTTTTTAACTCTCATTATATTAAGAATCTTAGTTCAGACAAATTACTAGAGCTTGCTAAACCTTTTATTGAAAAAAATACAAAGCTTAGTTCTAAGACTCATAAGAGTGAGGATGCTTTTCTCATAAAGGTAATTGCCACCGAGAAAGAAAGAGTCAAAAAATTATCTGACTTAGAAGAGGCGACTAAACTATTTTTTACTGACGAACTAGATTATTCTCCAGAGTTGTTGATATGGAAAAAACTAGGAAAAGAACAAATTAAGTCTAATCTAGAAACAGTTTATGAACTAATCGAAAAGATTCCCGAGGAAAATTGGACCGAAGCAAGTTTAAATGATGCAATATTTACTCACATTAAAGCTAAGGAACTAAAAGTAGGGGACTATCTATGGCCAATGAGAGTTTCACTCTCAGGTCAAGAAAAAAGCCCTGGCCCATACGAGATAGCTCAAGCTCTAGGTAAATCAGAATCACTCCTCAAAATACAAAAAGCAATTACTTTGCTCTAAGTTGCCTAATATTAAATATAATATTTGGCTGTTAGACTAACTCTAAAAATGTTATAATATAGAAAAAGGATTAATGAAAAAGATTTTATTTCTACTTGCAATAATTATTGTTAGTGGTGCTATTATTAGGACCTCAGATTTTGCATACCTTGCTGAAGAGGAGAGCTACTCAACACCAGAATCAGCTAAGATAAACAATGAAATAAAAACAATCAATGAAGAAATAGAAGATAGAAAGAATCGGATGCAAAAGATACAAGACAAACAAAAAAGCTACACTCAAGCTATTGCCCAAAAACAGAAAGACAAATCCACTCTTAATAGCCAGCTAGCTATACTTGATAATAGACTTGCCAAGGCTGAACTTGATATAGAATCAGTTGAAATTGATATTGAAAAAGTCTCTCTGGAGATTTCAAAAACAAATCTTTCCATTCTGGATAAAGAAGCTGAGATAGAAGTAGAAAAAAGTAAAATTGAAAAAGTTATCCAGCTGCTTTATAAAGAGGGGAATATAGACACACTCCAAATATTACTTTTGAACAACTCCTTATCAGATTTTTTAACCCAAGTTAAATACCTTGAGAATGTTAACCAAGCAGTTAAAGAAAGTCTCGACAATTTAGTTTCCTTGAAAGAAAATTTAGAAGAAGAGAAGATCCAACTGGGAAAAAAGAATGACAATCTTGAATTACTTAAGAGTGACCTTATAGATAAAAAAGAGCTACTCAAAGCTGAACTTGAATCCAAAGAAACCCTACTAACTCAAGTAAATTCATCTGAAGCTGAATATCAAAAATTACTTGCTCAATCCAAAGAAGAACAACAAGACGCTGCAGCAGAGATTGCCAGTATGGAAAAGCTTATCAGGGCTAAATTAGCAGCTCTTCAAGGGAAAAAACTAGAGTTCAACGAAAATGGTTTTGTTTGGCCGGTCAAAAAAAATGTCATAACTGCTTATTTTCATGATCCAGACTACCCATATAAAAATATTTTTGAACATCCCGCTATTGATATTCGGGCAGGGCAGGGGAGTACTCTAAAAGCAGCCGCTTCTGGCTATGTGGCCAGAGCAAAAGACGCTGGAATGGGATACAGTTATATCATGATAATACACGGAGATGGGCTCTCTACGGTATATGGACACGTTTCCAAGCTTTATGTCCAAGATGACGAATACGTCGTTCAGGGGCAAACTATAGGCCTCTCAGGAGGTATGCCTGGAACACCAGGAGCTGGTAGACTGACAACTGGACCTCATCTTCATTTTGAGGTTAGAAAAGACGGAATCCCTGTAAACCCCCTAAACTATTTACAATAATATTTTTTTTAGTTATACTTTTTTTACTATTTTGCTCTTTAACCCAATATAAAAGGGGACTCTTATGCGTTCACTAATGGACCAAGTTCTTTCGCTTAAAACAGTCAAAGGAAAAACTATCCCTTCACCAACAAAACCCGGATATGAAAAGCTTGCCAGAGAAGCAGACGAAAGAATTGACAACATTATTTCAAGTCGACTTAGAGGATTAGCAAAAGCAGCTACCGTAATGGTAAGAGGAGTGTGACATGATCTTAAATTTTGTTATGAATAACAACTTGTTCAGCATTATTTATCTTTTACTGTCTTTCGTCGCCCTTTCACTTGGAGCTATAATAACAATCCTTACTTCAACTCTCTTTTTCTCTATAAATGTAATTGCCCTTTTGTTTGCTGGAGTCTCAAATTTTCTCTACCAGGTTACCACTCATCCGGAACTAGAATAAGTATTAGAACTCAAAGCAAGAAAAATTTTGCAATTAAAAAAGCACTGAAAATATTCAGTGCTTTGTTTTAGCTTAAAAACAATTTTTCTCCAATCGTGTAAGTTTTATCTTGAGAATTATCGAAATGAAGAAATGGGACAAACAAAAGAGAAAAGAACGAAATAGAAATCCATAAGAAAAGAACAGGTAAACAATTTCTACTTTTATCAAAAAAATAATAAAATAATAACCTAATAAATGCATACAAGGCTACTAAATACAAAAGTATTAATACTACTTGAAGAACCATGGATAGCTCAGAAACATGATACAGCATACCAGTTACCCTTGTTTCGAATTTACTTGCCGGGTGAATATACAAGGAGGCATTTATCAAGACGAGATAGATAGCAACAGTAAAAATTATAGCGACTAACAAACTTACAGAATGATATTTCTTACTCATTTATTCCTCCTGTGAAATATAGTATAAGAAAAGAACAGAGTATATTACTCTGACATATCACCATTTATTTGTCAATAGTGGTTTTTACTAATTTTTTAAGTTTTTCCCACTGTGAAATTTTTTATGGACATCTCTTAGCTGCTTATTAGTAACGTGCGTATAGATCTGTGTTGTAGCTATATTTTGATGTCCTAAGAATTCTTGTACTAAACGTAGGTCTACTCCTTGAGCAAGCAAATCAGTAGCGTAAGAGTGTCTAAGGGTGTGGGGGGTTGTCACTATGGGGAGGCCAGCTATTTTAACATATTTTTTGACTATTTCTTCAACACTTTTAGTGGTAAGTCTACGTGGATTTGAGGTTTTTTCAATACCTGGTTTGTAATTTATAAAAAGTGCTGGATCCATATCTTGTCTTTTATTTATATATGCCCGCAACCACATAGTGGCTCTTTCTGAAAAATAAATAGCTCGAACTTTTGATCCTTTTCCGATGACAGAAACCTCCATGTCTTTAGTTTTTTCTGTTATTCTAAACTGCTCAGAGTCAAGTGCAACTAACTCTGCCACACGTAACCCAGTAGAAAATAATACCTCTAAAATCACTCTATCCCGCAGTCCAATTCTTGTTTCTATATTAGGCGCCAATAATAATTTTTCAACCTGATCCAAACTCAAAAATTTTATTTCTTTATCTGCTTTATCTTTAGCAAGTTTTATTTTGTCTGGGGGGAGAGAGGGGATATCTCTTTCAATGAAATACTCTAAAAAACTCCTCAGGGCTATAAGGTAATAATTTTGAGTAGATTTTTTTAAGGTTTTTTTTGTCCTGGGGTCAGTATGTCTTGAGAGGAAAACTCTGTATTTCAACACATGCTTATCAGTTAATTTTTCCGGTGATAATTTATCTAATCCTGAATCCTTTAACCATAAAAAAAATTTATTTAAAAATCGGGAATAATTTTCTTGCGTTTTAGAAGAAAGTCCTCTTTCAATTTCTAAAAAATCAAGATAGTCTGTAAGATGTTTTGATATTGCTTTTGCCATACAAACATTATAGCACTTATATTATGCGAAGTATATTGTTGACATAAAGTTCTATATAGAATATATTTATAACTGTTGCTCATTTTACAAATCCCAAAATACTCATACGGAGAAAAAGAAAAATGAAAATGTTTATTATCCTAATAGTAATATTTTCTATTACAAACATCTGTTATGCAGAAGAACAAGATAATGATTATATCTTAATCGATCATAACAGCGCTCAAGCAAAAAAAGAAAATAAAGAACTATTTAGTCTCAAAGTCAAAGAAACAGAAAACATCACTTATTCTCTTTTTGTTGGTTGTAATGACAATCAGGAATTTGATCTATTTAAATGGGAAAAAATTGGCGCTAAAATGATTATTAGATTCTAAAATGCGCAAAAATACACGAGAGGACTAAAAACCCTCTTTTTTTTCTTAAAAATGCCATTTATTGACTAATATTAGCTATTTAGCTCAAAATGGCTTTCTAAGAGATTTTTCTGTCTTTTTGGTATAAATACACATAACTTTAAGCATGCTTTTATAGAAAGTACCTAGAAAGCGCGAGATAGAGCCTAGATTTAAAAGAAATATATCTATTTATTTCAATTAAATTTTTAAGTCTAAAAAAACCTTAACGAATTATGAAATAATATGGAGACACTTAAGAAGTAGGGGTTAATGAATAAATGTATAAACCGACTTTAATAACTACTTAGATTTATGAGTTTTTATATAAAAAGGAGGGTAGAGTATTTGATTGACGGGAAGGCACCTTATTTATAGTATTGATAGTACTTCGCATAATGTAGATTAATCAACGTACTATATGTATTTAAAAGGCTTTTTAAGGCCTTTATAATACTTTCTAAAAATATTAATATTATGCGTCTGTTATTAACATCCCAAATATATTTATATCTGGATTGAACATCAACAGGAACTTTAAAAACAAAAGAAAGAATCCAATAACGACTAAGCAAAAAACAATAATGGCTAATACGAATAAAGTTTTAAATAACCCCTCCATAGTTTTGGCTAATATTAGCAAATAATGCTATAATTTACCTAATATTAGATTAATTTATCTATAGTATATCATGTCTCCGAAACGAAGATCTATATACGTTTTTGAAAATAACTCATCTCTTAATTTCTCATTTCTCAAGAGAATAAGTTTCTGAATTTGTTGATCAATACCCTCCTCGACATTAAAGTATACATCAGGACCATCCATTATTTTCATAGTTAAGGTGTTGTCATTCTCATTTCCTACTGTAAACTTTTCTACATTAAAAATATTTGTATCTCTTAACTCTTGATAAAGTTTAATAGCATATTCAAAATGCTTTTCTTTACCCGCGACCCTTTGATCAAGAATTAATAATCTGCCCTTGTTTTCAATAAGTGGAAAAATCTGTTTAAGCTCTTCGGGTAAGACTTCTATTATAATCTCTCCATTTGTTGTTATGTAATAATATCTTGAATCTTCAAACCAGACCAAGGCATAAGAAACTTCTTTCAAGTCTAGCTCCAGTTTATTGGGGAATTTTTTATTAACGACAATTGACTCAAAGGCTAAATCTTCTTTTAGTTTATCATAAAGAGCATTTTCTTTAAACAAAAAGAAGTTATTACCGGGGAAAAATACATACTTTGACCGTAATTGCTCACGGGCAATCCTTTCTATCTGTTCCTCCCCTATTCCTCCTATATCATTTACACGGTCAAAGTTAATGCTTATGTCATATATTAAAAAATACTTTGAATAAATAAAAAACCAAAATAACAATGCAAATAAAGCAAAAAAGAACAAAACACTAAACTTGGTTTTCCATGAAAAATGGCTAAGAAGAGGTTTAGAACTTTTTTTATTAGCTTCATTAAAATAGGGGTTGGTATATGATTTATGACTTACATATTGCCTACGACTATTTGTTCTCAGTTTTTTTTTATTTTTAAACATAATTACAAATTATGCCTTAGAATTTTATTTTTCACTTCTATTTTTAATGGCCTCTGTAATTATCCTTTCTAAAAGTTCAGAAAATGGGATCCCAGATTCTTTGGCTGCTTTAGGTAAAAGACTATTCTTTGTCATTCCAGGAATAGTATTCATTTCAATAAAGTGTATTAGGTTTGTAGTAGAATCAACTATGAAGTCAGCTCTCGCCAAGTCTCGACAGTCTAAGATTTTAAAAATATCTACAGCCGCTTGTTGAAGAGAGTTTTTTAAGTCATCAGGAACAACTGCTGGGCATATTTCATCTGCGCCTCCATCTTCATACTTAGCTTTGTAATCAAACCAAGAAGAAACCTTCGGAATTATTTCGATCACTGGAAGAGCTTCTGGCATTTTATTGCCCATAACTGCAACTGTAAATTCTCTACCCTTAATATATGACTCAAGTAGAGCGCTAAGACTATGGTCGTGCGCATTCTTTATAGCATCTTCCAACTCTTCTTTTGTATGAACAATTGAAACACCGATCGAAGATCCTTGTTCCATGGGCTTTACCACCAATGGTAAACCAAGGGTTGATATAATCTTTTTCACGTCAACACTCTCCCCTCTTTTTAGAACCATGTCTTTAGCGACCGAGATGCCAAGGGTCTTAACAATCATCTTAGTACTATATTTATTCATAGCTATAGCACTAGTTAGGAGACCAGAAAAAAGATAAGGAACTTTCAATAAATCCAACATCCCCTGCAAGCTGCCGTCTTCACCAGCAGTCCCGTATAGGGCGGGAAAAACAATATCAAATTTACCAGTACTCGCATCAATAAAGAACTTCATTAAATCTTCTTTCGGATCATACCGAAAAACCTCATATTTTTCTTTATCCAGAGCATTAAAAATAACATCTCCTGCCCTTTGTGACACTTCTCTTTCTTGTGAACTACCTCCCGAGAGTAGGGCTAATTTAATTTTTTCCATACAATACTTATTTTATTTTTTTTAAATCTTTGTATAAAATGATTGGCTGCATCGCCCGGATTTCTTCCGTGTAAATCATTTCGGGAATATCATTAAAAAGATATATTTTTTTATTCAAAACATGAGCAAACCCCATCTCCATTAAAGTATTACCGCCAATGTAATTTTTTATATTATTCTTATCAAAATTGGCGACCAATATAGCTTCAGAAGATTTTATTTTTTTATAGTGCTCTCTAATAAGATCTTCTCTAATCACTCTTTCTACTATATCACCAGAGGTCTTATCTTTTTTTATCCCATCAAGAGAAATTTCTCCTTTGTGAATTTTTTCTGAGGTACTAGGTATCAAAACCTCATTCTCAGTTTTCTGAAGTTCTTTTAAAATTTCTATTATGTTTGGTGTTAGCGCTATGCTACCACAAATAGTAATTTTCATTATTTAATATTAAATTTATCAAACCAATATTTCCAAACTGGCTCTAGATCATCAGGGTTTATCTTACTAGCATCTTTCCATGCCCAGTCCTTAGCCTCTTCTTCTTCTATTATCACTTCACCCTTCCAGCTCAAAACCTCATAGAGGTACCAATGATGCCCCTGTGCAGTTCTGCACTCATTCCACTCAATATACTCCTCTGCCAAAATCTTATAAGAAAGTATATCTAAACCAGTCTCCTCTTTTGCCTCACGGAGCATTGCGTTCTCAGGAGTCTCTCCCTCATCAATGTGCCCAGCAGGACAAGCCCAGCCATAAGGAATATTAGATCTATCAATCATTAGTATTTCATCTTTTTGGTTGCGTATTATAACGCCAACACTTTTATGCATACTAGTAGTTTTAATTAAACGGGTTTGGACTATCAAAGGTTATTAGCGGGGTGTTGTTGTTTATGACATTCTTTTCTACTCCATATTTTTTATTGTAAAAATAATCAATTCCATCAAATACTGCTTCCCCATAGTCAAAGCCGAGTATCTCTGAAATCTTTTTTACTGCTGACTCTGATTTTCCTTCAATCTCCACAATTGGTTCAAGGTAGGGCCAGGTGTCAATTAAAACTTCTACTTCATCTAAAATCCACTTCTCTCTTAGGGTTTCTTGATATGATTTAAAGATAAAACCTGTGTTCTTAAGAAAAGAAACTCCACCATCATAAGAATCTATAACAATTTCTGTTTCTTCTTGCCCTTCTATTGAACCAGCTTTTATAGTTTTTACACTCATTGTTATCTTATCCCCCTCATGTCTAACTCTTGCCCAAGAATGATTATCACTCACACCTTTAGGTAAATTAAAAGTAGAGCGTTTCTGAAGGAACTCCTTTTTTAGGAGGGTGGCATTTACTTTCATTAGGTCTTCCCTTAAGGCCTCTTTATCTTTAATAGGGAAAGTTGCTTCGTACTCAATATTCATTCTATAAGTTTAGTTTATCTGAAATATTTTGTAAGGATTTTAAGCTAATTTCAAAAAATTCATCCAATGACAAACCTGTCTCTTCTATTTCTTTTATCAGTTCCCTATCGCAATTTGCGGCAAAGGATTTTGTTTTAAATTTCTTTTTCAGTGAGCTCAGTTTAACGCTAGCTAGCTTTTTATCTGGTTGCATTTTTGCTGAAGCAACGATTAGCCCAGTCAAAGTCTCAGCGGCAACCAATGCGTATTGAATTTTTGTTTCTCTTTTTCTATTAGGATTTTCTCCGCATTCTTTATTACCAAAAGTATGTGATTGAATCGTTTCAATTAAATAATCTGAGGCTCCTTCTCCTTTTAAAATTTCAGCTGCTCGTACGGTATGGTCTATAACCTTATTGCTTGTCTCATCCCAATCAATATCATGCAAGAGACCGACTATCCCCCACTGTTCTTCATCTTCCCCAAAATACTTTGCCAAATCGCGCATAATAGACTCTGTCTCAATGGAATGCAATTTTGTATTATCGTCTTTTACATATTTTTCAAAAATAGCTTTTGCTTTTTTATAATCAATACCTAATTCCTGCCCCTCGCTTTCATTCATACCCCTTGGTGCAGAAACAGTCTGTAATCTTTTCATAGTTGGGAACATAACCATATCTCTAATGTTTTCTTCACCTTCCAGTAAGGCAAAAAATCTATCGAGGCCCATCCCCCAACCTGCCATAGGTGGCATACCGTATTCCATAGATTCAACAAAATCATGGTCGAAAGGCATAGCTTCTTCGTCCCCCTCTATCACAAGCCTCTCCTGAGCCTCAAAACGCTCTCTTTGGTCGATTGGATCATTTAACTCGTTATATGCCTTAATCATTTCCCAAGTGTTTATTACAAGTTGAAAAGTGGCAACTTTTTCCGGCTCTTCTTCTTTGGTTTTGGCTAAAGCCATTAATTCCTTGGGGTAATCTGTAACAAATACTGGATTAATCAGTTTATTTCTTACAGTTTTCTTGTATAATTCATCAATCTTTGCAGGCCAGCCAATCTTATCTTTTACATTTACCTTATTCTCCAAGGATTTTTCCATAACAAATTTTTCTACTTTTTCTTCTGTGTCCAAGTCCTTAACTCCTACACCTAAATTTTCCTTAAGAAGCTCATCAAAAGTTTTTCTTGGGAAAGGTGGCTGAAAATTTATTTCATTATCACCATATTTAACAACAAAATTTTTATATACTTTTTCTACTACTTCTTTGATTAAGTTTTCAGTAAAATCCATTAAAAAATTATAATCAACATAAGGCCAATAGAATTCAAACATGGTAAACTCCTGCAAATGAGCAGGACCCATCCCTTCATTTCTAAAACATTTACCTATCTCAAATATTCTTTCAAAGCCACCAGCAACTGTTCTTTTCAAAAACATCTCTGGAGCGATTCTTAAATAAAAATCCTGATCAAGACCATGGTAATAAGTCGTGAATGGTTTGGCATAGGTCCCCCCGTAGACATTTTGCAAGATAGGTGTTTCAACTTCTACAAACTTGTTAGCCCACATATATTCTCTGATAGCACGAGTAGCTTCAAACCTCTTTTTGAATCTTTCATAAGCCCTACGGTCAGAAATCATTTCTAATTCCCTAAATCTTTGTTTCTTATCATCGTCTTGAAGTCCGTGCCATTTTTCCGGAAGTGGTCTAATTGCTTTACTTAGAACCCTCCACTCACTAACCATGATAGATTTTTCATTTTTATGTGTTAAGAAACAAGAACCCCCTACTTCAACAAAGTCGCCCATGTCAATTAACTTAACAAAGTCTTTATAAGAGTCGTCCCCTATTTCCTTTTTTGAAAAAGCTATTTGAATACTTGCACTTGAATCCTCAAGGTTGGCAAATGTTAAATTTCCATGAGTTCTCTTACTCTTAAGCCTCCCCGACAAGACAAAGGTTATAGATTTCACGAGGTTTTCGTCAAAATCATCTAAAACTTCACTAATATGGTTAGTTCTGTTGTTTTTAGAAGTATATGGATTTATCCCTTTTTCACGTATTGTATTTAATTTAATCTTCCGTTCTTCAAATTCACTAATTTTTTCATTTTGGCTCATAAATATTTGGCTTTGCGATAATAAAATTCGCTTATTTTTGCTAATTTATTCTAATATTTTATAATATTTAATGTTTTAAGTCAAAAAAAGACCTCTCAATTAGAGAGGTCTTTTTATATATTGACGTTTAGGCTAATTTTGTGATTTTATATTTCGTCAAACCTCTTGGTGTCTCAACTTCTACCGTATCTCCCTTGCTTTTACCCAAAAAGGCTCTCCCTATAGGAGACTCATTTGAAATCTTTCCTTCAGCTGGATCAACTTCGTTAAAACTAACTATTTCAAATATTTTTTCTTTGCCATCTGATTTAACGGTTAGCTTTGAACCAAGAGATACCTCATTCTTTTTACATCCATCAACAACTGTAAGCGTTTTTAATAAATTCCCCACCTCAATAATTCTTCCCTCATTTAGGGCTTGGGCATCTTTAGCCTCGGAATATTCTGCATTTTCACTTAAATCCCCCATGTCCTTTGCCTTCTGTATTCTATCGGCAATTTCTCTTCTCTTGTTTTTTGTGAGGTCTTCGTACTCTTCTTGAAGTTTTTCGTAACCATCTTTTGAAATAATTTGATCTGACATTTAGCTTATAAAAATACTTGATTTTACTCAAGTATTTGTCTTAGTGATTTTAAATATAGTAATGAATATACAATAAATGAAATATTTTTTCAAGAGTGATATAAATAGCTAATATTAAATAAATAAAAATATTCTAATCATTATTTAACAATTCCCTATCAAATATTATAGAAATTAAAATAAGATAAGCTATACCTAAGGGATGATTAAAATATGGACTAAAAAAATTAACAGCCGATAAGGCAAAAAGTCCAATTGCCATAGAATAGATAAAAACACTATTTATATTATTGGGTTTCATTTTCTTGGAAAATGGAAAAATAAATATTTTAAAGAGTAAATACAGATAAAAGAGTAATCCAAAAAATCCAAATTTTAACCATATATCGAGCCACCCCCACTCAAAAGCATAGGTAGTATATTCACCACTAGGACTCATTTCCAAGACTCTAGGATCAGAAGAAACATAAGTTACCGTGCTACCGAAGCCAGATCCCATGATGGGATGATTCCCTATTTCAGAAATCAATGGTTTTAGAA
This sequence comes from Candidatus Parcubacteria bacterium, assembly GCA_002869265.1. Lineage (GTDB taxonomy): Bacteria > Patescibacteriota > Patescibacteriia > Patescibacteriales > BM507 > BM507. The sequence continues at coordinate 58,299 of PKTH01000003.1, forward strand.
GAGACCACCTTGAGGAAACACCCGCTTCGCTACTTATTTGCTTTGCTCTTTCAGACAAGAGCCCACTTGTGCTAAACTCCGCACTTGGATCTGGAAAGGGAAACTTCACTATAAGGCTAATCAAGCCCACCGAAAACATAAACATTGACGCAATGAGAATAAAAGAAAGAACAGTTTTTTTGATTTTAAAAAATATTAAAACAAACAAAAAGATTAAAGCTAGACTCAATACCACTCCAACCCAGTTACTCCTGGATAGCGTTATCAGGTTGATAGACAGTGAAACTATCGAAGAAAAATATAAAAATTTAAATAAAACAGATTTTTTATACTTATTGTTTATAAAATAATACAAAGAGATCGAAACCAAAAAAATAAAGAGAGGGATAAAATAAATATGTGATTGAAAAAATATTCTTGAAAACCCACTGTCCATTCTTGTAATCTCCCCCACTCCGCTTTTCCTAACCCAGCTATATACAGCTGGCAGAATACTAATAATATTATGAGAAAAAATGTACAAGAGAAAAAATGTCTTAAAAGACACCCATGAGAGAGCTCCTATTATTATAGAATAAAGATTAGCTAAGTCGTTTCTTTTGAGGTGATAAGCAAAATATACTGGGAAAATATAACTCAAAAACATCCAAGCATTAAAATCAAAAAATATATTCTTATTATCGTTACCTGAAATAAAAGCAACTATCAATGAATAGAGAATAAAAAGAAATAGCACGAAAAAATATTTTAAATAATAGGTTGATTTTAGAAAGTTTTGTAGTATTTCAAGTATGTATGACGGTCTCTTTACTAAGTCCTTGTAATATTTTTCTTTTAATAATTTAGACAGCTTAATAAAAAATGCCAGCATAACAAAGAACCAAATGCCTATTCTAATAGAAAGACTTAAGCCCCCTATCCCTATATAGAATAAGTATCCTTTAGAACCAATTATCAGTTCTGCGAAGGAAAACCACAAACCATATTCTATTTTTTTTAGTGAAACAATAAATACAAACAAAACGATTGTAACAAAAAATATCGAGTTTAGCTCCGGAAAAAGAAATGAAAATAGTGAAAATATTTCTAATAAAAATATAATCGAAAATGCTAGTTTAATTTTCTTTTTATCTAGACTCATCTTTTAAAATATTAAATATTATTTTATCGCCAACTTTTATATCATTCTCGCTAGTAAAACCTCCATTTACCTCTAAAACTCTTGTTATTGCTCTCTCTGAAGAATAATAGTTACTCACTTCATGACCTTCAGGTGGTAATTTTTCGTCAATCTTGATTACTACATCATCATCTATCCATATAATATCCAATGAGAACATCATGTCTCTCATTACAAAAGTCTTTTGGCTTTTTTCATTAAACTCAAATAACATCCCACAATTTTCGCAAATTGATTCTCTAAAGCTTAAACCTAAATATGTTTCCTCATCTGAACTAAGAACGTCGATTAGGTTTACTTTTGTATTATTTATTGTTAAATAATCTGAACTACGAGAGCAGGCAATTATCAATATTGGCAATAGTAAGATTAAAATGTAGATCTTTTTACTCATACTACAATAAATTATGCTTCTTTTTTATAGTTTCAACTGACTTTTTATATTTTTTTACTGAAGGCAAAAAAGGAAACAGCTTATAGGCAAAACTAGGAAGCCATGTACTCATCGTACCACCATCTTTTACCTCAAATAGAACCTCGTCTATCCAGGTGCCTTTTTTGCTTTTCTCAAGCATACTTAGCCACAGATCCCAGTCCTGTAATCTTTTAACGCTCTCATCAAAACCAGGAAAATCTGAACGTTTTATTAAGGAGCTTGTATGTATATATGGCATCTGCCTTAATCGTTCTTCATCAAACTCCCATAATCGAAAAATTTTTGGTCCAAATTTATGAGATGAGTATACATAAGATCTGTCAGAACTTTTTATTTTGTTAAACATTTTTTCTAGCATATCCTCTCTCATCACAATATCAGCATCGCAAAATAACAGATATTCTCCATTAGATTGTTTAAAACCATTATTCCTTGCTGCCTGAGCTCCCTGGTTTACTTGATTAATCACCTTAAACTTGTCAAACTTATTTTTAAATCCTGCTAAGACTTTCTCGATATTATCATCTGAACCATCATTCACAACAATAATCTCGTAATCCTTAAAACACTGATTAAGAATACTGTCTAAACAAAAAGATATTTTATCAGCCTGGTTATAAACAGGTATTATTATTGATATCATTGATTTATTCTATTAAAAATTTTCTTTACTTGCTCGTTCCATAAGAACTTTTCATAAACCCTCTTTTTCCCCTTTTCCCCCAAATCTTTGGCAAGACCTCTGTTATTATACAATTTCATTATTGCTTCTTTTATTTCAAAGGGTTTATCATTCTCAAGCAATAAGCCACTTAGATTATTTTCGACAGCGTCCGAAACTCCTCCACTGTTCGTAGCGATCACTGGAGTCCCAGCTAGATTTGCTTCTATATAGACGATACCAAAACCTTCAAAATCTCCATCAATATTTCTTGAACAAGTTATAAAAACATCTGCTTCTTTCATATACTTCCATTTTTCATTATCGCTAATGCGACCAAGAAATTCAATTCTAGAATCATTTGTTAATGATTTGAAATACTCTTCGTCTGGCCCAGTGCCAGCAATTTGATATTTCAAGTCTGGAAACTTTTTTTGATCAATTAGGCCAAGAGCTTCTATAACCTTATCTACTCCTTTCCGCTTTACTAAACGACCTATAAAAAATAATTTAAAGTCATCGTGACCCTTTTCTTTATCAATCGCATCATTGATTTGTTCAATATCCGTTGATACACCAGGGTTAACTACTAATATTTTATCACTCTGTGAAGGCAGGTCTGCTATCAAGAGAGCTTGAAGATATGAATTGCCTAAGAAAATATGTTTAGCTTTTTTAATTATATTATATGCTAAAATTCTCTTTCTTTTTTTTCTTTTTGCAAATTCGTAGTCCATCCCATGCATAACAATACTATATTCAAAGCCCATTAAGTAAGAAAGAAAAAAAACGACTGTGCCTATTGGTAGAACCTGGCCAATGACTACATGTTCAATTTTGTTTTTTCTGATAGTTTGAAAAACATGAAAAAATGAAATTAACCATGAAAATATTGGGATTATCAATTTTTTTCTTACCACCCTACTCTCGTCTTCTCTTTCTACTTTTGTGCTTCCAGCTAAAACAAAAAAGTTATTATCAGGCCAGTGCTTGTAAAGATTGAAATAATATTCTGCCACTCCACCATTAAATGGCGGGTATTCAAGTGTTACCAATAAAGTCCTCATGTTTTTTTAAATACTGAATTATAAATACTCTCAATATCATCTCTCTTAAATCCTTTTAAAATATACAAAGCAACAAAATATACAAGAGCTGACAGAAAAACAACCAAAAATATATTTAAAGTATTTTTCAGTAAAAAAACAATCGCGCTCATAATAAGTGAAGATAGGACAACTTTGAAACTGATGCTAAATAAATTTGAAAACTTAATATCAATAATTCTTGGAATCTGAAACATCCCCAAGAGAAACATAATAACATTAGTAACCAAAACGCTTATACTAGCCCCTAAAGCTTGAAATTTTGGTATTAACAATAAGTTAAGAGCCACGCTAAAAAAAAGAGCTATTCCCATATTCATAGTATTGAGCTTTTGTCTGTCACAAGCATTCAAAAGAGAACCAATCGGAAAATTTAGAAAAATAAAAGGGAGAGAAAACATTATAATTATTAGAGGTAAATTTGCATCATTATAACTAGAGGTAAAGACGAGAATAATTTGTCTCGACAAAAATGCAACCCCAAAACTAATAGGGACTGAGATGATCAGCAAATAAGAAAAAGCTCTTTGAAAAGTTATTAAAAGCTGACTCTTATTTTCCTTCCAATAGGCACTCATGGCAGGATAGAGAGAGGCAGTAAAAGCCATTGGTAAAAACTGAAGTGAAAAAATTATCTTAAAAGCTACTTGATAAAGGCCAACATAGTAATCGCCGGCAAGGACCTTTAATAGAACTGAATCCAAGTAAAGATATAGCCTTTGGAATATTGCAAAAAGCCCAAAGGGAAAACTGATCAGAAGAATATGCTTGATGACCTTGGGCTGTATTTTTTTAAAAAACGAAATTTTCCACTTAAATTTCAAAAGTGATGAAGAATAAAGAAAGTTAAAAGCGCTAGCTAACAAGAGTGCGCTCATCACATAAATAATACTGAATCCAAAAAAAAGAGAATAGAAACCCAAACTAAGAACAATCAACTGAAAAATTATTGAAGAAACACTTTCAAACGCCAGGTTATGATGCCCCCTGCTAACGGCATAAAAAGTATACGTAAAAGAATCAAGTGTGACAGCTAAGGTGGACATCATAATTAAATACACCAAAACACCATGATATCCCAAAAAGAAAACAAATGCAGATATCATAGACCATGACAAGATCATTAGAGGGATTTTGATTGCCAATATATTTGAAAGTAGTTCGGAAGAAGTCTCTTGATTCTTAGCAACTTCTCTCGTGAGAACGTTTGCTATACCTATGTCAATAACAATCCCAAATATGCTAGCAAAGGATATTGCAAAAAAATACTGACCTAAGTTTTCAGGCCCTAAATATCTTGCCAAAAGAGTGAAATATGTAAAAGAAATCACCTTCTGAAAAATAAGTGCAAAGGTGAAATATGAGGTATTTTTAGCTATATTTTGTACTTTTCCCGACATTTATTTATTTGAGCTATTACTTATAATACTATCTTATTATAATACATTTTATTCTAACTTTAAAGTAAAATATTTATAATTTATGAAAAATCATACAACAAAAAACCACAGAACAAACTGTAGCTTTTTGAAGTATAATAAAGGGGTGCGAATTAACGTTTTGACCATTGCGGAGCTTTTCTCGCCTTCTTGAGTCCCGGTTTCTTTCTTTCTTTTGATCTAGAGTCTCTTGTTGTCCAGCCCTTAGCTTTTAATGATGGTTTTAGCTCTTCGTTGATAAGAAGTAGAGCTCTTGAAACACCATGTCTTGTGGCTTCTGCTTGGGCTTTTTTGCCTCCACCACTCACTACAACTGACAGATCAGCGCTTTCAATAAGACCAGCCAAGTCTAGAGCTTGAGTTGCAATTTCAGAATAATTATCAGTAAAATAATCTTGAAAAGACATTCCGTTTACCACAAAAACACCTTTTCCACTTTTATATATTCTAACTTGAGCAACTGAGGTTTTTCTTCTTCCAACAGCATAAGTATATTTACCTTTAAATTTGGCGTCTTTTACGTCTGCTTTTGGTGTCTTAGGAGCTTTTTCTTCAGTCACTTCCTTTTTATTTGTGGTTTCTTTTTTGTCCATATATTATAAAATATTAAATTATCTAATAATTAATCTTTTCAACATGTCAGTTCTAAACTTTACAGGAGGAAGCATTTCTCTCACTGCTCTTTTTAATACTTCAGCCGGATTTGATTTATTTAGATCTTTAAGATTAGTTTCTTTTAGTCCACCTGGATATCCTGAATATCTAAAATATTTTTTTTGTTCGAGTTTTTTACCTGAAAAAGTTAACTCTTTAATTCCAGTAACTTCAACAATATCGCCACAATCATTATGGGGTTGAAACTCTGGTTTATTCTTTCCACGCAAAATCAATGCGATTTCAGTAGCAACTCTACCAACTGCTTTCCCAGCAACATCGATTTTATGTAATTTTCTTTCTACTTTAGTAGCCATATTATTCTTAAATTAATTCAATTTGAGCAACTTGTGCACCGTCTCCTTGTCTAACGCCAAGTTTTACAATTCTAGTATAGCCTCCTGGTCTTTCCTTATATCTTTTACCAAGAACCTCCATAGCTTTTTTAACAGCCATTTTTTGAGGCAAGGTATCAATAAGCTTTCTCCTAGAAACCAAGTCCCCACCTTTTGAAGCTGTAATTAGCTTTTCAACCATAGGTCTTACTGCTTTTGCTTTAGCTTCTGTAGTTTTTACTTTTTCGTAAATCAAAATACTAGAAGCTAGATTTCTAAGCATCATTTCTCTCGGAGCCTTCTTTCTATCTAAAATTTTTCCTTTTTTTCTATGTCTCATATTTTTTTATAATAAAATTCTTTATTCAGATTTTTTTGGTCTGCCTCTCTTCTTTGTAGTTTTTTCCTCTTCCTCCTCTTCCTTCTTCTCTACTTCTTCCTCCTCTTCCTTCTTCTCTACTTCTTCCTCCTCTTCCTTCTCTTCTGCTTCTTCCTTCTTTTCATCTTTTTTTTCTTCAGAAAGGGCTGAAAATTGATCAATCAATATTTGGTTTGCTTTCTTAAAAGCATCAGCAGGACTAATAGTGCAGTCCGTTTCAATATTTAAAACTAATTTATCCCAGTTAGTCATTTTACCAACACGAACGTTTTCAATATCATATCCGATATTCAAAACAGGAGAATAGATTGAATCAATTTCCAGGTAACCAAGTTCGTTTGTTTTTCCTTCTCTTGCTTCAATAGTTTCATAACCAATACCCTTTTTAACAAAAATCTCCATGTTTAAGTTTCCTGACATATCTGTCAGATTTGCAATTACCAAATCTTTATTTACAATTTCAACGCTTGAATCATTTTTAATATCAGAAGCTTTTACTGCTTTCTTGCCAACAGCTTTCAACTCTAATTTAACTACTTCGTCAGTGTGAACTTTAATTCTTAAAAGTTTTAAGTTCATTAAGATTTCCAGAATATCTTCCTTAACATGTGACAATGACATAAACTCATGGTCAACACCTTCAATCTTAACACCAACAACAGCTGCACCCTCTAGTGAAGATAAAAGAACTCTTCTAAGAGAATTACCAATTGTAGCACCATAGCCAGGAAAACAAGGCTCAATAATAACCTGTCCAACGTTTTCTTTATCGCCATCTTTAAATGTGATTTTATTTGGTAGGGCAATGTTTTGCATAATTTTTAAATAAATTTGTAATTATATTGAAACAATTATTTAGAGTAAAACTCAACAATCATTTGCGCGTTAATCTTAGTATTAATGTCTTCCTTTGAAGGCTCGTGTAGAATCTTCGCTTCCATAGCCTTTAAATCAAAGTTCAACCATCCTGGAATTTCTCTGCCTTTTACTTTTTCTGAAATGTCTCTGAAATATTTGTTTGAAGAACTTGATTTTCTTATCTTGATCACTTCACCAGTTTTTAGAGAATATGAAGGAATATTTACCTTTTTCCCATCAACAGTGATATGTGCATGACTAACAATTTGTCTTGCCTGATTTCTTGATGAAGCAAGACCAAGTCTATAAATCACATTATCTAATCTAAGTTCTAACAATTTAAATAGGTTATCACCTGCATTTCCTTGTGTTTTCTGAGCTCTATCAAAAGTAAGCTTAAACTGCTTTTCTAGTAACATGTATGTTCTTTTTGCTTTTTGCTTTTCAATAAGCTGAGTAGCGTATTCTGTAAGTCTTTTTCTTCCCTGTGATGAACCATGGAATCCTGGAGGATAATTTCTTTTTACAATAGCGCATTTTGCAGTATTACATCTCTCTCCTTTTAGAAAAAGCTTTTCCCCTGCTCTTCGACATTGTTTACATTTTGCGTCTAAATTTTTAGCCATAATATTTTAAATTATCTTGTTTATTATACTCTTCTAGGTCTTCTTGCCCTACAACCATTATGAGGTACCGGAGTAACATCCTTAATTGAAGTAACATTTAAACCATTAGAATTAAGTGCCCTTACTGCTGATTCTCTGCCAGTTCCAACTCCTTTAACAAAAACACTTACTTCCTCTAAACCACATTCCCTTGCTTTTCCTACAGCGATTCTAGTGATGATTTGAGCTGCGTATGGTGTTGATTTTTTTGGACCTTTAAAGCCTGCCACACCAGCAGATCCCCAAGAAATAACATTTCCGTTTAGATCAGTTAGCGTAACAATCGTGTTATTATAAGTAGCTTTCACAAAAGCCTTCCCAACTGTAACTTTTTTTGCAACCTTTTTCTTTTTCTTTTTTACTTTTGCTTTTTTAGCATTTTCTGCTTTTTTCTTTTCAAGCTTTAATCTAATGTCCTCAGGTAGTTCTTCCAAACCTTTGATTCCATTTTCTTCAACTTTTTCTTGTTTTGTAACAGCCTCATCGTCAGTAGTAAGATCTAAATCTTTTTTTTCTACCTCGTCTTGAGATTCTGCTGTTTTTTTCTCATCACTCATATTGTGTATTAAAAATATATTTATTTATTAAGTGGTTTGCGCTGTTGGCTTTTTATTTCCTCCAACAGTAACTCTTTTTCCTCCTCTAACTGTTCTTGAATTTGTTTTTGTTCTCTGTCCTCTAACTGTAAGGTTTTTTGTATGTCTTAAACCTCTGTATGAATTAATTTCTTTCAGTCTTTTTACGTTACTAGCAACATCTCTCCTTAAATCACCTTCTACTTTATGTGTTTTTTCAATTTCTGTTCTTAACTTATTCCCATCATCTTCACTAATATCTTTAACCCTTGTGTCAGGGTTAATATTTAGTTTTTCTAGAATTTTTTGTGATCTGAAAAGTCCAATGCCATAGATATATGTCAATGCTACTTCTAGTCTTTTGTGATTTGGAATTGTAACTCCTGCAATTCTTAGTGCCATATTTTTAAAATATACTTAATATACTTGTTAATAATTATCCTTGTCTTTGTTTATGTTTAGGATTTGGGCAAATAACCCAAACACGACCATTTCTTCTAATAGTTTTACAATCTTTACAGATTTTTTTTGCTGATGCTCTAACTTTCATATTTAAAATTTATAATTATTTTTGACAAAAATTCAGCCTTGAATACCTCAAGACTAATATTACTAAATCCTTAATGAATTACAGTCTAAAGGTAATTCTCCCCTTGCTTAAATCATAAGGACTGATTTGAACCTTAACCTTATCTCCTGGCAGAAGTCTGATTTTATGCATTCTCATTTTCCCAGAAAGATGTGCTAATATCTCGTGTTCGTTTTCAAGGATAACCTTAAAGGTCCCAGCAGGCATTAGTTCTAAAATCTCTCCTTTGATCTCGATAAAATCTTTAGAACTGGCTGTGTTTTGATTTGTGTCTTTTCCCATTAAATGAAATTCTCTTTAATTTAAAAAAGTTTACCAATTACCTTGGTAAATTTAAATTAGTCGAAATTTTTATTTCTTTGATAATTATATAGCTATTTATATTTCTTGTCAAGCTTTCCCTGGTAAGCAATGATACGACCAAATAAAAAAGCTATTTCAAAAATAAAATAGCTAATTTTAGCAATATATTATTCTAAAGTTGCTTTTATTCTTCTTACTCCAGCTGAAGAGCTTTCTTCTTTTTTTATCTTAAATTCACCTAAATCTCCAATATTATCAACATGAGGGCCTCCGCAGATTTCCTGGGAAAACCTATCAGCTCCCTGGCCAATAGAATACACCTTTACAACATCTGAATATTTTGAATCAAACACACCTGTAGCCCCATTGTCTTTCGCCACTTGAAGAGGAAGTTCTTGAAATGAAACAGTAAGTGCTTTCTTGATTTGAGCATTAACCATATCTTCGATTTCCTGTTTTTGCCCTGGACTCAGTTTTTCAGGGTGTGAAAAGTCAAAACGGAGTCTCTCTGCTGTTATGTTACTCCCTTTTTGAGTGACATGACTACCAAGGACCCTCCTCATGGCCTCCAATAAAAGATGGGCGGCTGTATGAAGCTTCTTAGTTTCCTCTGATGAATCAGCTAAACCACCTTTAAATTTCCCAGCACTCGCTGTTCTTGAAAGATCTTGATGATTTTTCAGCTCCTCTTTAAATGATTCAAGATCAACAGATAGATTGTTCTCCTCTGCCATTTCCAATGTCATCTCTATGGGAAAGCCATAGGTAGCGAATAATTTAAAAGCAAAATCTCCGGAAATTACTTTAGAGCTAGAGTTCTTTTCTCTCCATTTATTATACTCTTTTAGGCCATTAGCCAGAGTTGCCCTGAACTTTTCTTCTTCATTTTTTATTTCTGCTAAAATTAGAATTTCCTTAGTTAGTAAATCAGGATAATAACTAGAATACTCTTCAATAACCATTTTTGCTACATCTGCTGTAAAGTTATAATTTACATTTAGATCATATGCATATCTAACAGCTCTTCTAATAAGTCTTCTAGTGAAATATCCTTGGTCCTTATTTGAAGGTATCGCTCCATCAGATATCAAAAATGTTGCCCCTCTTAGATGGTCCATTATAACCCTAAAAGCCCGTGTTTCTTCTTCATTCTCCCCATATTTTTTACCTGTTACGTTCTCAATTTTTATTCTAAGAGTTTGAAATATGTCGGAAAGGAAAATATCAGGAGTGTCGTTTACTGCAACCGCAAGCCTTTCTAGTCCTCCCCCGAAATCAATATTCTTATTATCAAGAGGTTCAAAGCCTTCCTCTGTTTTCTTAAATTGCATAAAAACATTATTGCCAATTTCAAGGAATCTTCCACAATCGCATGCCGGGTGACATGGTTTGTCCTTCCATTTTGATTTTTCATGAAGTCCTAGGTTTTCTCCAAAATCCCAAAACATTTCTGAGTCAGGACCACCAGGTTCTCCAACAGGCATGTTCTCTGGAACTCCAACTCTACTCCACCAGTTTTCTTTTTCCGGATAGTAAAAAATTCTCCCGCCTTGCATGCCTTCAATCTCTGCAAAATCAATATCATCTGCTTGTATCCCGACACTAGAAAATTTCTTTTTCCAAAGATTTACAGATTCACTGTCTTTTTCGAGCTTATAGTCTTTATTTCCGCGATAAACAGAAACATAAAGTCTTTCAGGGTCTAAACCAAGGTCTTTAGTCAGGAATTCAAACATCCAATCTATCTGTTCTTCTTTAAAATAGTCACCTAAGCTCCAATTACCTAGCATTTCGAAAAAAGTAGTATGCCTATTATCACCAACATCATCAATATCTCCTGCTCTGAAACATTTTTGTGAATCAGCCAACCTCACTCCTTCGGGATGTTTCTCTCCCAATAAATACGGAACCATGGGTTGCATCCCCGAACCCGTAAAGAGAGTTGATGGATCGTTTTCCGGAAGTAAAGAAGCACTAGGGATAATCACGTGCCCTCGTTCTTTAAAAAAGTCTAAATATTTTTGTCTTAACTCACTAGCTTTCATATATTAATTTTATTTTAACTATTTACTAAAATACTATAAGTTCTTTATTTTATCAAGAAATGCTACACTTTCTGAAGGTATGCTACTAAAAAATTCCTTTTATAGCTCTGATTACCAAATTTAGTGTAACCACTTTCCTTAACTATTTTTAGTATTTTAAAATATTTTGAATACATTTCCTCGAACTCCACCCTAGAAAAAACTCTTTCAATCAGGCCAAGTTCGGGCATTTTATAAGTATTATACTCAGGACCAGGAAAATTTTTTACTAGATTTTTGGCATTTTTATCACCATCTATACAAAGTGCTCTTACAAAGAAACACCCACCCGGCCTTAAAATTCTATGGACCTCTGATATAAAAACATTTCTTCCCTTCTCATCAAGAGAATTTGAACTAGTAACATCTATGACTAGATCAAAAGAAGAATCCTCAAACCACTGCTTTTCTGAAAGATCTGAAACAAAATAATCAATTTTTAAATCATTTTCTTTTGCTCTTTTTTTTGCTTCCCCTATAGCAGAGTGAGATATATCAGAAGCATAAACATCAAAACCAAGTTTTGAAAGATAGTTTGAATTCCTCCCAGTACCGCAACCCGCATCAAACGCCTTTTGGCCATGAAAATCTTTTGTAAAAATTTTTTTATAAAACTTTAAAAACCGCAAGAATGTAGCTTGAGGTTCATTGTGTTTAGTTATTAGCTGGGGCCTGCCATGATATTCCTTTTCCCAGACTTCTGCCTGTGTCATATTTTGAAAAAAATGTTACTCCTTTTTTCACTTGCACTGATGTTGGGACCCCTCCACCTTTTCTAATCTCCTTTGATATATGCTTTATGGTGGTCTGCGGTCTAGTTTTTCTTATAAGCTCAGGTTTTTGAGGGTCTTTTACACAATATAGAAAACCCTTTAGCTTCTTTTTGCCTCCTACAACAATAGATCTAACAACTATTTTCTTTTGCTGGTCGTCAACCTCCTCTTTTTGGATATGAACTTTTCTTTCCCCGTTTTTTGTTAGTTTATGTCTAGGTTTTTTTCTCAATTAAACCTCCTTTAAAGAACTAAAATTTGTTAATTTATTTTCTTATCTCATATAAAAAAATAGAAACCGCACTAGAAACATTTAAAGACTCAATCTTCTCAGAAATCTGTATATTTAACTTATTTTGCGCTAAAGCTGTTACCTCTTTATCAACCCCGTGACTCTCTGATCCAAAAACCAAAACATATTTCTCAGGGAATGAAAAGTTAGATATTTTTTCTCCCACGGAAACATCAGAAACATAAATAGGCATAAATGTAGTTTTGAGAAAATTTAAATCATTGTCCTTCTCAACCCTAACCTTAAAGATACTATCCTTTGACGCGCTAATTGTCTTAGGATTATAGATATCTGCACATTTAGCATCACAAACTATATTTTCAAATCCAAAGGCTACGCAAGTTCTTAATATCGTCCCCAGGTTCCCGGGATCACTAACACCATTCAGATATATCACTGATTTTTCAGTATTGACTTTTTTTTCTGAAATTCCAAATACAGCTACAAGTCCTGATGGTGTATCCAGACTAGATACATGTTTGTTTATCTTGGTATCTATAACATATATTTTATTTTCATCTACTCTTTCTTTGATATATTCGTACTTGTCTGCGTCCTTTGTAATAAATATTTTAGTTAAGTATACCTCCTCTGGTTCCTCTCCACTCTCAAGTGCGTCTTTTAAAATAACAAAATTTTCCACCAAAAATAAAGCATATTGTTCTCTATACTTTTTTAAACTTAGCTTTTTAAGCTTTTTTATTTTTTGATTTTCTAGACTTGAAATGTTTTCCATGTATATATAATACCTTATTGTTTTTTAAAATAATAGACCCAAAAGTACACATTAATCTGTGCTTTTTTATTAAATCTTTTACAAGCTTATTTTCTTATACTTATGGAAAAAATCGTCGTTAACAACAGGGCTAATAGTGTAACCGATTGTTTTTGTATTTTGACGAATTTCTACATAATCAACACCAAGTTCTGTGAGCATATTACCTATATCACTAATTGAATTGTTTTCTAGATCAAAGAACTGCACATCCCTATCTCCATGAAGCCAGTCATAAAGCTCTGGTTCAAGTTTGTTCGTATTTCCATTAACTTTTTTTATACACCTAGAGAGAAGGTTTGTAGATGACTTTATCCCAATATTTACCAAAGCACTTTTCTTAACCGAACTTTTCTTAATCAAAAAATTCATAGTAAATCTCTTTTTGATTATACCCAGAGTTACACCCGGGATAGCCATGCCTACTATACCTACAACTAGATTTTTTGCCTGTTCATCTTCATATGATTTTGACCAGGATATTAAAGGGGCCAAAGCCTCCTCATTTTCAAGCTCTAATAACCAATCAAATTTTCTGATTGCCATATCAGTTGAAGACGGCATTAAAACATAAGCATATTCTCCAGCTTTAACATTTTTACTAAATTTAAAATCTCTGCCAAGAAACTTCTCTGAAATGTATTTTGCTAGAGTTTTGTCTTCTTTAGCAGCTAAGACAATAGCTGAACTTAAATTGCTCAAATATTTATCTTTTTGAGCAACTTTCTTTTTTGTATAAGTCTTATTATTTTTTTTCATATAATTAATTTACTTATATTTATGATTTTATTTCTAACCACTCTGCTATTTGCTTTTTACATTTTTCTATATTCTCTAATGGCTTATAAAAATCTATTTTTGAAATTTGTTTATTATTTTCTAGTTGCTTTTTTAGGTCCTCCAATGTCTTACCCAAACCACCCTCATGGCTCGCAAATAAATATACTTTTTTTCCGGCTATTTTATTCTCAGATAGAAAGGTTCTAATTGGCGGTGTAAATGTCCAGGCCCAAACTGGGGTTCCGATAAATATCTGATCATAGTTTTCTATTTTTTTATCAATTTTATTTAGTTTTGGTTTTTCTTTCATAAAAACTTGCTTCCCGCCCCATAAATACTTTGTTAACCCTTTTGATATTTCTTTTTCTGGTTTTAGTTCCAATAGATCGGCATTAACAAACTTAGCGATCTCCTTAGCTAGAAATTTTGTATTTTCTGTTAGAGAATAATATACAACGATTGATTTCATAAATTTAATTTATATTTGGCTTAGCGACAACTACTAGTCTTTCCTTTGTCGAATATATTGGATCACAGGTAAACATTGTTAAAATTTCCTCATCGCCCTGATCTAAAATTGACTTATCTGAATCTTCTACCACCTTTATATCCTCAATTTTATAGTATTTTTCTTCTCCGTCCCAAAGAATATAAACCAAATCTCCTTTTGCTAATTTATGAAAAAGATAAAAGGTCAAATTATTTGGAGGAAGATATTTGAACCGATGTCCAGTAATTATAGTATTCCCACTTTCACCTGGCTCTGCCCCTTCCGGCATCAACCAGGCCCCTTGAGAAAGCCCATATTCCTCGTTTACTGTTTCTACAATTGGCGCGTTTACTCCTATTTTAGCGATAATTAATCTATTTGCAGACACCTTATATTCACTTTCTGGGAAACCTTTGCTTACAATTGTTTCCTTTTCTTCTAGTTTTATCTCTTCAACGATCCTTTTTGTTTCTGTTATTTGTTCTTCGATTGTAGGCTCAGCAATAAATCTGTATTTTAGTTCTGGATAGATGGGAAAAGCAATGATATAAACTAGAATTAACAAACCCAAAAGTCCTAATAAGAATATTAGGACTTTTCTTGTGTTTTTGTTTTCTATTTCAATGCTCATTTTTATAAGCTCTTTAAGTATTTTCTTGTAGTTGAGACAAGTAGTAAGGCAAGAAATAGATATACTAGTTCAGCAAATCTAAACCCAGTCTCAGGTAAGGTATATTCAACACCCAAGACTACTGGAGTTTCTTCAACCCCTACAGCTACTGAATCTTCTACTGAATTACTGGTATTTTGAGCAGAGGCTCTAGCGACATTAACAAGCTCTTGACCATCAAAATCATCAGCCACCAAAGCGTCGTAAGACACTGACCAAATTCCTCCGTAAGCGAGATCTCCTAGGTTGAAGTCTCTAGATTTGTCACCATTGTCTTTAAAGATAAGACCATCAGGTAAGACATTGTTAACTACAGCCCCTTCAGCTGTCCCTAGTCCATTGTTTGTAACTACTATTGTGTATTCCAATGTATCACCAGGGGCAACTGGGTCTTTGTTTACACTAATCTCTATATACAATGAAGGAGGACCAAAGGAAATCAATGTTGGAGCCGCCGTTCTAGATCCGCTTCCTCTATATGACCCACCTCCTGAGTTTTCAATTATACATGAAGAGGAACAACCATCACCGCTAATAGTATTAGAATCATCACAAGTCTCTCCTATGCTTGTGTCAATTACTCCATCCCCACAAATCGGATCTTGGACAACAGGACTACCAAATACAAAGTTATTATTATCTAGGACTGAACCACTTATTACAACTATAGGATTTGAAGGTGAGACTGTTGCTGCTGTTCCTGTAGGTGCTTGCGTCTCCACATAATAACTTCCTGGAAGAAGGTTATCAAACCAATATTTACCATCTGAAGCGCTAGTGGTGCTAGCAATTTGTTGATTAGGATCACCAATCATAAATAACAAAACCTCAGCCTCAGCCATTGGGGTCGTAGTACTTCCATCGTCCAAGTATACATAACCTCCAAGTCCTGAATATTTTGTACTATAGAATTCAACATCAAGACCGAAACCAGCTCCTATCACAACTGTCGTAGAAGCTGTGCTCGGTGAAAGATCATACCATCCAGGTAATACGTTTCTCGTTAGAGTGTGTTCTCCAGCAGGAAGTTCAAATGAAACACAACTATCTTCTGGTGTTGTTGTGGCTGTTTGCCCATTTACACTAAACACCCACTCTTCACTCAATTCAGGAGTCCCCGTAGCCGGCAGCATTCCATCCTCATCTTCCATTTGACAAACATTCAAAAGCCCAGATAGCGGCGTTGGTGGCCCATCATAAGAGTTAACAAAATATACCATTTTATTAGAATCTCCTTCGACTAAGCTTACGCTATGATAATCAGTTTCTGGATATTGTTTATACCAATTTAATTTATTATCTTCATAGATCATATAGTCACCGTAGTCCATATCTTCAAAAACTACACAGCCACCTTCTCCAGTTTCTCCCTCTCTTAACATCTCATAGACCGAAACTGAATCCAGGAATGTGCCTAATGAATCAGATTGGCTATAGTCACTAAACCTAAGAGTGGTTGTGGCTGAATCCGCTGTCACTATGTATTCATAGTTTTGCCAATCAGTTTGACTATTTCCAGAACCATCTTTGTCGTATGTCATAGAAAATGATCCAAACTCTACTCCTAAACTATTATCAACGATCCCAGGTCTAGAGGAAAAAGCAAATGATAACTTATACTTATTCCCTGGGGTAGTTGGGATTTCTTGTTCTAGGGAAACTGATGCTTTTTTACTGGCGTCGTGAGAATCCAGCTCAGCATATTGACTACCTGTGAATGGATCCCATAACATTACAGTTTGCAACTCTACCACTGGATCAGAGACAAGAGTCTGCTCAATCCAAGAGATCGTCCAGTCGGTTTCTGTCCCGTTAAATAATTGCCATTTTCCATCATTGTCCAGAACTGTTGGATATTCGAAATCTCCATTTCTAACAAGATTTTCTGTTCCATAAACCTCCATATTCCATCCTGTTAAAGGGCTGTCACTTTCGTTATATTTGCAAACCTCTAAGCTAGGCATTGGTGGAGTATTCTCAAAGTCAAACAGATATGGCTCCTCGCCTAAAAATTGAAACATTGGAGAATATGGATTAGTATATGGCTCCCATCCTTCTCTCTCACCTTCGAAAATCATATATGTTCCGATACCAGTTTCAAAACAATAAAGCCCAGAATCGTCAGTTACTGTTTCTTGAGCAAGCTCCCAAGAACCACAGTGCAGTGCTTCAACACCATCAACATCATAACCATCACCATTTGGCATGTCAGTTAAGTCAACTATCTTAATATATTGCGCCCACTCTAGAGAATCTAGATCAAAATAACTTTCTCCTTCCTGACAATCAGGTCCGCCAATTGTTGGGAACCAAGTTTCATTATCTTGTGAAGCATATACTTCTATATATTCTGGATATTGAGCACATGAGCTGTTATTAAAAGTTGTTTCATAAACTTTTATATCATCCCCATCTCCGTTAATAATTACATTATTGAATTTCAGAATTAATTCTCCTCCAAGTCCTAGGGAGTAGAAATTATAATCATCAGCATCCTGAGCTTCGCCCAGTGCCTTTTTTGGATCAGTCCTTCTGGTATCAGTTATAACAGTTCCATTATTATCATAAGATACAACTTCATCCGCCCATTGTTCTCCTTCGCTGCAATCATTTAATTCTTTTAGAGAGATATCCCAATTTGAAACCCCTTCCTTTGTGTAATAATTGTATTTATATCCGCAAATCAAGGGTTGATTTGAAAAATCATAACCTGTCATTACCTCAAGTCCAGTTGGTTCGACATCTAGGTTTGTCTTAGCCGTCTCCATAGTAACGAGATTCACAGTATGATAATTTGGCTCAAACGGGGAAAC
Source organism: Candidatus Parcubacteria bacterium (assembly GCA_002869265.1). Lineage (GTDB taxonomy): Bacteria > Patescibacteriota > Patescibacteriia > Patescibacteriales > BM507 > BM507. The sequence goes on from PKTH01000003.1 coordinate 76,156, forward strand.
TTGTTTCCAGGCAAATTCTTCCTCTTCATAAACGTGATACTCTCCTTCACATAGACCAGAAAAAGAATAGTATCCATTCAAATTTGTTGTAGTGGTTGCAATTAGGTCATCATTTGCATTTCGTAACTCAATTAACCACCCTTCCAGAGTCTCGCTAGTTAAAGCATTTCGCTTATATCCATCAATTGTATTACTACATCTATCTATGCAGTCTTCTTCAGTTGTCTGAACACTCCAATCTGTAAAGAAGCCATCATCTTGAGTATTTGTTGTTAACCAATAAGCTGAGCTGGTACTTAAATTTTCAACTTCATCATTCCCGGGTTCTAATAATTTTATAGTGTCAAACCCCTTCTCGAGTTTATTATTTCCGCTGTTGTCACTTCTAACATTTGTAACAGAAGCGTTGTAAAATTCTACCACTCCATCAACGTGTTCAACATCTTCTGTGCCTTGACTTCCATGTAACACAACTCTCAATGAGCCATCTTGTCTTTCAACAGCCAATCCTGGAACATCTTCGTATCCAGAGACACTTGGGTCAACAAAAGCTGTCCCCTCCCAATATATTGGGAACCAAGCAAAGTCAGGGATAGAAACTTCTCCTTGTCCTAAAAATATTCTATCACTTGCATCAGCATCCTCACTTCCATTTGAGTAATTATCAACCAAAACCCTAGCAAGGGTAATATCTGAACATCCGTCGTCCAGTTGGCAAGCGTAACAATCTTCTGAGTCACTATCGCATTCTTCCCATTCCTGATTAACAACACCGTCACCACAATATGCTAATTCATCTTCACATACCACATCGACGCTTTCCTCAACAAAATCGCTCCAATCTGTTTCTGTCGACCAGTATTTTGCCTTGTTAGTTAGAGTAGAGTCACATATAGCATCTTCTGACACATCTACAGTTACAGCAATCTCTTCTAGGTCTCCAGGCTCCATGGTTCCAAAATTCCATTCAACATACTCACTTTCCTCTGTTTGAGGAGTTTTATCAGATCCTTGATAGCTAGTGTTTTCAGCAAAAACGTCTCTAAGTATTACACCACCTCCAGTACAGTCAGCATCTCCAGTGTTTTCTAAGCTTAAATTATAAACGATCTCTCCTCCAGGACTTACTGTCTCCTGCTCACTTGATTTGGTAAGTTTTAATACACACCCCAGATCCTCACACCCTTCATGAATATCTGCATTATTATCATCACAATCCACCTCTTCGCAATAGGAATCCTTATCAGCATCCGTGCATTCTTCTTCCTCAACTGGATCAAGTAGAGCACATACGGGGATAACACTGTTTGGACTAGAGTTATCTTCATAATATGCATGTCTGGCAACAACTTTAGTGGCCTCTGAAGATATCTCTAATTCGGAACTAACCTCCCCACTAAATTCAGCATAAGACACATTATCTGCCAGATCATCAGTTTCACCGGACTCGGCAATATCTCCTCCCGCGTCTCTAAATACTAACTTATACTGCTCATTTGCTTGAGAGTCATCATCTCTTCCTTCATATCCATCAAAAGCAGACAGACTAACATTATAGGTTCCAGCAGGAACGGAAGTTGTTACTATCTCTTCATAGGGAGAACCATTTGAAACTAAATAGTCACTAGTAAAGCTAACCAGTACTTCATCATCACTTGCTTCATATGGACAATCAATTTTAGTTATCTCACAACTTGAACTACAACCATCACCGTCAACATTATTTGAGTCGTCACACTCTTCATCTTCATCTAGATTCCCATCGCCGCATTCCCCTGCTGGTTCTTGGCTACATTCATCATTCTCTTCTCCAGGTGTACCTAGGTCCCCACCTCCATACTCAGAAGAGGAAACACACCAATTATCTTCATTATTATTATCTAGAGAGACATCCTGCAAAATCATCGAAACCCCTGCAACTATTGGCCATGAAGCATTATACTCAACTTCGTCTATTAAGACATCATCACACTCTATATATATTTCATCACTTACGTTTGCTAACAAAAAATCTTCATATTCATAGTCAATCTCTACCCCTCCGTTCTCAGATTCATCTGCGTTTTTTCCAAAAACCAAATACTCACCAGGCCCAATACTTAGAGACTCTCCAATCTCAAAATCATCAGAATCATTATCTGAAACGATACATTTTTTCAAATCATAAGTATTTGAGCTATGGTTATATATTTCAAACCACTCACCATCCGAATCACTAACAAGGCCAGGATCAGCCATTATCTCATTAATCACTAAATCACCCGCTCCGATACTGGGTCCTAATACTCTATAATTATCCTTTTTGTTTGCAAAAGTGGCATTATATTCTCCAGAATCACCCTCTTGAACTGTATAGGCGTAAAAACAAAAATCGCCATTTTCATCAGTTTTATAATCACCGAATGCCACCGGGGTGTTTTTATTCTCTGGAACAGCCGTTATATCCCATGAATATGTGGTAGTTGCCTCAAAGTTTTCACCGTTAATATACACATCATCCCCTACACTATATTTGTTAACATCCTGGCTATCTTCACCGCACGCACCCGTAGTCGTCCAAATAGAGCCAGAGCCTGTTGCCGAAGCAAAGCTTCCGCTAAAAATAAAAAAATGACTGAAAACCATGTTGAACATCACAAAGTAAACCAGCCATTTCGAAAAAGAATCCCCCCTCTTTTTAGAAAATATAAATTCTGTAGCCATATGCTTTTAATTTAATAATTTATAGTATTTAATTTTAATATATTATATAACCATAATTAATTATCACTTGTCAATCTATTTATCTCCTTTTAATATATCTTGTGAACATTAAAATTGTATTAAGCTATTATTATACTTTATGAAAATTATGATCATAAGTCAATCATTATTTGACTAATCAAAAAATATATTTTTTAATAAAAATCAGCCAACTTTTGTTGGCTGATAAATTTACATGAATATTTTTCTATACTTTAATAGAAAAATAATTCCCAATGAGAACGTAACCAATCCTAAAATAATCAGAGAGTTTGCCAGTGAGATATATCCCAAAAGCAAACCGAATAAAGATAAGGAAATAAGCCCGCACAATGCACTTAGCGCTGAGGAAAGTGAAAGGACCGTTGCTCTGTTTTTTGAATCGAGGTATTTATTCTTCATATCAGAAGATATCGGGCCAGAAATTCCTCTAAAGAAATTATTCAAGCCGAGCATTGATATTAAGGCTATTGATGTATACATCCCCATCCAGATCAACGGCAAGCTCATCGTCAATATACTAGCAATAATTACTCCGTATTCTCCCATAATTTCTTTGATTTTATGGGAGTTTTTTGTAACTAGCCAGGCAACAACATTAATGGCTGCGAAAACCCATCCGTAGAATCTAGGATCAAGACCAACAAGTTCGAAGTATGGATTGTAAGTAAAAAACCAAAGCTTAGATACAACCCCCATCACTACGAAAAAGCCCACAATCCACTTCAACTTTTTATGGTTAGCCATAAATACAACACTAATCTTGACTAACTCAATGTTTTCTTTTTGACTAGCCCTATCTTTTCTTTTAGTTTCTGTCAAAAGAAAAGATACAATCAAAGGAACTAGAATGCCAGGCATAGAGAGGTAAAATGGCAAACGTGGATCTAGAGAGTACATATAGCCAGATAATACGCAAGCAAAAATTACTACGAACAGTCTCCTCCCCTGAATCTTTGACATATACTTCAAATACTCATGCTCTCTGCCAAGCTCTTTTAGGTGATCTGCGATCATTGCCTGATCTGTTCCAGATATCATTGCATACCCTATCATTATAAGTATATTTGAGCCCCAAACATCGATTGGGCTATTACAAATTGAAAGCCAGGAAACTCCAAGAAGATTTATTATTGTCCCTAGGGTCAATATCTTCTTTCTTCCCAAGAGGTCTGCCCAAGCACTTGAGTATATCTCAATAAATAGCACGAGTATTAGTGTAACCGCTTCCATAAAATACACTTCGCTTAAACTCATTCCGCCTACATTTATTATGTAGGCAATCAAGATTGGTCCCCAAAATAGTGGTTCTCTAAAAATTTCAAAGAGCGAAAACAATACTAGGTTATCCATTGATTTTAACTTGTTCATAATCTTCTCCTTTTTATTATTTAGGCAACAAAAAAGGGTCGACCTTCGTCGACCCAACGGATATATATTTAAACTAATTAGCTAAAATTAGACATTAAAATGCAGTCGACGAAGAAACTTTCTGGAATCAGAAATCGCAGGAACATATGTAAGTCCTGGATTCTTTGCCTGATTAAATTTTTTCATCCACTGATGTCTCATAATTTTAATTTATTTCTAATTAATAATACGTAAACAGAGCATCTTTGTTACATTAAAATAAAAAAGAGACAGGTATCCTGTCTCTTTTTTCATATTACATTAGGTTTACAATCACTGACCTTATTTTGAGACTTATGCCTTTCTGTGCCATCTTTTGTTTGCAATATCGTTCTATGGACTCAATCCTTCCAAAATAAAGTGTTGGCCTTAGTGCCTCCTGGACAATTTCTTCATTTTCAAGCAAATATGCGCTATATTCCCCTCCTTTAAGCATCTTTTGAAATTTTAGACCCTCCCTTAAGAGTTGAAGTCTTGAAATTGAAAATTTTTCTGGAGATCGACCGCAACTCAAACTCATCCCGAAGAATTGTTTTAAAAATAATGCTTTAGGTAGTGATCTACTTTTACAGCAGAAATTTTTTATTTTATCCGAATCCAAATCAAACACCCAGACCACTCTAAAGGAAACCTTGTTTGATTTATCACCCCTTTTGGAAAGATTAAATTTTTCATTTGTGGAAAATGCAGCGATGTAATAATCTCTCAAAAAAGCAATCTTCATACTAGCGGTCGGTTGAAATCCAAAATGATATGCCAGTACTTTTGAGTTGCTAAACCCATATTTTTGCATCCTTGAATAAGTTTCTTCACCAATTAATGAAATAACTGTTTTTTTATAACCTCCAAATTTTAACCAGTAAAAGTATCTGATCTGCAAAAAAATTGATAAAAAAGGCTGTCTTAGTTTTAATTTCAAACCAAAGAGGGTGGAGATATTGATATACTTCAAGTTTTCTTGAGCCGTCGCAAAAGAATTCATCTGAATCTCCTTTTTGTAATATGATTAAATTATAAAGAACACTATGGCAGAGATTTAAGTAGCTCATCTACTCTTCTGGCCTCTTCCAGGGCTAGATCAAGCTGCACATCGCTTTCTGCGATGCTTGCCTTAAAATAGTCATACAAACCACAATTCAATTTTATATATTCATCTGGTTTTAGCTTTTTTTCTTCTTCTGCTGGCTCACCACTTTGATAATTATAAAGTCTGTTTAGGCCATCTCCAACATAGTCTACTGCTGTCCCGGCAAGGCTCTGTATATGATCATCCAAAAGTCCTGCGGCTTTTTCGGCAGCACTAGCGGTCATCGCTGCAACATCAGGAATCCCTCCTGCCAAAACAGAACCAACCCTAGTAGCAAATTCAACAATAGCCAGATTAGTCATATCCGCAATACCATTTATACAGTTCTTGTTAGCATCTAACATGGCAACGTTTAAATCATCTCTTGTGGCATTAATTGCCTTTACTGTGTTGGACCAAAGCAGAGCTTCAGCTTCAAGTGCGGCTCTTTTTTCTTGGATAGCCTGCTCATTTCTAATACAAACTCCATCGTTGCATGTTTTAGGAAAATTCAAAGAAGAAAAAGTTTCACTATCTGAAGAACAATCAGTGTCGAAAGTTCTCTCACAAGAATTTGTTCTGGCATTGCATCCCATTTTCCACGCAACCTCCCCATCACAAATCGGGTCGCAGTCACTGTCATACTTACACTCACCTTCTTCTTCTATGTCTTCATCTTCTTCTGATGTTTCATCAGACTGAACACATTTATTATCTACTGATATCTGATCAAAATCACAAAAAGTACATTTTCCGTTTTTATAAGTCCCGTTATCATCGAGACAATCATTTTTGAAATTTTCTTTTTCTTCTTCAACCCATTCATTATACTTTTCATTCACATAATCTTTGGCCTCCCCTCTTTTCATTCCTATCTCATCACAAAAATCTCCGTGGTTTGCACACTTGCAATACATATAATTTATATGCGGACCACAAAAATCATCTTTTTTATCACCCGCCTGGAATTTGACAGATTCCGAACAGCCAGACAACAAAAAAACCAACATAAAAATAGTGAACAGTTTTATATACCTCATATCGAAATATTTAAAATAATTAACTATTATTTGTTGGCAGCATTAATCCCTCTATAACTAATTTATCATTTTTTTCTAATTTAAACAAGAAAAAAGCCGCGAGTTTTTCGCGGCTTGTAATACTAATCATTCATTTTCATAGTACCTGACTCTGCTACATAGGGACATGTTTTATTGAAAAACTGATCATAAAGTCTCCAGAGAGTAATTGGATACTCCCAAAAAACCTTTTTCAAAACTTTCAGAACAAAAACGAATCCCTCATACAACCACACGAATGGTTTGGCCAAGATTTTTAAAAAGTCAAAAACCTTTTCAAAAGTTTCGTTAACCTTTCTTACTTCCTCTTTGACTTTTTTCAAAGTCTTTTTGTTACAGGGCTCCCCCTGTGAAACCATCCTGATTACACCCAGACTAATCTCATCTGTTATCCCAGCATATAAACCTTGTCTATCAAAAAGGGTGTCTAGGCGACTCTGAGTTGACATTTTTGCTAAATACGCTTGAGCGCTTTTCCTTATTAAGCTATCTTCAAAAATTCCATAAGTCAGATCAACGACCTCCCGGATAAACTTTCTTTTTGTATCTTCATCCTGTTTAAGAAACCACTGATTCTGAAGAAAAAGTTTTATATCAATCTTTAACGAAGAGTCCGCTTGCCAAGGTCCAGAAATATCATCCACCTCTTTGTAAACTGGGTTTAGTATTCGTAACTTTTTCGCCACAAAGTACAAAGCCACCAAGAGGAGGACAGGCATGAATGCAAGCAAAAGATTTTCCCCCATACTTTTAGGTAAATATCCCATTTTCTGCGCACTCAGTGCCAATAAAACGAGGTACACAATCATCACCAAAGTCAGAAATGGGACGAAGTAGAAAGCAATCCTGTCATAAATCTGAAAAGCTCTCTCCTCACTTATCTTAATAAACCTTCCAGCAAAGATAAGTATCATCATCAGAATAAGAGGTCCAAATAGGATAAACAGCGCCCAACCATAGAACACGCAGAATTCCCAAAACGTTTTGGCAAAGAATATAATGAAATCATCTATTTTGTGAATTACAAACAAAATTTTTGTTAGAGCAAAATTGACCTCTTCAGCATAATCAACCATAAAACGAATCGGAGCATATACGGCAACAGGATAAACGATTACTTTCCCCAACCAATGGAAATCCTTTACTTTAACTTGTCCATTATCAGTTAGTTGCGGAAGTAACCAAGTAAGAAGTGCCACAGTCACATAGACAGAACCTACATGACCAAATGCTGGATAGAAAAAGTGGTGCCCAAAATACAAGGCCCAGTACCCAACATATATTACCGCTGTGATAATTCCTATCGTAAAGGCAGCTCCAAGAAATTCATCATATTTTTTACAAAACGCATTGACCGATTTGCCGAATGATCTGACAATATTCATTATCCCAAGGGCGCTAGCCAAGAGTTTCAAAACTGCCAGCAAACTCCAAAGCGGTGTTAGGATCCCTGCTAAAACTATAGCGACAAGACCTAATAGAAAACCAACAATATTCCATTCGTGATAAATATATGTCAGTAATCCCTGCTGTACTGCAATCACCGTTGCCGGAGAAAGTATCCAAAAGATAAAATGGATAAACAAAGTATACCAAAATCCAGGACAAACATGCGTGCTCAGGTAAACCTCACGGTTTGGAAACCAAACATAATTACTTCTGGCAGCACGGTATAACCACCAATAAAGCCCGAACTCTTTGTCGACAATAAAATCATCGGCATGGTTCTTGAAGGACATAAAACGAAGTGGGCTGATCTCAACAATTCGAGAATCATCGCTAACCCCACCAGGATAAGCATTGAAGCCAAAATCCAAGTTTAGTAGGTTATAGGACATCATCCCTTTTCGTTCATACCGGCCATTAACTGAATCATCGGCCAAAAGCTTTTGGATAGATATTCTTGAAAATAACTTTTTCCAAAAACCAAATATCGACGGAACTTTTTTCTCAGAAAAGAGCTCTGTATAAGTCTCCCAAATGGAGTCCTTTTGTTCTTTCGTTATTCTGCGTAAAAATGACTCGTCTGACATAAAGTCAATGTTAAACTTCCAGAGCACTCTCCGAAAAACCATTGTTGGCAACGATTCAAGCAAAGCAATTACAGAAATAAATTCGTTTTGTGATTCTGTATAGTTTTTCAGCACTTCAAAACGTTGTTCGATTGAAGAAAACCAAAACTGCCTTACCACGCTCCAGAAAATAAGAGCTTCGATAATCGACTCTTTGCGTCTTCCTAAACTTCCGTAATCAACTTCAAGGTTTTCAGAAATTCTCTTAAATTTACTCCCTTCCCGATATGAAGCATTTTCCAATTTTTCTGCAAATTCTTCTTTCCTTTCTTCAATCATCTTTTTCTCCTCTCGTTGTTGTTGTGTATTACAGTTTAAATGAATAATCATTTGTAAACGAACAAAATTAGGACACAATATCCCAATTTTTAACTATAACAAATATACCTTCATTTGTCAATATAAAAGCCCCTGAAACCTTTCAGGGGCTATATATTTTAACTTTTATTACTATTTGTTCCAAATCCTCTTAAAAGCTATCCAGGCAAATTTAAAAACAATAACTAATATTAGCAAATATACAAGGTATTGAATAATATAAACCAGAAGAGCAACCAAGCCAATACTAAGATCCTGGGCGACCCTGTTCATCTTAAAAACAAATGATTTCACCGAACTCTTCCAAGAGTCCTTTAGCTGATCACCATCAACAAATTTATTCTCATAGATGTAGACGTTAAAATATGTATATTCGAGTTTATCAAGTTGTTCAGCCTTAGCTCTACTTATTCTCTCTAGCTGAGCACTGGTATCTATCTTTTCTTGTGAAAGTCGCTCAATAATCTTTAATTTACTTTCAATCACGCTAGCTAGACTGTCGGCGTTTCTCGTCTGGGTAGCCAAAATAGATATCTCATCATATGAGTCTATAGCACTCGACAAAGTCTCTTCCATCACCTCTAGCTTTCTTTTAAGTATCTCTTCCTCACTTGTAAAATCTTCTACTTGTTTTTTAATAGAATGAATATTTTCATTGAGATCCCTTGGATCAAGTGACTCGATTAACGAAAGAATTTCATCGACATTGTCTTTTTTAACTTTAAATCTAAAGCTACAATTATTATCGCCCTTATTGGAAGTTTCAAACACTACATAGTTTTTTGTTTTTTGGGATAAAACCATCTCACAATCATTATCTAGGTTCCTGGTTTCTATGCTTGCACTATATTCTGTTACTTCGAAATCTTCAGCATTCAAACCACTTGAGTAATCAGCATCTTCCATAACATTTCTTACTGAGAGAGTTTTTGTTGAAGGACTAAGAATTGAATTAATAGACCCTCCGATTCCCCCCTGCTCCATAGAATCATAATAATAACCATCACCAGTTGAGACCCTTGCTGTGTTCAAAAGGCCGCCCAAGAGACTAAACAATACGTATATTGCTATAATCCCCAACACTAAAACCCCAAGTATTTTAGCTGTTTTAGCCAAACTTAAATCATACTTTTCTAAAAATTGCATAAAGAAAAATTAATAATTAATATTTGTTGTTAAGCATCTATTCAGTGACAATTACTGTATTTGGCAATAGTTGCTCTAACTCTTTTATCTGGGCCTCCGAAAATGGATTTCCTGAAATATTCAACCTAAGAAGGTTGTCCTTTAAGTTCGCTATTTCGTTCGGATAAGTATTTATATTGTTCCCAGAAAAATTCAAAAACTCCAAATTGCTAAGCTGACCTATCTCTGCTGGTATCCCAGTCAAATCATTACTCGAAGCATTCAACCTACGAAGTTTTGTCATTTTCCTTATTTCTGCTGGTAAGGCTCCAGTCAAAAGATTCTCACTAACATTCAAAGAATCTAGCTTTGTAAATTCCCCAATCTCAGATGGCAGACTTTTTATTTTATTCTGAGAAATGTTTAAAAAAGTTGCATTTGTGTTTTGAAATGCCTCTTGCGGAAAAACATCAAGACCCTGATTGCTAAACACAGCTGAGTTACTCGTGTCTGGTGGGTCAATAACAGAAGGAGGGGGCACAACACTCTCTTCTTGAGAATTTTCATTTACAACAATATCTCCAGAATTACCGGAGTTTGTATTTTCACTAGACTGGCTAGTGTTGTTTTTTTGACTCCCTTCTTGCGACACATTGGTTGTATTCAGGTCCTTCTTCTGACAACCCGTAAACACAAACATTAGCGCAAATAGGGATAAAATTGATATATATTTTTTCATATTACAATTATATTATTTATAAATTAAAGTTTAATTAACTAGTCTTCCTTCTCAGACAATATTTTCCCAATCCCCTCTTCTCTTCTAGACTCCTCATTGAGTAGATTTTCTAATGAAAATTCTCCCTTTAGTTGGTCTCCATATTTTTTTGAATAAAGAGTAGAGACAGTTATCATCACTCCTCCTACAACCATTAGAGCAATAACCCTCATAACCGCGTCAGCTACACCATTCCATATATCAAAGAAAACAATTTTTGAAACAGCCAAGGTCATAACATATAATCCAACTGTTCTGTATTTTATCATGTCCTCGTTTATACCTCTCGCTAACAAAACGAATGATATGATACCCCAATAAATTGAAACTGCAAAAATATTTTCACTAACCAAATAGTAAACATATTGAGTACTAATGATAAATGTGTACAAAGCCGCAATAATATTTACAGCCTTAAAAAATTCTGAATCTACTTTAATCCTGTCCCGCACATAAGTCTTGATCTGGTTAAACATTAGCACTCCAAAAACTAGGATTATGGTAGATAAATACTGAAAAAGCTTTGCAGACAAAGCTCCATCTCTCTCTGCAATCCAAAAATTCCTATCTAGAGAAATAATTTGGGAACCCATCAATATAGACAAAAACAAAATCAAAAAGTATTTAGCACGACCGGCAAATACATGAGCATAAACAGAAAATAGCAATAAAGAAAATAGTGCCAAACTAAGAATTTCATAACCATTATTCTTTGGCATAATTTCCATAAGCATAAAGACAGAAAGTGTCATGCCGATAAAATGAGCCACATCATGAAAAATTCTAATATTTCTTTCTTCCTTTTCAAGGAATTTTAGTGACAAAACAACTGAGGTGAAAATAATCGCCAGTGGAATTAAGTTAATATAGGCTCCTGTTCTAATAATAAAAATAAAACTTGCCGTTTTGGCCAAGCCAATAGCCATAAGGATAATTGCAGAGAAGTATATTTTTGAATTACTTGTTTTATTGTAAAAATAGAAGAGGACACTAGCTTCAAATAACCACACAATTGAAACCACCTCTGGTCTAGTAGAGAATATAAAAGCAATCGCCAAGGAAAAGATAGATATGGAGATTCCCACAAAAGTGTAAAAAACGTTTGTGCTTATTTTATTCTCATTTTCTCTGTTGGCCCGCAAAATAACAGTATAGACAAAATAACTTATACTGAAATAAACAATTGCTAAAGCTAAATATGAAAGGCCAATGCTCATTTGCGACAAAGCTCTATCACCAAACATAAAATAGTATATTTGAGAGACTGCAAATATTGCGCCTGGCGTAACACCAAATACTAGGTTCTGAATATTTGAATACAGAAGCCTCTTGTTTATAAGAGGTAATATGATATTTAAAACTATCAGACCAGATATCCCAATCATGCTAATTACTCTAAAGTCATCACTTCTGCTAATTACGGGCAACACCATAAATATTCCTAAAAGGGTTCCCAAAGAATAAAGAGACTCCAAGCCTTTTTTTGTGGAGAAAAAATATGTAGCAAAGTAGAAAATATAAGTTGATATTATTATCCCAATCATATGAGAAAACTCCACTTCACTAAAACTAAGTGACTTCGAAATATTTCCCAAGAATACATTAACCGATACTATAAAGAAACCAAGAATTCCAAACAAAGTATAGGTCATTGTTGTCACAGCGCTTCTCGCTATAATAGCATAAGTTGCTACATAGGAAACAACACTAATACACATCAAGAGTATGATATGATCTGTTGAAATTTGACTGGTAAAAAGCAGGGATAGAAAAATAAGCAAAGGGGCGAAAAATACGTAAAATAAAGATTTACTGCCTATCTTTAGAAAAAGGTAAACACTCAAAGCAAGAAGTACTAGACTGAAAGCAGAGTAACTTACAAAGATAGCCGAGCCGGACAAGCTAGGTAGAACCACTCCACCGTACTGTAGGAGGAAGAAGAAAAATACATAAGCTCCAATAAAATAAGAGCTAATTTCTTCATAAACACGTCGACGGTACAATAAAAATATTGCCCCAAAAGAAAGAAGGCCTAGAGCAGCTAATTTTACAAGCCACTCGCTATTTAAAGTAAATGGCGCTAATAGTATTAAGATACCTCCTCCCAAAAAACCAATGTGATGAAGGCCCGATATACCAATTTGATCCTTTTCGGATAAAATATGAGTAATTATAAATGCTCCCAATGAAACTATCAAGGCATATCCTGCCAAGGTGTAAGGAGTGTCGGAGCTCGCTCCAATCAAAAACGGGTTTAAAAAAGAAACTACAAAAGAAAAGAAAAGTAGTGCATTAGACCTATATGCAATAGATGTGCTGATAGCAAATAAGGTATTTAGAATTAGAAAAAAGAAAGTAAGGCCTTCACTCAATATAGTCTTGCCCATATGCGAGCTCTCCTCTATTAAATATCTTCCCGAAAGGATAACTAAATAATTTATCAAAATAGAAGTCCCAATAACAATCCTCGCTTCTTTTCTATATCCTTTTGAGTCAAGCAAAGCTCCAATCGAAAATAATATTATACCGATCATGAAGCCAATCATAAGCTTCCCGATTGGGCCAATCACAGTGTAAACAAGCTTTAATAAAAATAGAACTCCCAGAAACAACAATATCCCACCAATTTTAGCCAGTGCGTTTTCCGCAAAGAACTGTTGGAATATGCCAGGTTCTTCTTTTTTAGGTGAAACTTCTTTCTTTTCTGCCACATCCTCAAAAACATTCAAACTCTCATCTTTAGAAAGAGCGGAGTCTTGATTATCTAAAATACTTGTCCCCATAATTCCTTGAGACCCCAATGGTATACTTTGTGGTTTTTTTTCTGACTCACTTGCTTTCGGGCCAAGCTTCTCATCAAATTCCACTTCAAGATCATCTATTTTTTCCTGCTGAGTCCCCTTAAGTTCTTTTACTTGCATAATAGTTGACTCTTCTTTTTCTCCTACAAGTGATTCAATCGATTTTCTAGACAAAAATATTCCTTTTGTCATTGCTCCAAATAATCCAATAAATATCAGCCAGACAAAGAAGGAATCATCATCAAAAGCACCACTCCCATCCAAAAGATCTGTCATCACTCCAAGTAATATCACCAAAACGAGACCAAAAGACAAACTGACAAGCCAAGCAATTTTATTTAAAATTTTATTCATATATTTATTTTATTTAGTATGTTTATCTATGTTTGATTCTTCAGCATCTTCTATCCCTTTCATTTTCTTGAACATAAAAAATATCAGTCCAGCAAAAACCACAGTGACTACACCTATAAATACTTTAAATATAGCTTTATTAGACTCAACCACTCGGTCATCCCGATCATCACACAGGTCTCCCAAAAGGTCTTTGTCGATATCACTTTGATCGGGGTTGTATTCATGTTTACAATTATCAAATGCGGCCAAGACCCCATCACCATCATCATCCTCACACTCATCACCAATACCATCGTTATCAGAATCTTTCTGACTAGGATTGCTTATTTTTATACAATTATCCAAATATCCGACCACTCCATCAGCATCACCATCATCACACATATCACCAACTCCATTCTTGTTACTATCTGCCTGGTCACTGTTTTTTATCCCCGAACAATTATCACAAATATCCCCTACTCCATCTTCATCACTATCAGCTTGATCAGCATTTGCCATCTCGTCACAATTATCTAGATGCTTAAGTATTCCATCTTTATCTTTATCGTTTTTTTCTATAAACAATTCTCTCTGCTCACAAACATCCCCCAATAAATTATTATTAGCGTCTATCTGTCTTGGATTGTATAGGTCACAATTATCACATATATCTCCAATATCATCTTTGTCTTGATCCTCCTGCCCAGGATTAATTGTGTTTATGCAATTATCAATTGAATCAAACGCCCCATCTCCGTCCTTATCGAACTCGCAAGCATCCCCTACACCATTTGCATTAACATCTTCTTGACCTCGATTTGAAACATAAACGCAATTATCTTCCGCACCCACATGCCCATCATTGTCATCGTCTGAACACAGATCCCCCCTGCTGTCCGAATTCAAATCTTTTTGTTTTGGATTATATACGTAGGGACAATTATCCTCACTATCACCTATACCATCTTTGTCTGAATCCTCTTCGTTATAATTCTTTGTCTCATTATTTAAATCACAAATATCACCCTTACCATCAAGGTCTGAATCTAGCTGATTAGAATTGAAGGTATAGGGGCAATTATCGGAAGTATTTTCAATCCCATCATAATCTATATCAATATTATAATAGGGGCTAATAAAGAAATCTAAATCATATACTGGAGTCTCAGCATCTACACCAAAAGAGCTCAATCTAGAATCTTTCTCTATGTCAGAGTAAATTTTTTCAATCTCAGATTCATCACAACGATAACCTGTGTATACTCGAACTGGACCAGGATTTTTTTCATTAAACTTTGTTTTTACTAAGTATGAAGACTTTCCTTTCTGCTTTATTTGCAATTCTTTAATAGCAAGCGGTCGAACCCCTCCATCAACAATGTATTCAAAATTTATTTTTAAATATCTAAAATCATAATCTTCGACCCGGGCAACTTCAGCGTATGAAATATCATCGTTAGAAATACTGTAAATCGGACGATAATAGTTCGAATTACTTATATCCAAAACAAACGAAAAATTACCTTTTTTAAGATATTCTTTTGCATCTATGGTTATAGTCCTGGGTAGATTCCCAAGAGTATTAAGTGAGTATTTGGTATCAGAGTTTGCATCTTTAATTGCCGGCAATGCTATATAGCCCTCTGTCTCAAGACCCTGAAGTTCAATAACTCTGTAGTCAATATATCTATCCCCTTTACTTTTGTAGAACTTATTTAATAAAAGTTCATTTTCATCTCCAAATAGCACATATTCTCCAGGATATATATCAGCCTGAAATATTTCTGAATTGACTCTATATATACTGGCCTCGTATTCAAAACAATCTATTTTTGCAGAGTTAAAATAGGGAGAGCTATCCGTAGGTAAGGCCATCTCTGCTAAAAGAGCATTTGCAGAATACGCAAAAAAGAAACTCAAAAGAAAAAGTATTTTTTTCATATTATATATTAATTTATTTTTAATACATTATAGCATCTTTATCATCTAAAAACTAAATATAATTTAATAAAAAATTAATAATTATTATATACAATTATAATGTAATTATTAAGTATATAATTATGAATTTATTCACCTGGGGCGAAAAAAAGATTCAAAGCTTCAATATCTGGGACTTTGCAGTCTTTAAAGTATATCTTTTCTTCTTGGGAATGATGGCGGGTGCGTATTTTTCATCTTTTGTATTGTCATATTTCTGGGATTTTACCATTCTGGTAGTAGCTTCACTGGCTTGGATTTTATACAAAATATTCAGGGTCTAAAAACTACTCAAACCGGTCATTTCTTCTAATCGATATAGAAGCATTTTCCAAACGCTCTCATCTTTATAGGATGAATATCCTGTTGTATAAACATTGTTTTTTGAATTTGACCATAAAGCTTCATAATATTCATCAACTTCTGCATCTATGGAAGAGCCTTTTTTTGTTCTAATTAAAACATCGCTTTCCAAATTATAATCATCAATGTTTCTTCTTGTTAAATTAGCAGACCCAAGAACAATTACCCTGTCATCATTGGAAAATTTTATATAAGTTATTTTGCTATGAAATTGTTCCCCGTTAGTCTCATACCACCTTACACGGATTCTCCCGTTTGATCTCTTGAGGAGTTCGGTGGCTACCTGTCTGTTCGGAATCCCATTTTTCTCATATCCAAAAGCATCTTTATTGGGGTCCATAATAAGATTTATTGCTACTCTTCTTCGAGTAGCATTGACTAAAGAGCTTACGACATCTCTATTTGAGAGGTAAAACATAGCTATGTTTATCTCATCATCCTTTTTAGTGTCATCTATAATATCAATCAGTGATTTTTTTATTTTTCCTTCAGTAAGAAGTTGCACAGTTGTTGTCGCAATTCTTTTAGAAGAATCCTTTTGAGGAAAATTATAAAGATCACTATTCGACATTTTAACTACCGCCCTTTCAGACTCCCAAAGTTCCTGAGCAAAAGAACCCCCTGTTATTTTAATAGCTACATTCGAATGGGCTGAACTAGAATCATGAGGATTAGCAGAAGAAACAATAGAAACGAAAGTTTCACCGCTATCTGCTAAAAATGTTTTTCTATGATTTGCTTTAAAGTTTAGTAAAGTCAGATAGCTTCTTAAACTGATTTTATTTTCGGTTTCAGAAAATGGGTGTCTTACCCACTGAGGCCAGGTGTCGTTTCCGAACCACTGCAATAACATTCTCCAAAAAGAAGAATATATTGGATTACTATCACGCAATGGTTTTAAGTCTGTCACATAAACATGTATACCCGCTTCTCTCATAGCCATTATCACCAAACTTTGATCTCCTCCATAAACTGTGTTTATCGGATCTGTAATAACTTCAATTTTAATTCTTGGGCTTTTTTCTTTCTTCTCTATAAGAGCTGCAGTTACATCTTGGGCTATTGAGCGGAACGAGGAATCAGCCTTGCCTAACCAAGAATTAAACAAAAACATATCAAGTAAAATATAACTCTGCGCATCTTCAATGCTACTTATTATTTCGTCAAAAATCTCCTGATCATGAACCAATTCACCATTTTCGTCTAGGTAAGTAAGATCATAAAGAAAATCTAGTTGTCCATCATCAACTGGGATCGCTTGACCTTTATAAGAGAGGCCATCTGGAAGTGGTTTGTGAAGTTGCCAGACGGCAATTATAAACGCAAAAAGAAGAATTAACCTTAAGGTAACTTTTCTTACTTTCCTGATTTTTGAGAGTATTTTCATTTATCAAACTTTTTATTATTATACCATTTTTTTTGAATATAAAAAAGCCACTTTATTTAAAAAGTGGCTTTTTGTAAATATCTATTTTCTACTTCTAAATTTTGAGGGTCTATTTCCTCCAGACCCCTTGGATCTTCCTCTAGGGGGGCGATTTCTTCTACCACCACTGCCTCCGCCTCTTCTCCCAGAAAATGTCCTAGGGCCAGCATCTTCGTCCGTTATAGTAGCGAGTATTCTTTTCCCTCTATATTTCAACTCATTTAATTCTTTTTTTATCTCCCCAGACAGTTCTTCCTCAACTCCAAAGATAGTCATCTCCGGTCTTATGTTTATTGCCCCTATTTCTACTCCCTTTAAATTTTTTGAAGAATTAATAAGACCAAAAAGACCCTTTACGTCTAAACCATGCTTTTTCCCAAAGTTTATCTTTATCTTTTTATTCCCAGTAACTCTTTTGTGCTCTGAGCCCTTTTTCTCTTCAGCATTCAAGTCGTTAACATTCTTATTCTCTTTAATCACCTGGCTAAACTTTTGAGAAATAAATCTTTTAATAAGATCTTCTTTATTTATTTTACTCAGTCTTTGAACTATTTCATCAAAATATTTGTCATTTACGCCCTTCTCCTCACTTTCTGTTTCAAGTTCAACTACAAAATTATCAATCAATTTTTTATAAACATCTTCTCCTTTAGGAACTTTTTTCAAGTCAAACTGTTTTCCTATTACTTTTTCAAGATCGCGAATCCTCTTTTGTTCCCTTGGAGTAATTATGGTTATTGCCACCCCGCTTTTTTTAGCCCTACCTGTTCTTCCTGTTCTATGAGTATAGGCCTCATTTTGGTCAGGTAGATTAAAATTGATTACATGACTCAAATCGTTTACATCTATTCCGCGAGCAGCTACATCAGTAGCTACCAAAAGCCTAACTTGTTTCTTTTTAAACCTGTCCATTATTCTTGTTCTCGAAGCTTGGGCAATATCTCCATGTAAGGCTTCAGAATCATAATTACTAGCTTTTAGCTTTTCATCAACCTGTTGAGCCTCTCTTCTGGTTCTGCAAAATACTATTCCATAAACACCAGGTAAATAATCAAGAATTCTTTTCAGGGCTTCAAATCTATCACGAGCTCCAACCATATAGTATTCATGACTCACTTTCTCTGCCCCAATATTCTTTTCACCAACACTTATCTCGTCAGCATCACGCATATACTGCATAGCAATATTTGCAACACTTTTTGACATAGTGGCTGAAAATAAAAAGGTTTTTCTCTCCTCTGGAGTTTGAGCCAATATCGCATCCAAATCATCCTTAAAACCCATATCAAGCATTTCATCAGCCTCATCGAGAACTACCCATCTTATGGAATGCAACCTAAGAACCTTTCTTCTTATTAAGTCATGGACTCTCCCAGGAGTCCCAACTACTATATTTGTCCCTCTCCTTAAAGCATTAATCTGAATATCAATTTTTTCTCCACCATAAACAGGGGTTACTTTTAAATTTTTATTATATTTAGAAAAGTTTTTTATATCAGCGCATATTTGGATAGCCAGCTCTCTAGTTGGTGAAAGAATAATAGTCTGAATAGTTTTCCCGTCTGCCTTAATTTGATTCAAAATTGGCAATGAAAAAGCAGCCGTCTTTCCTGTTCCGGTTTGTGCTAATGCAATAAGGTCCTTTTTTGATTTTAAGATGAAAGGTATAGCCTTCGCCTGAACCGGTGACGGCTCAACAAAACCTAAGTCATCTAGGCCTTTCATAATATCAGAATTAAGGCCTAATTCTTTGAATGTTGTCATAATTTCATTATTTGCTTCACTTTAATTGAGCTGTGCAAGCAATATAATGATTTTCCCGTCTTTCATTATATAATTATGACAACCCTCCCCAAGAGTACAAATATATTTATTAAATTTTTTATAAACGCAAATACCATCATCACATATTTTTTTTATTTTGTCAATACCATGTAAACCACCAGCAGCAAAAGAGTCGGCAATTTTTATCTTACCTACTATTTGGGCATAAGCTTTTTTCTTTAATCATTACTCCAAACATTTGAAAATTTAGGAGAAAAATGAAGCGTAGAAATCTCTGCTAAATATCTATGTTTTAGGAATGGAGCGTTAGTGAGTAGAAATAATATTATTGTTTATCCTATTACAGTCATAATCTTAATATTGTCAGTATTGTAATTATCTCGAAGGTTTTGCTCTAAACGCACACACACTGAAGCCTAAAACCAGATATTCCATACTCTAACAAAACGTTCATCCTGTCAAATTATTAATTAAATATATATTTGGAATATATTAAAAAATATTTAGAACCACTTGCAAAATATTCTTAATCTGCTATAATAATCATAGATTTACTAATATCAATAGTTAGAAATTTTGGATTTCTATTATTTATTAGAGATCCTTTTAATTTATAACAAATATCTATGGCAGGTACAATCAAAAAGTTAACTGACAAAAACTTTGGATTTATCGCTAGAGAAGAAGGCGGAGATGATTTATTATTCCACGCTAACAATCTAGACGGTGTAGACTTTGCAGCCCTTCAAGAAGGTGACAAAGTTGAGTTCGAAATTATCGACACTCCAAGAGGTCAAGCAGCTGACAAAGTTAAAAAAGCGTAATACTTTTTTACATAATAAAAACAGACTATTTTCATAGTCTGTTTTTATATTTCTAGAACTTTATTTCTTTTTTCTTTTCGCATCCCTCTCTTCAAGCATAATTCTCTTCGCTTCTAGTCTTTTAGCTGTCTTGTGGGATTTTGATTTTTTGTTATTTCCCACGCCTGTGCTTCTTTTTGCCATATTTGTTATTAATATTATTTTTATATTTAACTCATTTCACTTTTCTGAGAATCACTCAAAGTAGAAACCCAGAGTATAAAAGGTCTTCTTAGTTTTTCTATTGACCAATCCCTGTCCTTAAAAAGCGAAGCCTTTTCTCTTTTAAAGTGGTTCAGCATGCCTATGGTGGCCTTTAGATTAACTGGTGACAAGCTATTGTGTTCCTCCAAAAACTTTTCCTTAGAAGTCATAAAATTAAAAAAGCAACTCGAATGTCTAAAAGTTGCATATAGTGCTTTGTTTAATTTTCCCAGGAACCGGAATATAGCAACCTTCTTCCCTTTATTTATAACCCTATTATACATTATTTTCTTGATTTGTCAATTTTCTTAAAACAAAAACCGCACAAATCAAGTGCGGTTTTCTATTTTTAGAAGTCTTTCTTTTTCCTTTTTTCCTCTATTGTATCCTCCCACACTTCCATCACTACGAATCACCCTATGGCAAGGAATACCTGGATCATAATTTTTATTCAGTATGTTCCCAACTGCTCTGCTTGCTTTTTCATTCCCCGCTAGTCTAGCAACTTCTTTGTAGCTTAAAACCTCCCCGCGAGGTATTTTTTTTACTACATCCAAAACTTTCCTACTAAATGTTTTCATACTATTCAAAAAGACTTAAATATTTTCCATAGCCCTCTTCTATAAGTTTATCTTTTGGGACAAAACGGAGTGAAGCGGAATTCATACAATACCTAAGACCTGTTGGCTCAGGACCATCATTAAAGACATGCCCCAGATGTGAGTCCGCTTCCCTACTTCTGACTTCAATCCTTTCCATAAACAATTTATTATCCTTATGCTCTGTAATATTTTCAGGGACTAAGGGCTTAGTAAAACTGGGCCAACCAGTGCCTGAATCATACTTATCCAAGGAGCTAAACAAAGGCTCACCAGAAACAATATCAACATATATTCCTTCTTCTTTATTGTCCCAATATTCATTATCAAAAGCTGGCTCTGTCCCTTCCTCTTGGGTCACCCTGTACTGCAGTGGACTTAGTTTTTCTTTTAATTCTTCTTCACTAGGCTCTTCAAGCTCATATTTATAATCTTCTCCCCAGACACCTTTTAAATATGCTTCTCTACCTGAGGCTTTTTTATACAAACCATATCGCAAAGGATTTTTGCTAGAATAATCTTGGTGATAGTCTTCCGCCTCGTAAAAACTTTTAAAAGGCAAAACTTCTGTCACAACTTTTTTCTCGTATCGACCAGAGTTATCGAGCTCTTCTCTTGATTGAAGAGCGATCTCTTTTTGTTCATCATCCGCATAGAATATTGCAGTTTTATATTGGGCGCCTCTATCCCGAAACTGACCACCAGAATCTGTTGGGTCTACGCTTCTCCAAAATATTTCTAAGAGATCATTATAAGCTACTCTTTTAGGATCATAAGTTATTTGAATAGATTCAAGGTGCCCGGTCTGACCACTAGCTACTTGCTCGTATGTCGGATTTTTCTCATCTCCTCCGCTATACCCAGATACCACGCTCAACACACCGTCTATAGCCTCAAATGCCGCTTCAGTGCACCAAAAGCACCCACCAGCAAAGGTTGCCAACTTTTTTTCGCTTGTATTCTCCATATTATTATCCTTACCTTTATTACTACTTAATACAATATATGTAATTATGGCTAATATTAGTAAAGTTATTATAATTATATTTTTTTTCATAATCAAATTATTGACTTTTTTTAGTTTTTATGTTATTATTAAATTAATTTTATTGCCCTTTTAACAATCTAATCCTTTAAGGAGGAAGACAATGAATAATGAGATTTTAGGAATAAACACTGGCGAGTTCGGGCTTATAACTGCAATGATTATTGTACTATTAATCGCTCTCGGTGCCTTTCAACTTGGCTACGAAGCACTCAACATCAATATCAAAATGGCTGAAGAGGAGGCTAAAGGCAACGAATTCAACAAGGGAATATATAAGCTATACATGTTAACGAGCCTGGGGGCAAATGTTATTGGGATGATATTCATCCTTACGGTTATGAACTTTGCCTGGGCATTTTTCCACAAAGATTTCTTGCTCAGTTTTAAATTAGTTCTTCCCTTAACAGGGTTCATTCTTGGCTATTTGTTAACTGCAAAAACGTATCACTTTAAAAAGAGAAAAATAAAGCCGTAATTTAATCTAACCATACAGGAGGAAAATCATGGAAACACCCTTAATAGGTTTGTTGGTATTGTTAGGCAGCCTGGCTGTCGCGTCATTTTGTTTTTCTCTGGCATGTGGGAAGAGCGTGATCAGGATTGCAAACAGAATCGGAGAAGGAAAAGGCGGCAACTCCTTTCTGTATGACTTATCTTTCTATGCCGGGATCGTTCTAAACATCCTGGGAGCAACACTGGCCCTACTCACAATCAACCTCTTTTTTGCTTTTCAGATTGGTGATGCACTCTTCAGGATGAGCTACACGCCTGTCCTGGGAATTGTCTCCGGCCTAGCCATATCGTTTATCATCGGCATGAGAATAACCGCCGACAATAACTGAAAACTTACCCCTCCCCTCGAGAAAACTCGAGGGGATTTTTTTATCCAAAAGTAAAGGTAAAGACTTCTAGTCCAGGGTCAAGCACTTCTATTTCCAAAACACCCTCAATCGCGTCATCCCATTCTAAAAGTTTATACAACTTTTCTTCTTTAATATATATTTCTTCTGATCCATTTACTTTTATTCTCACTCCCTCTTCTGACCCAGCCACCATAAAGACCTTCATGGAAGTATAAGGGAAAACTATTTTAGCACCAGCTGACAGATTACTAGCATATTCATTTCGGATATCCCAATCCCCTCCCAGGTAAAGCATATTCTTATCTATTGTCTCCGGGATAGTGAAATTTTGAACTCCTATTTTTCTAGCCTCGCCATTAGCCAACAAGCTATTTCGACTAGCTCCAAAATATGTTTCCGGACTTCCTGCTTTCACACTCTCCTCTTCAATGGAACTAAGAGCAACATCTTTCTCTAATAGTTCTTGTATCAACTTTTCTGTTTCTTCATACTTTCCTTCACCAATATGGTCATAAACTATTCTTCCCTCTTGGTTCAATAAATACTTCCTAGGCCAATATCTGTTGCCATATGCCCGCCAAGTTTTATAGTCATTATCTTGCATCACGGGGAACTTGATGCCAAAATCGTCAAGAGCTTTCTTTACATTTTCTACATCTTTCTCAAATTCAAACTCCGGAGTATGTATCCCAATAATCACCAAACCATCATCACTGTATTTTTCATACCAGTCATTCAAATACGGAAAAGTGCGAATACAGTTTATACAAGAATATGTCATCACGTCGAGAAGAACCACCTTGCCTCGTAAGTCAGATAATTTCAGAGGCTCAGAGTTTATCCACTCTCCGCCAACTATCAGCTCTGGTGCTATTGGATAATCTTCTCCCTCTATAGCCGATTGTACTTCACTCTTATCTCCATCACTATCAATTTTATCCAAACTATCTCGTACAATACTATTATCCTCCAAGCTTGTTAGCCCAGAACCATAGTTGGGAAACTTCTCCAGAAGATATGATTGTATTCCCCTATCAACGTTAAATAGTATTAAGCCGGCTGTGATTATCATTACAACTCCAAAGCCCTTTTGAATATTCCCCAAATTCCTAGTAAGCCAAGGCGTTCTATTAAGGAGTTGTCTTCCCCCATACATAATAGCCAGCATGGGAAGAGCCGTTCCAAGGGCGTAAGCCAAAGTGATAATAAATGCTGCCGCATTAACCGAGCCAGTCAAAGCTAAGGTGATCACAGAGGCTAATATCGGTCCAACGCACGGAGTCCACAAAAGACCCAAGGAGAAACCAACTATTATCCCCCCTCCAAAACCTTCTCTTTTCTGTTGGTTTGGGACTCGAGAAGCAAAGCGAGAAAACATGTGTTCAATTTTTGCTTGTATCTGCGGGACTATCAAAGAAAG
>PKTH01000018.1 GCA_002869265.1 Candidatus Parcubacteria bacterium
TTAATCCACCGATACCTTTCTTCTTGTGTATTATTTGGCATAGTTTTCATATGCCCCTAGATTAACAAAAAAGTGCAATATGTGTGTGCACATTACCATATCTTATTGACAAATATATATTTATATGATATAGTACAAAAGCTTTTTAAACTTTATTCAATTTTTCTGATTGGAGAATATTATGGATATGGTAGCCGTTTTATCTAAAAAGGTTGTTAAAAAAGCAAGGAACGGAGTTCCTGGTCAAAAAATTTTTCCTCTTATATTAGAGGAAAAAGGGCTCATTTCAACTGAAAAAGAATTAAAAAAAGTATTTGAGCGAGTTATGCAAATATTTCAATTTGTTATAAGCCTGGAGATGTGTTTTCCAAATGGGAGAATTAATTTTGCCCTTGCTCAAAAAAAACTTTGTCACTCAAAAAATTGCCAAGCCTTTCAGGCAGCCTATTCTATCATCAAAGAAGAAAGAGAGCACTGCGACTTTATTTCCATCTACAAAAAACCTCGAAATACATTTAGCAAAACCCCGATAGTGGATCTGACTCCTAGAATGAGAATCATTGGAAATGAAATATTGGAGAAATACGGGCTAAGCTAAATTTTCTGGTCAAATATTTTATCGAAAAATTTACTTTTTTTAATTTCATCTTCTACTCTCTTCCAGACTTCATCTGGAAGAGTTTTTTTATTGTCTAAGATTTTTTCAACATCGATTAAGGTGTTGTCAATTATCTTCTTAAGTCTTTTTTTCATAAAAACCTCTTTAGAATTTATATCTGTTTTTTCGATTGCGATTTCCAAAAGGTCAGACTGGAAGCTTAGTTGACTTTCAATAGCCTTAAAAAGATAAACTTGAAATGAATGCTTTGCTAAACTATCGCCTCCCTCTAAATATGCCTGGCATAATTCATCCAACATATCATCTTCAACAGCTATAACTACAGTCGGAATATCTTTGATTGGACCAGACTCCCCATTTTCACTGTTATAATATTTAACTTCGGCTAGACGGTTTTTCCCAATTAATTTATCAGTAATAGCATATAGTTTAGTGTTGAGTTTCTCTGAAGTAGAGGTTGTAAAATCAATTGCTACTTTATTTTTTGTTATTTCACTTAGCTCCAAAACACCATCCACTTGGTTTTGACGATCATCAAATTCAGTCGTTCTAAAAAGGCTGGTGCCATCTCCAGGTGATACTATCAGGGATTGACGATCTTCTTTTTTGCCAAAATCAAACATCATAGACTCAAACAACTTACCTCTTTCTGTGGTATCCTTCTGGCCCTCAGAATCTCTTAAAGCCTCCACTTTAGTTTTGTCTCGATTCACCATTTCTTCTATTGTCTTTGCTGAAGTCCGAAACGCTCTTAGGTCTTTTTCTTTAAAATGAGCATATATCTTTTTATATTCTTCTAAGTCTGCTTGAGTTCTTTCTAATAAAACTTGCTCCTGACCACCCTCACCTGATAAAAACAAATCGTAAACTTCTTGCATCGCTTTGCTTAAGGGAGCTTGGGATGAACTTCTTTTTATTATTAAAGCGTCTTCTGGATTATACATATAATTTATATTTCTATTAATTTATATTTACACTCCATATATTTTAGCTTAAATAATGATTTTTTCAAAACAAAAAAACAGACCGGATTCCGCTGGTCTGTTTTTTTGCCACTACAAACTAAAGGTTTATAGAGCTTTAGTAAAAGTTTGTTTTTGTGTGTACTAGTATTATACCACTCATTATTTTTAATGCAAAGTAAATACTAGCCCCATGCAATAAGTAGTACGCTTGATAATTTATTTTCTTTCAGAATTTTTATTGATAAAGATATTGCAAAACTTATCTAAAAATACTATAATATCTATATAAATTTAAAAAGAAAAGCAAATATATGGTAAAAATTCTTAAAAGATTGGCTGGTTTTGAAAAACCAGAGCTAGAATACAGCGATGAAGAAATTGACGAAGCAATTATGGAAAACGAAGACGAGCTTCTAGAAGAAAGCGAAGAAGACAATCAAGAATGGCTCGAAGAAGACTATGAAGAAGGGCAGCTCTCTATAGACGTATACCAAACCCCCAAAGAAATAATAGTTAGATCTACAATTGCCGGCGTAAAACCTGGTGATATCGATATTTCTATAAATAACGACATGCTAACTATCCGCGGGAAAAGAGAAATGCAAGAAGAGATTAAAGAAGAAAATTATCTATATAAAGAATGCTATTGGGGCTCATTTTCACGCTCAATTATTTTACCAGTTGAGATAATGGAAGACCAGATTGAGGCCTTATTGGAAAATGGAGTTCTCACAGTTGTCTTACCAAAGTCAGTTGCTAGTAAACAAATATCAATTAAAGTTAAAGAAAAATAAATGGCTCATAAAATCATTTTTCAAAAATTTGAAAAAGGAGGGGCTCATTTCAAAGACAAAGATAGCAGAAGGATTGTTTTACCAGAAAACTACGTAGAAAAAACCCTGAAAGAAGGCGATGTTCTACATATAAACATTTCTCAAAATGATGATACTGCAAAAGAGATCTTAAACGAACTACTGGACACAGAAAATTAGATGATTTTTTTTAAACTTCACAAAACAAAAAAGGCATTCAAGGGGCTACTTTTTTTAGTGGCTTTTTTTATTTCACTCTCTGCAATTGTCTTGGGTGCTTATCTACTTTTTGAAAAAAAGTATGAGAACAAGGTTTACCCCGGGGTTTACGTCGGCAATATAAATCTTGGGGGAAAGAGCTTCCTGGAAGTCCAAACAATCTTAAATGAAAAAGTAAATCTTTTAGACCAAAACGGCATTAGTTTCAGATACCAAGGTAAACAAGTGAAAGTCTTCCCGACACTTTCTTCTGTCGAGGGTGACCTTGCCTACCAAATCATAGACTTTGAGGTTGATCGAACAGTAAATGAAGTAATCAATCTGGGTAGAGGCGCAGAGCCGATAACCGATCTCTTTAAAAAAATAGAGTTGTTTCTTAATAAGAAAAAAAGCCCCTTATATTTTAGTATAAACAAGGAAGAGATCTACAAGCTTTTAAAAAGTAACTTTTCTAAGTTCGAATTAGAACCCGTAAATGCCAACTTGGTTTACAACGACGGAGAATTCACAATCGAAAATGAGAAACTAGGAAATGTCATTAACTATAAAGAATCAATATTGCTTTTAGAAAAAAAATTAGCCAGCTTTGATACGTCGGAGATTGTAATGAAGTCTCAAATAGCCAAACCAAAAATATACAAAAATAAAACTACGGGTCTCGATTTAGTGGCTCAAGAAATAATCGACAACGCTCCTCTGACAATTAAGTTTGACTCATCAAAACACGAAATTCCTAAAATCTATGACCAAAGTTGGACTATCAACAAGGATCAAGTGATTGAATGGCTAAAAATAAAAACTGAGTTTAGCCCTCTTGAGGAAAGAGATAAAATACTTGTCGGCCTAGACCAAAAATTAGTTAAGGAATATTTTGATGAAAACATTTCTCCGGAAATACAAATAGAACCACAAAATGCAAAATTCGAAATAAAAGATGGTCGGGTTGTAGAATTCCAGGTAAGTAAAGATGGTCTAGAAGTGAACTTTGATGCCACCTTTAATCTTTTGGAAAATAAGTTTATCAAAGGAGGGGAAAACGACCTCACCCTCGCTATGACTGAGCTAAAAAGTGAATTGCAAACGGAAGAAGTCAATGATCTTGGCATAAACGAAGTTATCGGCACAGGGCATTCTGACTTTAGTGGCTCACCTAAAAACAGAAGACATAACATAGCCACAGGAGCTGCTTCTCTTAACGGTCTAATTATAAAACCAGAAGAAGAATTTTCCCTTATAACTGCTCTAGGTGACATAGATGGAGAAAGTGGCTATCTGCCAGAGCTGGTTATAAAAGGGAACCAAACCATCGCTGAATACGGAGGCGGTCTTTGCCAAATTGGAACAACACTTTTCAGGACTGTTTTACAAAGTGGAATGCCAGTCACCATGAGAAGGAACCACTCTTATCGTGTTTCATATTATGAACCAGCTGGAACTGACGCTACTATTTATGACCCATGGCCAGACTTTAGATTTAAAAATGACAGTGAGTACAACATTCTCATCCAGACTAGAATTGAAGGAGATGATATCTACTTTGATTTCTGGGGAACTGAAGACGGCAGAGAGGTCGAACTAACTGAACCAACTATATACAACATTACCAAACCAGCTCCAACAAAATATGTTGAGACCCTAGATTTACCAGTAGGAGAAACAAGGTGCACAGAGCACGCCCACAACGGTGCCGACGCTTATTTTGACTACATTGTAAAATATAGCGAAGACAATATTGTTGAAGAAAGATTTAGCTCTCACTATGTTCCTTGGAGAGAGGTTTGCTTAATCGGGGTTGAAAAACTCAGTGAGAATGGAACAGCAACAAGCACAGAAGAATCAATTGAATAAAAACAATTTCAA